>NZ_JBHYJD010000001.1:0-580745 GCF_042740555.1 Nonomuraea sp. NPDC059007 | reverse complement strand
CCTCAGGCGTCTAGACGCTCTCCTCCGCCAGGACCGGGGTCCTGGACAGGCCGGGCAGGCGCAGCGCGGCCAGGACGCCGAGCAGCGATCCGGCGGCGGCGACGTAGGCGGCGACCGCGAGGCCGTCGGCGGTGGCCGCGCGCAGCGCCTCACCGGACAGCCCGCCCAGCCCGGCGTTGGCCACGGCCACCAGCACCGCCAGCCCGGCGCCAGAACCCACCTGGAGCGCGGTGTTGGCGATGCCGGAGGCGGTGCCCTGCTCGGAGCCGTCCACACCGCTGCCGACCGCGTTGAACATGGCCGGGTAGATCAGGCCCATCCCCAGGCCGACGACCACGATGCCGGCCAGCACGGTCAGGTACGACCCGTCCGCCGTCATCCCCGGCCCGAGCAGCGCGCTGCCCGCGGCGCCCGCGACGAGACCGGCGATGAGCGTGGTCCTGGTGCCGAGCCGGCCGATCAGGCGCTCGCTGATCGTGTTGCCGAACGTGATGGACAGGGTCGGGCCGAGGAAGGCGACCCCGGTCTGCAGCGCGCTGAACCCGAGCACGCCCTGGAAGTACAGCGTGAGGAAGTACGGGATCGCCTGCAGGGTGAGCCCGAACACCAGGATGACCACGGCGGCGGCGCTCAGGCTCCGGTTGCCGAACAGCCTCAGCGGCATCAGAGGGCTGGAGCTGCGCTTCTCCACCGCCAGGAACGCCCCCAGCAGGACCACGGCCAGCAGGGCCGAGACGATCACCGGTGCCGAGGTCCAGCCCGCCTCCGGGCCCTGGGCGACGGCGAACACCAGGAGCGTGACGCCGGCCGTACCGGTGAGGGCGCCGGGCAGGTCGAAGGTCCGCCCGCGCTCCCGCGCGCCGTCGGCGACCAGCAGGCCGGGCGCGAGGGCGAGGCCGATGAGGGCCAGCGGCACGTTGACGAAGAAGACCCACTGCCAGCCGAGCCAGTTGGTGAGCGCGCCGCCGAGCAGCGAGCCGAGGCTCAGCCCCGCCGCACCGCCGGTCGCCCACACGGTCAATGCTCTGGTACGGGCCCTGCCGGCCGGGAACATGGTGTTGACCAGGGAAAGCGTGGCCGGTGCGAGGATCGCCCCGCCGAGGCCCTGGAGCATCCTGGCCACGATCAGCAGGGCGGGCGAGGGGGCAAGGCCGCCGAGCAGCGAGCCCACGCCGTACAGGCTGAGGCCGGCGGCGAACATCCTGCGCCGGCCCACCAGGTCCGCCAACCGGCCGCCGAGCAGCAGGAACCCGCCGAACAGCACCGCGTAGGCGCTCACCACCCACTGCAGCGAGTGCGGGGTGAACCCGACCTCCCGCGCGATGTCCGGCAAGGCGACGTAGACGATGGTGAAATCCAGGGAGGTGATCAGGTTGGCGAACGCCAGGAGAGCCAGGCTCATCCCACGTTTCTCATTCACGGTCAAACTCCTTAAAACGGCTGGTCACCACCGTAGGAAAGGTCTACGTACCGCGAATCAGTAGGATTTCTGGGTTGGGTTACGGAACTTCGGGGGTGTCCGGTGGGCCACGTGCTGCACGGCAGGCACGCCGAGCAGGCCGCGCTCGGGGCCTTGGTCACCGACGCCCTGGAGGGACGCAGCGGGGCGCTGGTCCTGCGTGGCGAGGCGGGGATCGGCAAGTCGGCGTTGCTCGACTGGACCGCCGGGCGGGCGGCGGCGGCCGGGCTGCTGGTGGTCAGGGTGACCGGCATCGAGGCGGAGGCCGACCTCGCGTTCGCCGGGCTGGTCGGGCTGCTGTGGCCGTTGCAGTCCCGCCTGGATGACCTGCCCGAGGCGCAGGCCCGCGCGCTGCACACCGTCCTGGGCGGCCCGGCGGCCGAGGAGGCGCCCAGCGACCGGTTCAGGATCGGGCTGGCGGTGCTGACGCTCCTGGCGGAGCTGGCCGTCGATCGGGCGGTGTTGTGCCTGGTGGACGATGCGCAGTGGCTGGACCGGGCCAGCACGGACGCGCTGACCTTCGCCGCCAGGCGGCTCGGGGCGGACGGGGTGGCCATGGTGTTCGCCGCGCGGCAGGAGGGGTTCGACGCTCCGGGACTGGCCGAGGTGCGGCCCGGCCGGCTCGGGGCCGATGACGCCGGCCGGTTGCTGGGCGCGTACGGGCTGGCGCCGGCGTTGCGGGAACGTGTCCTGGCCGAGTCGGGCGGCAACCCGCTGGCGCTGCGCGAGTTCGCCGCCGCGGCGCCTGAGGGCGGGCGGGGCGAGCCGCTGCCGGTGGCCGATCGGGTGCTGGCGGCCTTCCGGGCGCAGATCGCGGTGCTGCCGGAGCGGACGCAGCTCATGCTGCTGCTCGCGGCCGCCGCGGGCAGCGCCCACGTCGAGTCCGGCCCCACCGGCGCTTCCGGCCACTCCGGTGCTTCCGGCCCTACGGGTGCTTCCGGCCACTCCGGCTCTTCTGGCCCTTCCGGCCCTTCCGGTGCTACCGGCCGCTCCGACTCTTCCGAGTCGTCCGGCCCTTCCCGTGCTTCCACGCCTTCCGGTGCTTCGGGGCGGGAAGGGCGGACTGGGCGGGATGGGCGGGATCTGCGGGCTGTGCTGGCGGCGGGGGAGGAACTGGGGGCCGGGCTCGACGATCTGCAGCCCGCCGAGCGCGCCGCCCTGATCCGGGTCACCGGCGCCGGGATCGCCTTCCGGCACCCGCTGATCGCCACCGCCGCCTACCGCGGCATGCCCATGGCCCGGCGGATGGCCGCGCACCGGGCGCTGGCGGACGCGGCCGACGACCCCGACACGCGCGCCCTGCACCTGTCCCTGGTCACGATCGCCCCCGACGAGGAGACCGCGGCGGAACTGGTGGCCGCCGCCGAGCGCGCCAGGCTCCGTACCGCCTGCGCGGCCGCCGCACACCTCTACCGGCAGGCCGCCCACCTCACCCCCGGCCTGGACGAGCGCGCCGTACGCCTGGCCGAGGCCGCCACGCTCGCTCTGTCCGCCGGTGACGTCGACCTCGCCGCCGACCTGGCCGGGCAGAGCCGTTCACTCACCTCGGAAGGGCCCGCGCCGGCCACGGCGGCGCGGGTGCGGGCAGCGGTGGAGCTCGAACGCGGCGACGCCGGCGACGCGGCCGCCATCCTCGTGCAGGCGGCCGGATCGGCGCCCGTGGACGTGGCGGCCCGGATGTTGCGCACCGCGGCCGACTACGCCTGGTTCGCCGGGATGCCGGACATCGTGGCGGTGGCCGCCGACCGGCTGGAGTCCCTGGGACGGCCGGACCCGGCGGCGCGCGGCATGGCCGCCCTGATCTCCGGCGACCACTCCCAGGGTGTACGCCTGCTCAGGACCGCCGCGCAGGACGAGGACGTACCACGGATGCGGGCCGTGCACCTGGGCTGGATCGTGGGCGACGACGACGCCACCCTCGCCAGGGCGGCCGAGGAGGTGGCCATGTGCCGCCGCTACGGGCTGGTCGGCGCGCTGCCCGACGCCCTCCAGGCGCTCGCCCAGATACAGGTCGTGGCCGGGCTCCACCGCGACGCCGAGGCGTCCGTGGCCGAGGCGGCGGCGATCGCCCGTGACACCGGGCTGCGGCGCCGCGCCGGGCAGCTCGACACGGTCCTGGCCAGGATCGCCGCGATCGAGGGCGACGAGGAACGCTGCATGGAGCTCACCCGCCACTCCACCGCCACCGGCAGGGTCGCCGCCGACACGATGCTGAGCCTTCTCGACCTGGGCCTCGGACGTCCCCAGGAGGCGCTCGACCGCCTGCTCGCCGCCCGGCGCGGGCCCGGCGGGCACGCGGGCGTGCTCATGGGCGCGACCGGGGATCTCGTGGAGGCCGCCGTCAGGGTGGGCGCGCCGGAGGCGGCGCGGGAGCCGTTGCGCGGGCTGCGTGAGTGGTCGGCCGCGGGTGGGCAGCCCTGGGCGCTGTCGATGGCCGAGCGCTGCCTGGCGTTGCTGACCGACGACGAGGCTCACTTCGCGCGGGCCGTACGGCTGCATGAGGGGACGAGCCGGCCCTTCGAGCGGGCGCGGACCGAGCTCCTCTATGGCGAGTGGTTGCGGCGGGAGCGGCGCCGCGCCGACGCGAGGGGGCTGCTCGGGTCGGCCTTGGAGACGTTCGAGCGGCTGCGTGCGCGGCCGTGGGCCGAGCGGGCGCGCGCCGAGTTGCGGATCGCCGGTGGTTCCGCCGCGACGCCCGCCGCCGCGGACCTGCTCGACCGGCTGACGCCGCAGGAGCTCCAGGTGGTACGGCTGGCCGCCGACGGAGCCAGCAGCAGGGAGATCGCGGCCAAGCTGTTCCTGAGCCCGCGGACCGTCGAGTATCACCTCTACAAGGCCTATCCCAAGCTCGGCGTCTCCTCTCGCAGAGAGCTGATCAAGCTCACGCTCGCCTAACCGAGGCCACGGGCTCGGCCGTGGTCTCGGCGGGCGGCTCGGTGCGGCGGCGTGGCCGGGAGGCGCCCAGCAGGATCGCGCCCAGGACCGCCACGGCCCCGAGGAGCTGGCCGGGCGACAGCGACTGGCCGAGCGCGGCCCAGCCCAGAACGGCCGCCACCACCGGGCTGAGCAGCGCGAGGACCGTGACCCGGGTGGGCGCGAGCGTGGTGACGCCGCGGAACCACAGGACATACGCCAGCGCGGTGCCGACGAGCGTGAGGTAGGCGAAGCCGCCGAGGTTGGTGAGCGTGAAGGACGGCAGCGCCCCCTCGATCAGGAACATGAACGGCACCAGCAGCAGCCCGCCCCACGTCAGCTGCCAGCCGGTGAGCGCCAGCAGCGCGGTGGAGCGGTTCGCGAAGCCCTCGGGCGCGCCCCAGCGGCGCCCCAGCACGGTGCCCAGCGACATCACGCCCATCCCCGCGGCCGCCGCCGCCAGGCCGATCGGGTCCAGCGCGACCGTGGAGCGGAGCACGAGGAGCGCCACTCCGGCCACGCCGATGACCGCGCCGACCATGGCCCGCCCGCCCGGCCGTTCACGCAGCAGCAGGTACGCCAAGGCGGCCACCACGAACGGACCCAGCGCCCCGAGGACCGCGGCCACGCCACCGGGCAGCCGGTAGGCGCCGATGAAGAGCAAGGCGAAGAACAAGCCGATGTTCAGGAACCCGAGCAGCGCCGAACGCCACCACCACGCGTGCTTCGGCAGCGCCAGCCGTCCGGCGAGCAGGGCCACGGTGGCGATCAGCAGCAGTCCGGCGGGCAACGCGCGGACGGCGGCGGCCAGCAGCGGCCTGTTCGCGGGCAGGAACTCGGTGGTCACGAGGTAGGTGGTGCCCCAGAGCGCGGGCGCGACCGCGGTGAAGGCGACAAGCCGAAAGTCTCTCATACCTAAGTATCTTAGTCTTAAGCTACTTAGATGCAAGCTATTATGGGGACCGTGGACGACGTCGACCGCATCATCGAGCAGTGGGCCCAAGAACGGCCCGACCTGGACACCCAGGCCATGGAGGTGTTCGGGCGGATCTACCGCATCTCACAGCGGATGGGAGCCCGGCAGGAGCAGGTTCACGCGCGGTTCGGGATCAGCCGGGGCGAGTTCGACGTGGTGGCCACGTTGCGGCGGTCGGGCGAGCCGTACCAGCTGGCGCCCAAGGTGCTGGCGGCGTCGCTGATGCTGACCTCCGGCGGGATGACCGGGCGGCTCGACCGGCTGGAGAAGGCCGGGCTGGTCACCCGGTCACCCGACCCCGACGACCGGCGCGGCCTGGTCATCACGCTGACGGCGCGCGGGCTGGAGGTGGCCGACCAGGCCGTCACGGCGGGGCTGGCGGCGCAGCGCGAGGTGTTCGAGCGGCTCCCGCGCCGGGAACGGGAGCAGCTGCCCGCCATCCTGCGCGACTTCCTCGCCCTCCTGGACGGCTGACCTACCTGCGGGCCAGCAGCTTGTCGTGCAGGGTCGCGTAGGACGGGGCCAAGCGGCGCAGTGCCGCCGCCGCGGCCGGGTTGTCGCCCGTGGTGAGCGGATACTGGAAGGCGCCCAGCAGGCGGGCCTGCTCGCCGGCCACCTCGGCGGACTCCGGCAGGCCGAGCAGGCCGAGGCAGGTCGACGCGTCGGCCAGGCGGCGCACGCCGACCCTGATGGCGAAGCCGGTCAGCAGCCCGCGCGTCCGCGGCGGCAGCCCGGACTCCACCAGGTCGGCGAGAGCGTGCACGGCCTCGGCGCCGCCGAGGCTGCCCGGCGGGATCGGCAGGTCGTCGCGCCCGGCCAGCCAGCGGGCCGCGCCGGGCAGCGAGTCGCGGAGCGCGTCCATGAACGGCACCTCGCGGACCCGGGTGAAGCCGGTGCGCAGGACGAAGCCCTCGGATTCGTACATGACGGACTCGGCCTGCCAGGACTTGAGGAAGTCCTCGACGGGCAGCGTGGCGTACGGGAAGCCCTCCGGGTCGTGGAGGAGGACCGTGTCGCCGTCCACGGCGAGGACCATGACGTAGTGGTCGCCGCCGGGTTCCGGGGAGTAGGTCAGCAGTTCCATGTCGAGCGGGCCGGCCAGGGCGGGACCGCCGGTGGCGCGCAGGCGGGCCAGGGCTTCTGACGGGGTGCCGCCGGAGGTGCGTACGCAGGTCCAGCCGAGCGCCTCGATCGCCGTGTCCAGGCCGATCTCGGGGTCCCAGGCGTATGGGTCGAAGAAGGGAGTGTCGCCGCCGATGAGCTGTGCTCCGAACGGGGAGCCGGTCAGCGTCTCGATGACGCTCACGGGTGGCGCGTGCTCGCCGAGCGCCATCGCGAGCGAGTTGCTGTAGCAGTAGGGGCCGGAGCCCAGGTAGGTGACCATGCCGGTCAGTGAACGGCCTGCCACGGTGTGAGGGTCAAGTCCGGCGGTCCGCGCCGCCCGCCGTACCGCCGAGGGGGGAGTGGCGGAAGGGTGTCCGGGGGCGCGGACCGCTTGGGCGGCCCTCAGGCCCCTGTGCGGCAGGGGCGGCGAGGGCGCGGGCCCGCCCCCGATCCCTGTGCGGTAGGGACGGAGGGCGGGCCCGCAGGGAGGGGAACGCCTGGGCGAGGTGGGATTCCGGCGCTTCGCGCACGGAGGAGGCCGCCCGGCGCTCCCGTGGCAGGGGCGGGGTCAGCGGCGGGCGAAGACCTGGGTCCAGTGCGGGCCCTTGGGGTCCTGGCCGGCGCCGATGTGGGTGTAGTTGCAGTTCATGATGTTCGCCTTGTGACCGGGGCTCTTCATCCAGCCGTCCACGACGGAGGCGGCGGTGCGCTGGCCCATGGCGATGTTCTCACCCCACGCGCTCATCGAGCCGAATCCGGCGGCCTTGATGCGGTCACCGGGGGAGCGGCCGTCCTGGGAGGTGTGGGAGAAGTAGCCCTTCGCGGCCATGTCGGCCGAGTGGCCCCTGGCCGCGGCGTTCAGCTTGGGGTCGTGGGTGAGGGGCTTGCAGCCGCCGGCCGCGCGGGCCGCGTTGGTGAGCTTGACGACCTCTTCCTCCACGGCCGAGCCGACGCCGCCGCCGTTCGTGGGGGTGGGCGTGGGCGCCGGGGTGCCCGTGGGGCTGGGCGACGGCGTGGGGGTCGGTGTCGGGGTCGGGGTAGTGGAGCACGACAGCCGCACGGGCCTGGACCTGCTGGTCTGGCCGGTGGAGTCGAGGGCGATCACGTAGAAGGTGCGCGGGGTGGTGGTGCAGCGGATTCCGGCCACGATGCTGCCGTTGGTGATGACCTTGGAGCCGCTCTTGACGGTGCGGTCGGGGCCCGGACGGGCCTGCTTGATCCGTACCCGCAGGCGGGCGGGGTCGTCGCAGCCCTTGCGCGCGGCAGCCCCGCGCACCATGCCCTTGCCGTCGATGTACGGCTTGGCCGCGACGATCTGGCAGAGCTCCGCGCCGGTGGTGGGGGTGGCGGCGTGGGCGGCGGTGACGGGAGTGCTCAATGCCGTCAGACTTCCGAGGCAGGCAAGTGCCTGGAGCTGTCTGCGCACGTTGTCCTCCGATGGGGGGTTAGACGCTGCTTCGAACCCGCATTCTGGTGCGCACACATCGGGCATGTCCCGAAAAACCGCCCTATACCTGGAGTCCCAGGTGTCCCATTCGTAACAAAACTCCCCCGCACCTGGGTAAACCTAGATCCCCGGCCGCGCGTCGCTCCCAAAATCACCGCCTCGGGGTACCGCTCCAACCCCCAAAACCGCCCCCTCGGAGTTACGACAAGCCGCCCCACCCCCACCCGCCGCCGTGCGCGCAGGCCGATCGTGGGGATCGCTTCTCACGTCGCACATGGTCCCCGCCGCAACGGCCCGCCCCAACCGGCCAAGTGGTCCAACCCCGTAGGCGGCCGGCTGGGCGGGCGTAACGGCGGCCGGCCACGCGCGGCCTGCCTGCCGTGACCCTGGAATGCCCCCAGCCCCGTGCGGGGGTGGGGGCGGGGCGGCTTGCCGTAACGGATGGAAGATGGAAGGGGGTCAGCAGACGGCGGGCTTCAGCCAGGAGCATTCGAGATCGCCGGACGGCGAGGGGCTTGTGGAACGGAGCTCCGCCGACGTGGTGGGGTTGGTGCGGGAGAACTGGGCCAGGCGGATGGCGATCTTGTCTTCGAGGTCCTTCGGGGCGCCGGACAGGTACTGGTTGAGCATGATCGAGAACACCAGCGGCTCCCCGTCCGCGCTCGTCACATACCCCGACAGGGAGGTGACGCCGGTGAGCGAGCCCGTCTTGGCGTGGACGTTCCCGGCCGCCGGTGTGCCGCGCATACGGCTGCGCAGCGTCCCGCCCACGAAGCGGTCCTGCTCGCCCGCGATCGGCAGCGAGCTGTAGTACGCGGGGAACCACGGCTTGGCCCGCACCGCGCTCAGCAGTTGCGTGATCGACGTGGGCGTGAAGCCGTCGCGGCGGGACAGGCCGGAGCCGTCGCGCATGTTGATGACCTGGACGCCGTTGGCCTTGGCGAAGTCGGTGGTGACCTTGAGGCCGGCCGGCCAGGTGCCCTGTCCGGCGACCTTGCGGCCCATCGCCTTGACGAGGATCTCGGCGTGGATGTTGTTGCTCAGCTTCATGAACGGCACCAGCAGCTCGTTCAGCGGCATCGACTCGTGCTCGGCCAGCTCGGCGGCGCCGGAGGGCGCGGCGGCGGAGGTGGTCGGGCCGAGGACCTTCACCCCGTGCTTGGCCAGCGCCTTGCGGAACAGCGTCGACACGTAGGCCGTGGGGTCGTCGACCGCCACCCACTCGTCGTACGGGTCGGCCACGGTGCCGGTGATGACGACGGTCCTGGTGCCGTGCTGGCGTTCGATCAGCACGTTGGTCTCGGCGCCCACGGTGGCCCGGTTGACGATCTTGAAGTAGTCCGTCTCCGGCGTCGTGGAGACCTTCACCGCCGAGCCGGCGACGGCGACCGACACGACGATGGAGCCGGCGTCGTAGTCGCGGTCGGGGGAGGCGGTCAGGGCCGAGATCGGCGCGGCGTAGTACGCGGTCTCGTCGTCCCACGCCCAGTCGTTGCCGAGGCGCTGGCCGTCGAACCAGGTGTCGTCGGCGACGAGCTTGCCGGTGACGAGCTTGATGCCCTTGCCCGCGACGGCGGCGGCCAGGCGGTCGTAGTCCTCGGCGAGGATGGTCGGGTCGCCGGTGCCGCGCAGGACGAGGTCGCCGGTGAGGACGGAGCCGACCTTGCGGCCGGAGGACAGTACGGAGGTGGTGAAGCGGTGGTCGAGACCGAGCGTCTCGGCGGCCGCGGCGGCGGTGAACAGCTTGGTGTTGGAGGCGGGGATGAGTAACTTGCCGGCGTCGGTGGCGTAGAGCTCCTCGCCGTTGGCCGCGCTCTTCACCACGACGCCCGCGCGGGCGATGGTCAGGCGGGAGTCGGCGAGGATCTTGTTGATGTCCGTGGCCAGGTCGGCCACGCCGGCGGCGGGGTCGAGCGCGGTGGCCGGTGTGGCGGGCGAGGAAGCCCACGCGAGGGCCGCGACGAGCGCGCCCGCGGCGAGGGAGGCGGAGGTGCGCCGCATGTGATCTCCAATGAGCTGAGAGGACTCGCTCGGATCATCGACCAGCGCGGGCAGCCTGTAATCCGCAAATATCCGTATTTTAGGCGGAGGGTTGACCCGAGGTCAGAAGGAAACCGCAGTCGCCGAAGGCGATCTCGTCACCCGAGCGTACCTTCGCCGGGCCCACCAGGCGCCAGCCGTTCAGCCGGGTGCCGTTGAGCGAGCCCAGGTCGACCAGCATCCATCCGCCGTCGTCCTCGCGCCGCAGCTCCGCGTGGATGCGTGAGACCGTCAGGTCCGAGAGCACGAGGTCGCAGGCCGAGCCGCGGCCCACGACGTAGCGCACCCGCTCGTCGTCCGGCAGCGCCAGCCGGGGCAGGCGCGGACGTCGCCACGCGGCCTGCACGCGGGTCGTGAGGTCGGACACGGCCGAGACCATGTCGGTCAGACGCTGCCGCAGGGTGGCTCTGCGAGGCAGGTCGGCGACCAGTTCGTCGAGCTCGTACTGGTTCTGCGCGCGCAACGCCTGATCCACCCTGCCGACGAAAGTGTCGTGAGAGATGCGTCCCTCGACTGCGCGGTCACGGAGCTCGTTGATCGCGCGATCACGTTCCCCGTCGGATGCGCGGAACGGGGGATGCGTCGAGCTCATTCCCTGAGTATCGGCCTGAGGAGCGTTCCCTGTCCAGAATACGAGGATCTCTTGCGATACGCATACTGAGTATGCATACTCAGTATCCATGTCGATCAGACACGGAATGCTGGCACTCCTGAGCGCTGGGCCACGTTACGGCTACCAGCTCAAGCAGGAGTTCGAGGCGTCGACGGGGGCGACCTGGCCCCTGAACATCGGCCAGGTCTACACGACGCTCTCGCGCATGGAACGTGACGGACTGGTCGAGCCCGGCGGCGCCGACGACCAGGGGCGATCCGTCTACACGATCACCGAGGCCGGTCGGGAGGACCTGGAGCGATGGTTCAGCACCCCCGTCGCACAGTCCGACCGGCCTCGGGACGAGCTCGTGATCAAACTGGCCATGGCCGTCGCCGCCCGGGACACGGACGTGGCCGCCGTCATCCTCACCCAGCGCACTGCCACCATGCGCGCGCTGCAGGAGCTGACCAGGGCCAAACGGGCCCACACCGGCGGGCTGGCACAGCGGCTCGTCCTCGATTCGACGATCTTCAAGGCCGAGGCGGAACAGCGCTGGCTGGACCATTGCGAGGCCGTTCTCAAGGAGAAGAAGGCATGACCGTGGTGAGTCTGCAGGACGTGGCCCGCGTGCACGAGGGGGTGCACGCGCTCAACGGGGTGAGCCTCGACCTCTCGCCCGGCGAGCTGGTCGCGGTGATGGGCCCGTCGGGCTCCGGCAAGTCGACCCTGCTCAACCTCGCCGGGGGGCTCGACCGGCCCACCTCGGGGCGCGTCGTGATCGAGGGACGCGACCTGGCCGAGGTGGGCGACCTGGCCGCGCTGCGGCGCCGTAGCGTCGGATATGTCTTCCAGGACCTCAACCTCATCCCCGCCCTCACCGCGGCCGAGAACGTGATGCTGCCCCGCGAACTCGACGGCGTGCGCACCCGGCAGGCTCGCCAGGAGGCCCTGGCCGTGCTGGCCGAGGTGGCGCTCGACCACATCGCCGACCGCTTTCCCCAGGAGTTGTCCGGCGGCCAGCGCCAGCGCGTGGCGATCGCCCGCGCCCTGGTGGGGGAGCGCCGCCTGCTGCTGGCCGACGAGCCGACCGGCGCCCTCGACACCGCCACCGGCGACGAGATCCTCCAGTTGCTCCGCGGCCGCTGCGACGCCGGGGCGGCCGTCCTCCTGGTCACCCACGAGCCCCGGTACGCCGGCTGGGCCGACAAGGTGGTCTTCCTGCGCGACGGCGAGATCGCCGACTCGACCGCGGTCCCGCTGGAGAGCGCCCGATGAGCGCCTTCCGCGCCGCGCTGCGCATCTCGCGAAGGGACAGCCTGCGCGCCAAGGGACGCAGCGCGCTGGTCATGGTGATGATCGCGCTGCCGGTCCTCGTCTTCACCGCCCTGCTGACCGGCATCGACACGAGTCACGTGAGCCTCCGCGAGGGCCTGGCCACCCGCCTCGGGTCGGCCGACGCCCAGATCATGACGCAGCACATCCGCCGGCCGGTCGTCCAGAACATCTCCGGAGACGTCGCCTACTCCGCCGACGGCGACGGCGCGGACGCCGAACTCGGCGAATGGAAGATCGAACAGCTCCCGGCGATGGTGCGGGGCCGCCTGATCACCTACGACAGAGGCTCGGTCGACGTCCGCACCGGCGCGACCTACATGAACGTGTCCGCGCTCGAGATCGACCTGCGCGACCCCATGACCCGCGGTATGCGCGAACTGACCTCGGGTCGCTTCCCTGCGGCGCCCGGCGAGGTCGCGGTCTCGGCCGCGCTCGCCGGCAGGGGGATGCGGCTCGGTGAGACCCTCCACGTGAGCAGGCAGTACCGGCCGGTGAAGGTGGTCGGCGTGGTCGCGCACCCGTTCGAGCCCCACAGGACCGAGCTCGTGGCCACGCGCGGCACCATCCTGTTCGACAAGCGCGACGGCCAGGGGACCGGTTTCCTCCTCGACGCCGACGCCCCGGTGCTCTGGCCCGCCGTGGAAAAGCTCAACCAGACCGGCCTGGCCGTGCACTCGCGCGCCGTCATCACCGACCCGCCGCGCGGCACGTCCTACGAGCGCACGTTCAGGGAGGCCGACGACCGCACCGTGATCAACGTCATCAGCCTCGGCGCGGGCGTCGTCATGATCGTGCTGGAGACCGTACTGCTGGCCGGGCCCGCCTTCGCGGTCTCCCTGCGGCGCCGGCGCAGGGAACTGGCCGTGTATGCCGCCCAAGGAGCCTCGCCCGGCCACCTGCGCACGATCGTCCTGGCCGACGGCCTCCTCCTGGGCGGGATCGCGACCGTCGCCGGCCTCGTGCTCGGCCTCGCGGCGGGCGTGGCGGGACCGTCGACCATGCCCTTCGTGTCGACCGCGGGCCCGATCGACATCCCATGGCTGTATGTGGCGGGCATCGCCCTGCTCGGCCTGGCCAGCGGCGTCATCGCCGCCCTCGTGCCGGCCGTCCAGGCCGCCCGGCAGTCCCCCGCCGAGGTGCTCGCCGGACGCGAGGACGTCATGCCGCGCGAGCGTGCCGGCAAGCCCGTGCTCGGGCTGGTGCTCGTGCTCGCCGGTCTGGTCGCCACCTACTTCGCGCTCCGGTCGCTCTTCACGATGATCCTGGCCGCCGCCGTGCTGGTGCAGCTCGGGCTGGTCGCGCTCATGCCCTGGCTGGTCCGCCGCAGCGCGGGCCTGGCAGCGCGGCTGCCGCTCGCGTTGCGCCTGTCCGTCCGCGACGCCACCCGCCATCGCGTCCGTACGGCTTCCGCCGCCGCCGCCGTCATGGGCGTGACCACCACGCTGGTGGCGGTGGGCATCGCCTTCACCAGCCTGGACGCGCACTCACGCGACAGGTACGGCGCCAGGATGCCCCCGGGCACGGTCTCCGTCTCGGCGCTCACCGCGGACGACCGGGGCTGGGCGGAGCTCCGGGCGACGGTGGAGAAGCGGTTCTCGGGGACGACGTTCGTGCCCGGCTACGCCGTACACACCAAGAGGGGGCGGATCGGCAACCTCGGTGTTTCTGAACCGATGAAGGTCTGCGATGAGTGTCACCAGGCTTTCACCCTGCACGAGGTATCGATCGGCGACGCCGACCTGCTCGCCCTCGCCCTGGGCCGCAGAGACGCCAAGGCCGAGGCGGCCCTTGCGGAGGGGAAGGCGATCGTCTTCCGCCCCGAAGAGGTGAAGGACGGCGGGCTGGAGCTCGAGTTCCTCGGCGAGAGCGGCGGGGCGGCGTCGAACATCCGGGTTCCCGCGGTCCTGGTGCGCCCGTCCGACAAGCTGCTCCAAGGGGCGCTGGTCCCGCCCTCTGCCCTGACCAAGGCCGGTTACCAGGTCAGCCCCCGCCGCCTCTACGCCGCCTACACCCCCGCCGACCCGACGGCGTTCCAGAAGGAGATGGAGTCGCTGGCCTGGGGCGTCTTCGCCCGGGTGGAGACCGGGTACCGCAACGACTTCGAGGCGTTGTTCCGGGCCATGGCCGTGGCGGCGCTGGTCCTGGCACTCGGCGGCACCTTCGCCGCCACCGGGCTGGCGGCGGCCGACATGCGTCGCGACCTGGACACCATGTCGGCGGTGGGCGCCCCGCCCGTCACCAGGCGGCTGGTCGTCGCCGCGCAGGCGGCCTACATCACGCTGCTCGGCACCGTGGTGGGCCTCGGGGCGGGGACGGTCACGGGCGTCGCGTTGGCCTGGTCGGAGATCTCCAACGCTGCTGCCGGCGAGGAGCCGGAGCCGACGAGCCTGAGCCACATCGTCTTCCCGTGGCCCCTGCTGGCCGTCACGGTGATCGTCCTGCCGTTGGTGGCGGCGGTGATCGCCGGAGCGTTCACCCGCACCCGGCTCACACTGTCACGCCGCATCGCCTGAGTTATCCACAGAACCCCGTTCTGCCCTTCGGCCCCCTCCGCCCGGCTGTCACAGTCGGTCACCAACCGGTGACACCTGGCGGAGGGGGTTCTAGCATGATGACCATGGCGCAGATCTGGACCATGATCGGCCTCATGGGTGCCGCTCTGGCCACCATGATCGGCCTGTGTTTGCGTACCATCAGGGCCGAGATCAGCGGCCTGGCAGGCGAGACGAGAGCCGAGATCGGCGGCCTCCGCAATGAGATGCGTGCCGAGTTCAGCGGTCTGCGGAACGAGATGCAGGCCGGGATCGGCGGTCTGCGGAACGAGATGCATGCCGAGATCGGCGGCTTGCGTAAGGAGATGCACGCTGAGATCGGTGGCTTGCGTAAGGAGATGGTGGCGGAGTTCGCGGGTGTGCGGAATGAGATGCATGCCGAGGTCGGTGGGTTGCGGCATGAGATGAATGTGCGGTTCGACCATGTGGATCGGCGGCTGGACAAGCTTGAGGGGCTTGACCGTGAAGTCCACGCGCTCACCCTCAAGGTCTCCGGCTGGCAGCCGCCACCGCCCAAGGAGACCGACGAGGACTAGGCCCGGCGGGTCACCCGGATCTTCGACTGCTTGTGCCGGAGGGTCTCCCAGTCGGCCATGAAGACGGCGTCCAGGTCGTGGCGGTCGGCCAGGGCGACGAGTGTCTCGGTGCGGTAGTAGAAGTCCTCCCGCAGCACCTGGTGCTCCTTGCCCTCGGTGCGGTCGAAGGTGAAGTCGAACCACCCCTCGGGCTTCATCACCCGCCCCACGTGCCGGAAGCACTCCTCGATGACCTCCAGCGGCGAGTGTGAGAAGACGCTGTGGGCGTGCACGACGTCGAAGTGCGCGTCGGGCAGGAAACCCAGGCGCAGGTCGCGTACCGGTGTCAGGTGGGGCAGGCGGGACTGCAGCCCGTGTGTCACCAGGGTCTCCTGGGCGGCGACGAGGATGTCGGGGGAGATGTCGAGGCCGTAGTAGTTGCCGGGATCCAGGTAGTCGATGAACAGGCGACCGGCCCGCAGGTTGCCGCAGCCGATCTCCAGCATGCGGTGCTCGGGGCTCAGGCCGTGGCGGACCAGGTAGTCGAACTGCATCTGGCCCAGCCTCATCCAGCGCTCGTGTGACTTGGAGCCCACGGCAGCCTCGGCGCTGCGGGCGGTGTCGGACTTCATGACCGCCCGGTAGTAGGCCACGTGGTCGTCGGTGCGCAGGCGCAGCCAGGTGTCGCGGCTCAGGCGCCGCAGGTGGGGGAAGATCCGGTCCGGATGCCTCAGGGCATAGCGGGCCTGGTGGTAGAGGCTTGATCGGTCCATGGGACGTCCCTCGGCAGGCGGTACTTCAGTGTCATGAAAACAGACAACAGGATGATTACCGAGGGCACCACGGTCTGACCGAGCAAAACTGCGGTAACCGCAGTGTCAGGTTGTGTGACCGGGCGGCTCGGATCCGACTCGATGAAGCCGCCGATCGACAGCACCGTCCCGAAGAACAGCGCGCCGAAGGAGGCGATGCCGCTCTCGATGGCCGTCCACAGCCCGGTGAACACCCCGGCGCGCCGTTTGCCGGTGACCGCGGCGTCCACCGCGACCACGTCGGCCAGCATCGAGAACTGCAACAGCTGGACCCCCGCGATGCCCGCACCGACCAGGAGCAACGTCACATGCGCGAAGACCGGCCCCAGCACGGGCGTGGCGGCGGCCAGCGCCGTCCCGCCCGCGTAGATCATCGCGGCCAGCACCATCGCGCCGCGCTTGTCGAAGCGCTTCGACAGCCAGACCCAGAGCGGCATCGTCAGCAGCATCGGCCCGACCAGCACCGCGAAGAGCGTGGTGGTCGCCTTGGGGTTGCCGACCGTGTACGCGGCGAAGTACGGCGCGGCGGCCAGCATCATGCTGACGGCCAGCATCTGGGTCGAACTCAGGGCCAGCAGCCAGATGAAGGCCCGGTTGCGCCGGACCGCCTTGAACTGCTCCCACAGGCGGCCGCCGTCGGGTTCGGGGGCGCCGGTCATGGGGGCGCGGGCCGTACCGAAGAAGGAGCCGAGCATCGCGGCGAACATGATCACCGCGATCGTCACCGCCATGAGGCGGTAGCTGCCGAGGGTGCCGTTCTCGCCCTGGCTGTTGACGATCGAGGGCGCGAGGATGCCGCTGATGGCGGTGGCGGCGCCGATGAAGACCATGCGCCACTGCAGCAGCGAGGTGCGCTCGTGGTAGTCCTCGGTCATCTCGGCGGGCATCGCCTTGTACGGGACCTCGAACAGCGCGTACGCGGTGGCGGCGAGCAGGAAGCAGGCGCCCACGTAGAGGGCGGCGGGCAGGCCGCGCAACGGCGGACCGGCGAAGACGGCGACGAAGGCCAGCGGCAGCGTGAGCGCGCCGGCCAGCATCCACGGACGGCGCGGCCCGAGGCGCGATCGGGTGCGGTCCGACCAGCGGCCCACCAGCGGGTTGATGACCAGGTCCCAGACTTTGGGCGCGGCCACGATCGCACCGGCCAGCCAGGCGGGCACCGCCAGGAAGTTGGTCATGTAGTACAGCAGCAGCAGGCCGGGGACGGCGGCGAAGGTGGCCGTGCAGAAGGAGCCCACGCCGTAGCCCAGCCGCACGCCGCGCGGGACCGTGGGGGCGTTCGCCGCCGATGCGATCATGCCTCACATTCAAACCTACCGAGCCCTTGCTCGGTAAGGCCCAACGCCCGGAACCGGCGTCCGCCCGGTCCCGGGAGAACGCGCTCAGTCGGTGACGTCCGCGCAGACCACGTGCGCGCCGATCTCCACCATGCGCTGCTCGCTGCGCGCGTCGGCCACGCGGGCCATCAGGATCGGCGCCCCGCTGGCGGCGAACTGCGGCAGCCTGGCCCGAGCGCCCCTGTGGAGGTCGCGCACCACGTCCTCGGCCGCCGACATGTGCACCTTCACGTGCAGCATGATCCCGGTCGCGCCGGACGCGGTGCGGGCCTCGGAGATCCACACGTGGTGCACGAGCGGGTAGTCGCCCAGCAACTGGGCGATCGCCTGGCGCAACGCGGGCAGGATGGGATGGGTGCAGCGCCGGTATCCGGGATCCACCTGCTGCATCGGCCCGGACAGGTGGGGGCGCGGCGCCGGGATCCACGGCTGGGCGGGCGCCTCCGGCATCATGGCGGTCTTGTGCGCGGGCCGGAACATGTCCCCGCCGCGCGAGACCGTCGCCATCGCACCCGTCGCGTAGGCCGCCGGGGCGGCGGCCGACAGCACCGGTGTGGGTCCCGTCCTGGTGGATCGCAGGAAGCGCTGCAGATCGTCGATCGGTACGGCTGCCGCGGCGGGCCCGGCAGCGTCGATCACGATCTCGCGCACCCCGGTGACCCGCTGGATGTCCAGGATGGTGTCGGCGTCGCACGCCGAGAGGGAATGGCTGCCTCGATGCCGGGCGTAGGTCATCGGGCTGGTGTACCCGAGCAGTACTCGGTCACCTGCCTGTGTCGTGCCGAGCACGACTGATCGGTCTGGCCGCACGGCAACGAGGACTCCACCATCACTGAGGGCGCCGAGCAGGCGATGGGGACTGCCATGCTGGGCGAGCACGTCGGCGAGAGCGGGGTTCCCGATGCTCATATGACGAACCATAGGTAGTTGGCCACGGCTTATCAGGCTAATAGCGAATAAATCTCCCGATCAAGACAAAGATGGCCACGGGATGGATGAGATTCCCCGGAGCGGGGTACTCGTCACCCTCGTATCCCCCGTCCCAGCTGCGGTATCAGCGTGCTGTACGTCTCAGATCCCAAGACCCTCGTGAACGCGTTCACAAGCGCGGATACACTCTGAGGGATCCCGAGGGGCCCGCCGCAGTGCCCCTCCACAGCCCGCCGCATGCCCTAAGGATCCACTGTGAACAAGCCCGTCGTCCTGGTCGCCGAGGAGCTGTCCGAAGCAGGCCTCGCCGTGCTCGCCGCGGACTTCGAGGTCCGTCACACCGACGGCGCCGACCGCTCCCAGCTTCTGCCCGCCATCGCCGATGTGGACGCGATCATCGTGAGATCCGCCACGCAGGTGGACGCCGAGGCCATCGCCGCGGCGCCGAAGCTGCGTGTGGTCGCCCGCGCCGGTGTCGGCCTCGACAACGTTGACGTCGATGCGGCCACCAAGGCCGGTGTCATGGTCGTCAACGCGCCGACCTCCAACATCACCAGCGCCGCCGAGCAGACGATCGCGCTCATCCTTGCCTCCGCCCGCAACACCGCCCAGGCCCACTCGGCGCTGAAGAACGGGGAGTGGAAGCGGTCCAAGTACACCGGCGTCGAGCTGGACGAGAAGGTCGTGGCCATCCTCGGCCTGGGCAAGATCGGCCAGCTCGTGGCCCAGCGCCTGCAGCCGTTCGGCGTCGAGCTGATCGCCTACGACCCCTACCTGCCGCCGGCCCGCGCCGCGCAGATGGGCGTGCGGCTGGTGAGCCTGGAGGAGGCCATCAAGCAGGCCGACTTCATCACCGTGCACCTGCCCAAGTCGAAGGAGACCCTCGGTCTCATCGGCGACAAGGAGCTGCACGAGGTCAAGCCGAGCGTACGGATCATCAACGTCGCCCGCGGCGGCATCGTGGACGAGGGTGCGCTCTACTCCGCGATCAAGGAGGGCCGGGTCGCCGGCGCCGGTCTCGACGTGTTCGCGAAGGAGCCCTGCACCGACAGCCCGCTGTTCGAGCTCGACCAGGTCGTCGCCACCCCGCACCTCGGCGCCTCCACGCACGAGGCCCAGGAGAAGGCCGGCACGCAGGTCGCGCGGAGCGTGAAGCTGGCGCTGGCCGGCGAGTTCGTGCCGGACGCGGTCAACGTCCAGGGCGGCGCGGTCGCCGAGGACGTCAAGCCGGGCCTGCCGCTGGCCGAGAAGCTGGGCCGCGTCTTCACCGCGCTGGCCGGCGAGGTCGCCACCAAGCTCGACATCGAGGTGCGCGGCGAGATCGCCTCCCATGACGTGCGCGTGGTCGAGCTGGCGGCGCTCAAGGGCGTCTTCGCCGACGTCATCGAGGAGCAGGTCACCTACGTCAACGCGCCGCTGCTGGCCAAGGACCGCGGCATCCACGTCGAGCTGGTCACCAGCTCCGACAGCCCCGACTGGCGCAATGTCGTCACCGTCCGCGGCGTCCTGGCGGACGGCCGCCAGGTCTCGGTGTCGGGTACGCTCTCCGGCCCCCGCCAGGTGACGAAGATCGTCGAGGTCAACGGCTACGAGATGGAGATCGAGCCGACCGCGCACCTGTCGTTCTTCACCTACACCGACCGCCCCGGCATCGTCGGCGTGGTCGGCCGCCTGCTCGGCGAGCAGGGCATCAACATCGCCTCGATGCAGGTGGCCCGCGACACCAAGGGCGGCAAGGCGCTCATCGCGCTGACCGTCGACTCGGCCATCCCGGCCGACGTCGTGGACCAGATCATCGCCGAGATCGGCGCCGACAGCGGCCGCTCGGTGGACCTGGAGGACTAGCCCGCAGCGAAAGGCGGCCGTCGTGAACGCGGCGGCCGCCTTTCGTGTCTCAGCATGCGAGATGCTAGGACATCCAACGAGATACCGGGGTACGCTGGCGGCAATGCGCCAGGTTCTCGTACTTATTACCTGCCGCGGCGGGGCCTGTTAGGGCAGGCTGACCACTCGCCGCGGTGTGTGGCGTTGCGTCGGCCGTTAAGACCCTTCTCTCCCACCGGATCCGTGACCCGGATCGGTTGGACCAGGCTCGGTCCGACCCGTGACCGGGGTCCGGCCTCCTTCTCGAAGTACGCCCGCGTTATGAGATGAGTCGCATCATGTACGAGATGTATCCCTGGAACCCCGCCGACGAGCACGAGGAAGAGGCGGCCGAAGCCGTCCAGTTCGCCCTGGACCGGCGCGACAACGGCGGCGCCCCCTCCCGCTAGAAGTTCAGGCGGTAGAACGTCGCCATTTTCCTGAGGGTGGGAATCAGCCGCCCCAGGCCCGCCAGCAGGCGGTACTTGAAGCCGAGCGCGGAGTATCCGTCGAGGTCGAGGGCGCTCATCGTGGTCACGCACCGCAGCCTGGGATGAATCGACTCCAGCTCGGCCACGGAGTCGGTTCCCCAGTGGACCTTGGCGCCCGCGGTCTGCATGGCCTTGTTCAGCTTCTGCAGCTTCATGCCCCGGCGGCTGAGCGTCTCGAAGACGAACTGGCCGCGCGGGAAGCGTTCCACGATCGCGTGGAAGAGCGCGCGTCCCTCGTCCTCGCGCAGGTAGTAGACGAGACCTTCGGCGACGACCAGCACCGGCCGGTCGGCGGGCACCTGCTCCAGCCAGGCCAGGTCGGTCACCGACGAGCCGATCGCCGCGTAGTTCTCGCGCCGCGGGTAGAGCTTCTCCCGCAGCTCGATCACGTCCGGATAGTCCACGTCGAACCACCGCACGCCCGGCCCCGGATCCAGCCGCCACGCGCGGCTGTCGAGGCCACAGCCCAGGTGGAGAACGGTCGCCTCCGGGTGCGTGGCCAGCCATTCCTTGGCCCACACGTCGATCTGCCGCGCCCGCAGCGCGACCGTGTACTCCTCGCCGGGCCGCAGCCCCGTCCGGCGGAAGTCGAAGTCGATCTGCCCCACGACCTGGAGGGCCATCGTGTCGTGCAGGATCGAGGCGGACGACCTGGCATCCAGGGCCCGCCCCCACAACGTCGCCAGCAGCGTGGCCCGCTCACCACTGAGCCGTACCTTCGTCGCCATGCCCGCCAGGCTAGATCGCGGCGTGGGCCAGTGCGAGGGCTCCCAGCAAGGGCGCGTCGTCGCTGAAGCGCGCCTGCCGTACCTCCGGCGCGAAGGGTACGGCCCGCCGCACCTCGGCCACCAGCCCTGGCATGATCACGTCAGCCGCCCCCATCATCCCGCCGCCCACCACGAGGCGCTCGGGATCGACCATCACGCACAGGTTGGCCACGCTGACCGCCAGCAGCCGCAACGCCTGCGTCACCAGATCCCCCACCACGTCGTCGGAACCGGCCTGGGAGTAGTGGGTGAGGAGGTGGGCGGTGGTGACCGGACGGCCCAGCAGGGCCGAGGCGCGCCTGGCCAGGCCGCTGCCCGACACCCGCTCCTCCAGCGGCACATGACCGTCGGCGAACGCCGGTTCACCCGGCTCCACCTGGAGGTAGCCGATCTCGCCCGCCGCGCCGTGCGCCCCCGGCACCACGGCGCCGCCGACGATCAGGGCCGCGGCCAGGCCGGTGCCGAGGTTCAGGTAGAGGCCGGTGGAGACGCCGCGCAGCGCGCCCCAGCGCAGTTCGGCGGCGGCCGCGGCGTTCACGTCGTTGTCGATGGCCACGGGGATGTCGCCGAACTCCTCGGCCAGCAGCCTGGGCAGTTCCAGGCCGTCCCAGCCGGGGACGTTCGGCGACAGCCGTACCACGCCGTCGCGGATCACCCCCGTGGTCGAGAAGCCGACCGCGGCCGGATGCCGGTCGAGGCGGCGGGCGGCGGCCAGCGCCCGCGCGAGCGCGTCGGGGCCGGTGTCCAGGCGCTCGCGCGCGGTGACCTCGGGCCCGTCGGCGCCGGAGACCCCCACCGCGATCTTCGTACCGCCGACGTCGATGCCCAGCACCTGGCTCACCTGATAGGACCCTTTCTGGCGAGGGAGTCGATGGCGACCGCCAGTGCGAGCACCGCGGCCGTGACCATGAGGCGGACCGAGGAGTCCACACTGAGCAGGAACATACCGCTGGTGATCGACTGGATGACCAGCACCCCGAGCAGCGCGGCGTAGGCCCGGCCGCGCCCGCCGAACAGCGAGGTGCCGCCGATGACCGCCGCGGCGATCGCCATGAGCAGGACGTCGCTGCCGCCTGACTGCTGGTTGACCGCCGACAGACGGCTGGCCGCCAGGACCCCTCCGGCCGCGGCGAGCGTCGAGCCGAGCATGAACGCCAGGATCCGGATCCTGGTCACGTTGATGCCCGCGCGCCTGGCCGCCTCGGCGTTGCCGCCTACCGCGTAGACGTGCCGGCCGAAGGCGGTGTGCCGCAGCACGAGGTCGAAGCCCACCACCAGCGTGCCGAAGATGACCAGCAGCAACGGCACGCCGCGGTCGGCCGACATGATCAGCACGCCCGCGCCCAGCAGCACCGCCAGCCCCGCCGAACGTGCCCCCAGCCACCACACGGGCGTGACCGGCAGCCCGGCCCGCGACCGGTGGACCCGGTTCAGCAGGCTCACGCCGCCGGAGCCGAGCACCAGCCCCGCCACCACCAGCCACGACAGCCAGCCCGGCAGCCAGGTGTCGCTCAGCTTGGAGATGAAGCCGGTGAACGGCAGGTTGATCGTGCCGCCCTCCCGCAGCAGGTAGAGCAGCAACCCCTGCCAGCCCATCAGCCCGGCCAGCGTGACCACGAACGACGGCATCCGCAGCCGGGTCAGCATCAGCCCGTGCAGCAGCCCGATCGCCGCCCCCGCCACCAGCGCGAGCCCGATCGAGGCCAGCGGATGCCAGCCCTGCTTCACGTTGACGATCGTCATGACCGTCGCGCACAGCCCGCTGACCGATCCGGCCGACAGGTCGATCTCGCCCAGCAGCAGCACCATGATGATGCCGAGCGCGATCGTGCCGGTCGCGGCCATCTGCAGGGCCAGCGTGGTGAGGTTCTGCGCCGAGAGGAACCGGTCGTTGAGCGTGCTGAAGATGATCGCGATCGCGACGAGCGCGCCGACGACCGGCCACGCGCCGATGTCACCGCGCTTCAACACCTTCATGGGGTACGGCGTGCGCAGCGTCGTGTCCGGGTTCATGCTCCCGCTCCTGTGATGGCGGCGACGATCTCCTCCTGGGCGGCGGTAGCCGTACCGAAGACTCCCGCGTTGCGGCCCAGGCGCAGGACGGCCACCCGGTCGCTCACCGCGCGCACGTCGGCCAGGTTGTGTGAGACGACCAGCACCGCGAGCCCGCGCTCGCGCAGCCGTCCGATGAGCGCGAGCACCTGCGCGGTCTGCTCCACGCCGAGCGCGGCGGTCGGCTCGTCCAGGATGACCAGGCGCGGCGAGCCGAGCAGGGCCCGCGCGATGGCCACCGACTGCCGCTGGCCGCCGGAGAGCATCGCGACCGGCACCCGGATGTCGCGGATGCGCACGTCGAGCTGGCCGAGCAGGTCGCGGGTGGCGCGCTCCATCCGGATGTGGCGCAGGAAGCGGTCCTCGGCGCCGAGGAAGAGGTTGCCGACGACGTCGAGGTTCTCGCACAGGGCGAGGTCCTGGTAGACGGTGGCGATGCCGAGGGCCTGGGCGTCGCGCGGGCCGCCGATCCTGACCGGCGCGCCGTCCACGGCCATCGTGCCCGCGTCCGGGATGACCACCCCCGAGATGGTCTTGACCAGGGTGGACTTGCCCGCGCCGTTGTCACCCATGAGCGCGACCACCTCGCCGGGACGCAGGTCCAGGCTCGCCCCGTCGAGGGCCTGGACCGCGCCGTACCGCTTGGTGATCCCCGATGCGGAGATCATCTACTGGATGCCGTTCTTCTCGCAGGCCGCCTTGATCTCGGCGGTGCAGATCTGCTCGACCGTGTAGAACTTGTCCTTCACGATCGTGTCCTTGACCTTGTCGGCGGTGACCGGGATGGGGTCGAGGAGGAAGGCCGGGATGTCCGCGGTGCCGTTGCTGACCTTGGCCGGGGCCTGCGGGGTCTCGCCGTTGGCCAGGGCGACGGCCAGCTCGGCGGACTTCTCCGCCTCGGCCCTGATGTTCAGATAAATGGTCATGTGCTGTTCGCCGGTGAGAATGCGCTGGATCGCGGCGAGTTCGGCGTCCTGGCCGGTGATCGGCGGCAGCGACGCGTACCCCGCGCGCTTCATCGCCGCGATCGCCCCGCCCGCCATGCCGTCGTTCGCGCTCAGCACACCCACGATCTTGTCCCGGCCCAGCGCCGTGATCGCCTGCTCCATCTGCTGCTGCGCCTTGTCCGGGCTCCAGTCCGGCGTGTCGAACTCCCTGCCCACCTTGACCTTGCCGTCCAGAACGCTCTTGGCGCCCTTCTTGTAGTCGGCCGAGCTCGGGTCGGTGGGGGAGCCGTGGATCATCACGATCTCGCCCTTCGCCGCCGTGCCCTTGGCGTTGAGCGCGTCCAGCAGCGCCTGCCCCTGCATCTCGCCCACCCGCACGTTGTTGAACGACACGTAGTACGCGTAGTCGATCCCCGAGATCAGCCGGTCATAGGCGATGACCGGGATCTGCTTCTGCTTGGCCTGATTGACCAGCGGCGCCACGGCGGCGGCGTCCACGGCGTCCAGGACCAGCACGTTCGCGCCCTGGGTGATGGCCGCCTCGACCTGCTGTTGCTGCTTGGCGGCGTCCTGGTCGGCGTTGCTGTAGAGGATCTCGCAGGTCGCGCAGAGCGCCTTGACCTTGGCCTCGAACAGGGGCCGGTCGAAGGCCTCGTACCTGGTCGTCTTGGATTCGGGCAGGAAGAGGGCGATCTTCTTGGCCGCCTGTCCTGTCTGTTCTGTCTGTTCGGCTTGGGAGGGTTGGGCGCTCGCCGTCGTACCCGCGCCGCCGCCGCCGCCGCCACACCCCGCCAGCAGCAGCATCGCCGCTGCGACGGGGACCATCACTCCTCGGTGCATCGCACATCGTTCCTCTCGAGTGCAGCCAGACCCCCGGGTCCACGTACCTTCCAACCAGCCCTTCTCCACCGGCCCACCTGTGCCGGACCTGCCGTCCTTTGGCGGCCGCGCTCGACCTTGCCCTCTTGCCCTGCGCTGTCCTTCCTTGCTTGGGCTCCTCCGTGCCTGGCCTTCTCGCGTCTCGCGGAGTTGTCCCTTGCCCGGCGCGTATCAGGCGGACGTTCCTTTCCGGGGAACGGTGGATCGGGATGGTGGAAGGTGGTTGGTAAGAAAGGTAATTTACTATCCCGGGCGTTGGCTAGAGTCTGCCGTGAAGGGGAGGTCGCGGTGCGAAGCGAGCTGGGAAACCCGCGGTTGCTGCGGGTCATGAACGAGCGGCGCCTACTGGACCAACTCCACCGGGAGGGCCCCGCGTCCAGAGCCGACCTCGCCAAGGTCACCGGCCTGTCCAAGCCCACCGTCTCCGCCGCCCTGGCAGGACTGGAAGAAGACGGACTGGTCCACCTGGTAGGCGAGGTGTCCGGCCGCCCCGGCCCCGTAACCTCCCTCTACGACGTGAACGCCGCCTCGGCCCACGTCGCCGGCATCGACATCGGCCGCGACTGGATCCGGGTGGCGGTGGCCGATCTCCGGGGGACGTTCGCCGGCCGTACCGACGGACGGAACACCGCACGCACGTCGGCCGAACTGGCCGAACTCGTCGCCCGCCTGGCCCGCGCCGCCGCCCACGAGGCCGAACTCGACTGGTCCGCGATCGTCTGCGCCGTCGTAGGCTCCCCGGGCGTCTACGACCAGAACGCCGGCCGCCTGGACCTCGCCCCCAACCTCCCGGGCCCCGACCTGGCCGACCGCCTGCGGGCCGCGCTCAACGTCGACCTGGTCATCGAGAACGACATCAACCTCGCCGCCGTGGGCGAACACGCGTACGGCGAGGGCCGCGGCAAGTCCAACTTCGCCCTGGTCTCCATCGGCACCGGCGTGGGCATGGGCATAGTCGTCAACGGCGAACTGTACGTGGGCGCCAGGGGCGCCGCCGGCGAGGTCTCCTACCTCCCCGCCACCGACGACCTCCCTACCCCTGATGCCGCGCCTGGCCCCAACACCGCGCCTGGCCCCTACACCCGGTCCGCACCCGCCGCGCGGTCTGCGCCGGATGTTCCGCTCGTTCCCGACGCGGGGTCCGTGGGTGAGATGCCGTCCGCACCCGACGTTCGGCGCGCCTCCGAAGCGGGGTTCCCCGACACCCAGCGCCCGCCCGACACCCAGCACCCGCCCGGCACGCGGCCCGCTCCGGATCGGCCGTCCGAGGTTTCGAGTGCCGGATCTGTCACTGGGGCGTCGGCCCAGGCCGCGGGGGAGGTGTTCCCTGGCGTGGACCAGGGGGATGCGAGTGTGCGGGAGCACGGGGCAACCGAGACCGTTGCCGCGGCTCCGGGAGTGGTACGGGCGGCGCGGGCCGCCGGACTGTCCCTGGGAACGGCCAAGGAGATCTTCGCCGCCGCGGAACGGGGTGATCAGGCAGCGCTGTCGGTCGTGGCGGCGGAGGGCCGGCGGATCGGCGGGCTGCTCGTGGCGGTGGCCGCCGTCCTGGACCCGGAGGTGATCGTGCTCTCCGGCGGCGTGGGACACAACCTCGACCTGCTGGGCGACGCCATCCAACGCCGAATCGGCGAACTGGGGCCGCTCCGGCCCACGATCGTGGCCAGCGCTCTGGGTGACAGTGGCGTGTTGCTGGGCGCTGTCGCCCATGCGAGGGGCCGCGCCTGGGACCTGATCTTCTCCACCCGTATGGGCTGAGATCAGCGGGGTACCGCCGGTAAGTGCGCTCGTTGCGGCGGCCGGCCATCCCCGCTGGACGACCGTGTCCGGGGGTGGGCCGCGACAGGGCCCGCGCGACAGAGACCGTGGTCTCTCCCGTGCGTGGATCCTCCCGCGCGTGAGAGAGAAGCCACGCACGGGAGGAACCACGACAGAGCCCGCCGCGACGGGCCGGCGGAATCGGCGTTGTCAGACGACGATCAGGAGACGACGCGCGTCACAGCGTCGCGGTGGGCATGACGGGTGCGGGCGCCTGGCGGAGTTTTTCGAGCCGGGTGGTGAGTTTGACGCCCGCCGGATCCGGACGCACGGCGCCCACGAAGGCGCGGCGGCGCCAGGCGCTCAGCTTTTCCTCCTTGACCACATCACCGGTACGCGGCGAATGCACCATGTGCCCAGGCCGGGAGATCATGCCCACATGCCCCAGCCCCGAGAAGAAGACCAGGTCACCGGGCTTCAGGTTCTTCCAGCTGATCTTTCTGGAGAACGCCGAGTACTGCTGGGCGGCGGTTCGGGGCAGTTCGATGCCCGCGCTTTCGTAGGCGCGGAGCATGAGGCCGGAGCAGTCGTAGCCGCGTTTGGTGGTGCCGCCCCAGACGTACGGGGTGCCGCGCTTGTCCATGGCGTAGGCCAGGGCCTTCTGCCAGCCGGGTTCGGGGGTCCGCTGCTCCTGGATCTCCTTGAGGCCCTGGCTGGTCAGCGTGACGTCATAGGGGTCGACGGTGTTGACGGGAGAAGCGGGAGAAGCGGGGGATGCGGTGGCGGGGGATGCGAGGGTGGCCGCGGTGACACCGGTGACGGTGAAGAGCACAGCGGTCGCGATGATGCGAGACAGGGGAATGTCCTTCCACACGGCCTACCGGGTTAGCTGTCGGGCTCGGGCCTGGAAGTCGCCCTACGACGTGGTAAACGCCGATTCGCCCCAATGGGGGAGGTGGGTCCCCGGCTCCGCACTACGGTGCGCGGATTAGGCTGGTGGGACTCTAACGAAACAGTCAAAAGCGTGCAAATCGGGCAAAATGCAGTGTCCGAGAAATGAGATGGGTTGCTCGGCAGGCGAGACGAACCGGTAAGGTACCGCCCATGGAGTCGCGTAGCATTCGCCTGGCCGTCATCCCCGGAGACGGCATCGGTACCGAGGTCGTGACCGAGGGCCTCAAGGTTCTCGGGGCGGTCGGTCCCAAGTTCGACATCACCGAGTACGACCTCGGCGCGGACCGCTACGCCAGGACCGGCGAGGTCCTGCCCGACTCCGTGCTGCAGGAGCTGCGCGGCTACGACGCGATCCTGCTCGGCGCCGTCGGCGACCCTCGCAAGGTTCCGCCCGGCCTGCTGGAGCGCGACCTGCTCCTGCGCATCCGCTTCGACTTCGACCACTATGTCAACCTGCGCCCGGTCAAGCTGCTGCCCGGCGTCGCGACGCCGCTGGCCGACACACCGGCCGAGAACATCGACATCGTCGTCGTCCGTGAGGGCACCGAGTCGCTCTACGCCGGCACCGGCGGGGCCATGCGCAAGGGCACGCCGTACGAGGTGGCCACGCAGGAGTCCATCAACACCGCCTACGGCGTCGAACGCGTCGTCCGCTACGCCTTCGCCAAGGCGCAGAGCCGCCCGCGCAGGAAGCTCACGCTGGTCCACAAGACCAACGTGCTCACCTTCGCCGGTGACCTGTGGCAGCGCACCTTCGACCGCGTGGCCGGGGAGTACCCCGAGGTCACCACCGACTACGTGCACATCGACGCGGCCACGATGTTCTTCGTCAACCAGCCCGAGCGCTTCGACGTGATCGTCACCGACAACCTGTTCGGCGACATCATCACCGACCTCGGCGCCGCGGTGGCCGGTGGCATCGGCCTCGCGGCCAGCGGCAACATCAACCCCGAAGGCGCCGCGCCGAGCATGTTCGAGCCGGTCCACGGCAGCGCGCCCGACATCGCCGGGCAGAGCAAGGCCGACCCGACCGCCACCATCCTCTCGGTCGCCATGCTCCTGGACCACCTCGGGCTGACCGCCGAGGCCGCCCGCGTCGAGCAGGCCGTCGCCGACGACATCGTCGAGCGCCTCTCGCACACCGCCGCCCGCACCACCAGGGACATCGGCGACGACATCGCCGCCCGAGTATCCGGCGGCGCCTGACGCCGCAGGCCACCGGCCCACGAGCGGCCCGCCGTACCGCGGAACGTGAGATCCCCCACCGTCGGGGCCTCACCACAAGTCTGCGGAGGTACGGCGGGCAGCGCGCGAACCCGCAGCTCGTGAACACCCGGTACCGACCTGACAAGCGGCCCAGGCGCCCCCAGCGCACTCGCGGCCGCCTGACCACCCACGCCCGGTGGCTCGCGAGAGCCTCCGGGCGTTTTCGTTGCGCCCTAACGGTCGTCCTTTTAGATGCAGTAAGTTCCCTCTACCCGATCCGGCGCAGAATGGATGCAGGGTAGTCCTCAGAGAAAGAGAAGGATCTCCGTCATGACCACCTCTCAGAAGCTCAGCTTCGACGTGCAGCTATCCGACCACGCTCGCACCGCGGCAGAGCGCGAGGCGGTACTGGCGAGCCCCGGGTTCGGGAAGGCCTTCACCGACCACATGGTCTCGATCGACTACACCGAGGGCACCGGCTGGCACGACGCCCGCCTCACGCCGTACGGACCGCTCACGCTCGACCCCGCGACCTCCGTCTTCCACTACGCGCAGGAACTCTTCGAGGGCCTCAAGGCCTACCGGCACGCGAACGGCTCCATCGTCACCTTCCGCCCCTACGCCAACGCCGCCCGCTTCAACCACTCCTGCGCGCGCATGGCCATGCCGGAACTGCCGGAAGACACCTTCGTGGAGGCGCTCGAACTCCTCGTCCAGGCCGACCGCGACTGGGTCCCCACGACCGACGGCCACAGCCTCTACCTGCGCCCGTTCATCATCGCCACCCAGGTCGGCCTCGGCGTCAACTACCCGTCAGAGAACTACCGCTTCATGGTCATCGCCTCACCCGCCGCCTCGTACTTCAGCGGCGGCGTCAAGCCCGTCTCCGTGTGGCTCTCGACCGAGTACACCCGCGCCGCCCCCGGCGGCACCGGCGCCGCCAAGTGCGGCGGCAACTACGCCGGAGCCTTCGTCGCCCAGCGCGAGGCCGTCGCCCAGGGCTGCGACCAGGTCGTCTGGCTCGACTCCCACGAGCACCGGTACGTGGAGGAGATGGGCGGCATGAACCTCTTCTTCGTGTACGGCGACCGCCTCCTCACCCCCGCCCTCACCGGCACGCTCCTGCCCGGCATCACCCGCGAGTCCATCCTGAGGCTCGCCGGCGACCTCGGCCTGAAGGCCGAAGAGGGCCGCCTGTCGATCGAGGAGTGGCAGGCCGGCTGCGAGTCGGGCGAACTGACCGAGGTCTTCGCCTGCGGCACCGCCGCCGTGGTGACGCCGGTCGGCTCTGTCAAGGGCGCCGACCGCGCCTGGACCGTGGGCGACGGCACCCCGGGCCCGGTCACGATGCGCATCCGCGACGAACTCGTCGGCATCCAGTACGGCACCCGCCCCGACCCCCACAGCTGGATCCACAAGATCAGCTAACGCCCATGCTGCCCCGCACCCGTGGGGCAGCACCCCTGCGCCCGTACGTCCAGCGCGGTCGGCTGCCCCCTTCACCCCTGACAGGGTGCCGCGACCACGGCACGGCTTGATGGTCGCGCCGGACGCCCACAGGACCGCGTGGGCGTGCTGGATGCCCGGTAACCGAGACATCCGTCGACCGAACGCCTGGTGGGCTGGCCGGAGGAACCCGGATGGACAGGCGTTGACAAGGCGGGGAACCGGTCAATTCTTGCGGATCAGGGTGAGGCCGTCGGAGATCGGGAGGATGGTCGTGGTCACGCGGGGATCCTGCATCACCATGTCGTTGAACTCGCGGATCGCCACCGTGGTCTCGTCGTTTCTCGACGGGTCGGCCACGTAGCCGGTCCACAGGGTGTTGTCCACCATGATCAGTCCGCCGGGCCGCAGGCGTTCCATGAGCAGTTCGTAGTAGGCGGGGTAGCCGGGCTTGTCGGCGTCGATGAAGGCCAGGTCGACGGAGCGCTGGAGGGTGGGCAGGGTTTCGGTGGCGGGGCCGAGGGTCAGGGTGATGCGGTCGGAGACGCCCGCGTCCTCCCAGTAGCGTTTGGCGATCGCGGTCCACTCCTCGCTCACGTCGTAGCAGTAGAGGTGCCCGCCGGACAGGCCACGGGCGAGGCAGAGCGACGAGTAGCCGGTGAACGTACCCACCTCGACCGCCACCGATGGGTCGACGAGCTGGGCGAGCATGGTGAGCAGGCGGCCCTGGGAAGCGGAGATCTGCATGCTGGCCTGGTCGCCGGTGGCCGCGCGGGTCTCGATGGCGAGTTGCTCGAGGAGCGGGTCGGGACGGGTGGTGTGTTCGTGGATGTATTGGGCGATCGGCTGGTCGAGCACGAAGTTCTTCATGGCGTCATTGTCGATCAGCCGGAGGTCTCGGCGTCGTTGAGTCTGGCCGTGTCGAGGATGAGGTTCCATGGGTCGGGCATGGCGAGCGGCGCGCCCATGGTGACTTCGACGAACACGGTGTAGCCGTCGGCGGATGGGCGGGTGAACAGGCTGGCCGTCGACTTGGCCGGGTCAATGCGGAGGAAGGCGGGAACCTTCGCGGCCGCGTAGGCCTTGGGCTTGATGACGTAGTCGTCGTGGACGCTGCTGGGAGAGACGACCTCTACGACCAGTTTCGTGTCGTCGGCGTGCACCTCGTCCTCGCCCCACATGCGCGGGCGCTTGGAGACGATCACGAGGTCGGGGATGAACCTGTCGTTCTGGGTGCCGAGAAACAGCTTGATGTTGGTCCAGGGCCGCCAGTCCTTCTCCACCAGGAAGCCGGTGATCTGGAAGAGCAGCAGCGCGATGATGTTGTTGTGGAGTCCGGTGGGCACGGGGTTCACCACGATCCGGCCGTCGATGAGCTCGACACGATGCTCGGGGAACAGCCTGCATGCCGCCCGGTAGTGCTGGTCAGACGGATGCTCTTCGGCAGTGGGACGCGCGAGAAGCTTGGCCATGGTTCCATCATCCCCTCCTGAGAGATGAACGCAATGTGATTGCCGCGCGACCCAAGGTAATGCCCACGAAAAGACATCGCAAGCTTGTTCGAATAACTGGCCAATATGTCGCAAATGATAGGGTCGCCTGCGATGAACAAGAGGCTGGTGGCGGCATGTGTTGCCGCGTGTGTCGTGCTTGCCGTCGTCGCCGTCCTGGCCTTCGCGGAACCGGGTGGCAAACAGGGCGCCTACCAGCTCACCCGCCAGCCGGACGGCTCGATGGTCCTGGCCAGGCCGGGGGTGACCGCGCCCGTCCTCGATCTGTACGAGGACTTCGACTGCCCGGTCTGCAAGCAGCTCCACGCCGCTGTGGATCCCACGCTCCAGCGCCTGGCCAAGGCGGGCAGCGTGAAGGTGGTCTTCCACCCGGTGACGATCTTCCGGGACGAGCCGATGCGTTCCAACAGTGTCCGCGCGGCCGCCGCCGCCCGTTGCGTGCCCGCGGCCAACTGGCTGGCCTTCCGCGACCAGCTCTACGCCATCCAACCGGCCCCGCACGGCACCGCCAGCGGGTTCACGCCGGACGAGCTGGTGGGCGCCGCGCGCAAGGCGGGCGCCTCGGTGGACGAGTGCGTGGCCACGCAGGCCTTCGCCAAGCAGCACGTCAGCCAGAACGACGGCGTCCGCCTCGACGGGACTCCGACGGTGCTGTTCAACGGCCAGATGCTGGGTGACGTCGCCTTCGACCCGAAGGCTCTGGAGCAGCTCATCACCGGCGGCGACGGCGTCACCGTCTGAGCTCCGTACAAAGAATGTCCCAGAACGTGAGACCAGCGTGCCAGATGGTGAATCCATGTGGCACACTCGGCATCACCATGTTCTACGGTCTGCTCATTATCGGCAGGCGCGCTGGCTGACAAAGGACACCGCCAGCGCGCAGACCTCTCACGTCCGTGAGGGGTCTTTTTCATTTCCTCGGGAGACCAATCAGATGGCCGACGACCGCTTCCACGTGTACGACACCACGCTGCGCGACGGCGCACAGCAAGAAGGCCTCAACCTCACGGTGGCCGACAAGCTGTCGATCGCGCGCCACTTGGACAGCCTGGGCGTCGGTTTCATCGAGGGGGGCTGGCCTGGCGCCAACCCCAAGGACACAGAGTTCTTCAGGCGGGCTCAAACAGAGCTCGACCTGAAGCACGCGCAGCTTGCCGCGTTCGGCGCGACCCGCCGGGCAGGCATGAAGGCAGCCGATGACCCTTTGGTCGCCGCACTGCGCGAATCCGGCGCGCCGGTCGTGACTCTTGTCGCCAAGAGCCACGACCGGCACGTGGAGCTGGCCCTCCGCACCACCCTCAGTGAGAACCTCGCGATGATCCGCGACACCATCTCTCATCTGAAAGCGGAGGGCCAGCGGGTCTTCCTCGACGCCGAGCACTTCTTCGACGGGTACAAGTCGAATCCAGCCTACGCTCTCGAGGTCCTCAGGACCGCGGCCGAGGCCGGGGCCGACGTCGTGGCCCTGTGCGACACCAACGGCGGCATGCTCCCCGACGAGCTCGCCGAGGTGGTGAACGCGGCCGTCCAGACCAGCGCCCGCGTCGGCATCCACTGCCACGACGACACCGGCTGCGCGGTCGCGAACACGCTGGCCGCGGTGAAGGCGGGCGCGACCCACGTGCAGGGCTGCGCCAACGGTTACGGCGAGCGCTCCGGCAACGCGAACCTGTTCACGGTCGTGGCGAACCTCCAGCTCAAGCGCGGCTTCGACCTCGTGCCGCCGGCCGCGCTCCAGGACATGACCCGGATCGCCCACGCGATCACCGAGGTCACCAACGTCACCCCGAACTCGCACGCCCCCTACGTGGGCATGTCCGCCTTCGCGCACAAGGCCGGCCTGCACGCCAGCGCCATCAAGGTGGACCCGAACCTCTACCAGCACATCGACCCCGCCGCCGTCGGCAACGACATGCGCATGCTGGTCTCCGACATGGCCGGGCGGGCCAGCGTCGAGCTGAAGGGCCGCGAGCTGGGCTACCAGCTGTCCGCCGAGACCTCCAAGGAGCTGGTCGACCGGGTCAAGGAACTGGAGTCCCAGGGCTACACGTTCGAGGCCGCCGACGCCTCGTTCGAGCTGCTGCTGCGCGACACCCTGCACGGCGAGCGCAGGCGCCACTTCGAGGTCGAGTCCTGGCGCGTGATCGTCGAGCGCACCAAGGGCGGCGAACTCGTCAGCGAGGCCACCGTAAAACTGCACGCCAAGGGCGAGCGCATCGTGGCCACCGGCGAGGGCAACGGCCCCGTCAACGCCCTCGACAAGGCGGTCCGCCTGGGCCTGGAGAAGCTCTACCCCGAGCTGGCCGCGGTCGAGCTGATCGACTTCAAGGTCCGCATACTCGAAGGCACCCACGGCACCGACGCCATCACCCGCGTCCTCATCACCACCAGCGACGCGACGGGCGAGTGGGCCACGGTCGGCGTGGACGAGAACATCATCGACGCCTCCTGGCAGGCCCTTGAGCAGGCCGTCACCTATGGTCTGCTGCGCGCGGGCCGCGAGTTGTAGCAGGCCGTAAAGGGCCGCGTGTTAAGGACTTTTGGGGGTACGGCGCCGCCGTACCCCCAAAGCCGTTACTTGCTGATCCGGACCGCGTCGGCGATCACGAGGCCGACGCCGGACGTCCAGCGGCTCACCCCGACCACGTTGTAGTCACCGGCGTTGAGCGAGAACGTGCCGATGCTCCGCCACCCGCCCCCGCCGGAACGCTGGTCGACGTAGACCGTCTGGTTGCCGCCCGAGGCGGCCACGATGTACGGGGCCGAACTGTTGTAGCCGGGCAGTGCCGGGTACCAGACCTCGACCTTGTAGGTGCCCGAGGTGGGGATGTTGGCCTTGTACCAGGCCGGGTCGCTGGCGGCGACGGGCTCGGCGTAGCGGTAGTCGGGCCCGTGGCGCTGGGTGGAGTACGTCGAGGTGCCCCAGTTGGCGCTGGAGCTGAACCGGTCGGCGGTCGTGTTGTCCACGATGGTGGACCAGGTGGTGCCACCGCCTCCGGTGACGTACTGCATGTACTTGTTCCAGTCCCAGTGCCGGCCGGGGTCGGTGTGGGTGGCGCCGGGGACCTCGTTGTGCCCGATGATGCCGGTGCGCGTCTTCGGGATGCCGTACTTGTTGCACAGGTAGGCGGTCAGCGCCGCGGAACTGCGGTACATGGCGTCGGTGAACCACGAGGGGTTGTCGACGAAGCCCTCGTGCTCGATGCCGATGGAACGCGTGTTGTAGCTCCAGTTGCCGGCGTGCCAGGCGACGTCCTTGTCACGGACCATCTGGGTGACCGCGCCGTCGGAGGAGCGGATCACGTAGTGGGCGGAGACGTTGGCGCTCGGGTTCTGGAACCAGGAGATGGTGCCGGCGTACGAGCCCTGCGTGACGTGGATGATCACGCGGTCGATGTTGTAGCTGGACTCGCGGCTGGAGGCGGTGTAGTTGCCGGAGTTCGCGGCGACCCACGCGGCCGGCGGGTAGTCGGGGCTGAGGGCGGCCATCGCGGTGAGATCCTGTGCCTGTTCGTACGCGCCGCGCTCGGCGGTGACCATCTGGGCGGGAACGCTGATCTGCTCGGCGCCCGCGGTGCCGGTCAGGCCCTTGCCAAGGAAGTCGTAGACGGTGTCGGCGTACAGGCGGGCGGTGGCCGGGTCGGCGGCGTTGCTGTACTTGGCGACGACCGGGTACCAGGCGCCGAGCGCCGCGTCGGCGGCCAGCCCGAGCTCGTCGGCGTAGGCGCGCAGCACGGCCGCGCCGCCCTTGACGTTGGCCGCGGCGTCGCGCTTGAGCGCCCGCGTGGACAGGCCGGTGAGCTCGGCGGCCTTCTCCAGGACCTTGGCGGTGGGGTTGCTGACCAGGTGCATGACGCCGTAGCCGCCGCTGGCGCTCGGCGCGCCGGCGTGCCCGTCGAAGTGGGTCTCGGCGTAGGCGATGGTGGCCAGCAGGTCGCGGGGCACCTTGTAGGTCTGCGCGGCCTGGGCGAAGGCGTCGCCGAGCGGGGCGGCCTGCGCGCTCGCGCGGGCGGTCGTGGTGGGCAGGACGAGGGTGAGCATGGCGATCATGCTCGTCACGAGCAGCACTAATCGGGGGGTTCGAGTAGCCCTCATGGCCGCAAGATACGACTATCCCTGACAGATGTCGATAATTGACATCACTCCGGGTTTACTTGAAACTTTCCGTCGCCCTCGTGTTCAGAAGACCACGGACACGCCGTTCACCTTCACCTTGCCGCCCGAGCAGGACACCTTCGGCGCGTCGGTGCCCGGCACGACCACCGTCACCAGCTCCTTGGCCGCCGGCGAGACGACCACGCTGGCCGGCTTCTTCGACAGGTACGTCGGCGAGACCCAGCCCCGCTTGCCGCCCCGCTCCACCTTCTGCCCGCCGACCGGCTTGCACCCCGCCAACTGCACCAGCGTGACCCGGTACTTCCCGTCACCCAGCACGACCTTGCCGCCCCCATTGGAGACGACCGTGAGCGAAGGGTCGAAGCGCCACAGGTTGCGCACCTTCTTCCCGCCGCCCGCACTGTCGCGCACCGCCATCACGTCCTCGCCGTGATTGACGAACACACTTCTGGTACGCCCGACGCCGTACGCCTTGTCGGCGACCCGGAAAGTCTGGCGGCCGGAGCCGTACGTCGCCTTGGTGAGCTTCGTGGCGGTACGCGGCCGGAACCGCGCGCCCTCGACCATGGGCACGTTGTGCGCCTCGGGGGAGAGCGTCCAGTAGCGGTAGGCGCTCTTCTCGTAGGAGTGGAACCCCGCGTCGACCAGGATGTCGCGCCCGTCGGCGTAGTAGGTGACGCCCATGTGGTCCTCGTGCCCGTGGAACTTCATCCCCGGCCCGAACCGCAGCGAGTAGTACGCCGCCTCCTTGGTCCAGTCGGTCCGCCCGAAGACGTAACCCGCCCGGTAGACCTTGACCTTCTCCTTGGGCGTGCCGGTCTCCATCTTCGGCTCGGTTTCGGCGCTGCCGTCGCCGATCGGCACCATGTAGCCGCTGGGCTCGGTGGAGTGGGCGACGAACGACTTCAGCGCCTCGGTCCGCTTGGCGATCTCGCCGGGCACCTTGCGGTCGCAGTCGCGCATGTTGGTCATGGCGACCTGGAGCCTGCCGTACACGTAGACGGCGTAGCGCGGCGCCTGCTCCATGAGCGCGCCCTGGGAGTCCACGTCGAGCTTGACCGTGCCGGTCAGCCGCTTGATCGCCAGCGACGCCCAGTCGCGCCGTTCCAGCCGGCAGCCGATCGCCATGAGCGCGATGTCCTGGTCGATGCCGTGGTTGTGCCCCTTCTTGTACAGCCGGGCGTCCGACAGCAGCTTCGCGTGCTCCTTCAGGCTGCCGGTGAGCCAGCCGTCCTTGACGTGCATGCTCAGGCAGACGAGCGCCTGCGTGCGCAGCGACGTGGGGTGGTCCTTCCAGACATACGGCTTGGTACGGCTCGCCCCGCGCTTGTTGCTCGCCACCCAGTCCTTGGTGATCTCCTTGGCGCGCTCCAGGTAACGTGCCTCACCGGTGTTCTCGTAACCGACCATGAGAGTGCCGACCCAGCGCAGCGAGTGGAAGACGAACTCCCACGACCTGTTCCGGTACGGGCTCGCGCCCCAGTTGATCTTCTTGCCGAGCTTGTACGCCGGCTGCCCGACCAGCGAGATCTCCCCGTTCATCACGTCTTCGGCGGTGGGCGTGCCCGGGATCCAGTCGCCCTGGCACTGAGCGGTGCGCTTCACCTTGTCGGCGGCCTGCGCGGGAGCCCCGAGCCCGGTGGTGGCGAGCATGAGGGCAAGAGGGATCGCGAGGCGGCGCACGCCGGTGTCCTTCCGAGGGTGTCTTCACGGGAGCGAGACATGCTCTCGGACCGGCGATCAAGAGGTCAAGCCGGGTGCGCGATCGTTAGCGGCTCGATGCCATGCTGTCTTCGTGAACTACGCAGACATCCTGATCCCGGACACCGCCGCCTGCCGTCTCGCGCTTGAGGTCGCGACCGAGTTTCACACGCCGTCGCTGCTCAACCACTCCGTCCGCGCCTATCTGTTCGCCGCGGCCTACGGTCAGGAGCACGCCATCCCCTTCGACGCCGAACTGCTCTACGTCTCGGCGATGCTGCACGATCTGGGGCTGACGAAGGAGTTCGACAGCCACACGGTGGCCTTCGAGGCGGCGGGCGGAAACGTGGCCTGGGTGTTCGGCGCCGGCGCGGGCTGGCCGGCCGAGCGCAGGAAGCGGGCGGCCGAGGTGATCGTGCGCCACATGTGGGCCGAGGTGGACGTGAACGACGACCCGGAGGGCCACCTTCTGGAGCTCTCCACCGCCATGGACATCTCCGGCCGCCAGACCGACGAGATTCCCGAGCCGGTCAAGCACGAGGTCCTGCGGCTCTACCCGCGCCTGGACCTCGTCGAGGAGTTCACCGCGAGCATGACCGAGCAGGGGACCCGCAAGCCGGACAGCGTGGCCGGGGGCTTCGTCCGCGCCGGGTTCGGTGGCAAACTCGCCGCCAACCCCCTGAATTTCCTGTCCGCGTGATTTAGGTTTGTCCCGTGATCGATAAAACTGTGTCCCATTCGCCGAGAATCTGGAACTACTGGCTCGGGGGCAAGGACAACTACGAGATCGATCGTGAGATCGGCGACCAGTTCGCGCGTGTGTTCCCGGAGATCGTGCCGATCGCCCAGGAGTCGCGGGGCTTCCTGACCCGTGCCGTGACGTTCCTGGCGGGCGAGGCCGGGATCCGGCAGTTCCTGGACATCGGCACCGGCCTGCCCACGGTCAACAACACGCACGAGGTCGCCCAGCGCGTGGCCCCGGAGGCCCGCGTCGTCTACGTGGACAACGACCCGATCGTCCTGGCCCATGCCCGCGCGCTGCTCGTCGGCAGCGAGGAAGGGCTCACCCAGTACATCGAGGCCGACCTGCGCGAGCCCGCGGCGATCCTGGCCGGGGCCAGCGAGACCACGCTCGACCTGTCGCGCCCGGTGGCGCTGATGCTCCTCAACATCCTCGGACACCTGCCCGACTACGACCAGGCCAAGGCCATCGTGGGCACGCTGGTCGACGCGCTGCCCTCGGGCAGTTACGTGGCGATCGCCGACGGCACCAACGTCATCAAGGGCCCCGAGTTCGAGGCGGCCATCGCCATCTGGAACCAGAGCGGCTCCGTCCCGTACCACCTGCGCCATCCGGACCAGATCGCCGGCTTCTTCGAGGGCCTGGAACTGCTGGAGCCCGGCGTCGTCTCCTGCCCCGGCTGGCGTCCCTCCGGCACGCCGGGTCCGGTCGTGGACGAGTTCTGCGGATTGGCCCGCAAGCCGTAGGAGGGGGCGAAGCCCCGCGCGCATAGGGTTGGCACATGGCTGTCGTGAAGATCAACGCTCTGACCGTTCCCGCCGAGATGCGCGAGGACCTGGAGAAGAGGTTCGCCAACCGCGCCGGGATGGTCGACTCGGCCGACGGGTTCGAATGGTTCGAGCTGCTACGGCCGCTCGAAGGGACCGACCAGTACCTCGTGTACACGCGCTGGCGCAGCGAGGAGGACTTCGTGGCCTGGCAGCAGGGCCCCGCCTTCCAGCGCGGCCACGCCCAGGCAGCGGAAGCCGCCAAGTCCCAGGGCGCCCAGGGCCACGGCCACGGCCAGGGCGGCCCCGCGGCGACAGGCTCACAGGTCTGGTCATTCGAGGTAATCCAGAGCGCCGGCCCCAAGAGCTAGCCACACACCACCGCCCCACCGCCCCACCCGACCGCCGCGATGGCGCAGCGCTCGGGTGGCCGGCCAGGGGCCCGGTTGGCGAGACAGCGGGCTCCGGCACGACGGCAGAACCACCGGCACAGCGGCCAAGGGCGGGTGGCTGCGGGATTTCACGAGGCCCGCAGCGACGTCAGGAGACGGCGACAGGCGGCGGGGATTGTGAGGGTTTCCCAGCGCGCTCAGGTGGTGACAGGCGGCGGGGGGTTCTGCGGGCTTCCCAGCGCGCGGAGGCGGGGGCAGGCGGCGAGGGCTGTGAGGGTTTCCCGGGGCGCTGAGGCGGCAGGCGGCGGGGGTTGTGGGGGTTTCGCGGCGCGCGGAGGCGTTGTCAGGCGGCGGGGGTTCTGCGGGTTTTCCCAGGGCGCCGAGACGGCGGGGTGTGTCGCGGTGGTGGGCGGCGCCGGGGGACGGCGGCCGGGGTGGGGCATGGGAACCGGTTCACGTGGGCCGTTGCGGCGGGGACCACGTCCGACGTGAGAAGCGACCCCCACGATCGGCCTGAGCCCGCGACGGCGGGTGGCGGTAGGGAGGCTTGCCGTAACAGAAAAAGAGACAGAAGAACTTTATGAGAGAGTAGTCCCGACCGGATTCGAACCGGCGCTACCGCCTTGAGAGGGCGGCGTCCTGGGCCACTAGACGACGGGACCTTCATGACTTGTGGCAGTGGTAGTCCCGACCGGATTCGAACCGGCGCTACCGCCTTGAGAGGGCGGCGTCCTGGGCCACTAGACGACGGGACCCTGACCACAAGTGATTTCGCCGGGTCTCCCCGGCGACGCAGGTAACTCTACCGCACCCCGAGGAGCACTCCAAACCGCTTAAGAGCCCATGAGATCGGGCCGGTACCGCCGGATCCAGGCCCCCATCGGCCCCCGCTCCCACAACGGATCAAGCTCTCCCAGCGGGATGGCGACCTCGGGCCGCCCGGTCGCCGGATCGACGGGAACGGCGGCCAGTCGCGCGCGCATCCACCCCGGCAGCCGCTCAGGTGTACGGCGGGTGCCCCAGCCGATGAGACCGGTCGCCCGCAACGGCTGCGCGCGCACCCGCAGTCCCCCCACCCGCCCGATCCGGCGCGGATCGGCACTCTGTGTCTCCACCACGCCCACCCGGGTGATGTCGGCCCACAGCAGGCGTACGAAGAAGCCACGCGCGTCGGTCAGCTCCACGCCCGCGTCGGAGAACCGCACGACGGTCCCCGAGACCAGCCTGCGGTGCTTCACCACGAGGACCCCCACCAGCGCCCCCGCGGCGAGCAGTCCCAGCAGCACGCCGCCGACGGTGGACCCGGAGAGGATGGCGCCCAGCAACAGGCAGACGAGGAAGAAGAGCAGCAGCGGTCCGGCGAAGGCCAGCGCGAGGCGGGGGAAGGAACCCGGGCGAATACGAAACTCTTCCATAAGCAGAAAACGGATGCCCCGGTGAGAGGACATCCGTCAAAGCTGGGGTACCAGGACTCGAACCTAGACTAACTGAACCAGAATCAGTCGTGCTGCCAATTACACCATACCCCACCGAAACGAACCCCTTCGGAGCTCGCCTTGGCGACGTCCGAAAGAATAGCCCAGCTTGGCGGTCACCACCAAAACGATTGCCGAACCGGGCGTCGGCGGCACCCGGCAGCCCCCGTGACATGCCAAGCTGAAGGAGGACAAAACCACCGCACGAGGAGCTCGAACGTTGGCAGAGAACCCGTTCTTTTCACCCAGCAGCCTGCCCTATCAGCTGCCTGACTTCGGGGCTATCCGGGAGGAGCACTACCTCCCCGCGTTCGAGCGCGGCATGAGCGAGCACCTGGCCGAGGTCGCGGCGATCGCGAACAGCGAACAGGCGCCCACGTTCGACAACACGATCGCGGCGCTGGAGCGCTCTGGCCGTGTGCTCGGCCGCACGGGCATGGTCTTCTTCAGCATCGTCTCCTCCGACTCCACCGACGGCATCATGGCCATCGAGAAGGAGATCTCGCCGAAGCTGACCAAGCACAGCGACGAGATCCGGCTCGACCGCGCGCTGTGGGCGCGCATCAAGCAGGTCAACACCTCCGACCCGGAGGAGTCGTGGCTGCTGGAGAAGTACCGCGAGGACTTCATCAGGGCCGGCGCCGACCTGTCAGAGGGCGACCAGGAGCGGCTCAAGCGGCTCAACGAGGAGCTCTCCACCCTGTCCACCGACTTCTCGCAGAACCTGCTCAAGGCGGCCAAGGAGTCCGCGCTGGTCGTCGAGGACGCCGCCGAGCTCGACGGCTTCGACGAGGTGCGGCTGAAGGCGCTGGAGAAGGACGGCAAGTACGTCCTGCCGCTGCTCAACTTCACCAACCAGCCCGGCCTGGCGCAGCTGACGAACCGGGAGACCCGCCGCAAGCTGTACACGCTGTCGGTGGAGCGGGCGCCGGCGAACCTGGAGCTGGCCGTCCGGATGGCCACCCTGCGCGCCGAGCGCGCGAAGCTGCTCGGCTTCCCGAGCCATGCCTCCTACAGCGTCGCCGACCAGACGGCCAAGACGGCCGAGGCGGTCGAGGAGATGCTCGGCCAGCTCGTCGGCCCCGCCGTACGCAACGCGAAGAAGGAAGCGGAGGCGCTGGCCGAGCAGGCCGGGTTCGCGATCGAGCCGTGGGACTGGTCGTTCTACACCGAGAAGGTGCGCGAGGCGAGGTACGACTTCGACGCCGACGCGATGCGCCCCTACTTCGAGCTCGACCGGGTCTTCCGCGACGGCATCTTCCACGCGGCCGGCCGCCTGTACGGGCTGCGCTTCACCGAGCGGACCGACCTGAAGGGCTATCACGAGGACGTCTCGGTCTGGGAGGTCGCCAACGAGGACGGCTCGCAGCTCGGCCTGTTCCTGCTCGACCCGTACGCCCGCCCGACCAAGCGCGGCGGCGCGTGGATGAACAACCTGGTCGACCAGTCCTACTTGTTCGGCGAGTTGCCCGTCGTCATGAACAACCTGAACGTCACCAAGCCGGCCGACGGGCCGACGCTGCTGACGTTCGACGAGGTCAACACGGCCTTCCACGAGTTCGGGCACGCGCTGCACGGCCTGTTCTCCGCGGTGCGCTACCCGAGGGTGTCGGGCACCAACGTGCCGCGCGACTTCGTGGAGTACCCGTCGCAGGTCAACGAGATGTGGGCGACCTGGCCGGAGATCCTCGCCAACTACGCCAAGCACCACGAGACGGGCGAGCCGATGCCCGCCGAGCTCGTGGAGAAGATGCAGGCGACGGAGAAGTTCAACCAGGGCTTCCAGACCGTGGAGTACCTGGCCGCGACGCTGCTCGACTGGGCCTGGCACAAGCTGGCCGCGGGCGAGACGGTCGAGGACGCGCGGGCGTTCGAGGCCGCGGCCCTGGAGTCGGCCGGGATCGCCTTCCCGCTGGTGCTCCCGCGCTACCGCACCAACTACTTCGCGCACATCTTCTCCGGCGGCTACAGCGCCGGCTACTACTCCTACATCTGGAGCGAGGTGCTCGACGCCGAGAGCGTGGAGTGGTTCAAGGAGAACGGCGGCCTGAAGCGCGAGAACGGCGACCACTTCCGCCGTGAGCTGCTGTCGAAGGGCGGCAGCCTCGACGCGCTGACCGCCTTCCGCAACTTCCGCGGTCGCGAGCCCAGCATCCGCCCGCTGCTTGAACGTCGCGGATTGGTGTAGAAAGTCCCTTCTGAGGGGGTACGGCGGGGCCTGCCGTACCTCCTCACCTCTTTTCCGCCCCCAGTTCGTTCCTGAGCCACTCCCGCTCGGCGGCGCCCGTGGCCCGCGCGACCAGCAGCATCCCCCGCCGGTAGGGGTCGGTTTCGTCCTCGGCGCGCACCGGCCGCTCGCCGTCGTAGAAGAAGCTGGCCGGGGTCTCCAGGAAGTCGAGCCTGCGCCGTAGCACCCGCGCCCGTTCGGCCGCGTCCGGCAGCGCCGACAGGAACGTCAGCAGCGCGAAGAACCGCGTCTGGTCGCTGATCTCGATGTCGGTGGGCTCGCGCAGGCGGCGCAGCAGTTCCTGCCTGCCCTTGTCCGTCAGCGTCAGCACGAGCCGCCGCGCCGCCGCCGTGCCCTGTTCCTCGTGCCGCTCGACCAGGCCCTTGGCCTCCAGCCGGGCGATGGCCGGGTAGAGCGCACCGTCGCTGACCGGGCGCAGGTGGCCGCTGAGCGCGTTGAGCCTGGCTTTGAGCTCGTAGCCGTGCATCGGCCGCTCGTCGAGGAACCCCAGGATCGTCAGGGTCAGGTCACCGCCGCTTGCCATGGGCGCATCGTATCGCTATACCTCTAAGCGAGTTATAGCGAATCGAGGTATGCATGATCCGGCTGGCGTTCCCCATCTACGTGGAGTTGCTCACCGCGGTCGTCGCGGTCAGCGTGATCGACCTGCTCTGGGTCTCCGGCCTGGGAGAGGGCGCGGTAGCGGCGGTCACCGTGGCCACGACCACCGAGTACCTGGCGCTCGGGCTGTTCCTGGCCGTCCAGACCGGCATCACCGTGCTCGTCGGCCGCCGCGACGGCCGCGCGCCGCTTGCGCCCCTGGTCAGGACCGGCTGGCTGCTCTGGGCCGCGGTCAGCCTGGCCGTGGCCGTCCCCGGCGTCCTGCTGCGCGAACCCCTGGCCGCCCTCCTCGCCGCCGACGCCCCCACCGCCGCGCTGACCGCCGGCTACTACCTGATCTCCCTGGCCGGCCTGCCCGTCTTCTTCGCCCAATGCCTGGTGGACGGCGTGCTCAAGGGCAAGGGCAACACGCGGACCCCGATGCGCAACGCGCTGATCTGCAACGCCCTGGTCATCGTCCTCGACCCGCTGTTCATCTACGGACTCGGCATGGGCGTCCAGGGCGCCGCGCTGGCCACCGTCCTGGCCCGCCTGGCCACCCTCGGCCTCGCCCTGATCTCCCTGGTACGGCAGGCTCCGGCCGACGCCCCGGGCCGCGCTCCCGCGTGGGAGATCGTGCGCACCGGCCTGCCCATGTCCGGCGACTTCCTGGCCCGCGCCCTGGTCGGCATGGTCCTGGTGGACGTGGTCGCCGGGTTCGGAGTGGCCGCTCAGGCCGGTTACGGCATCGGCTCGAAGATCATGCTGGCCGGCGTTATGGTCTTCTACGCGCTGCGCCAGGCCACGATGATCAGGACGGCCCGCTCCGAGCCGGCCGGGCGGCCGCTGCTGCTCGGCCTGGGCGCCGGTGTGGCCGTGGCGGCGGTGCTCAATCTGGTGGCCGCGCCGGTCGCCGGATGGTTCACCGCCGATCCCGGCCCGGCGGTGGAGTTTCTACGCTGGATGACGCTCTACCTGGTGCCGTTCGGCGGGCTGATCGCCGCCGGCGGGGTTCTGCAGGCGAGTGGGAGGGGCGGCCGCCTGCTGGCCGCCACGCTGGCGGGCTTCGCGGTGCAGTTGCCCCTCGCCTACACGCTGAGCTCGTTGCTCGGCGTCACGGGGGTGTGGGTGTCGATGGCCGCCGGGGCTCTGGTGAGCCTCGGCGGCGCCGTACTCACGCCTGGAGCTTGGCCAGGGCGGCGCGCAGGCGGTCCTGGGAGCGCTCGCGGCCGAGAACCTCGATCGACTCGAACAGCGGCAGGCCCACGGTCCGGCCCGTGACGGCCACGCGGACCGGCGCCTGCGCCTTGCCGAGCTTCAGCCCGTGCAGCGCGCCGACCTCCTCCAGCGCGACCTTGAGCGACTCGGGGTCCCAGCTGACGTCCGCCAGGCGCTCCAGGTAGCCGGTGAGGATCTCCACGGGGGAGTTCTTCATCGCCTTGTCCCAGGAGGCCTCGTCGAAGGCGGGCTCGGGCAGGAAGAGGAAGTCGACGTTCTGCCGGATCTCCGACAGCACGGCGATGCGCGTCTGGGCCAGCGGGGCGACCTTGCTGAACGTCTCGCGGTCCCAGCTCGGGTCGAGGTAGGCGGCGCAGCGCTCCTCGAAGGTCTCCAGCGGCAGCGCGCGGATGTACTCGCCGTTGAAGGCCCGCAGCTTCTTCTCGTCGAAGAAGGCGCTGGCGGAGTTGACGTTGTCCAGCTTGAACAGCGGCATCATCTCCGACCACGGCATGATCTCGCGGTCGTCGCCCGGACCCCAGCCCAGCAGCATGAGGTAGTTGACCATCGCCTCGGCCAGGTAGCCCTCGTCGCGGTAGGACTCCAGGGCTACTTTGTCGCGGCGCTTGGACAGCTTCTTGCGCTGCTCGTTGACGATCACCGGCAGGTGCGCCCAGACCGGCGGCCGCTTGCCCAGCGCGGGCCAGAGCATGACCTGCTTGGCCGCGTTGCCCAGGTGCTCCTCGCCGCGGATGACGTGGGTGATGTCCTGGGTGATGTCGTCGACCGCGTTGGCCAGCACGTAGAGCGGCGAGCCGTCGGTGCGGGCGATGACGAAGTCCTCCTGCGCGTCGTTGGGGAACTCCACGCGCCCGCGGATGACGTCGTCCACCACCGTGACGCCCTCGTCGGGAGTGCGAAAGCGCGTCGCGCCCGAGGTCAGGCCGCGCTCGCGGCAGTGCCCGTCGTAGCCCTTGTGCTCGGAGCCGGTGCGGGCCACCAGGTCCTCGCGGGTGCAGTCGCAGTGGTACGCGCGGCCGTCGGCGAGCAGCTTGGCCACGGCCTCGCGGTGCTGCGGCTCGAAGGCCGACTGGAAGTAGGGGCCCTCGAAGGCCGGGTTGGTGCCGTTGACGCCGATCCAGTCGAGCGCGGAGATGATGCCCTCGGTCCACTCCGGCCTGTTGCGCGAGGCGTCGGTGTCCTCGATGCGCAGCACGAACTGGCCGCCCGACTGCTCGGCCAGCGCCCAGTTGAACAGCGCGGTGCGGGCGCCGCCCACGTGGAACATGCCGGTCGGTGAGGGCGCGAAGCGCACCCGCAGGTCAGTCACGGGAAACCACCTTGTTCGTGAGTGTGCCGATGCCCTCGATGCCGACGCTGACCTCGTCGCCGACCTCCAGCGGGCCCACGCCCGCGGGGGTGCCGGTCAGGATCACGTCGCCGGGGATCAGCGTCATGACGGCGCTGACGTAGGCCACCAGCGCGGGGATGTCGTTGATGAGCTGGTTCGTGCGGCCGCTCTGGCGCACCTCGCCGTTGACCGTCGTGGTCAGCGCGAGGTCGCTCGGGTCGAGGTCGGTCTGGATCCACGGCCCCAGCGGGCAGAAGGTGTCGAAGCCCTTGGCCCGGGTGAACTGCACGTCCTTCTTCTGCAGGTCGCGGGCGGTGACGTCGTTGGCGCAGGTGTAGCCGAAGATGACGTCCTTGACCCGCTCGACCGGGACCTCGCGGCACAGGCGGCCGATGACCACGGCCAGCTCACCCTCGTAGTCGACACGGTCGGACAGCGACGTCGGGTAGGCGATGGGCTCGCCGTGGCCGATGACCGAGGTCGACGGCTTGAGGAAGATGAGCGGTTCTTCCGGGACCTCGTTGCCCAGCTCGGCGGCGTGTTCGGCGTAGTTGCGGCCGATGGCGATCACCTTGCTCGGCAGCATCGGGGACAGCAGCTTCACCTGGGCCAGCGGGAAACGCTCGCCGGTGAACTGCACCTGGTTGAAGGGGTGCCCGGCGACCGCGGAGACGACCTCCTCGCCAGGGCCGCCCTCGACCACGCCGAACGAGACGCCTTCGCCTGTGGAGAACCTCGCTATACGCACCAGACAAGGCTATCGCCGACGTGCCGGGGCTCGGCCCACGTTGGTCCGTGGCTCATCCAGTGCAAGTCAGGACTTGTCAATAAATCCAGCTCATGACGCATTTTTCCCGGTATGTCGGAAATTTAGGCTGCATAGCAGTCACTACATGCTGTGATACTTCAATTCTCGGGGGTGACGATCGTGTCGGAAGCCACGGTCAAGGAGACGCCGGCCGTACCGCGGGCACGGACCCAGAACGGCTCCGCCAGCGGCGCGCTCGACAGTGACAATGGCACCACGACCATCGACGACGCGGTCGTGGCCAAGATAGCCGGGCTCGCCGCCCGCGAGGTCAACGGCGTGTTCGACATGGGCGCGGGCGCCGCGCGCGCCATGGGGACGGTGCGGGGCATCGTCGGCGCGGACAAGAGCGTCACACAGGGGGTCTCCGTCGAGGTCGGCGAACGCCAGGCCGCCGTCGACCTGGACCTCGTCGTCGAGTACGGCACCGCCATCCCCGACCTGGCCGGGGCGGTGCGCAAGAACGTCGTCTCGGCGGTCGAGCGCATGTGCGGCCTGGAGGTCACCGAGGTCAACATCAAGGTCGACGACGTGCACGTGCCGGGCCAGAGGTCCGAGGAGACGCCCAAGAAGGAGCCCCGGGTCCAATGACCGACGCGCGGGCGATCGCCGAGAAGGCGCGCGGCGTCCCGGGGGTGGCCGGCCTGTCCGGCGGCCCGTTCGGGACCGTGTCCACCTATCTGCCGGGTGAACGCCTGGTCGGGGTGGCCGTGCGTGACAGCGGCGTCGAGATCTCGATCGTCGCCCGCAACGGGCATCCGCTGCCCCAGCTCGCCGCGAAGGTCCGCCGCGAGGTGGCGGGCCTGGCAGGCGGGCGCCCGGTCAACATCCGCATCGACGACCTGGAGGAGACCTCATGACGAACCACCCGCTGTCCATCATCGGCATGGCCGTGGGCATGGTGCTCGGCCTCGCCGGGGCCTTCGGCGGCATCGGCGCGTTCCTGCTGGTGCTGCTGCTCGGCGCGCTCGGCTTTCTCATCGGCCGCCTCGCCGAGGGCGGCGAGGTGAACGTCGCCCATCTCACCGTGAGACGCAAATGACCGCCACCGAGGCCACCGCGGTCGAGGCGGAGACGCCGGCCGACGTGCTGCTGCCGGCCCAGCGGGTGCCGGCGGAGTCGCGCGGGCGCACCACGATCACCGACCGGGCGGCCACCCGCATCACCTGCGAGCTGGCCGGGACGCTGCCCGGGATACGCGCGGTCGCCGAGCACGACGGGCTGCCGTGGACGCGCACCACGGCCGCCCGGGTGGACGGCGACCAGGTCAGGGTCAGGCTTTTCGTCACCGTCGGCTACCCGGCGCCGCTGCGCTCGACCGCCCGCCGCGTGCGCGAGGAACTGACCGGCGAGCTGGCCCAGATGACCGGGCTGCGCGCGAGCGAGATCGACGTCATCGTCACGCACCTGACGACGGAGGACGAGGGGGCGGCCCCGTGAGCGCCGCGCCGGGGGACCGGGAGGCGCTCAAGGAGTTCCGGCCCCAGCGCACGGTTCCGGCGGTGATCGTGGCGGCGCTGCTGGTCGCGCTGGGCGCGGTCGTGGCCGCCGAGGTGATCTCCTGGCTCTTCGGGCGCCCGCTCGGCTGGCTGCCGGCCCGGAACCTGCTGGAGTGGGGCTCCGCCACGCTCTGGCAGAGCCCGGCCGTGCTGATCGGCGGCATCGTGGTGACGCTGATCGGGCTGGCGCTGCTGGTGCTGGCGTTCGTGCCCGGCCGGCCGAGGATGGTCCCGCTGCACACCAGCGACCCGCAGCTCGTCATCGGGGTCCGGCGGCAGAGCTTCTCCGACACGCTGGCCCACGCCGCGGGGGAGGTGCCCGGTGTGCGCTCGGCCGTCGCGGCGCTGCGCGGGCGTACCGTCGCGGTCACGGCGACCACCAGCGGCTGGAACGACGCCGCCACCGGCGAGCAGGTCCGCGAGGCCGTGCTGGCGAGGATCGAGGGGCTCGCGCCGGTCCAGCGCTACAAGGTGTCCGTCCGGCTCAAGGAGCGATCGTGAACCGCACCACCCGCCGCGGCAACCGTCTCGGCCTGGCCCTGGTCGGGCTGCTGCTGGCCGTACTCGGGGGCGCGGCGGTGGCCAGGAGTCTCGCGCTGATGCCGCAGAACTGGGCGCCGGCCGCGGAGCCGCTGGTGAACGGGCCGGTCAGGGAGTTCTTCGCCTTCTCCTGGGCCTGGTGGCTGCTGGCGCTCGGCGGGATCGTGCTGGTCGTGCTGGGGTTGCGGTGGCTGGCCGTACAGGCGAGGCGGTCGAGGTTGTCGTCGCTGCGCCTCGACAGCGGACCCGACGGCGTCACGGAGATCTCCGCGAGCGGCGTGACCGAGGCAGTCGCGGCGGAGGCCGCGGAGAGCCCCGCCGTGCTCAGCGCCAGCGCCGACCTGGCTGGCTCACCCCGCCGTCCAGAGGTACGGCTGCGCCTGGTCGCCGACGAGCGCGCCCCGATCGACGAGATCAAGGAGCACCTGGCCGGCGTGGCGATCCCGCACATGCGCCAGGCCCTGGAGACGGACCAGCTGCCCGCGGTCGCCCGCGTGAGCCTGAAACCGCCCTCCGCCCGCTGAGTCTTCCGGGGCGGAGGGCGGCCGGGGTCAGGCGGTGGAGCGGGCCTTGAACAGGGCGCGCTTGGCCGCCTTGGCGACCTGCTTGTCCGGGTGGACCTGGGAGATCAGGTCGAGAAGCTCCTCCACGTGCGCGTGGGGGATCTTCCAGATGACCTCCAGGAGGTTGTTCAGGAGCTCGGGCCCGATGTCACGCAGGCTGCTCACGAACTCGGCGCGGCCCAGACCCGCGGAGATGGTCCACATGTCCAGGATGAGCCAGTGGGTGTCGTCCTGGGTGGGCTCGGGGGCGTCCGGGACTTCCAGCTGGCTGAGATGGGTGGCGGCGTAGGGGCGCAGCGCCGGGTGGTTCAGCGCCTCCTGCCAGGCGGGGACGGCGGCCTCGCCCAGCGTGCCGACCACGCTGGCGGCCTGTACGCGGACCAGGGCGTCGTTGTCGTCCTGCGCCGCGGCCGCCAGGAGTTCCTCGGCGGCCCGGCCCGGCTCGCGCAGCTCCATCCACGCGGCGAACTCGGCGTCGGCCTCCTCCTCCGGCAGCTCGGCGCTCAGCGTGAGCAGGTCGAGGGCGCTCATGGACTCGATGGCGGGCCGTGCGTCCACCTCGATGTCGGCGTCGTCGGCCAGGTGCACGACGCCTTCCACGCCGAGCGGGGTCAGCGTGACCTCGGCGGAGACGGTCACCATGCCGTAGCCGACCAGCCAGTCGAGCACGGGGGCGAGCGGGTCGCCGCCGTAGTGGCCGGCGGCCGCCGCCCAGGCCTCGGAGCCGAGCTCGTCGATCTCGGCGGCGGCCTCCTGCAGCTCGCGCCTGAGGCCGTCGAGCTCGCGGGCGCCGCCGGCCAGCAGCAGCCGGATCAGCAGCCCGCGGGTGAGGCCGGCCAGAGCCATGGTGAGATCGTCGTCGTCGAGCTCGGGGTCGCCGTAGTCGACCGAGTGCAGGCCCAGCATCCACGCGTCGAGTACGTCCTCGTCGTCGTCGAAGGGCCAGCTGGCGGTGTCGTCGTCGACGCTGACGGTGTCGTCGCCGGCGGGCTCGATGAACTCCAGGTCGACCGCGAGGTTCCAGATGTTCCACAGCTGCGGGACGTCCTCGCCGGCCTGCGGCTTCGGCAGCCCGACCACGTCGAGTGCCTCGATCACCTCGTCGTCGGACAGCAGCGCCTCGTCGCCGACCCGGCGCCCGGTGCCGACCCAGACCGACAGGTCACGGGCCTTGGCGATCAGCGGTACGGCCCGCACCGCTCCGGCCAGCTCGGAGTCGGGGCTGAGCCGGATCGTGTCGAGCTCGGCGAGGCGGTCGGCGAACGGCTCGAAGTCCCCGAGATCGCCGCCTTCCTCCTCGTCGTCCTCGTCAGCGTCGTCGTCGCCCTCTTCGTCGCCGATGAGGTCCTCCATCAGATCGATGAAATCCTCCTCGACGTCGGCGAGCTCGCCGAGGAGGTCGGCCAGCGCGTCCGAGCGCTCGCTCAGGCGGCCGGACTTCGACAGGAACGTGAGGTAGGCGTCGAGCGCCGGGACCATGCCGTCGGCGGCGGCATCGGGGTCGTCCACCACCTTGGGCATCTGTTCGAGCATGACCCCCCGCACGTTGGCACGCGTCCAGGTGCCGACGTTGGAGGAGAAGGTGATGCGGTGCCAAAGAGCGGCGGGTCCCACCAGTTCGGGGGAGCTGTCGGGGGCGTTGGTGCGCGCCCAGACGATGAACTCTTCGAGCAGGGGTCGCAGCTCAGTGGCGGCTACCTCGATGCGATCTGTCACCCACTCAGGCTAGTGCGCCCGGGACGCGCTCGGCTCCCCAAATAGACGGTTTAGCTGATCATGGCACCTCAGGAGGAACGGCGCATCGACTCGGTGATCCGCTCGGCCGCCGCCATCACCGGCACGGCGTGCAGCCGGCCGGGCGCGCGGGTGAGGCGTTCGATGGGTCCGGAGACGGAGACGGCGGCGATCACCTTGCCGCCGCTGCCCCTGATGGGGGCCGAGACGCTGGCCACGCCCTGCTCGCGTTCGCCCACGCTGTGGGCCCATCCGCGCCGGCGCACGCTGGCCAGGGTGGCGGCGGTGAACTTGGCCCCGCGCAGCCCCCGGTGCAGCCGGTCGGGCTCCTCCCAGGCGAGCAAAATCTGCGCGGCGGACCCGGCGGTCATCGGCAGCGCCGACCCGACGGGCACGGTGTCGCGCAGCCCGCTGGCGCGCTCGGCGGCGGCCACGCACACGCGCTCGTCACCCTGGCGCCGGTAAAGCTGGGCGCTCTCGCCGGTCAAATCACGCAACTGGGTCAGCACCGGCGCCGCGACGGCCAGCAGCCGGTCCTCGCCCGCCGCGGTGGACAACTCCGACAACCGCGGTCCGAGGACGAATCTGCCCTGCGTGTCGCGCGTCACGATGCGGTGGTGCTCCAGCGCCACGGCCAGGCGGTGCGCCGTCGGCCTGGCCAGACCGGTGGCCTGAACCAGCTGCGCGAGCGAGGCCGGTCCGGCCTCCAGGGCATTGAGCACGAGAACGGCCTTGTCCAGTACGCCGACTCCGCTAGAGTTGTCCATACACCGATACTGCCGTCTCGACATATGAGAAAGCAAGTCGGCGCGGAGTCTCAAGGAGGAGATCAATGGGCCGCACACTGGCGGAGAAGGTCTGGGAGCAACACGTCGTACGGCGCGCGGAAGGCGAACCCGACCTGCTCTTCATCGACCTTCACCTCATCCACGAGGTGACCAGCCCGCAGGCGTTCGACGGCCTCCGCATGGCCGGACGCGAGGTGCGCCGGCCCGATCTCACCATCGCCACCGAAGACCACAACGTGCCGACCGTGCTGGGCCCCATCAGCGACCCGGTCTCCAAGACGCAGGTCGAGACCCTGCGCAAGAACGCCGCCGAGTTCGGCGTCCGGCTGCACCCGATGGGCGACGCCGGGCAGGGCGTCGTGCACATCATCGGCCCCCAGTTCGGCCTGACCCAGCCGGGCATGACGATCGTGTGTGGCGATTCTCACACCTCCACCCACGGCGCGTTCGGCGGCATCGCCTTCGGCATCGGCACCTCCGAGGTCGAGCACGTGCTGGCCACCCAGACGCTGCCCGCCTACCGGCCCAAGACGATGGCGATCGAGGTCTCCGGCGAGCTGCCCGTGGGCGTCACGGCCAAGGACCTGATCCTGGCCATCATCGCCAAGATCGGCACCGGCGGCGGCCAGGGCTACATCGTGGAGTACCGGGGCGAGGCCGTCCGCAAGCTCTCGATGGAGGGCCGGATGACCGTCTGCAACATGTCGATCGAGGCCGGCGCCCGCGCGGGCATGATCGCTCCGGACGAGACCACGTTCGCCTACCTCAAGGGCCGTAAACACGCGCCCACCGGTGCCGGCTGGGACACCGCGGTCGAGTACTGGAAGACGCTGAGGACCGACGACGACGCCGAGTTCGACAAGGTCGTGGAGATCGACGCCTCGGTGCTCACACCGTTCGTCACCTGGGGCACCAATCCCGGGCAGGGGCTGCCGCTGGGCGCGGCCGTACCGGATCCGGCGGAGATGGCGGACGCGACCGAGCGGGCGGCGGCCGAGCGGGCGCTGGAGTACATGGGCCTGACCGCGGGCACGCCGCTGAGCGAGATCGAGGTCGACACCGTCTTCGTCGGCTCGTGCACCAACGGCCGCATCGAGGACCTGCGCGCCGCCGCCGAGATCCTGCGCGGACGGCAGGTGAAGACGCGCACGCTGATCGTGCCCGGTTCGATGCTGGTCAAGCTGGAGGCGGAGAAGGAGGGCCTGGACAAGGTCTTCGAGGCCGCCGGGGCCGAGTGGCGGCAGGCCGGCTGCTCGATGTGCCTGGGCATGAACCCCGACACGCTCCAGCCGGGCGAGCGCAGCGCCTCGACCTCCAACCGCAACTTCGAGGGCCGTCAGGGCAAGGGCGGTCGCACCCATCTGGTGTCACCGCAGGTCGCCGCCGCCACCGCCGTAACCGGCCGCCTGACCGCGCCCGCCGACCTGGCCGTCACGGCCTGACCGCAGAGGACCACGCACATGGACGCCTTCACCACCCACACCGGCACGGCGGTGCCGCTGCGCCGCAGCAACGTCGACACCGACCAGATCATCCCGGCCGTCTGGCTCAAGCAGGTCAGCCGCACCGGCTTCGAGAAGGGCCTGTTCTCCGCCTGGCGCGAGGACCCCTCCTTCGTCCTGAACAACCCCGTCCACGACGGCGCCTCCATCCTGCTCGCCGGTCCCGACTTCGGCACGGGCTCCTCGCGCGAGCACGCCGTCTGGGCCATCCAGCAGTACGGCTTCCGCGTGGTGATCGCCGCCCGCTTCGGCGACATCTTCCGCAACAACTCCACCAAGATGGGCCTGCTCCCCGTCATCCTGGACGCCAAGGTCGTCGAGGAACTGCAGGCGGCAGTCGAGGCGGACCCGGCCACCCAGATCGCCGTCGACCTGGTGGAACGCGAGGTGCGCCTCGGCCAGGACGCGTGGAGTTTCGAGATCGACGACTACACGCGCTGGCGGCTGCTGGAGGGCCTCGACGACATCGGGCTGACCCTGCGTCACGCCGATGACATCGCCACGTACGAGAATGGTCGGCAGCCATGGCTGCCGACGACCGTCTAGACGACGACCTGGAAGACGACGAACTGGCGCGGCGGTTGCGCGAGGCGCACCGCCGCGTCCGCATGCTCCCCGCCGACGAGAAAGAGCGTGTCGCCCGCAGATACCTGGCGATCTGCGACCTGGCCAAGCGCGATCCGGAGCGCGCCGCCAGCCGTCTGGAGGCCTTCATCGAAGGGCTCGACGACACGCCACGCGGTCAAGAAAACACGGCCGGTGATTGAGTTCCCCCGGAAAGCCCCTTAATTTCGAGCGCGTAAGGGGTTTCTACGTGAGGCGAGTGTGCTGGAACCCCGAGCCGTAACAGGGGGATAGATGAACAAGCGGGAACTCGTCGACGCCATCGCTGACCGGGTGGGCGACAAGAAGACGGCCACCGAGGCCGTGAACGCGATTATCGACGCCGTCCAGAAGGCTGTGGCGAGCGGAGACAAGGTCTCGATCACGGGCTTCGGCGCGTTCGAGATGGTTCACAAGCCTGCGCGCACGGCCAGGAACCCGTCGACCGGTGCGGAGATCAAGGTGGCCGAGAGCTGGGCGCCTAAGTTCCGTCCCGGCTCCGACTTCAAGGAGCTGGTGAACGCCGGCGGCAAGAAGGCGTCGAAGAAGAAGTAGTCACTTCTGCGTGATGGCCCGGATCCCGCTTCTGAGCGGGGTCCGGGCCCTCGCGTTTCAGGGCATCGGGAAGGTCGAGAGCGTGATGAACGTGACCTCGCCGTCGGCCACGGCCAGGTTCACGCGCTGGCCGGAGCGCAGCAGCAGGAGCGGTCCCGCGTCGAAGGCACGGGTCGGGAAGTCGAGGACCGTGCCGTCGTCGAGAAAGACCGTTCCCGAACGGGTGGCCGGGTCGTAGGTACGCACTGTCGCCTGCACGCGACCAGCGTAAATCGTTTGACCCGGGCGGGCGAGCCCCGGAGGATCGAGACCCATGCGCCTTCGGGGGAATGCCGACTTTTCGCGATTCGCGGTGGCGAACGCCGTGACCCAGGCCGGCACGCAGGTCACGTTCGTCGCCCTCCCGCTGGCCGCGGTGCTCACCCTGGACGCCGGGCCGTTCCAGCTCGGGCTGCTCACCGCCGCCGAGATGATCGCCTTCCTGCTGGTCGGGCTGCCCGCCGGGGTCTGGGTGGACCGGCTGCGCCGCCGTCCCATCCTGGTGTGGACCGACCTGATCCGCGGCTTCGCGCTGCTGAGCATCCCGGTCGCCGCGTGGCTCGGGGTGTTCTCGCTGGTCCAGCTCTACCTGGTCGCGCTGGTCATCGGCTTCTGCACGGTCTTCTTCGACGTCGCGCACATGAGCTTCCTGCCCGCCGTCGTCGGCAAGGACGGGCTCGAACGCGGCAACAGCGTCCTGGAGGCCACCAGCAGGATCTCCATGCTGGCGGGACCCGGCCTCGGCGGCCTGCTCGTGCAGTGGCTCACCGCGCCGTTCGCCCTGCTGGCCGACGCCGTCAGCTATCTCGCCTCAGGGGTACTGCTGTCGCGCGTACGCGTCCGGGAGACACCAGCGCCCAAGCAGGCGGGACGGCGGCTGCGTCGGGAGGTCGCCGAAGGCGTCAGGTACGTCGTCGCCGAGCCCGTCCTCCGTGTCATCGCCCTGCTCGGCGCGCTGGTACAGCTCGGCAACGGCATCTGGTTCGTCGGCCAGCCGCTCTACCTGATCAAGGAACTGGGCGTCGGCGCCGGGCTCTACGGCCTGATGCTGTCCGTCGGCGCCGTCGGCGGGCTGGCCGGAGCGGCCTTCTCCACCCGGATCATCGCGCGCTTCGGCGTCGGACGCACCATCACCGGGACGGCGGCCGTGGTCATGGTGCTCAACCTGCCCCTGACGCTGGTCGCCGACGGGTGGCGGCTGGCGTTGTTCCCGGCGTTCACCCTGCTGGCCGGGGCGATCGGCGTGGTCTTCAACATCACCCAGGTCAGCTACCGCCAGCGCACCACACCCGAGCACCTGCTCGGCCGGGTCAACGCCAGCATGCGCTTCCTCATGTGGAGCGCGGTGCCGATCGGCGGACTGCTCGGCGGGGCGCTGGGGGAGTGGGCCGGCGGGCGCGCGGTGTTCGTAACCGGCGTGCTGCTGGTCGCCGCCGCACACCTGCCCGTGGTCCTGTCCCGCCCGATCCGCCACCTCAACCTGACCCCAACCCCCTAACCTTCACCCCCCGCCTCGCGCCTCGCGCCCGCGCCTCGCGCCCCGCGCTTCTCACCCCGCGCTTCTCACCCCGCGCTTCGCGCCCCGCGCGTCTCGCCCCGCGCGTCTCGCGTCGCCCCGCGCGTCTCGCGTCGCGTCTCGCGTCTCGCGTCGCGTCTCGCGTCTCGCCTTGCGCGTTCCCCCTCGCGCCCCGCTTCGCGTCTCGCGTCTCGCGTTTCGGCCCCCTGACCCCTCACCTCTCGCCGGGGCTAGGCGCCCAAGGCTGGTCTGCTGTCTTGGCTGGTTTCGGGGGTTTGGACCACTTGGCCGGTCATGGTGGGCCGTTGCGGTGGGGACCACGTCCGACGTGAGAAGCGACCCCCACGATCGGCGCCGGCGCACGACGGCGGGTGGGGGTGGGGCGGCTCGCCGTAACCTCAAAAAGGGCCGTAGCCTCAAAAAGCGGGTGGCAGTTTCATCAAACGCACCACGGCGGCAGTGTGGCGGCCCAGGCCGAGCAGGATGGCTGCGCGCAGGTCGTCAGGGGTGTCGACGTCGCGGCGGACCGAGTCGATGCCCGTGAGCTCCAGCTCCTTGGCGCCACCGGCCAGATGCTTGGCCCGCGACTCGCCGCCGAAGCGGGGGGTGAACGGGACGCCGGGCCGTACGCCGTAGAAGGTGGTGCCGACGTCGAGGGCGTCGGGCACGAACGCCTGGTCGTGGTCGGCCGCCGCCGTCAGCACCGCGGCCAGCTCCGTCGGCCGCAGCGTGGGCAGATCGGCCTGAAGGGCGCCGACGGGCTCGTGCGGCGCCAGCCGTACGGCATGGGCGGCGCCCGTGCGCAGTGCGGTGTTGAGGCCGCGGTCGGGATCGTGCACCACCTCGGCGCCGAGGGCGCCGAGCGGACCGGCGGCGGCGGGATCGGCCGTCACCACGACTACCCGCGCCACGAGCGGGCAGGAGAGCGCCGCGGAGACGGTGTCGCAGGCGACCGCGACGGCGAGCCGGGTGCGGTGGGGACCCGTGGCGGCGGCCAGCCGGGTCTTCGCCGCGACCAGCGTCTTCACCGGGATGACCAGTGACCAGCGGATGCTCATAGGCTTAAGTCTCGTGCCTCGACATCCCGTGCGGCCAACCGGGAGACTTGAGACGCATTCCGTACCTGTTGGAGGAGACCATGAGCCGCCCCGTGCGACCATCGCGCTTCTGGGAAACCCTCGCGGTGGTGATCGTGAAGCCGCTGTCGTGGCTCCTGGTCAAGAAGGACTGGCGGCACGGCGAGCGCATCCCGCGCACCGGCGGCATGATCATCGCCACCAACCACCTGTCGTGGGCCGACCCGGTGCTCCTGGCCCACTTCCTCTACAACAACGGCCGCTGGCCGGTCATCCTGGCCAAGGCCGGGCTGTTCAAGGTGCCTGGGCTCGGGGCGGCGGTGCGCGGGCTCCTGGCCATCCCGGTCCAGCGAGGCAGCAGCGACGCGGCCAAGTCGCTCAGCTACTCGGCTGAGCGGCTGCGGGACGGCGCGGTCGTGCTCTTCTACCCGGAGGGCACCGTCACGCGCGATCCCGGCCTGTGGCCGATGGCGGGCAAGACCGGCGCCGCGCGCCTGGCCCTGGAGAGCGGCGCCACGGTCGTCCCGGTGGCGCACTGGGGGGCCCAGGAACTGCTGCCCTATGGGGAGAAGCGGCCCCGGCTGTTCCCGCGCAAGACATTCCGGGTCTCGGTGGGGCCGCCGGTCGACCTGTCCAAGTACGCGGGCCGGCCGGCACACGCCGACGTGCTGCGCGAGGCCACCGCCGACATCATGGCGGCGATCACCGTTCAGCTCGCCGAGCTGCGCGGCGAGAAGGCTCCGGAAACTCCCTTCGACCCCGCCGGGCGGTGAACGCATGACCAAGACCGCTGTGTTCGGCACCGGATCGTGGGGGACCACGTTCGCCATGATCCTGGCCGAGGCGGGCAACGAGACGGTGCTCTGGGGGCGCAGGCCCGAGCTCGTCTGGGCGATCAACTCGACGGGGGAGAACCCCGACTACCTGCCCGGCATCACCCTGCCCGCCTCGCTGCGTGCCACGGACTCGGCGGCCGAGGCGCTGGACGGGGCCGACTTCGTGGTGCTGGCCGTACCGTCGCAGACTTTGCGCGGGAACCTGGCCACCTGGCGCGAGCACATCCCCGACGGCGCGGTGCTGGTCAGCCTGATGAAGGGCATCGAGCTCGGCACCACCAAGCGGATGAGCGAGGTGATCCGCGAGGTCGCCGGCGTGCCGGAGGAGCGCGTGGCGGTCGTCTCAGGGCCCAACCTGGCCAAGGAGATCGCCCAGCGCCAGCCCGCCGCGACCGTCGTGGCCTGCACCGACGAGGCCGTGGCCAAGCGGCTGCAGGACGCCTGCCACCTGCCGCCGTGGTTTCGCCCGTACACCAATCTCGACGTCGTGGGCGTGGAGCTGGGCGGCGCGGTCAAGAACGTGATCGCGCTGGCCGTCGGCGTCGCCGTGGGCATGGGCATGGGCGACAACGTGGCCGCCATGATGATCACCCGAGGGCTGGCCGAGATCTCCCGGCTCGGCGCGGCGCTCGGCGCCGACCCCCACACCTTCTCCGGCCTGGCCGGCATGGGCGACCTGGTGGCCACCTGCACCTCGCCGCTGTCGCGCAACCGCACGTTCGGCGAGAACCTGGGCCGCGGCATGACCCTGGAAGAGGTGATCGCCGCGACGCGCCAGACGGCCGAAGGCGTCAAGTCCTGCGAGTCGGTACTGGAGCTGGCGCGCAAGCACGACGTCGAAATGCCGATCACCGAGGTCGTCGTGGGTGTCGTGCACGACGGCATGTCGCCCAGGGAAGCGGGGATGTTGCTGATGTCGCGCTCGCCCAAACCCGAGCGTTACGGCGTCTGAGCGGCTGTCTCCGGTAGATTCGGACACCATGAGCAAGCCACGCGTCGCCGTCGTATTCGGAGGTCGCAATTCCGAGCACGCCGTCTCCCTCATGGGGGCGGGCAGTGTTCTGGACGCGATCGACAGGACCAAGTACGAGGTGATCCCGATCGGGATCGCCCAGGACGGCAGGTGGGTGCTCGCCACAGGCAGCCAGCGCTTCGCCATCGAGGCGGGCGAACTGCCCGTGGTCGACACCTCGGGGGCCGCGCTCGCCCTGCCCGCCGACGGAGGTTCGCTGGTGGCCTACGACCCCGGCAGCATCCCGGTGGAACTGGGCTCCGTCGACGTGGTCTTCCCGGTGATGCACGGCCCGTTCGCCGAGGACGGCACCATCCAGGGACTGCTGGAGATGGCCGGGGTCCGCTATGTCGGCTCCGGTGTGCTGGCCAGCGCGGTCGGCATGGACAAGGCGTACATGAAGACGGTCATGGCCGCCGCCGGGCTGCCCGTCGGCCGCTACGTCGTCGTACGCGACCGCGACTGGCGGCTCGACCGCGACCGGGTGCTCAAGGAGGCCGAGGAGCTCGGCTGGCCGGTGTTCGTCAAGCCGGCCCGCGCCGGCTCCTCCCAGGGCATCTCCAAGGCGCACGACCGCGCCTCGCTGGAGGCGGCCGTCGAGGCCGCCCGCGCGCACGACCCCAAGGTGCTCATCGAGGCCGCGATCGTCGGCCGCGAGATCGAGTGCGCGGTGCTGGAGTCGCTGGACGACGATCCCCCCGCCGCCTCGCGGCCCGGCGAGGTACAGGTCGAGGGCGGGCAGGCGTTCTTCGACTTCGAGGCCAAGTACTACCCCGACCAGATGTCGCTGACCGTGCCCGCCGACATCCCGGCCGAGGTGGCAGAGGAACTGCGCGCCATGGCGGTGCGCGCGTTCGAGACGCTGGAGTGCGAGGGCCTGGCGCGGGTCGACTTCTTCTACACGGCCGAGGGCAAGCTGATCTTCAACGAGATCAACACGATGCCCGGCTTCACCTCGCTGTCGGTGGCGCCGCAGCTCTGGGCCGCCTCCGGGCTCGACTACCCGGCGCTGGTGGACCGGCTGGTGCGGCTGGCGCTGCGCCGTTCACCCGGTCTTCGCTGAGGTGACCCGGCCGATCGCCCCGGACAGCCGCGCGAGGATCTCCGGGGCGACGTGCCCGGCCGCGATCGTGGTCTCGACATAGGCCACGTCGGTGATCGCGGTGAACAACGTGCTCCGGTCCGGGTCGGCGAACCAGCCGACCCCGTCGATCTCCTGCAACTGGTCGGTCGGCGCCATCCTGGCCGGCCGTCCGACGCCGCAGCGCACCGCGATCTCGCCCTCGCCCCAGACGGCGACGTAGGGCGACTCGGGGCTGGAGGTGGTGCGCTCCTTGCCGCCCAGCGTCTGGGGCAGGAGCGGGCCGAGCTTGGCGCACGCCGTGGCCGCCGCACCCTGCGGCGCGGGCGGTTCCATCTGTACGGCGCCGCCGCATCCGGAGACAACCAGCAGGACGAGGAGGACGGCGGCGGCGCGCATGAGGGAAAGGCTCTCTGGCTCTAGATGTGGACGATCGGGCACGTAAGAGTACGTGTGATTCCCTCCACCGCCTGAATCTGCGCCACGACCAGTTTGCCGAGCTCATCGACGTTGCGGGCCTCCGCGCGCACGATCACGTCGTAGGGGCCGGTCACGTCCTCGGCCTGCGTGACCCCGGCGATGCCGGCGATCTCGCGGGCCACGGTCGCGGCCTTGCCCACTTCGGTCTGAATAAGGATGTAGGCCTGCACCATGACGTCCTCCAGGGCGAATTGGATCAGCGCCGAAGGGCCACCGTACCCTTTCCCGGCCGGTGTGCGGGAGTGTGGCCGGTCGCCCGGGTTCGCACCTGCGTGACCCGGCGTGTCCTGCGTGTGATTCAGCATACGTAGGCACCCTGGCGGGCAGGTGAAGCAGGCCTCCACATACCGTGTTTGCACAGGAGGTGCACCATTAGAGTCGGAAATTTCGGTGAGTTTAGGGTTATATCCCGAATCTCCGGACAGTTGCCCCAGGGGCCCGGCGTACTGCTCGGCCCCGGAGACGACGCGGCCGTCGTCACCGCGCCCGACGGCCGGGTCGTCGTCTCCACGGACCTCCTCGTGGAGGGCCGCCACTTCCGCCGTGACTGGTCCTCCGGCTACGACGTCGGCCGCAAGGCCGCCGCCCAGAACCTCGCCGACATAGCCGCCATGGGCGCCACCCCCACCTCCATGGTCGTCGCCCTGGGCATGCCCGCCGACCTCCCCCTGTCCTGGGTGGACGAACTGACGCTGGGCTTCCGGGACGAGTGCGCCCTGGTCGGCGCGTCGGTAGTCGGCGGCGACCTGGCCCGCTCCGACACAGTGGTCATAGGCGTAACCGCCCTGGGCACCTTGTCCGGCCAGGCCCCGGTAACCCGCTCCGGCGCGAAGCCCGGCCACCTGGTCGCCATATCCGGCCGCCTGGGCCACGCCGCCGCCGGCCTGGCCCTCCTGGAATCCGCCCACCTCCCCACCCCCGCTCCCAAACCCGAGCCCACGACCCCACCTGCTGCCACCCGCGCTCCCACGAGCCCACCCACTCCCGGGTCCACGCCCCCACCCCTCGCCACTCCCGCCCCCGCTCCTGGGTCCGCCAACACATCACCCTCCGCCCCGGACCCCACCGAACCCGCTTCCGAGCTAGCGGGTCCGGCCTCCACCGCCAAGGGCGCCGCCGCCGCGGCCTCGGGCTCCGCCCCCACAGACCCGGCCTCCGCGCCCGCCACCCCCGGCTCCACGTCCACCGCCTCCGCGCCCACGGGTACCGGCTCCTCTGTTCCCGGTGTTGCGGGGTCGGGGCGTGCCGGCGCTTGGTCGGCCGGCTCGGGCTCGCGTGGCGCCGCTTCCCATGCGGTTGTGTCCGGGGAGGCGGGGGCTGGAGCGGTGGGGGTGGAAGGGCTGTTGCTGGAGGCTGTGGAGGGGCATCGGCGGCCTCGCCCGCCGTACCGGAGCGGGCCTGAGGCGGCGCGGCTCGGGGCGAGCGCGATGATGGACGTCAGCGACGGCCTCCTCCAGGACCTGGGGCACATCGCGAAGGCGAGCGGCGTGCGGATCGTGCTGGATCCGGCCGCGTTCGCGGTGGACGAGCCGGTGCTGGCCGCCGCCAAGGAGCTCGGGGCCGACCCGCTCGACTGGGTACTGGCCGGGGGTGAGGATCACGCGCTGGTGGCGGTGTTCCCTCCGGAGGTACGGCTGCCGCCCGAGTGGCGAATCGTGGGCCGGATCGAGGCGGGCGAGGGCGTCACGGTTACGGGGCGTGACGATGGACCACGGGGTTGGGACCACTTCCAGGGATGACTTGTCCCGTTTTACGTAAAATTTTCAGGGAATGAGTAGTGACTCCCGTGAAAGCTGTGACAAAGGCGTAGTAAAGGTGTTATGAAGATTGGCGGCCACTGTAACCGGCAGAAAGGGCAGCCATGGGCCGCCACGGCACAGGTGGATCCGATGACGGCAGTGATTGGGGGATGAGCAGGCCGGACGACTCACAGGAGGAGGACCTCAGGTCCACCACCGATCCAGCCGCCGCCTGGTCAGCAGCCCCGGATCCTTCGGCCACCAGCTCCTTCTTCGCCATCAACGACCAGGAACCGGGCTGGCCGGCACCCCCGGACCAACTAGAGGTCACGGGCCAATGGTCCCCGCAACCGGGCACCCGCCCCGGCCACCCCACGGGCGACCCCACGATGGGCCGCCCCGGCGCGGACCCGATGGCGGGTCACCCTGGCATGGACCCCATGGCGGGTCGCCCCGGCATGGACCCGATGGCAGGCCGACCCGGCCCCGGCCCGATGGACGGACCCGCTCACACGGGCCCGATCCCCGGAGGCGCGGGCATGGGCGCCGCATCAGGTCATCCCGGCACAGGCTCGACACCCGGCTATCCCGCCGGTGACCCCACGATGGGCCACCCTGGCGCGGACCCGATGGCGGGCCACCCTGGCATGGACCCGATGGCGGGTCGCTCTGGCGTGGACCCGATGGCGGGGCGGTCCGGGGGTGGTTCGGTGATCGGGGCCTCTGGGACCGATCCGTTCGAGACCACCGGGGCCTTTACCCGTCCCGACGCCTTCGACGGCTTTCAGGGGGCGGCTCCGGGGCAAGGGCCCGCCGGGCGTACCCCTGAGCCGTTTGAGACCACGGGGGCCTTCGCTCCGCCGCCTCAGCCCTCCGCCCCTGGACCTTTCGATCGGTCGGTAGGTGGCGGGGTCTTTGAGCGGCCGCACGACGAGACCCAGCGCTTCGGCGAGCGGCCCGGGAGCGACGGGAACACGGCGGCCTTCCCGTCGGACCCCTTCGCGGGGCAACCCCCAGCAGCGGGCCAACCGCCTCTCGCTGGCCAACCCCCGGCCGCTGGCCAACCCCCGGCCGCTGGCCAACCGCCGATCGCGGGGCAGCCGCCCTTTGCGGGGCAGGACGGCTCCGGTCCCTTCCCGGGCCAAGGGCGTCCCGCCTCGGACCCGTTCGCGGCGCAACCGCCGGATCCGTTCGCGGCTCAGGACGACGCCACGGCGCAGCACACCGGCCCCCAGCCCTGGGACACCGGCGGCATGCCGCCCGAACCCGGCGACATCAAGGTGGCCGGTTCCCCGACCGTCGTCTCGCCGATGCCCGCCTGGGCCGAGAGCAATGACGGCTTCCTGGGTTCCGGCTGGTCGTCCGAGGGTGACCTGCCCCAGGAACCCCAGGGCAAGAGCAAGCGCGGCCGCCGCAAGCCGCCGCCCCGTGGTGACGACCTGCCCGGCGGGCCGCCGTCCGGTGGCAGGGCGCGGGTGGCGCTGTTGTCGGTGGCGGCCGTGGCCGTGGTGCTCGGCGGTACGGTCGCCGGCGTCAAGATGATGGGCGCCTCCGGCGAATGCAAGCAGGGGAGTTGCGCGGCCGTCCAGCAGTCGGGGAACAACGGCCAGCCCGTTCCGTCGGTCAGCGATCCGGGTCCCGGCGAGGGGGAACCGGATGAGGAGCAGGTGACGGAAGAGCCCGAGGAGGCGACGCCTTCGGAGTCGAAGCGGCCGACGCCGACGTTCAGCGCGCGTGCGCCCCGCCGTACCCCGACTCCCAAGCCCACCCCGACCAAGACGAAGCAGAAGAAGACCACGCAGCCCACCGAGGACGCCGAGCCCACGCCGCAGTCCACGGTGACCGAGGAGCCGACCTCGGAGCCGACCAGTACGGCGGAGCCGAGTTCGGGCACCTTCCCGACCGACGCCGGGGTGCCGAACCCGCAGAACACGCAGTCCTCGGGCCTCAGGCAGGCGCCGGGCGGCAGCGCGGTGAACATGCGGTTCGACGTGACGAAGCAGGGCCTCACCAGCTACCGGGCGAGTGTCGACGTGGTCAACGCCTCCACCGAGACGATGGGCGGCCTCACCGTGTCGCTGCCGGTCTCCGGCCGGGTCACGGACGTGGACGGCGCCGGCTGGACCCAGGACGGCCAGCTGCTGATCATCGACGTCTCCCAGTCGCTGGCGACCGGCGCGACGGCGAGCGTGACGTTCACCGCGATCGGCAAGGGCAAGGCGCCGGAGAGTTGCGGGCTGGTCGGCGGGGAGTGCTCGCTCAGCTGAATGATTGGATGGGGGACATGACGGTTGTGACCCCTCCACGCGTCCTGACCGTCGCCGGATCCGACTCCGGCGGCGGTGCGGGCATCCAGGCCGATCTGAAGACCATGCTCGCCCACGGCGTGCACGGCATGAGCGTCATCGCCGCGGTCACCGCGCAGAACTCCCTGGGTGTCCAGGGCTACTGGGAGCTGCCGCCGGAGGCCGTACGCGCGCAGCTCGACTCCGTGCTGGGCGACATCGGCGCGCAGGCCGTCAAGACCGGCATGCTGGCCTCGCCCGCGCTGGTCGAGCTGGTCGCCGAGGTGCTCGGCGAATACGACGCGCCCACGGTGGTGGACCCGGTCGGGGTCTCCAAGCACGGCGACACGCTGCTCGTGCCCGAGGCCGTGGAGTCGCTCAAGACGCGGCTGCTGCCGGTGGCCACCGTGGTCACGCCCAACCTCTGGGAGGTCGAGCAGCTCACGTCGGTGAAGGTCGAGGACGAGGACGGTCTGCGCCGCGCCGCCGACGCGATCCTGGAGCTGGGGCCCACCTGGGCGCTCATCAAGGGCGGCCACCTGCCGGGCGAACCCGTCGACCTGCTGACCGACGGCACGGCCGAATACCGGTTCCGCGCCGAACGCCACGACAACCGCCACACCCACGGCACCGGCTGCACGCTGGCCTCCGCCATCGCCTCCCACCTGGCCCAGGGCGAGGAGATGCCGGTCGCGGTGGCCAAGGCGAAGGAGTACGTGACCGGCGCCATCGCACGCGGCTTCCCGCTGGGCGACGGCATCGGCCCGGTCGACCACGCATGGGAATGGCGCGCACGGTCCGCTCCAACGCGCTGACGGCCGGACATCACGAAAGCCCGGCGCTCTAGGGGTGCGCCGGGCTTCTGCGAGAAAAGTTGGGTTAGCGGGTGACCTTGCCCGCCTTGATGCACGAGGTGCACACGTTCAGCTTCTTCGGCGTGCCGCCGATGACCGCGCGAACCGTCTGGATGTTGGGGTTCCAACGACGACGGGTGCGGCGGTGCGAGTGGGACACGTTGTTGCCGAAGGTCGGCCCCTTGCGGCAGACATCGCAGACGGAAGCCACGGTATCGCTCCTTAAAACAGTCGATGTAGCCCTGTCCGCTGATGCATTCCGGGCGGAGGGCATGCCGGGACAACCGGCTAGCCAGACGAGAATATCTGATCCGCACCAGTGGGCGCGAACTCAGCACTGGACGCCCCGGCGAACGGGGATATTCTCCTCCATTAACGGTAGCGCATTCACGGAGGTCGGATCGCCCACATGCAGGTCTTGGAGCCGCCCGCGGTGCGGCGTTGGTCACGGCTGGCGGCGGACTCGCTGGGCCGGGCCAGGGCGGAGATCGACGCGCTCAACGTCTTCCCCGTCGCGGACGGTGACACGGGCACCAACCTGTACCTGACCATGCTGTCGGCCGCCGAGGCGGTCGAGTCGCTGCCCGACGACGTGGACGGGGCCGTGGTCTGGCAGACCCTCTCCTACGGCGCGATGGTCGGCGCCCGCGGCAACTCCGGCGTCATCGTCAGCCAGGCGCTGCGCGGGCTGGCCGAGGTGCTGAAGGGCGGCTCCGACCTGCGGACGGCGCTGGTCAGGGCGGCCGAGCTGGCCAGGCAGGCGGTGGCCAGGCCCGTCGAGGGGACCGTGCTCAGCGTGCTGTCGGCCGTGGCGGTAGCCGTACACGATCTGGACGGTGACCTCGAAGAGGTCGCCAGGCGGGCGGCGGGGCAGGCGCGGGCGGCGCTCAGGCGCACCCCCGAGCAGCTCGACGTGCTGGCGCGCAGCGGCGTGGTGGACGCGGGCGGGGCCGGGCTGGCGATCATCCTGGAGTCGCTGGAGGCGGTGATCACCGGCACCCACACGCGGCGCTTCGAGGTACCCGCCCCGACCGGGCGCGTGACGCCGATGGCCGAGGTGGGCGCGGGCTACGAGGTGATGTACCTGCTCGACGCCGAGGACGAGGCGGTGGCCGGGCTGCGCGCCGAGCTCGACGCCATGGGCGACTCGCTGGTCGTGGTCGGCGGCGACGGGCTGTGGAACGTCCACGTGCACGTCGAGGAGGCCGGTCCGGCGATCGAGGCGGCGCTGAAGGCGGGACGCCCGCACCGGATCAGGGTGACCTACCTCGCCGAGCGTACGCACAGAGGCGGCGCCGGCAGAGGCGTGGTGGCGGTCGCGGCGGGCGACGGGATCGCGGCGCTGTTCGAGGAGTGCGGGGCCGTCGTGGTACGCCGCGAGCCCGGCACCAGCCCCTCCCTGCCCGAGATGCTGGCCGCGATCCGCGAGGCGGGCGGCGAGGTCACGGTGCTGCCGAACGACGAGAGCGTGGGCGACGTGGCCGCCGCCGCGGCGGAGATCGCCCGCGAGGACGGCGTCACGGTCAGCGTGCTGCCCACCAAGGCCACCGTGCAGGGGCTGGCGGCGCTGGCCGTCCACGACCCGCTGCGCCGCTTCGACGACGACGTGGTCGCGATGACCGACGCCGCGGGACACACCCGCCACGGCCACATCACCGTCGCCGACCGCGAGGCCGTCACCAGCGCGGGCCTGTGCCGTCCCGGCGACGTGCTCGGCCTGATCGACGGCGACGTCGTGCACATCGGCGCCGCGCTCGACGAGGTCGCCACGCTCGTGGTGGACCGGATGCTGGCGGGCGGCGGCGAGCTCGTGACCCTCGTCACGGGCAAGGATGCTCCGGTACGGCTCGCGCCGCACGTGGAGCGGCACCTGTCCACGTCCCGCCCCGACGCCGACCTGGTCGTTTACCCCGGCGGCCAGGGCGGCTACCCACTGCTCATCGGCGTGGAATGATTCCTGTCGGTCACACGCGGTAGAACATATGACCGTGAGCCGATTCGACGAGCCGTTGACCAAGGCGCTCGACCCGAAGACAGCCAAGCTCCTGCACAGCGTGCTCGGCCTGGAGACGGTGGGCGACCTGCTGCGCCACTATCCGCGCCGCTACGCCGAGCGCGGCGAACTGACCTCGCTCGACATGCTGGAGGTCGACGAGCACGTCACCGTGGTCGGCGAGGTCACCCGCGCCATGCGCAAGCCCATGCGCAACCGCGGCGGCACCTGGCTGGAGGTCGAGGTCGTCGACGGCACCGGCAAGAAGATCTACCTGTCGTTCTTCGGCAAGGGCTCCCACGTGGCCGAGTCCCGCCTGAAGCCGGGCAGACGCGGCATGTTCGCCGGAAAGGTCGGCGCGTTCGGCTCCCGCGCCACCCCGCGCTGGCAGCTGACGCACCCCGAGTTCGAGCTGTTCGACGAGAGCGAGACCAGCGCGGAGGAGTTCTCCACCGCGCCGGTGCCGATCTACCCGGCGGGCAAGGACCTCACCCCCTGGGCGATCAGGCGCGCGATCGGCATCGTGCTCGACACGCTCGGCCCGCTCGACGACCCGCTGCCCGCCGGCCTGCGCGCCCGCCACGGCCTGGCCGACCTCGGCGACGCGCTGGTGGCCATCCACCGGCCGAAGGACTTCGGCGAGGTGCACCGGGCGCGCGACCGGCTGAAGTTCGACGAGGCGTTCGTGCTCCAGGCCGTGCTGCTGCAGCGCAGGCAGGCCGCGACCGCGTGGCCGGCCAAGCCGCGTCCGCGCAGCTCCGGGGGCATGCTCGACGACTTCGACGCCCGCCTGCCGTTCTCCCTGACCGAGGGCCAGGCCGCGGTGGGCGAGGAGATCGCCGCCGACCTCGCCCTGCCCCACCCGATGCACCGCCTGCTCCAGGGCGAGGTCGGCGCGGGCAAGACGGTGGTGGCGCTGCGCGCGATGCTCCAGGTCGTCGACGCGGGCGGCCAGGCCGTCCTGCTCGCCCCCACCGAAGTACTGGCCCAGCAACACCACCGCTCCATCACCGCGATGCTCGGCGACCTCGCCACCGGCGGCATGTTCGGCGGCACCGCGGTCACCCTGCTCACCGGCTCCATGGGCGCGGCGGCCCGCCGCGCGGCCCTCCTCGACGCGGCCTCCGGTACGGCCGGCATCGTCGTCGGCACGCACGCCCTGCTCCAGGAGCACGTGCAGTTCGCCGACCTGGGCCTGGTCGTCGTCGACGAGCAGCACCGCTTCGGCGTCGAACAGCGCGACGCCCTGCGCGAGAAGGCCGGCGGCGGCAGGCCCCACGTCCTGGTGATGACCGCCACCCCGATCCCGCGCACGGTCGCCATGACCGTCTTCGGCGACCTGGAGGTCTCCACGCTGTCGCAGCTCCCCTCGGGCCGCGCCCCGATCACCACCCACGTGGTTCCGGCGGCCGAGAAGCCCCACTTCCTGGAACGCACGTGGCAGCGCGTGCGGGAGGAGGTCGGCCTGGGCCGCCAGGCGTACATCGTCTGCCCGCGCATCGGTGACCTGGAGGGCGACGAGGGCGACCTGGAGTCGGTGCCGCCGTCCGACGAGGAACGCCGGCCCCCGCTGGCGGTCCTGGAGGTGGCCGAGATGCTGGCCGAGGGCCCGCTGCACGGCCTGCGCCTGGAGGTGCTCCACGGCAAACTGCCGCCGGAGGAGAAGGACGCGGTCATGCGCGCCTTCACCCGAGGCGAGGTCGACGTGCTGGTGGCCACGACGGTCATCGAAGTGGGCGTAGACGTGCCCAACTCCTCCGTCATGATCATCATGGACGCCGACCGGTTCGGCGTCTCCCAGCTCCACCAGCTCCGCGGCCGGGTCGGCAGAGGCGGCCTGCCGGGTTTGTGCCTCCTGATCTCGGAGTTCCCCGAGGGCACCCCGGCCAGGGCCCGCCTGGACGCGGTCGCCTCGACCCTGGACGGTTTCGAACTGTCCCGCGTCGACCTGGAACAACGCCGCGAGGGCGACGTCCTGGGCGCGGCCCAGTCCGGCAAGCGCTCATCGCTGAAGATGCTCCAGTTGCTACGCGACGAGGACGTCATCGAAACCGCCCGAGCCGAGGCGGCCGCCTTCCTGGAAAAGGACCCCGCCCTGACGTCCCACGAGGGCCTACGAGCCGAAATAGCCCGCCTCCTGGCCGACGAAAAAGCCACCTATCTAGAAAAGACCTAACCCCCCAACCCCGGCCACCGGGCGCCGTGGGGCGGATCGGGACGGCATGCACGTAGCGCCAGGAAGCCCTGACAGGCGGCACCACGCCCAGAGGGCAGCCAAGCCGCCGGCACGGCCAGAGGAGGCCGTGTGGGCGCTTGGGTCGTGTGCGGTGGTGGAAAGGGGCCTTGAGGGCCGGACGGCGGCCCCGGGGCGTTGAGCGGGCGGTGGTGCACGGTGGGTGGTGCACGTATCGCCGTTGTGGCGGGGACCACGTGCGACGTGAGAAGCGACCCCCACGATCGGCGGAAACCCACGATGGCGGGTGGCGGTAACCCGGCTTGCCGTAACGGCGAAAGGGCGTGAAGAACCGACGAGCACGCCGAAAGCCTGAGAAAGCGAAAAGGCCCAGCGGCGGGGACGGCCTCCCCCCGAATGCCGTCCCCGGCTGGGCCCACCCTCGGGTCAGGTGCCGAGGGATCCGGCGTGCGGAAGGGCTCACGATCACGCCGGTCGGCCTCCATTTGGGTCACCTCGAAGGCCGCAGTCATCATCATGCGGGCCCGCCCGCCCCAAGGGAACGACCCTTGCGCAGTCGAGGCCGACACTTGTCCACTCTTGACCTGCGGTGACATGGGGAACAATGGCCCTCATGACTCGGATCATCGCGGGGAGCGCGGGTGGGCGTCGGCTGGCGGTTCCGCCGGGGCGCGGGACGCGACCTACCAGCGACAGGGCAAGGGAAGGGATCTTCTCTACCCTCGGTTCACTTCACTGGCTGGACGGGGCGCGGGTGATGGATCTGTTCGCGGGTTCCGGGGCGGTCGGGCTGGAGGCTTTGTCGCGTGGGGCCGTCCACGCGCTGCTGGTGGAGTCGGACGCGAAGGCGGTCCGGACGATCAGGGCGAACGTCGCGGCGCTCGGGCTGGACGGCGCTCAGGTGGTGCACGACCGGGTGGAGCGGGTGCTGGCCAAGCCGGGGGAGGAGCCTTATGACGTGGTGTTCGCGGATCCGCCCTATGCGGTGGCGGATGACGAGGTTCTGGAGGTTCTGGCCCGGCTCAGGGACAACGGCTGGCTGGCGGAGGACGCCCTGATCGCGGTTGAACGCGAGAGCAGGGGAAATGCCCTGGTATGGCCGGAAGGCTACGTTGAGGAGAGGGTCCGTCGATATGGTGAAGCGTCCGTTTGGTACGGTCGCGCCGCCAGGGACCCGTAAGCCTGGGAGGGCATCTTGCGGCGCGTTGTCTGCCCGGGGTCGTTCGACCCCATCACCAACGGTCATCTCGACATCATCGGCCGGTCCGCCCGGCTCTACGACGAGGTGACCGTCGCGGTGCTCATCAACATCGAGAAGAGCAGCCTGTTCACGGTCGACGAGCGGATCGACGTCCTGCAGACCGTGACCAAGGAGTATCCGAACGTCAAGGTGCGGAAGTTCCACGGCCTGCTGGTCGACTTCTGCAAGGAGAACGACATCCCCGCGATCGTCAAGGGCATCCGGGTGGTCAGCGACTTCGACTACGAGCTGCAGATGGCGCAGCTCAACTATCGCCTGTCCGGGGTCGAGACGCTGTTCATGCCGACCAACCCCGAGTACTCTTTCCTCTCGTCCAGCAGGGTCAAGGAGATCGCCCGCTACGGCGGGGACGTATCCGGCCTGGTCCCGGATCTGGTGCACAAGCTGCTCATCGAGCGGCTCAGGGGCTGACCAGGGCCTGGTATTCTTTCTATTCGGCCTTGTACGACGGCGATCGTTTCGCCATGCCTAGCGAGAGCAAGGATGACTCAGCACCTCGACCCCCGCTCCCCATGGGTGATCTCTACCCACGACCTGGGCAAGCGACCGGGCACGATGCTGGAGCGCCGGCTCTCGCTCCCGGCACCGGCGGATCTCGGCGTCGACATGATCGGTGTCCCCAAGGACGCCGAAGTCGAGCTGGATCTCCGGTTCGAAGCAGTGATGGAAGGCGTGCTCGTCAGTGGCACGGCGCGGGCCCCGCTGGCCGGGGAGTGCGCCCGCTGTCTCGACCCGATCTCCTCGGGCATCGAGGTGGCGCTGCAGGAGCTGTTCTTCTACTCCGACGAGGACGCCTCGGAGGAGGATTCGCTGCTCGACGGGGAGCTGCTCGACCTCGAGCCGACGTTCCGCGACGCGGCGGTGCTCGCACTGCCGTTGAGCCCCATGTGCGGTGACGACTGCCAGGGGCTCTGCGTGGAGTGCGGGGCCAGGCTGGCTGACGCCGGCCCGGACCACCGGCACGAGAAGATCGACGTCCGCTGGGCGTCGTTGCAAGGTCTGGTTACCGAGAACGATAACGATCAGGAGAAGTGACGTGGCCGTCCCGAAGCGAAAGATGTCGCGGAGCAACACCCGCGCCCGTCGCTCCCAGTGGAAGACGACTGCTGTCGCGCTGGTGAGCTGCCCGCAGTGCCGTTCGCCGAAGCAGCCGCACATCGCCTGCCCGAGCTGCGGTACGTACAACCGCCGTCAGGTCGTCGAGCCGTCTGCCTGATTCGCAGAGTTGACGTGATGCCGACCGGGTGCAATTGTGCCCCGGTCGGCGTTAACGTCTGAGATGCGTGCGGTGGCGGTTCGCCCGCGGCCGTGGTGGACGCCGGGACACCATCCCCGACGCCCACCACGTTTTCGGGCATCTTCCACAGCCATCGCGCCATGTGAAGGTGTCCGAGGAGGAAACACGTGGGCGCAGGTCCCAAGCCGGTGGCCGTGGAGGTCGCCAGAGACGAACTGGAACGAGTCCTTTCCGCACGACTCGCTTCCGACATCCTTGAGCGGGCGCTGACGCACCGCTCCTACGCGTACGAGAACGGCGGCCTGCCCACCAACGAGCGCCTGGAGTTCCTGGGCGACTCGGTGCTGGGCCTGGTCGTCACCGATACGCTCTACCGCAACCACCCCGATCTGCCCGAGGGCCAGCTGGCCAAGCTGCGGGCCGCGGTGGTCAACATGCGCGCGCTGGCCGACGTGGCCAGGTCCCTGGGCCTGGGCCGCTTCCTTCGCCTCGGCAGGGGCGAGGAGGGCACCGGCGGGCGCGACAAGTCGTCCATCCTGGCCGACACGCTGGAGGCGCTGATCGGCGCGATCTACGTGGACAAGGGCCTGGAAGAGGCCTTCCGCGTCGTGCACGTGCTGTTCGATCCGCTGATCGTGCGCTCGGCCTCGCTGGGCGCCGGCCTCGACTGGAAGACCTCGCTGCAGGAGCTGACTGCCTCGGAGGCACTCGGCGTGCCCGAGTACCACGTCGAGGAGAGCGGCCCCGACCACGCCAAGTCGTTCACCGCGGTGGTGCGCGTGGGCGGCGAGTCCTACGGCTCGGGCACCGGTCGCAGCAAGAAGGAGGCCGAGCAGCAGGCGGCCGAGGCGGCCTGGACCCGCATCAGGGCGCGTCGCGAGCAGCGCGAGAGCCAGCCGGCCGGTTAGGGATGCCCGAACTGCCCGAGGTCGAGGTCGTCCGCCGCGGCCTCGCGGAATGGGTCACCGGGCGGGAGATCGCCGACGCCGAGGTGCTGCATCCTCGCGCCGTCCGGCGGCACCTGCCCGGGGCCGACGAGTTCGCCTCGCGGCTGAAGGGCCGCACGATCGTCTCGGCCGAGCGCCGCGGCAAGTACCTGTGGCTGCCGCTCGGCCCCGACGACGCGCTCATGGCCCACCTGGGGATGAGCGGCCAGCTGCTCGTGGTGCGCCCGGACTCGCCGCTGGAGAAGCATCTGCGCGTACGGCTGCGCTTCGCCGACGGCGGCCCCGACCTGCGCTTCGTCGACCAGCGCACGTTCGGCCACGTCATGGTCACGCCGATGTCCGGCGGAGTCCCCGAGCCGATCGCGCACATCGCGCCCGACCCGTTCGAGGACTCCTTCGCCGACGCGGTCTTCGCCCGCAAGCTGAAGGCGAAGAACACCGAGGTCAAGCGGGCGCTGCTCGACCAGTCGCTGATCAGCGGCGTCGGCAACATCTACGCCGACGAGGCGCTGTGGCTGGCCAAGCTCCACTGGGCCCGCTCGACCAGGACCCTCACCCAGCCCAAGATCACCGAGCTGCTCGCCGGGGTGCGCGCGGTCATGAGCTCCGCCCTGGCGCAGGGCGGCACGTCCTTCGACAGCCTCTACGTCAACGTCAACGGCGAGAGCGGCTACTTCGAGCGCTCCCTGGAGGCCTACGGCAGGCGCGACCTGCCCTGCTCGCGGTGCGGCACCCCGATCAGGCGTGACCCGTTCATGAACCGCTCGTCCTACTCCTGCCCGACGTGCCAGCGTAAGCCGCGCTGAGCACGGCCATCACCGTCGCGAACCACAGCACGGCCGGCAGCGAAACGCCGTCCACGATCCGCCCGCCGACCAGCGCGCCGGCGGCGATGGTGGCGTTGAACACCGACGACACCCAGGCCATGCCGGACTCGCCGCCGCCCGCCTTGATCATCCAGAGCTGGCTGGTGACGGAGACGCCGCCGTAGGCCATGCCCCACAGCACGACCAGGAGAAGCGGGTCGCTCGTCAGGGGCAGTGCCGCGGTGGCCACGGCGATGAGCAGGGTCAGCGTGATGATCACCTGCTTGGGCCGCGTGGCGGCGAGCGCGCCCGCGGCGAAGTTGCCGGCCACGCCGGCCAGGCCGTAGGCGAGGAGGGTGAGGCTGATGTTGGCGCCGCTCTGCTCCAGGAACGGCCGGACATAGGTGTACGCGCCGAAGTGGCCGATCACGACCACGCCGATGACGATCAGCACGGCCCGCATGCCGGGGTCGCGCCAGACGCCGCCCAGGCTCACCGTGCTCTCGGCGGGCAGCGATGGAAGCAGGACCAGGAGCGCCGCGGTGACGACCAGGGCGAGCAGCGCCATCACCCCGAACGCCCACCGCCAGTCGGCCATGGAGGCGATCAGCGTGCCCGTGGGGACGCCGAGCACGGAGGCCACGGAGACGCCACCCGCGATCATGGCGGTGGCCCGGCCCACGGAGCCCGGCGGCACCAGCCGTACGGCGAGGCTCGCGGCGAAGGCCCAGTAGCCGCCGATGCTCACGCCGGTCACCACCCGGGCCGCCATCATCACCGTGAAGTTGGGCGCGAGCGCCGCCACCAGGTTCGACAGCACCAGCAGCGCCATGAGCCCGGCCAGCAGCATGCGCCGGTCGAGCCCGCGTACGCTCATGGCCAGCACGGGCGCGGCCACCGCGGCGACCAGGCCGGGCGCCGACATGGTCAGCCCGGCGACGCCGGTGGAAACTCCCATCGCGCCGCTGATCGGCGTCAGCAGCCCGATGGGCATCATCTCGCTGGTCACCACGATGAAAATGCCCACGGCCGTGGCGAGGACGGCGGGCCAATATGCCCGGGATGTGTCAATCGTCGTCATGGTCCAAGCCTGTGAACGAGCGCACGCGGGAACAATGCCGAAGATCGAATCCTTGGTTTAGCTGGACTAAGGAGTGCCGTGGAGTTCAGACAGCTGGAGACGTTCGTCGTGGTGAGCGAGGAGCTCCATTTCGCCAAGGCCGCCGAGCGGCTGTACCTGTCTCCCGGCCGGGTCAGCCAGATCGTCCGCTCGCTGGAGGACTCGATCGGCGCCCGGCTCTTCGAGCGGACGAGCCGCCGGGTGCGGCTGACCCCGCTGGGCGAGCGATTCCTCGCCGACGTACGCCCCGCCTTCGAGGGGCTGCACGGCGCGGTGAACCGCGCCAGATCGGCCGCCAGGAGCGTGTACGGCGTGCTGCGGGTCGGATTCCTCAGCACGCCGGGCGAGGTCGTCACCGGGGCGGTGCGCGCCTTCGAGCACCGTTTCCCCGAGTGCGCGGTCGAGCTGGTCGAGGTCCCGCTGTCCGATCCGTTCGGCAAGGTGCGCGAGGGTGTGGTGGATCTCACGTTCACGCTGCTTCCGGTCGCCGAGCCCGACCTGGAGACGAGCGTGGCGCTGAACCGGGTGCCGATGCAACTGGCCCTGTCGCCGGCGCATCCGCTGGCCCGGCGCGTGTCCATCGACGCAGAGGAGCTGGCCGGAGTGCCGCTGGTCGGGGTGGAGGGCCCGGCGCCGCGCTGCTGGAGGGAGCTGACGGCCCCGGTGACGACGCCCGGCGGCCTGCCCATCCCGTCGGCCGGAGAGGTTTCCACGAGCCAGGAGGGCCTGACCGAGGTCGCGCTGAACCGCGGGAGCATGTTGTTCTGCACCCCGACGGCGGCCTATCTGGGGCGCGACGACGTCACGTTCGTGCCGGTCACGGGCCTGCCGGACTCGGTGCTCGGCCTGGTGTGGCAGCGTACGAGGCGCACGACGGCGATCACCGCGTTCGCCGAGCTGGCTGCCGACCGAAATGCCGGAGAAGTGGCAGTAAATCTACAGAGAGTGACCGGATGAATGGGCGATGACACGCGGCTGACGGCCTGGGTAAGGGGTCGTGTCCAGGGTGTCGGCTTCCGCTGGTGGACCCGCGCGCGGGCGCTTGAGCTGGGGCTGGCCGGGTGGGCGCGCAACATGGACGACGGCCGGGTGGAGGTCGTCGCGGAGGGGTCCAGGGAGTCCTGCGTCAAGCTGCTTGAGCTGCTGCGAGGTTGCGACACGCCGGGCAAGGTGACGGGAGTAGTGGAACGGTGGAGCGAACCCCGAGGTAGTTTGGTTGGGTTTATGGAGAGGTAGACCCTTTCGTTAAACCCCCCAAATAGGGTATATTTGTATGTCGGGAGTGCCCATCGGTGCGTCTCTGCGGTGCGTTCGACTTGACCGCCCACACTGCCGGTGCGACTCTTGTTAGGTACCACGCGCACCCCTCCCGCGGAATAGAAGTGCGCGAACCAGTCTGGTCACTCAGCGTGGAGGACCCTTAACCATGGCGAAGGCTCTACTAGGCCACGTCGGCGGTCCTGACCCTCGGATGGTCTCGGAGATGCGCCGCCTGCAACAGCGTATTCGGGATCTGGAGGCAGAACTCATCCGGCTCCAGGCCCAGAATGACGCTCTTGCGGCGCAGACCCGTGATGAGGCACGGGGCCGTATGCAGGAGCGCGAGCCGGCACTCACCTGAGTGGTCGGAGCGCTACATCTAGGGACGTCTCGGAGAGGCGTCCCTTGCTATTTGTCCACATTTCTGAAGAAGTTCACGTTGGTGGTCCGCGAGTGCGCAGACACGCGCGGATAACCGCCCTCACCCGCCTTGCCGTATCGCACACTGGTTCTTAGCACGAGCCCAAGGGCAGAGACCAGTAGGCTTTCCGGAACGCGGTCGACGGGAGGGGGTCATCAGGTGTACCTGAAGACCCTCACCCTGCGTGGATTCAAGTCGTTCGCCTCGGCCACCGCACTGCGTTTCGAACCGGGGATCACCTGTGTCGTCGGACCCAACGGGTCCGGCAAGTCCAATGTCGTCGACGCCCTCGCCTGGGTCATGGGCGAGCACAGCGCCAAGTCGCTGCGCGGCGGCAAGATGGAGGACGTGATCTTCGCCGGCACCTCCAGCCGGCCGCCGCTCGGCCGTGCCGAGGTCACGCTGACGATCGACAACTCCGACGGCGCGCTGCCGATCGACTACACCGAGGTGACGATCAGCCGCCTGATGTTCAGAAGCGGCCAGTCCGAGTACGCCATCAACGGCGACACGTGCCGCCTGCTCGACATCCAGGAGCTGCTGTCCGACTCGGGCATCGGCAGGGAGATGCACGTCATCGTCGGCCAGGGCCAGCTCGACGCCGTGCTCCACGCGGGCCCCGAGGACCGCCGCGCCTTCATCGAAGAGGCCGCCGGCGTGCTCAAGCACCGCAAGCGCAAGGAAAAGGCGCTGCGCAAGCTCGACGCGATGCAGGCCAACCTCACCCGGGCCCAGGACCTCGCCACCGAGCTGCGCCGCCAGCTCAAGCCATTGGGCCGCCAGGCCGAGATCGCCCGCAAGGCCGCCGTCATCCAGGCCGACCTGCGTGACGCCCGGCTGCGGCTGCTGGCCGACGACGTCGGCATCCTGCGCGACACGCTGCTCAGGGAGGCGGCCGACGAGGCGGCGATCCAGGCCCGCCGTACCCAGGTCGAGACCGAGCTCGCGCAGGGCCAGGAGCGCGAGGCCGCCCTGGAGGAGGCCGAGGCGCAGGCCCAGCCGCGGCTGTCGGCCGCGCAGGAGACCTTCTTCCGGCTGTCCTCCCTGCGCGAGCGCACCTCGGGACTGGAACAGCTCGCCGCGGAACGCCACCGTCACGCCGTCGACGCCGCCGCCATCGAACGGCGCGGCCGCGACCCCGAGGAGCTCGAACGCGAGGCCGCCGAGGCACGCGAGCAGGAGCTCATACTCAACGCCGAGCTGGAGCACGCCCAGGAACTGCTGGAGGAGGCCGTACAGCGCCGGGCCGAGGCCGAGGCCGAGCTGAGCGGCGAGGAGCAGCGCCTGGCCATGGCCGCCCGCGCCCAGGCCGACCGCCGCGAGGGCCTGGCCAGGCTGCGCGGCAAGGTCGACTCGGCGCGCAGCCGCGCCCGCGCCGCCGACGAGGAGATCGGCCGCCTGGCGCAGGGCGTCTTCGACGCCGCCGAGCGCGAGCGCGCCGGCCGGATGGAGCTTGAGGAGCAGCAGCGCGCCGAGCCCGCCGTCGACCCGGCGCTCGCCGAGGAGCTCGACACCGCGCAGACGCTGGTCGAGGAGGCCAAGGCGGTCGCCGACGAGGCCCGCGCCGCCGTGGAGGAGTCCAGGTCGGGTCTCGACGTCCCGCGCGCGGCCCTGCAGGCCGCGAAATCCGCCGTGGGTACGGCCCGCACCGCCGACCAGCAGGCCCAGAAGGCGGTGGCCGGCCTCCAGGCCCGGCGCGAAGCACTCGAACTCGGCCTGAGCAAGGGCGCCGACGGCGGCGCCGCGCTGCTGGAGGCCGACCTGGCGGGAGTCCAGGGCCCGCTGGCCACCGAGCTGACCGTGGCGCCCGGCGCCGAACTGGCCGTCGCCGCCGTTCTGGGCCCGGTGGCCGAGGCGATCGCGGTGAAGTCGCTCGACACGGCGGTGGAGGCCTTCGAGCTCCTGCGCGCCGGTGACGGCGGCCACGCGACCATCCTGATCGCGGGCGAGGGCCGCGCGGGGTCCCGGCCCGCCCTCGACGCGCGGGGTGTCTGGGCCGCCGATCTGGTGATCGTTCCCGACCATCTCAGAGCCGCCGTCGACCACGTGCTGGCCGGTGTCGTCGTGGTCGACGACCTGGCCGGGGCGAAGGAGCTGGTCGAGCGGCGCCCCGAGCTCAGGGCCGTGACCAGGCAGGGCGACCTGGTGGGCGTCCACCTGGCGGGCGGCGGCGCGGTGGGCGGCTCGTCCGTCCTGCAGATGCGCTCCGCCCTCGACCAGGCCACCGCCGACCTCGACGCCGCCCAGATCACCGCCGAGCGTAGCGCCGCCGGCTTCGAGGCGGCAGTCGAGGCGGAGCACGAGGCCCAGGCCCGGCTCGAAGCCGCCCAGGCCCGCGTCACCGAGGCCCAGACCGCCGTCAGCACCGCCCAGTCCGGCCTCAGCGCCGCCCAGGGCACGCTCGACCAGGTCAGGGGCAGGCAGCGCGAGGCCGACCAGCGCAACGCCGCTGCCGCCAAGCGCCTGGCCCAGCTGGAGGCCGCCGCCGAGGCCGCCGCCGCCGAGGCCGCCCGCCTGGCCAAGAGCGTCGCCACCGCCGAGGAGGCGCGGGCCGAGGCGCTGGAAGAGGTGGCCGAGCTGGAGATCCGGCTGGCCGAGGCGGAGTACGCGGGCGAGCTGGAGTCCGAGCCCACCACCGACACCCGCGACGAGCTGGCCGAGGCCACCAACCTCGCCAGGCAGCGCGAGATGGAGACCCGCCTGCAGGTCCGCACGGCGGAGGAGCGGGTCAAGGGCATCGAGGGCCGGGCCGACGGCCTGGTGCGGGCCGCCGAGCGCGAGCGTCAGGAGCGCGCTCAGGCCGCCGCGCAGCGGGCCAGGCGCCGCAGGCAGGCCGTCGTGGCCGAGGCCGTGGCCAAGGGCGCCAAGCGGGTGCTCGGGGCGCTGGCCGGCTCGATCGAGCGGGCCTCGCGCGAGCGTGACGAGGCGGACCTGGCCAGGGTGGCGATCGACGCGGAGCTGAAGCAGGTACGCCTGCGCGTACGCGAGCTGTCGCAGGAGCTCGACAAGCTGGTCAACCGGGTGCACGGCAGCGAGGTGGCCCGTACCGAGCAGCGGCTCCGGCTGGAGCAGATGGAGCAGCGGGCGCTCGACGAGTTCGGGGTGGAGGCCGAGTCGCTGATCTCCGAGTACGGCCCGGCCGTACCGGTCCCCGGGGATCCGCCCGTGCCGTACGTCCGGGAGGAGCAGGAGAAGCGCGCCAGGATCGCCGAGAAGCAGATGAACCAGCTCGGCAAGGTCAACCCGCTGGCGCTGGAGGAGTTCGCCGCGCTGGAGGAGCGCCACGCCTTCCTCAACAGCCAGCTCGAAGACCTCAGGAAGACCAGGCGTGAGCTGATGACGGTCGTCCAGGAGGTCGACAACCGGGTCGAGGCGATGTTCTCCTCCGCCTACGAGGACGTCGCCCGCGAGTTCGAGCAGATCTTCACCCGCGTGTTCCCTGGCGGCGACGGGCGGCTCGTGCTGACCGACCCCGCCGACATGCTGACGACCGGCATCGAGGTCGAGGCCAGGCCGCCGGGCAAGAAGGTCAAGCGGCTGTCGCTGCTGTCGGGCGGTGAGCGGTCGCTGACGGCGGTGGCGTTCCTGATCTCCATCTTCAAGGCGCGGCCGTCGCCGTTCTATGTGATGGACGAGGTCGAGGCGGCGCTCGACGACACCAACACGCAGCGGCTGCTGACGCTTTTCGAGGAATTGCGGCAGAGTTCGCAGCTGATCGTCATCACGCACAACAAGCGCACGATGGAGATCGCCGACGCCCTGTACGGCGTGTCCATGCGTGGTGACGGCGTCACCCAGGTCGTCAGCCAGCGCCTGCGGGAGCGCGAACCGGCCTGACGCGCACGCTCCCCGGGCGCGAGCATGCGGGCTGATCTGGAAAACTGACTTGTTGTGGATGGTTACCTGGGCATCATCGTGATCGTGGTCGTCGTCGCCCTGCTGGCGGCCGGCGGCCTCTTCCTGCTGTTCAGGCCGGGTGGCAAGGGCGCGCCGCCGGTCGAGCCGCCGGCGACGATCCCGCTTCCCGAGGAGAAGGAGAAGCGGCCGGCCGGGGGTGGTGAGGAGTCCGAGGGCGCCACGACCACCGTTCCGCCGCCCGCTCCCGCGGTCGTGGTCAAGCCCGAGGTCGAGGTGCCGCCGCCGTCGGCCGGCCGGATGGTGCGGCTGCGCTCGCGGCTGGCCCGCTCGCAGAGCGCGTTCGGCCGCGGCCTGCTGGAGCTGCTGTCCCGCGACCGTCTCGACGACGAGGTGTGGGACGAGATCGAGGAGAGCCTGATCACCGCCGACGTCGGCGTCGCGCCGACGCAGGTGATGGTCGAGGAGCTGAAGACCAAGGTCAAGGTGCTCGGCAGCCGGACGCCGCACGAGGTGCGCGGTCTGCTGCGCGAGCAGTTGCTGACGCAGGTCAACCCCGACCTGGACCGCACGCTGCACATCGCCAAGCACGGCGAACGGCCCGCGGTGGTGCTCGTGGTCGGCGTCAACGGCACCGGCAAGACCACCACGACCGGCAAGCTGGCCCGCTCGCTGGTGGGCGACGGCAAGAAGGTCGTGCTCGGCGCCGCCGACACCTTCCGCGCCGCCGCCGCCGACCAGTTGCAGACCTGGGGCGACCGGGTGGGCGCCGAGGTCGTGCGCGGCCCCGAGGGTGGCGACCCGGCGTCGGTCGCCTTCGACGCGACGGCCAAGGGCATGGCGGAGAAGGCGGACGTCGTGATCGTCGACACCGCGGGCCGCCTGCACACCAAGACCGGCCTCATGGACGAGCTGGGCAAGGTCAAGCGCGTCATCGAGAAGAAGGCCACGGTCGACGAGGTCCTGCTCGTGCTCGACGCCACGACCGGCCAGAACGGCATGCGGCAGGCCCAGGTGTTCGCCGAGGTGGTCAACATCACGGGCATCGCGCTGACCAAGCTCGACGGCACGGCCAAGGGCGGCATCGTGATCTCGGTGCAGCGCGAGCTGGGCGTGCCGGTCAAGCTGGTGGGCCTGGGCGAGGGGGCGGACGACCTGGCGCCGTTCGATCCGGAGGTCTTCGTCGACGCGATCTTGGGTGACGACTGAGGCTTTTGGTGGGTTTTCGGACGCTCCATGGGGTTCCGTGGAGCGTCTCCTTATTTGGTGGGTAATGACCCTTACCCCGCAGGTCTTGATCTCCGACTCGGCCGTGTGTTCACATGAGTCGGTCACCTAGAGATCGCGGTCGTATTCGGAACGTTCGCGTCATGAGGTGTGTGCGGAGTGGAAGGGCAAGAATGAAAAAGGTCGTGGTTCACAAGCCGGGAACAGTCAAGCCTGCAGGCGTCGACGCGCCGCGGCACAAGAACTGATCTCAAAAGGGCGGTCCGTCTCCTTCTCCTGGGAGATGCGGGCCGCCCTTCGGCTTGGAAAAGGACCTGGTGAACCTTCCGACCATCGACGCCGACCGGCGTCCCCGCGGCCCCTACACGTTCGGTGCGGCGCTCCTGGACGCCCTCGTGCCCGCGGCGCTCGTGTACGGGCCCGAGCTGGTGGCCGCCCACGACATCGAGATCAGGGCCGCGGCGCCGCACCTCGCGCCGCGGGTCCCGCGCGGCAGGGGGTCGCTGGCCGACGACCTGCCCCGTGAGCAGCGCATCCTGATCCCGGGCGCTGGGCGTACGCTGCGGATCGCCAACGGGCTGGCCGAGTTCGTCCGTGACCACCTGGCCAGGACCGGGCCGCTGGTCGTCGCCGTGGCGAACCTGGCCGCGGCCGACCCGACCGACGTCCAGCTGGTGGAGGTGCTGCGGCGGCGCGTGCCCGAGCTGGTGATCACCGAGGTGGAGGGCCGGCCCGGCGGCGGGCCGTTCGCCGCCGACTACGACCGCTTCCGCGACGAGGGCTTCCACCACGCCATGGCCGAGGCCGGGCTGGCCGAGCTGGAGGTGCTCACCCACGACGACGACCCCGAACGATGGTGGACGCTGCTGCACCGCACCACCGCCGCGCTGGAGGCGATCGGCCGCGAGCCCGCCGCCCGGGACCTGTACGAGCGGGCCAGGCGCGTCACCACCGATCCCGGCCACCGCGCCACCTTGGCCTGCTCGATCGCGATGCTGTTCGTCCGCCACCACGATCCCGGCCGGCGCGACCCCGAGGAGGCGCTGGCCTGGATCAACGAGGCGATCACCATCACCTCGCTGCTGCCCGACCGCCGCGAGCGCGCCTTCCACCTCGGCTTCGACCTCAACGGCAAAGCCCTCATCGAGGTACGGCGAGGCCGCCTGACCGCCGCCCTCACCCTGGTCGAACAGGCCATCGAGCTGGCCGACCGCGACCTGCCGCCGGACGCGCACCCGATCCACCGGCTGGTGCTGCGGGCCAATCGCGGTCAGCTCCTCGGCGTGCTGGGCCGTACCGGGGAGGCGCTGGCCGACTACGCCGCCGCGATCGCCGCCGACCCCGGCTATCCCGACTACTACCTCGACCGCGGGACACTCCTCCACAAGCTGGGGCGTCTCGACGAGGCGGTCGCCGACTACGAGAGCGCGATGCGGGTCAGCCCGCCTTTCCCCGAGCCGTACTACAACCGCGCCGAGGTCCGCTACGCGCGCGGCGACCTGGCCGGAGCGCTGGCCGATCTCGACTACGCGCTGGAGCTCGATCCGGGTTTCGCGCCCGGCTACGTCAACCGGGCCGGGCTGCGGGCCGCCCTGGGTGATCAGGGCGGGGCGCGGGCCGACGTGGAGGCGGGGTTGCGGCTGACGCCGCGGGAGCCGTACCTGCTGTGTGTGCTGGGGCAGGTCGAGCAGGCGGCGGGCCGGCGCGCGGCGGCCAGGGCGGCCTACGACGGCGCGCTGGCGCTGGACGGCGGGTTGGCGGCGGCGTGGGCGGGGCGTGGCGGGCTGGCGTTCGAGGAGGGCGCGCACGAGGCGGCGGTCGCGGACCTGACCCGCGCGCTGGAGCTGGGGGAACGCGCGGATCTGCTGTTCAACCGGGCGCTGGCGCTGCGCGCGGCGGGACGGGAACGGGAGGCGCGGGCGGATCTGGAGCGGGCGGCGCGGCTGGACCCGGACGACCCCGACGTCCGGCGCGAGCTGGCCCGATAGCCGGTTGAGCGACAGCAGGCGAAGCGATCAGCCGGTGAAGCGGCCAGCCGGCGGAGCGTCAGCGGTGCGAGCCGATGGGCACGACCAGCGGGGTGCCGGCCACAGGGTCGGTGATGACCTTGGAGTCCAGGTCGAAGACCTCCCGGATGAGCTCCTCGGTCAGCACCTCGTGCGGCGTGCCCGCCGCCACCACGCTGCCGTCGCGCATCGCCACGAGCCGGTCGGCGTAGCGGGCGGCCAGGTTGAGGTCGTGCAGGACCATCACGATGGTACGGCCCGCCTGCGCGTGCAGATCCCGCACCAGCTCCAGCACCTCCACCTGATGGGCCAGGTCGAGGAAGGTCGTCGGCTCGTCCAGCAACAGCAGGTCGGTGCCCTGGGCCAGCGCCATGGAGATCCACGCCCGCTGCCGCTGCCCACCGGACAGCTCGTCCAGAGGCCGCTCGGCGAGGTCGGACAGGCCGGTCATGTTCAGCGCGACGCCCACGGCCTTCTCGTCGTCGGAGGACCACTGGCGGTACCAGGTCTGGTGCGGGTGCCGTCCCCTGGCCACGAGGTCGGCGACGGTGAGCCCTTCTGGGGCCGAGGGCGACTGGGGCAGCACGGTGAGGATCCGCGCCACCTCCTTGGTGGCGATCGTGGAGATCTTCTTGCCGTCCAGCAGCACCTCGCCGCCCGACGGCTTGAGCAGGCGGCCGAGCGCGCGCAGCAGCGTGGACTTGCCGCAACCGTTGGGACCGATGATCGTGGTCACGGTTCCGGCCTCGACTCCGAGGTCGAGCCCGTCCACGATGACGCGGTCGCCGTACCCGAGTTTGACGTCTACGGCCTGCAGTCTCATGTGCGCCCCTTACGGATGCGGATCAGAAGGTAGATCAGATACGGTGCGCCGAGCACGGCCGTGACGACACCGACCGGCAGTTCGATGGGGGAGAAGGCGGTGCGGGCGAGCAGGTCGGCGCCGGCGGTGAGCACGGCGCCGACGATCGCCGACGACAGCAGCGGCGGCTGGGCCGAGCGGATCAGCCGCAGCGCGATCTGCGGGGAAGCCAGCGCGACGAAGGCCACGGGGCCGGCCGAGGCGGTGGCCACGGCCGCCAGCAGCACCGCGGCCAGGATCATCAGGGCCCTGGACAGGTTCATGCGCACGCCGAGCGCGGTGACGGTGTCGTCGGAGAAGCGCAGGGCGTTGAGCGAGCGGGTGCCGAGCAGGGTCAGCGGGATCAGTACGGCCAGCGCCAGCGCGACCGGGATCACGTGCTCCCAGCCGCGGCCGTTGAGCGAGCCGCTGATCCACACCATCGCCTGGGCGGTGTCGTTGACATCGCCGATGGTCATCAGCCAGTACTTGACGTTGGTGAAGACCGCGGCCACGCCGATGCCGACCAGGACGAGGCGGTAGCCGTCGAGGCCGCGCCGCCAGGCCAGGCCGTAGACGATCACGGCGCCGATCAGGCCGCCCAGCAGGGCGAGCACCGGCATGCCCACGCTGGACAGCAGCCCGCTGACCCCGCCGTGAACGCCGCCGCTGACCACCACTCCGGCGACCACGGTGACCGAGGCGCCGGTGGTGACGCCGAGGATCTCGGGGCTGGCCAGCGGGTTGCGGGCGATCGACTGGATGATCGCGCCGGACAGGGCCAGGGCCGCACCGACCAGCGCGCCGGTCAGCGCCCTGGGCAGGCGCAGTTCCATGATGACGAAGTGGGCGGGGCTGGAGGCGTCGAAGGTGTCCCTGAACACCTCCTGCACGGTCATGGGCAGATCGCCGATGCGCATGTTCAGCGCCATCAGCAGCACCAGGAGGATCAGGCCGCCGAACGTGACGACGACGCCGCGCAGCCGTACCTGCCAGGACAGGCCCGCGAGTCTCAGCGCGTAGGAGGTCACAGCCGCACCGGCTTCCTGCGGCGGACCAGCGCCACGAAGAAGGGCGCGCCGAGCAGCGCGAGCACCACGCCGACCTCGAGCTCGCCGGGCGGTGCGACGACGCGGCCGATCACGTCGCCGAGCAGCAGGAGCGCGGCGCCGATCAGCCCGGAGTACGGCAGCAGCCACCGATGGTCGGTCCCGGACACGCGGCGGGCCAGGTGCGGCACGATCAGGCCGATGAACGACAGCGAGCCGCACGCGGCGACGGCGGCGCCGGTCAGCAGCGTGACCGAGGCGACGCCGACGGCCCGGGTGAGGGCGATGTTCTGGCCGAGGCTGCGGGCCACGTCCTCGCCGAGTGACAGGGCGTTGAGGCCGGAGGCGTTGAACAGGGCCAGGAGCAGCCCGGCCGCGACGAACGGCAGCACCTGCCAGATCACCTCGGTGCCCCGGGCGGCGATGGAGCCGGACTGCCAGAAGCGGAAGACGTCCATGGCCTGCTCGTCGAGCAGGACCATCGCCGAGGTGAGCGCGTAGAGGAAGGCGCTGACGGCGGTGCCGGCCAGGGCCAGGGTGACCGGGGTGGGGCCGCCGCGCCCGCCGACCATGCCGAGGGCGAAGACGCCGACGCTGGCGACGAGCGCGCCGGCCAGGCCGAACCAGATGAAGCCGAGCAGGCTGGTGGCGCCCAGGAAGATGATCGAGGCGACCATGGCGAAGGCGGCGCCCTGGGTGACGCCGAGCAGGCCGGGATCGGCGAGCGGGTTGCGGGTGTGGCCCTGCATGAGCGCCCCGGCGACGCCGAGCGCGATCCCGGCCAGGATGCCGAGGGCGGTGCGGGGCAGGCGCAGCGAGCGGATGATGATGTCGCTCTCGGTGCCGGTGGGCGAGGTCAGCGCGTGCCAGGCGTCGGTGAGCGGCACCGCCTTGGCGCCGATGGTAATGCTCAGGACGATCGCGAGCACGAGTACCCCCGTGAGCCCGATCAGCCAGGTCAGGCGGCGGTGACGGAGTTGGGGAAGCTTCACGGCGGTGGTTGCCACCATGCCTTCCTCCTACTCATTTGCCCGATCCTGGTGAAGTATGCCAGCTTAGGCAGGGCTAACCTAATTTAGGGTTGCCTTATTGGGAGAGGGACAACATGAGAGCGTTCCGTGCGGTCGCGGTAGCCGTACTCGCGATGGGACTGGCGGCGTGCGGTGGCCAGGCCGCGGCCCCCAAGGCCGCCGAGAGCGCGCAGGCGCCCTTCCGCGTCATCAAGCACGCCATGGGCGAGACGAAGATCCCCACGCAGCCGAAGCGCGTGGTCGCCCTCGACCAGAGCTTCGTCGACGCGGTCCTCACGTTGCAGACGCCGGTCGTCGGCTACACGAGCTACCGGGCGATCGAGGACAAGCTGCCCGACTACCTGGGCGCCGTATCGGCCGAGTACGGCAAGGAGGCCACCTCGGTCGGCACGCTGGAGCAGCCCAGCCTCGAGAAGATCATGGCGCTCAAGCCCGACCTGATCGTCTCGGCGAAGGTCCGGCACAAGGACCTGTACGACAAGCTCGCCAAGATCGCCCCGACCGTCTTCAGCGAGACCACCGGCGCGATCTGGAAGCAGAACCTCGTCCTCATGGGCCAGGCCCTGGGCAAGGAGGCGCTGGCCGAGGAGACGCTCAAGAAGTTCGAGGAGCGCGCGGGCAAGATCGGCGCGGGGATCAAGGAGAAGGAGGGCAAGCTGCCCACCGTCGCCGTGGTCCGCTTCGCCGGCGAGCCCACGGTCCGGCTCTACGTGGAGAACTCCTACTCCGGTGTCGTGCTGAAGGACGTGGGCTTCCCGCGTCCCACCGACCAGCCGAAGGACCCGAACCAGATCATGGTCCCGATCAGCCAGGAGCGCATCGCCGAGCTGGACGCCGACCACATCTTCGTCTCCACCTACGCCGACCCGACGGCCGACGCGCCGAAGCAGAAGTTCGTCACCAACCCGCTGTGGAACAAGCTCAAGGGCGCCAAGCACGACGTCGCCGACCTCACGTGGATGAGCGCCGTCGGCATCCAGGGCGCGCACGCGATCCTGGACGACCTGGCGAAGTTCTTCTCCGTGGACCCCGCGAAGGGCGCCTAAACGCCGAGGAAGGCGCGCAGGCCGGACAGATGCGGCTGGATGTCCAGGCCCTGGGCCTCCAGCCAGGCGTCGTCGCCGTAGGTGCCGGCGTAGCGCTCGGCGCCGTCGCAGATCAGCGTCACCACGCTGCCCTGGTCGCCCTCGGCGCGCATCTCCTCGATGAGATCGACGCAGGCGGCGATGTTGGTGCCGGTGGAGGCGCCGACCGGACGGCCGGTGACCTCCCGCACCCACCGCATCCCTGCGACCGAGCGGGCGTCGGGCACGTGGATCATGCGGTCGATCACGTCCGGCTGGAACGACGGTTCCACCCGCGGACGGCCGATGCCCTCGATGCGCGAGCCGCTCGCGGTGGTCGTCCAGTCGCGCTCGGCCCAGGCCGGGTAGAAGGCCGAGCCCTCCGGGTCGGCGACGGCCAGGCGGGTGTGGTGACGGCGGTAGCGGATGTAGCGGCCGATCGTGGCCGAGGTGCCGCCGGTGCCCGCGCCGACCACGATCCAGGTGGGCTCGGGATGCGGCTCCAGGGCGAGCTGGCCGAAGATCGACTCGGCGATGTTGTTGTTGCCGCGCCAGTCGGTGGCCCGCTCGGCGTAGGTGAACTGGTCCATGAAGTGACCGCCGGTCTCGGCGGCCAGGCGGCGCGACTCCTCGTAGATCGCCGACGGCTGGTCGACCAGGTGGCACTTGCCGCCGTAGAACTCGATGAGGGCGATCTTCTCCGGGGAGGTGGCCGCCGGCATCACGGCGATGAACGGCAGGCCGATCAGGCGGGCGAAGTAGGCCTCGCTGACCGCGGTGGAGCCGCTGGAGGCCTCCACGATGGTGGTCCCGGGGCCGATCCAGCCGTTGGCGAGGCCGTACAGGAACAAGGAACGAGCGAGCCGGTGTTTGAGTGAACCTGTAGGGTGCACCGACTCGTCTTTCATATAAAGGTTTACGCCCCAGCGCGCGGGCAGCGGAAAGACGTGGAGATGGGTGTCACTGCTGCGATTGGTATCGGCTTCGACTCTCCGGACGGCCTCGGCAACCCAATGCCGGGCGCCGGAGTCGTGGCGGTCGACGAAGTCCATGGTCCATACGCTATCTCATGTGACTCTGGCCACTTTATCTGCGGAAATGGGTGGATAGTGTTACGATAATGAGACTAGTCCGGCCGTGGACGTGACTACGCACGCCGCGAGCAGTAGGACTGTTCACCTCCCTGACCAGGCAGAACCGGTTAACGCGGCCCTTACGGGGGTTTTGCGAGCATGGAGCTGCTGTCTGGCGGCTCGTGCCGAGACGGGGGATAGCAAGGGGGAATGATTTGATCACGATGACCGAAGAGCAGCGTCAGGATTGGTTCGAGCGCGATGTCGTGCCCGTGACCTCGCAGCTGTTCGCCTCCGCGATGCGCCTCACGCGCAACACCGCCGACGCGGAGGACCTCGTCCAGGAGACCGTGGCGAAGGCGTACACGTCCTACCACCAGTTCCGCGAGGGCACCAACCTCAAGGCGTGGCTGCACCGCATCCTCACCAACAACTTCATCAACGACTACCGCAAGAAGCAGCGTTCGCCCAAGCTCTCGGCCGCCGAGGAGGTCGAGGACTGGCAGCTGCACGCGGCGGAGTCGCACAGCTCCACCGGCCTGAAGTCCGCCGAGACCGAGGCCCTGGAGCGCCTGCCCGACAGCAGCGTGATGAACGCGCTGCGCGCACTGCCCGAGGACTTCCGCGTCGCCGTCTACCTGGCCGACGTCGAGGGCTTCGCCTACAAGGAGATCGCCGACCGGATGGGCACCCCCATCGGCACCGTGATGTCCCGGCTGCACCGCGGCCGCAAGCAGCTGCGCACCATGCTGGAGGAGTACGCGGTCGAGGAAGGCGCCGTGCGCCTACCCGCCCAGCGGGCCGCCTAGGCCCAGGTGGAGGCGGACCCGGAGCGTTCCGGCATCGTCCCGCATCTCCACCAGATCGCAGAGCTGACGACTGATCCAGAGCCCGTATCCCCGAGGGGATTCGGGCTCAGGTGGTATATAGCCGGGTAACGGGTCGTCCAGGACGCCGCCCGGGTCGGCGATCTCGCAGACCAGTTCCCTGCCCGTCACCCACATCCTGATCATGCCGTGGCCCGCGCCGTGCTCGACGCAGTTGGCCGCGATCTCCGAGACGCTGAGCACGAGCGAGGAGACCAGGTTGCGCTCCATCCCCGCCGCCCTGGCGTAGTCGGCCACGGCCTGCCTGAAGCGTTTGAGCTCGTGGGCGGTGAAGCCGACCGAGGTGACCTGGCCCGTGGGGTCGGGCAGCGGGTGGCGGTCGCCGTCCAGGATCAGGTCGTGGGGCTCGACGAAGGCCTCGCTGACGGCCTCGCCGTTCAGTCCGGCCAGGAACGGGTGGGTGACGGCGCGGTAGTCGAGCGCGGCGGTGGGCGTGGTGCGCAGGTCGTAGAGGCAGACGACGATCGCGGGCGCGGCGCCGAGCGCGGCGTTGAGCACCGATTCGTAGCGGATCCACTCGCGGATCTCCCGCTCGGTCCTGCCCTGCCAGCTGGGCTCGCCGACGATCAGTGTCGGGAGGTCTCTGGCGTACTCGTGGTAGGCGGCCAGCGTCCGCTGCGGATGCGCGTACCAGGAGGCGGCGATCCTTCTGTCGATCCGGCCGGCGTCGCGGTCCAGCGCGTCGGCCAGGAGCTGCAGCTTGCGCGAGCAGGTGACCGCGAGCACCCGGCGGCCCTCGTGGAGTGCGGCGCGTACGCGGGGCAGGACGAGGCGGAGGAAGCCCTCATCGGAGTCGTAGGGCATCCCTATGTGCCGTAGCGACTCGTGGTCGGTCTGTGCCCGCGCGGGGTGCACGGCCGAAACGTAGCAAGCGGCCGGTGGGCTACGCAACGGCTATGAGCGCGACCGCCCCGAGCGCGCAGGCGACGCCCGCCACCTGGATGGTGTGCAGCCGCTCGCCCAGCACGTATCTGGCCAGCAGGAGCGTGCTGGCCGGGTAGAGCGAGACCAGCACGGCGACCAGGCTGAGCATGCCCTCCTGCTTGGCCAGCAGGAACAGCACGTTGGCCGCCATGTCGAGCAGGCCGGCCAGCGCGATGATGCGCAGCGAGCCGCCGGTGGGCCTGAGCGAGCGCCGCGCGACGACGGCCAGCAGCACGACCAGCGTCACCGAGGAGATTCTGGCGCCGACCAGCGGCCACAGCCCGGTGCCGTCGGGGGACAGGTCGAGCAGGATGAAGAAGCCGCCGAAGCCCGCCCCGGCGGCCAGGGCGATCAGCACCGATCCGAGCGAGCCGCGCTTGTCCGCCGTCGGGTCCTGGCTGACCAGCATCACCGCGGCTAGTGCCAGGACGATGCCGATCAGGGCCTGCGGCGCCGGCCGCTCGCCGGTCACCAGGCCGAAGACCACCGGCAGGGTGGCGGAGGTGACCGCCGTGGTCGGCGCGACCACCGACATCGTCCCGGTGGCCAGCGCGCGGTAGAACAGCACCAGCCCGGCCGCGCCCGCGACGCCCGCGCCCATGCCCCACCACAGCGCCCTCTGGTCGAACAGGCCGGGCAGCAGCGGGAGCAGGGCGAGGATCAGGACCAGGCCGGCGATCTGTGAGAGCGCCACCACCGACAGCACGCGCGATCGTCGCGTGGCCAGCCCGCCGCAGAAGTCGGCCGTGCCGTACACCACCGCGCAGACGGTCGCGAGGATCACCGCAGTCACGTCACACTCTCCAGTTCACTTGGTTGAACTATTAGTACAGTACACGGAGTGCGACAGACTAGACATTTTGTTCACTAGACTGCACCGCATGGAAGATCCGGAGACGATCACCGCGGCCATCGCGAACAACGTGCGGGCGCAGCGGGCCCACCGGGGCCTGACGCTCGACGCGCTGGCCGCCCGCTCGGGTGTGAGCAGAGGCATGCTGGTCCAGGTCGAACAGGCCAGGACCAATCCCAGCGTCTCCACGCTCACCCGGATCGCCTCCGCGCTCGGCGTCACCGTGGCGCGGCTGGTCGAGGTGGCCGACGTCCCGGTCGTGCGCATCATCGACAAGGCCGACGTGGTCAACTTCGAGATGGGCGCCTCGCGCGCCATGCTGCTGGTCGGCGCCGACGAGCCGATGATCCTGGAGCTGTGGGACTGGCGGCTGGCCCCCGGCGAGCACCACGACGGCGACGCCCACCCGCCGGGCACCCGCGAGATGATCACCGTCCTGCGGGGCGAGCTGACCCTCACCGTGTACGGCAGGAGCCACCGCGTGGGCACCGACGACGCCGCCCTGTTCACCGCCGACCGGCCCCACCGCTATGCCAACGACGGCACGGAAGAGGTCAGAATGATCATGGTCGTGGCCGAGCCGCGAGTCGTTCACGACCAATAACGGCGAACACCTTCCGGATGACGGCCCGGAGTTCCATGATTACTCCGAGGGGCGGTGGGTCAACAGGAGGTATGCGTGAGTGAGGCCCGTGCTGCCACTGAGAAGCTCCGCGGGGAACTGCAAAGTCTCGGTGTGACCACGGCGTACGACGTGGGCGACGACGCGACCCTGTCGGTATGGATCGGCTTGGTCGTGCGATTCAGGGATGGTTTTTACCGCTGGCAGGAAGGAGCGGTGAAACGTCGGCATTTGGGTACGGATCTGGTTGGATGTGCCATAAGAGTGGCGCGTCGCTATGCGGAACTGCAGGCCGATGTCCCAGCCTGGTGGGAAGAACTGGCCAAGGAATTGCGGGGGGACTCGGCCGGCGATTACCCATAGCGCCCCCGTCGCGATTCCGGGGGGAATATGCGCTGGTGGGGGTGGCCGTTGGCGCTGATGCTGACGGCAGGGTGCGCGCACGTCCAACCGATGGCCGGGGTCGCGTCGGTGCTGCCGATGCGGCCGCCGGACCCTGACCCCGTCGACCCGGGCGTCCTGGCCAGGCAGCTGACCTCCATGCAGCTCGACTGGCCGGGCAGACGCCGGATCGACTGCAAGAAGGCCAAGTGCGTCGCGCTGACCTTCGACGACGGGCCGGGCGACCACACCGCCCGGCTGCTCGGCATGCTGCGCAGGCACGCCGCCAAGGCGACCTTCTTCGTCGTCGGCCAGATGGTCGCCGCCGACAGGCAGGGCAACCTGCGCCGCATGGTCGACGACGGGCACGAGCTCGGCAACCACTCCTGGAGCCACGAGCAGCTCACCACGCTGTCGGAGTCCGGGCTGCGCTATCAGCTCAAGCACACCCAGGACGTGGTCGAGCGGGAGACCGGGGTGCGGATGACGCTCATGCGGCCGCCGTACGGGTCGACCGACGCCTCGGTGGCCGCCGCGACCCGGCGCGAGGGACTGGCCCAGATCCTCTGGAACGTCGACACGCTCGACTGGCGCGACCGCAGTGCCTCGATCGTGGCCAGGCGCGCCGTCCAGGCGAAACCCGGATCGATCATCCTCATGCACGACATCCACCGCACCACCGTCGACGCCATGCCCAAGATCCTCGACGTGTTCGCGGGCAGGGGCTTCGCGTTCGTCACCGTGTCCGAGCTGTACGGCAAGCCGCCGGCACCAGGCAGGAAGTACACCGAACGATGATCGACGACATCATCAGGGGCTACACCTTCGACGAGCCCACCATCGACCTCGGCGCCCTGGTCGTGGACGGCGCCGGCCGCCCCGACGCCCAGGTACGCCTGCCGCTGCGCATGCTCAACCGCCACGGCCTGGTCGCCGGCGCCACCGGCACGGGCAAGACCAAGACGCTGCAGGTCATCGCCGAGCAGTTGTCGGCCGCCGGCGTACCGGTGTTCCTGGCCGACATCAAGGGCGACCTGTCCGGCATGGCCCAGCCCGGCGACCCGTCCGACAAGCTCATGGAACGCACCGCCGGCATCGGCCAGATCTGGTCGCCGCAGGCCTGCCCCACCGAGTTCTACGCGCTCGGCGGCATCGGCGAGGGCATCCCGCTGCGCGCCACCATGACCGCCTTCGGGCCCACCCTGCTGTCGAAGGTGCTCGGGCTCAACGACACCCAGGAGTCCTCGCTCGGGCTCATCTTCCACTTCGCCGACCAGGCCGGGCTGCCGCTACTCGACCTCAAGGACCTGCGGGCGGTCATCCAGTACCTGCTCGACAACCCCGACGCGCTCAAGGGCGTGGGCGGGCTGTCCAAGCAGACCGCAGGGGTGATCCTGCGGGCGCTGGTGAACTTCGCCGCCGAAGGGGCCGACCAGTTCTTCGGCGAGCCCGAGTTCGACACCGCCGACCTGCTGCGGGTGATGCCGGACGGGCGGGGGATGGTGTCGATCCTGGAGCTGCCGGCCGTACAGGATCGTCCGGCGATGTTCTCGACCTTCCTGATGTGGCTGCTGGCCGACCTGTTCAGCGGCATGCCCGAGGTGGGCGACCCGGACAAGCCGCGCCTGGTCTTCTTCTTCGACGAGGCGCACCTGCTGTTCAGCGACGCCTCCAAGGCGTTCCTGCGCTCGATCACGCAGACCGTGCGGCTGATCCGCTCCAAGGGGATCGGCGTGTTCTTCGTCACGCAGACGCCCAAGGACGTGCCGGCCGACGTGCTCGCGCAGCTCGGCGCCCGGGTCCAGCACGCGCTGCGGGCCTTCACCCCGCAGGACGCCAAGGCGCTGAAGGCGACCGTGTCCACCTTCCCCAACTCCTCCTACGACCTGGAGGAGGTGCTCACGCAGCTCGGGATCGGCGAGGCGGTCGTGACCGTCCTGTCGGAGAAGGGCATCCCGACGCCGGTGGCCTGGACCCGGATGCGGGCCCCGCGCTCGCGCATGGCGCCCGCCGACGCGGCCGTGGTGCAGGGCGTGATCGCCGCCTCGCCGCTGCGTCCCAAGTACGCGCAGGCCATCGACCGCGACTCGGCCTACGAGATCCTGGCCGCGAAAGTGATCCCCCCACCTGAGGCTCCGCCCGAGGTCGAGCGGCCGGTGGAGCCTCCGCGCTCCGCCGAACCCACGCTGCTGGAAAGCGTGCTTGGTTCGTCCGTCTTCAAGTCGTTCGCCCGCTCCGCCGCCAGCTCGCTCGGGCGCGAGATCAGCAGATCCATCTTCGGTACGGCCCGCCGCCGCCGCTGACTGTCGGTCAGGTCTGGCACCCTGGTCGGCATGGGTTTCACCGGCTTCCCCGACGAGGCGTTCATCTTTTTCGAGGGCCTTGAGGCGGACAACTCCAAGGCGTACTTCACCCGCCACAAGCACCTCTACGAAGACGCGGTCAGGGCGCCGATGCTCGCCCTGACCGACGCGCTGGGCCCGGAGTTCGGGGCGGCCCAGCTGTTCCGGCCCTATCGCGACGTGCGCTTCGCCAAGGACAAGTCCCCTTACAAGACCCACCAGGGCGCCTTCATCGACACCCAGCCGGGCATCGGCCTCTATGTCGAGGTCAGCGCCGCCGGGCTGTTCCTGGCGGGTGGCATCTACACCCAGGCCGCCGACCAGGTGGCCCGCTACCGCGAGGCCGTCTCCGCCGACCTGTCCGGCAAGCCCCTGACCAGGATCGTCGCGGACCTCCAGGCCCGGGGCTACGAGATCCGCGGCGACCGTCTGAAGACCCGCCCGCGCGGCGTCCCCGAGGACCATCCGCGCCTCGACCTGCTGCGCCACCGCTCCATCTACGCCGGCGTGCGGGCCGAGCCGGAGCCGTGGGTCCACACGCCGGAGGTCGAGTCCCGGGTCCGCGCGGCCTGGCGGGAGTTCGGGCCGCTGGTGGAGTGGCTGTCCACGCACGTACGCGGCTCCGAGCTACCTCGCCGCTGAGAGCTTTGGGCCGCTCCGTCCCGGCCGGGGTTGCGGCACCGGTACCGTTGCAGCGTGTTCGGCGACGTTCCCGGGGCCTCCAGGCGGGAGTGGCTGTGGATCTGGGGGATCGCCGGGGTGGCCGCGGTGGTCTACTCGGTGCTGTCGTTCGTACGGGTCCACGCGCTCAAGGCCGGCACCTACGATCTGGTGATCTTCGATCAGGCGGTGCGGTCCTACTCCGAGTTCCGGCTGCCGATCGCCATCGTCAAGGGCGTGCACAACGACTTCGGGGCCGGCTTCTCCGTGCTCGGGGACCACTGGTCGCCGATCCTCGCCCTGCTGGCGCCGCTCTACTGGCTGCATGACGGGCCGGAGACGCTGCTGATCGCGCAGTCGGTGCTGCTGGCGGCGGCGGCCGTGCCGCTCTGGGTGTTCGCCCGGCGGGCGCTCGGGACGGGAGCCGCCTACGGGGTGGCGATCGCCTACACGCTGTCGTGGCCGGTGGCCGAGGCGGTGGCCTTCGACTTCCACGAGGTGGCGTTCGTGCCGCTGCTCACCGCGGTCATGCTCGAACGCCGGCAGGCCGGGCGCAAGGTCGCCGTCGTGGTGGCCGCGCTCGGGCTGCTGTGCGTCAAGGAGGACATGGGGCTGCTGGTCGCCGGGTTCGGGCTGGTGCTGCTGACCCAGGCCGGGTGGCGGGTGCTCGGTGGCGGGTTCGTGCTGGGCGGGGTGGCGTTCACGGGGCTGGCCTCGCAGGTGCTCATCCCGGCCTTCGGCGGGCGGCCCGACTACTACTGGGCCTACGGGGCGCTCGGCGACGGGGTGTCCAGCGCGGTGCGGACGATCGTGACCGACCCGCTCACCGCCTTCGGGTTGCTGGGGACGCCGCCGGTCAAGCTGGTGACCCTGCTGCTCCTGCTGGGGGTCTCGGCGCTGGCGGCGCTGGGCTCGCCGCTGGTGCTGATGGCGGTGCCGTTGCTGGCGGAGCGGATGCTGGCCAGCTCGTTCCCCAACTGGTGGGTGCCCGAGTACCACTACAACGCGTTCCTGGTCGTGGTGATCTTCGCGGCCGGGGTCGACACGGTGCGGCGGTTCGGGCGGCTGCGGAAGGTCTGGGTGGCGGGGATCGTGGTGTTCGCGCTGGCCGCTGTGCCGTTCTTCTCGCTGGCGCAGCTCGCCGACCCCGGCTCGTACCGGCGTGAGCCGCGGGAGGTGGCCGCCGCCGGGGCTGTGGCCACGGTGCCCGACGGGGCGCTGGTGGAGGTGGCCAACAACCTGGGGCCGCTGCTGACCGGACGGGCGCGCGTGCTGCTGCTCGACCGTACGCCCCGGTGGGCGCCCTGGGTGGTGGTGGAGGTCGGGCGGCGCGTGTTCCCGTTCAAGAACGCGGCGGAGCAGGCCGACCGGCTCGACGCGCTGGTGGCGGCGGGGTACCAGATCCGGTTCCGGCAGGACGCCTATGTCGTGCTGCACCGGCCTGGTCCGGATCCGAAGCTCTAGGGGCCGCCGGTCTGCACCTGGTCGCCGCGCAGGATCCGGTCGACGGACTGGCTGGCGGCCGAGGTGGCGGCGGTGGTGACCACGGCGATCAGGACCGCGACCAGCGGCGTGGCCAGGCTGCGCAGGCTGCGGACGTTTCTGACCCGGCCCCACGGCTCCCCGGCCAGGTGCATGAGCCGCCACTCCCAGAAGAGCCCGAGGCCGATGTAGACCAGCGCGACCTGCCCGACCACGATCGCCAGTAACTGGAGCTTGTCGAAGGCGGAGACGTCCGGCTCGGCGAAGGCGGGCAGGTACGCCGACAGCTCCGTGACCAGGGCGGCGGCCATCAGGTGCAGCACCTTCGTCATTGGCTGCGTGCCCCTGATGCGCGGGTAGAAGTAGCCGAACAGGAAGCCGAACGCGGGCAGTGTCAGCAGGTAACGGGCGTCGAAGAGGTAGCTGGCCAGGTCGGGGCCGGTGGGCAGGCCGTACATGAACAGGAACGGCAGGCTCAGCAGCAGGCAGATCACGAAGGCGTGCACGCCGTTGTGCCAGGGCGTGCAGGCGGCGCTGGTGGCGAAGGCGGTCTCGGGGTGGCGGCCGTGCCCGTCCAGGGCGGTTTCGAGCTCGTCGCGCTGCTGCTCGAAGTCGCCCATCGACAGCTCTCCGGCGCCGATCCTGCCGCGGCCGACGCGGTAGAGCTCCTGCTCGGAGACGAGCAGCAGCCGCTTGTGCAGGGCGCGGCGCACCACCGCGCGGTGCTCCTCGGGGGTACGCGGCTCGTCCAGCCCCTCCGGTACGGGCCCGAGCAGCCACCACGCGGAGATCCACGCGAAGACCGAGGTGACCGAGAGCAGGGGCACGGTGACGTCGAGGTCGGGCAGGCTGCCGGTGCCTCTGGGCGACAGGTGGAGCACCATCAGGCAGACGGTCACGCTGGCCACGGCGGCGCGGTGGTGCACGGCGCCCAGCTCGCCGCCCAGGCGGCGCAGCCGCAGGATCAGCAGGACGAAGCCGAGCAGGAGCAGCCCGAGCACGCCGCGGATCAGCGGGGTGAGCTCCAGCGTGCCGAGCATGGGCTCGGGATGGTCGACGGGCGTGCTCCAGGACCCGTCGTCGAGCCATTCGGTGGGCCAGCCCTGCATGAGCAGGCTGAGGATCACCGCGGCCACGACGGCGCCGCGCGACCAGGTTCTGGTGACGACGGCGACGGCGCCGATCGGGATCAGCGACCAGAACAGGCCCAGTACCAGGTGGACGCTGTCGGGCGGGTAGACGTCGTAGAAGAGCGCCTTGAACCACAGGGCGAGCGCCAGGGTGCCGATGGCGGTTCCGGCGGCCACGGCGGCCAGCCGTACCACCACGAAACGGATGCCGAGGTCGGCGCTGAAGGCGATCGCGGCGCCCGCCGCGGCCAGCGCGGCGACGGCGACGCCGGTGATCAGCTGGGGCGGGTGGAGCTGGATGTGGCGGGCCGACCACAGGAACATGGCGAAGGCCACCAACACGCCGAGCGCGGTCACCGCGAGCGCGTCGCGGCTGGTCCAGGGCGCGGGCGTGGGCACCATGCGGCTGGCGTGGCGCACCGCGATCGCGGGCAGCACGCCGAACATCACGACGTACGCGATGCCCTGCAGGCCCTTGGCGTAGAACGGGCTGGCCAGCACGGGCGCGGCCAGCATCAGGCCGATGAACAGCTCCCGGTTGTGGAGCCGCTGCCACCACGGGCGGCCGAGCGAGCGCAGCAGGAAGGCGACCAGCAGCAGCGCGGTGACGATCGCCAGCTCGCTGCCCCAGGAGAAGGCCTCGTCCTCCTCATGGTCGACGAAGCCGTGGGAGTCGTGAACGAGGGTGACGGTGACCTGGTAGTTCACCGTGAACTGCAGCCGCTCGGCCTCCTCCCGCTCCGGTTCGAGACCCGAGGTGCGCAGCACGCTCCACTCGGTGGGGAACAGCGTGATCGTGCGCTGGTTGATCAGCGAGGGCTGGACGCCGGGCGCCTGGAACTCCAGCGTCAGCTCCTCGCCCCTGGCCAACTGGCGCAGCACGATCACGCGGAACTCGGCGGTGGACTTGCCGCCGGAGGTGGTGAGCTCGGCCGGGTACCTGACGGTGGGCGCGAGCCAGCCGCCGCCCACCTTGAGCGCGCCGAGGCCCTTGTCGGTGATCGCCCGCAGGTCCGGGGGCACGCTGCCCCTGATCCAGCCGGCGAGCGGGTCGTCCTCGTCCATGCGGAACGTGTGGGTGATCGTCACCCTGACCTGATGCCGGCGCTCGTCGATGCGGGCCGGCGGCACCTGGCGAAGGTCGGCGGCGGTGGCCCTGGCGATGGTGACGTCGGTGGTTGCCCTGCGCTCGTCGGCCGCGCCGGAGGGCAGCGGCCGCGACCCGTCGGGCTGTCCCCGCGACAGCGGCCGATCCACCGGCATCGCCGTGAGCGTGCACCAGATGATCGCCGCAGCCGAAAGGGCGGCGAGCCCGTACGCGACGACCCTCCGGATCAAGCCCACACCTTGGATGATTCATGTGAGACCGCTGATGTTCCACGGACCTAGGTAACGGTGTGATTACACCGGTCCGCGAACTGGGAGATCGGGCTAATCTGCCCCCTTTGTGCCCGATGAGCAGAGAGGGGACTGCGAAATCGTGTGGATCACCCGGCGGCTTCGCCGCGACAAGCAGAAGGGACAGGCCGACGACGGCCGCTTCCCGGTCGAGCGGAAGTGGGGCTGGCAGCTACAACTGAGCGCCCAGGCGGAGACCGCCTTCATGACCGGTCTGCGCGCCTACGAAGAAGGGGGCGGCAAGCTCACCATCCACGGGGAACACGGGATTCTGACGCTCGCGGACCCGCCGCGGGCGATCTCGCTCTACGTGCTGGCCGCGCGCTTCGCGGCCCTGAGCCACAACGCGCTGCGCGACCCGGAAGGCGCGGTCGAAGGGCTCATGAAGGTCTGCGTCGAGGTCGCGCAGCCCGGGGTCCTGCACCTGCGCGGGACGGCCTCCACCGAGGTCCTCGCCGCCGTGCGCGAGGTCACCGAGAACCTCGGCAGCTGGTACGGCGACGCCGAACTCGGCTACGTGTCGGTGATCGCCCCGGGCGAGGACGAGAACACGCTGATGATCGATCTGGCCAAGGCGGCCGGACGCCACGCCGCCGGTGCCGCCATGCGGGAGGTGGTCCAGGGGCTCATCGACGACGGTGAGGTGACCTGGGCCCGGCCCCCGGTGGGGGAGCAGCGGCGGCTGTCGCTGCAATAGAACGCCGAAGGGGTACGGCAGACGCCCGCCGTACCCCTTTGACGTGGTGTGTCAGTTGTTGCGCTTGGCCCGCGCGACGGTGCGGGCGCGGGTGGAGGCGTCCAGCACGACCTTGCGGATGCGGACCGTCTCCGGCGTGATCTCCACGCACTCGTCGTCCCGGATGAACTCCAGCGCCTGCTCCAGCGACAGCACCCGCGGCGGCGTCAGCGTCTCGGTGACGTCGGCCGTGGAGGAGCGCATGTTGGTGAGCTTCTTCTCCTTGGTGATGTTGACGTCCATGTCGTCGGAGCGCGAGTTCTCGCCGACGATCATGCCCTCGTACACCTCGGTGGTGGGGCTGACGAAGAGCGTGCCGCGCTCCTGGAGGTTGAGCATGGCGAACGCGGTCACCGGACCGGAGCGGTCGGCCACCAGCGAGCCGTTGTTGCGGGTGCGCAGCTCGCCGAACCACGGCTCGTAGGCCTCGAAGACGTGGTGCACCAGGCCGGTGCCGCGCGTCTCGGTGAGGAACTCGGTGCGGAAGCCGATCAGGCCGCGCGCCGGGACCACGAACTCCATGCGGATCCAGCCGGTGCCGTGGTTGGTCATGTGCTCCATGCGGCCCTTGCGGACGGCGAGGAGCTGGGTGACGGCGCCGAGGTACTCCTCGGGGCAGTCGACCGTGAGGCGCTCGACCGGCTCGTGGAGCTTGCCGTCGACCTCCTTGGTGACGACCTGCGGCTTGCCGACGGTCAGCTCGTAGCCCTCGCGGCGCATCTGCTCGACCAGGATGGCCAGCGCCAGCTCGCCACGGCCCTGGACCTCCCACGCGTCGGGACGCTCGGTCGGCAGCACGCGCAGCGAGACGTTGCCGACGAGCTCCTTGTCGAGGCGGTCCTTGACCATGCGGGCGGTGACCTTGGAACCCTTGGCCTTGCCGACCAGCGGCGAGGTGTTGGTGCCGATGGTCATCGAGATGGCCGGCTCGTCGACCGTGATGAGCGGCAGCGGGCGCGGGTCCTCGGGGTCGGCCAGCGTCTCACCGATCATGATCTCGGGAATGCCCGCGATCGCGATGATGTCGCCGGGACCGGCCTCCTCGGCGGGCTTGCGCTCCAGCGCGTCGGTCATGAGCAGCTCAGTGATCTTGACGCGCTGGATCGTGCCATCGGTACGGCACCACGCGACCTGCTGACCCTTGCGGATCTTGCCCTGGTGGATACGGCACAGCGCGATCCGGCCCAGGTAGGAGGAGGCGTCGAGGTTGGTGACGTGCGCCTGCAGCGGGGCGCTCGGGTCGTAGGTCGGCGCCGGGATCGTCGACTTGATGATGTCGAACAGCGGCTCGAGGTCCTCGGAGTCGGGCATGCCGCCGTCGTCGGGCCGCGCCAGCGCGGCGCGCCCGGCCTTGGCCGAGGCGTAGACGATCGGGAAGTCGATCTGGTCGTCGGTCGCGTCGAGGTCCATGAACAGTGCGTAAACTTCGTCGACGACCTCCGCGATGCGGGAGTCGGGACGGTCGACCTTGTTGATGCACAGGATGACCGGCATCTTCGCCGACAGCGCCTTGCGCAGCACGAAGCGCGTCTGGGGCAGCGGGCCCTCGGAGGCGTCCACCAGCAGCACGACGCCGTCGACCATCGACAACCCGCGCTCGACCTCGCCGCCGAAGTCGGCGTGGCCGGGGGTGTCGATGATGTTGATGGTCATGTCGCCGTGCTTGACGGCGGTGTTCTTCGCGAGAATGGTGATGCCCTTCTCGCGCTCTAGGTCGTTGGAGTCCATGACGCGGTCGTCGACGTCCTGGTTGGCGCGGAAGGCCCCGGACTGCCAGAGCATGGCGTCGACCAGCGTGGTCTTGCCATGGTCGACGTGCGCGATGATCGCGATGTTCCGCAGGTCGTCGCGGCTGTTCAAAGGCATGATGACGTCTCGCTCTGTGTTCGTGGAGGCAGACCGCGCGAACCGCGGCCTATTAAGTCTAGTTGATCCCGCTCATGGCAGGAGCGGCACGAGGTGCCGGGCGGCGAACGCCCTGGCCTCCTCATCGCTGCTCAGGGGTACGACACTGTCCGGGGTGAGCAGGAACGACAGGGTCACCCTTATGAACACCTCGGCGACCGCTTCTGATTCCGGGCTGCGCAGATGCCCGGCCAGATGTTCCCTCGCCACCCTAAGGTACGGCCCCGCCTCCAGCGTCAGGTGCGGCAGGATCGTCTCCGGCTCCCCGGCCAGGAGCCTGCCGAGCAGCGCGTGCCCGCGCACTCCCCGCAGGGTGACCGCGAACCCCTCCGCCACCTGGTCGGCCAGCGTCGGCAGCGGCCCCACCGCCGCCTCGAACTCCTTCAGGAACCGGTGGAGCTCTCGCATGATCAACGCCTGGATGAGGTCGCCCTTGCGGGAGTAGCGGCGGTAGACGGTCACCCGCGACAGGCCCGCCGCGCGGGCGACGTCGTCCATGGTGGTCCGGCGCAGGCCGTGCTCCACGATCCGCGCGAAAGCGGCATCGAGGATGCGATCGGCCGTCTCGTCCATGGCGCAAGCGTAGAGATACATAGCCGCTTGCACATTCATGATGATGCCGGGGCGGGCGTTGCTCCCTACATTGACGGCATGACCTGGACAGAGTTGGTCATGAACGCGGCTCCGGCCGGCGGCGACCGTCCCGCGGTCACCGACGTACGGACCGGCGAGGTCATGACCTATGCCACTCTCGTCCGCCGAGTCACTCACGCGGCGGCCGGGTTGCGCCGTCACGGCTTGAGGTACGGCGACCACGCGCTGGTCGACCTGCCTCCGGGCGCGGCACTGCCGTGCGCGGTGCATGCCGTCGCCTGGGCGGGCGGGGTGGCGCTGCTCAATCCGGGCGGCGTCGCGCGGCTGGCCGTCGTCCACCGGATGCGCGAGACGCGGGCGGAGAAGGTGTTCACCTTCGAGCCGGGCCAGGGACCGGACCGGTTCTCCTCGCTGATCGGCGAGGAGCGCGTGGACTTCGGCCCGCTGGCAGGACCGGCGCTGACCCTCGACGGCCGGCGGGTGCTGAGCCACGAGGAGCTCGCCGGCGACCTGCGCAGGCTCGCCGCCCGGCTGCTCATCGACAAGGACGACGTGGTGCTGGTGGCCGTCACCGACGTGTTCAAGGCGCTGCGCGCGCTGGACCTCGCGCTCATGTGCGGCGCGCACGTGGTCGTGGCGCACGAGCCGACGCTGATCGGCTGCAGGGTGCTGGCCAGCGAGCACGCGGCCACGCTGGTCGTGGCGCCGTACGAGCTGGCCAGGCGGCTGCTGGGCGATCCGCTGCTGCGGGTGGTCGACGACCGGGCGGTCACGAGCTCACTCGCGCTGTGAGAAAACGGTGACAGAGCGCGCCAAGTGCGCCACTGTGAAGTCATGGCGGATGCCCCGCGGCACAACCTGCCGGCCGAGCCCAACCGGTTCGTCGGCCGTGAGCGCGACATCGGCGACCTGTGCGCGATGTTCGACGAGACGCGCGCGGTGACCTTGTGCGGAGTCGGCGGCATCGGCAAGACGCGGCTGGCGTTACGCGTGGCCCACCGGCTGCTCGACGACTTCGCCGACGGCGTGTGGGCGGTCGAGCTGGCCAAGATCTCCCGGCCCGAGCTCGTCATGCAGGAGATCGCCGAGGTGTTCGGGCTGGAGAGCGAGCGCGGCCGCGACCTCACCGACGCCGTCGTCACCCGGCTGGCCGGGTCGAGCTGCCTGGTCCTGCTGGACAACTGCGAGCACCTCGTCGAGGCCACCGCGCACGCGGCGGCGGCGCTGATGGCCGGCTGCCCGGGTATACGGGTGCTGGCCACGAGCCGGGAGGCGCTGCGCATCTCCGGCGAGCTGATCTGGCACGTGCCGCCGCTCGACCTGCCCGGCGCCGACCCGTCGGCGGCCGAGTCGGTGCAGTTGTTCCTCAACCGGGCGCGGGCCGCCGGAACCCAGCTCGGCGAGGAGAGCCTGCCCGACGTGGCCAGGCTCTGCCGCGCGCTCGACGGGCTCCCGCTGGCCATCGAACTGGCCGCCGCCCGCACCCGCATGCTGAGTCCGGGCCAGATCGCCGACCGGATCGACGACCGGTTCGCACTTCTCACCTCCGGCGACCGTACGGCTCCCGCCCGGCAGCGGACGCTGGCCGCGGCGGTCGAGTGGAGCCACGATCTGCTGTCGGAGGCGGAGAAGACGCTGCTGCGCCGGCTGTCGGTGCTGGCCGGCGGCTTCGACCTCGACCTGGTCGAGCGGGTGTGCGCCGAGCCGCCGCTGTCGGAGTCGCGCATGGTCACGCTGCTGGGCGCGCTGGTCGACAAGTCGCTGGTGGTCTGCGACGAGGACCGCGGGCGCTTCCGGCTGCTCGACACCATCCGGCAGTTCGCCGCCGAGCGGCTGGCCGACTCCGACGAGGAGCGGATGGTACGCGACCTGCACCTGAGGGTGCTGTGCAAGCTTCAGGAGCGGGCCTTCGACGCGGAGTTCCTCACGCCCGGCGTCACCTGGCGCGAACGGCTGGCCGCCCACACCGGCAGCCGCGACCGGCTCGCCGACCAGCGGGCCGCGCTGGAGTGGGCGCTGCGCTCCGGCAACGTCACCATGGGCCTGCGGTTGTGCATGCGCAGCAGCGGCCTGCTCTCGCTGGGCGGCAGCGCCGCCGAGGTCGTCGGCTGGGTCGAGCGGCTGCTGCGGCAGGACCTCAGCCTGGTGGCGCCGGAGCAGATCGGGCTGGCGAAGGGCTACCTGGCGTACGGGCTGCTGACCCGCGACGACCTCGACAGCGGCCTGGCCGCCGCCCGCGAGGGACTGGCCGGCATGGCCGGGGACCCGTTCGTCCTGGCCACGGCCCACACGGTGGCCGGCGGAGCACTGCTGCGCATGGGCAGGGGCGACGAGGCGACCGCCCACATCGACAGCGCGCTGGCGGTGGCCAGGGACAACGGCGACCGGTTCAACGAGGCCGGGGCGCTCATCGAGGGGTCCATCTACTCGCTGCAGCGCGGCCGCCAGCGCGAGGCCCAGCGCGGCGCCGAGGAGGCCTACGCCGTGGCGAGCGCGCACGGTCATCCGTGGATTCTCGCCATGGCCGCCTCCCACCTGGGTCTTGCCGCCGAGACCCGCGGCGACCTGGAGTCGGCGGCCGAGCACTACGACGCGGCCATCTCCTGGCTGCGCGAGCTCGGCAACCGCGGCGACCTGGCCCAGAACCTCGCCAGGAGCGGCCGCGTCTGCGCGCACCTCGGCGACCTGGCCGCCGCCCGCGAACGGCTGGCCGAGGCGGTCGCAATGGCCCGCGAGTGCGGCCTGCGCCAGGCCATGAACCGCTGCCTGGTGTCGCTGTCCGCGCTGGCGCGGGCCGAGGGCGACCTGGAGAGCGCGGTGCTGGCCTCGTCCGCGGTGGCCGCCCTGCGCGAGTCGATGGGCCAGCGGACCGGCTCGGTCAAGGTCGACGAACTGCTGTCGGCCGCCCGCGCCAAGCTGGGCGAGGGCCGTACCACGTCGTTGTGGTCGAGGGGGCGCTCGCGGCCGGCGTACGAGGTGGCGACGCAGGTGCTTGAGGGGCGCAGGCCGGAACCGGCCGCGGGCCCGGTCCAGGTGGAGCCGGTACGCGCCTCACTGCTGACCACCCGCGAACAGGAGATCGCCGGCATGCTCACCCGCGGCCTGTCCAACAAGGCCATCGCCGAGGAGCTGGTGATCAGCCCCGCCACGGTGGCCCGGCACATCGCCAACATCATGGACAAGCTCGGCTACACCTCGCGCGCGCAGATCGCCGTGTGGGCCGCCGACCATGGTGTTCCTTCTGCATAATCATCTGCATAATCCGCCCCATGCGCGCGGAACCCGGCGTCCCTACCGTGGTCGCATGGACCAGCGGATCGTCATGATCGACCCCGGGACGGGGCAGACGCTCACCGAAGAACAGCACGATGAGCGGCTGGCCACGGCGGCCGCGCTGCTCCGGCGGCGAGGGGTGCGGGCGGGTGACACGGTGCTGATCTGCCTGCCGGTCGGATCCGACCTGCTGGTGGCGGCGGACGCGGTGATGGCGGCGGGAGCGGCCGTCTCGCCGCTGGCGCCCGACGGCGACGGCCTCTGGGAGCGGGTCGTGACCAGCTCCGCCCGGCTGATGATCTCCGACGATCCGCGGGCGCTCGCGGCGGCCCAGGACTCCAGGATCAGGGTGGTGATGAGCGCCGCTGAGCTGGGTGCCTAAGCTCGGATTCATGCCGCTTGCGAAGAATTTTCCCGTCATGCTCAGGACCTCGGACGGCATCCGCCTGGAAGGGGTCCACACGCCCTCCGCCTCCGCCTCTGATGCCGGGATCGTGCTGGCCCACGGGTTCACCGGGTCGTGGCGGTGCGCGGACACGCGCCGGATCACGCACGTGCTCAGCCGGTTCGGCGGCGTGGTGTCCTTCGACTTCCGCGGGCACGGGCACTCGGGCGGCGAGAGCACCGTGGGCGACCTTGAGGTCCACGACGTGGAGGCCGCGGTACGGCACGCGCGGGTCATCGGATACCGCAAGATCGCCGTGGTGGGTTTCTCCATGGGGGCGGCGGTCGCCGTACGGCATGCGGGATTGCACGGGGGGATCGACGCGGTGGTCGCGGTGAGCGGCCCCGCGCGGTGGTACTACCGGGGCACCAAGCCGATGCGCCAGGTCCACTGGGCGATCGAGAAGCCGATCGGCCGGATCGCCGCGCGCGTGGTCAAGCGGACCCGGATCGCGCGCGGCCAGTGGGACCCGGTGCCGATGCCGCCGCACGAGGCCGCCGCCCTGATCTCGCCCACGCCCTTGCTGATCGTGCATGGGGACGCGGACACGTTCTTTCCCCTGGAGCACGCCCGTCAGCTCTACGACGGCGCCCGGGAGCCGAAGGAGCTGTGGATCGAGCCGGGGTACGGCCACGCCGAGTCGGCGGCCAGGCCCGATCTGGTTCTCCGGATCGGAAAGTGGATTGATTCGAACCTTTCCTGAGTAATAGGCGTCTACCTAGGGCGGATGGAAGAAAACCGCCGGGAGAAAGTCCTTGGGGAAGGAAACCGCCCCGGGTGGAGACCGTAGGACATACTTCATGTAGTCAGGCGGTCGCCCAGCGTTGCGGGGGCGCGCTGGGTGCCATCTAGACGTGCGAAGGGGCCCGCGGGATCGCGGGCCCCTCTCGTACCTCCGCACTTTCCCCAGGTCAGCCCAGGTCCACCCGCTTCCGGACCCACCGCTTCCGGGTCCACCCGGGTTCCGGGCCCACCCGGGTTCCGGGCCCACCCCGCCTTCCGGGGTTCACCCGCTTCCCGGCCCACCCGCATCCGGGCCCACCCCGCCTTTCGGGGTTCACCCGCTTCCGGGTCCACCCGCCGCCGGGGTGATCCGGCGCCGGGTTTGGCTTGTCGGGGGTTCGGGTTTTTGGTGGGTCAGCCCAGGCGGGCGATGGTCTTGTACTCCAGGTAGGCGCTCAGGCCTTCGGGGCCGAGTTCGCGGCCGAGGCCGCTGGCCTTGTAGCCGCCGAACGGGACGTTGGCCTCCAGCATGAGGCAGTTGACGCCGTAGGTGCCGGTGCGGACCTGGCGGGCGATGTCCATGCCGTGGTCGGTGTCCGCGGTCCAGACGGTGCCGCACAGGCCGTACTCGCTGTCGTTGGCGATGCGCAGCGCGTCCGCCTCGTCCTCGTAGGGGATGACGGCGAGCACGGGGCCGAAGATCTCCTCGCGGGCGATCCGCATGTCGTTGGTGGCGCCGGCGAAGACGGTCGGGGCCACGTACCAGCCGCGGTCCATCGGGCGGGTCAGGCCGCCGACGACGACCTTGGCGCCCTCGTCCATGCCGATCTTGATGTACCCCTCCACCCGCTCCTGCTGCCGCTTGGCGACCAGGGGGCCGATGCCGGTCGCCGGGTCGGCCGGGTCGCCGACGGGCTGGGAGCTGACCATGGCGGCGACGGCCTCGACGACCTCGTCGTACCTGTTGCGAGAGGCGAGGATGCGCGTCTGGGCCACGCAGGCCTGGCCGTTGTTCATGAGCGAGGCGATGGCGAGCATGCCCATGCTGGCGGGCAGGTCGGCGTCGTCGAGGATGATGGCGGCGGACTTGCCACCCAGTTCGAGGCTGACCCGCTTGAGCTGCTCGCCGCAGATGGCGGCGATGCGCCGGCCGGCGGCGGTGGAGCCGGTGAAGGCGACCTTGTCGACGTCCGGGTGGGAGACGAGGTGCTCGCCGGCCTCGCGGCCCGCGGGGACGATGTTGAGCACGCCCGCCGGGATGCCGGCCTCGGTGATCATGTCCGCGAACATGTAGGAGTCGAGCGGGGTCTCCGGCGCGGGCTTGAGCACGATCGTGCATCCGGCGAGCAGCGCCGGTGCGATCTTGGTCATCGAGACGAACTGCGGGACGTTCCACGGCACGATCGCGGCCACCACGCCGACGGGCTCGCGCCGGACGGTGGTGGGGCCGAACAGGCCGGGACGCTCCTCCTCCTGCTCGAACGTCTTGCCGTACTCGGCGTAGAACTGCAGCATGCCGAGCGGCTGAGGTGTCTGGGCGAGGTTGGAGAACGTGATCGGCGAGCCCATCTCCTCGGTGATGAGCGCGGCCATCTCGCCCTGCTTGGCGGCGTAGATGTCGGCCAGCCTGCCGATGGCCGCGGCGCGTTCCGCGAAGGTCATGCGGGGCCAGGGGCCGTGGTCGAAGGCCGCGCGGGCGGCGGCGACCGCGCGGTCCATGTCGGCCGGGGTGCCGTCGGGTACCCGGCCCACGACCTCCTCGGTGTGCGGGGAGATGACGTCGATCACACCGGTGCCCGCGGGGGCCACCCATTCGCCCCCGATGAACAGCGTGTCGTGCTGGCGCATGTCGTGAGCCTCCTACCGACCGAATGCTTGCTTGGTTCAGTCTTCCTCTGGCGAAGAGCCGTGTCCAGGGAAACCGAACCATGTTCTGTCCAGAACGGCAAGGGCACGAGGAGCCTCAGCACCCCGTCGCGCCACTCGGGAAGCCTACGGGCCCGGGTCGCTGGCCACGGGCCCGGGAGGGGACACGGCCTGGGAGGGGCCTGGCCCCGGGGGTGGGGCTCAGGAAGGGGTGGGGTGCGGCGTGGGAGGGGGCGCAGGCCTGGGGCTGCGGCCGGGGGAGGGGCCGCGGAGGGAGGAGGCGGTGGTGGGAGGGGATGCGGGTTCGGGGGTGGGCGGCTGCCGGAGCGGGGTGGGGCCTCGTGATGGTGCCCGGTGTTTACTCCGCTTGGCAGCCGCCCGCCTGAGTGGCTAGCCGATCAGGTGTTTCATCGCCCTCCTCACCAGATCGGTCCGGATGGCCTGCGTGGTCAGGCTCTCCGCGCCGAACCCGAGGTAGACCGTGTCACGGGTGACGATGCCGCCGCCCTCCTCGAAGAGCTGGTCGGTGCGGAACCAGTTGTTGGCCGAAGGCGCCGACCCCGCCGGCGGGTCGGCCGCGGTCCAGCCGCCCAGGTCCGACTCGAACGAGGTCTGCTCGGCGCTCGCGCCGTCCAGGGTGACCGTGAAGTCGTCGAGGAAGACGCCGGCGCCCTGGGTGGCCCAGTCGCTGATGTAGGAGATCGACAGCTCGACCTGCTTGCCCGCGTACGGGGTCAGGTCGATCTTCCACTGCTGCCAGCCGCCCGAGTTGCCCGAGGCGGCGTGCCAGGCGCCGGAGGTGCCGGTGGGCTCGCAGTTGACGCCCTGGTAGCGCTGGGTGAAGGGGTGGATGTCGCGCCAGCCGCCGGAGTTCTCGGTCTTGCAACTCTCCCCGGTGTCCTGGGTGGTGTGGCCGTTGGCGTCGGGCAGGGTGGTCCAGTCGTCCTGCCCGGCGGTGCGGGCCTCGACGGTCAGGAAGTCCCAGGCGCCCTCGGTGTCGTAGGAGGTCCAGAACGACAGGTCGCCGCTGCTCTTGCCGGTCAGGTTGACGGTCTTGGTCAGGCGTTTCCAGGAGACGTCGGCGATGCCGCTGTAGACGTCCCAGGCGCCGGTGTGCGGGTCGAAGGGGCCGCCGGGCCGTACCCACTTGATCTGGGCGGAGCTGGCGAACCGCGGGAACTGCGCGGCGGGCAGGATCGCCGAGGTGGCCACGTAGGAGTTGGTGTGGGTGGGTTCGAGCGTGCCGTTGAAGCCCTCGAACCTGCCGCCCTTGCCCTGGAGGGCGAAGGGGTTGCCGGTGCCGTGGTCGGTGCCGGCGTCGTCGAAGAAGACGTAGGCGCCGAGCCAGTACTGCTGGAAGTCGTTGAAGATCGGGATGCACGGCGGGTCGGACGGTGTCGTGCACTCGGGCTGCGTGGGCTGGTTGGGCTGGTAGAAGTAGGCGCCGTTGTTGTTGGCGGCGTAGGACGGGTATTTGCCGGCGTGCAGCAGCTTGCCGCCCTCGTTGAGGTAGTCGCGCACCGCGAGTTCGGTGTCCACGCCCAGCTTGGACGTGGTGCCGGGGGCCTGGCCGACGCTTCTCGGGATGATGTCGTCGCCGGTCTCCCAGACGATCGCCTTGTAGTGGCTCAGCGTGCCGAGCGGGTGCGGGGCCTTGCGTCCGGCCTTGTCCACGTCGTAGACGTCGGAGCTGTAGCCGGCCTCGTCGAGCGACTTGACGTACTCGTCGGCGTACTTCGCCTCGGTGACGCCCTGGACGGGGCTGATGCCGGTGACGTCCTCGGCGGCCAGGACGAGAACCTTGCCCCCGATGTCGCTGTTGACCTTGTAGGTGAAGGAGTCGCTCTTCTTGGCGATCGAGCTGAACCAGACCTTCACCGTGTCGCCTGGCCGGGTGCCGGTGATCTTGCCGCGCATCCAGTGGTAGTAGCGGTTGTAGCCGTCGCCGTAGCGCTCGCCGCCGCGCCACTCGCCGGTCAGCACGGTCTTGGTACGCCCGCCGTTGACCTGGTACTGCAGCCAGATCGGACCCAGCTTGCGCTTGGCGTTGACCTGGACGACCTGGTCGCGGCCGTTGCTGGTCTCGAAGGTGTCCAGGACGAAGTCCGGTGTCGTGTTGCCCAGGTGGCTGACGGGCTCGACCGGGTTGCGCGCCGACTTGGCCACGTCGAGTGCGAAGGGGATGTTCTTCTCGAACTCCGCCTGGACCAGCGCCTCGTCGTCGGGGAAGACGAAGCCGCAGCCTTCGCAGCCCTCGTTCAGCTCGGGAGTCCAGGACAGCGTGCCGTACTGGGAGTGCGCGCGGTCGTTGGTGTCGCCGTTGGTGATGTACAGCTCGGCGCCGAGGTCGGGGTCGAAGCCGGGGATCGCCGGGTTGGCGTCGTCGCCCGACAGCGCCTCGTAGATCGGGTTGTCGGCGGTCTCCGTGGCGATCTGCACACCCAGCGGGTAGAGCAGCAGCGGGCCGAAGGAGTGGTAGTTCACGTTGAACGCGAACCGGATGCGCTTCATCAGGCCGTCGAACGCCTTGGTCTCCGGCTCGCTGGCCGGGCCGGCGCCCCGGTAGGTGTCGCTGCTCGGGATCGAGGAGGAGCCCTCCTCGTCGTAGTGGAAGTTCGTGGGGAAGTTCCGGTTCGGGTCGACGCCGTCGCCGCGGGTGATGGTCCCGTCGCCGTTCACGTCGCGCAGGTTCTTACGCCAGAGGCGGTTGCCCTCGGTGAAGCTGAAGTCGTAGCCGTCGGGGTTGGCCACCGGCAGGAACCAGAGCTCGGTGGTGCCCAGCAGACTGCGCAGCGACGCCTTGTTGGCGACCACGTGCTTGAGCAGCCGCATGTTGACCTCGGTCGCGATCCACTCGCGGGCGTGCTGCGTGGCGGAGTAGAAGACCGCGGGTTTGGCGCCGTCCGGCAGGATGCGGGCCAGTGAGGTGACCTTGGCGGCGAGGATGTCCTTGCCCTGGATGGTCTTGCCGATGGACATCAGCTTGACCACGTCTTTGTTGGCGTTGGCGATGGACCTGAGCTGGTCGGCGATGCCGCCCGGCTCCGTGTAGGACTTCCAGACGGTGTAGCCGCCGGCGGCCTGGGCCTTGGCCGCCTCCAGTTGTGTCTGGCCCTGCTGGTTGCGTACGGGCTCCGGCTTGTGGCCGAGCTTGGCGAGCCCCGCGAGCCCCGCCTGGTCGGCGGTCAGCTCGATGTGCTCCTTACCGCCGTTGACCTGCTGTTGTACGACGTCGAAGCCTGCCTCCCTGAGCCTCTCGCCGGTGCCGAGCGGGCTGTCGAGCTGGTAGAGCTCGATACGATCGCTGGGCGGCAGTGGATCCACGACCGACGCCTGGGCCTCGACGGAGACCAGGGAGCTGCCTAAGCCGATTAAGACGGCTGTGAGGAGCGTTAGAGAACGTGACACGGTCTGCCCCTTCGCAGAGACGATTCGCTCGCAATTTCGCTCCGCGGGGTGTCCTCGGCAAGACCCAAAGTTCGGGGCTACCTCACAAAGTGGTAGATACTTCGCCAATGGTGCATGGGTTAGTCGGTTCCGGTGGCAACGACCAAGATCATCTTCTATAGTCACCACGTCTAGGAGGGGAGGGACGAGCGTGGGAGTCAGGCGTTTCGCCGCCATCGCCACCGTGCTCGTCGGCCTGCTCGCAGCGCCCCTTCCGCAGGCCGCCACCGCCGATCCCGGCAGCCCCGCGCAGCTGCGCAAGCTGACGAAGCAGGCCGCCCAGCTCAACAAGCTCTTCCGTGGCCAGATCGAGTTCCTGGAGGACGCGCGCATCCAGGCCAAGAAGGCCACCGAGAACGCCGACAAGCTCAGGGGCCAGCTCGGCGCGGCGCGCGGCGAGGTCGCCAACATCGCCCAGAGCACCTACATGAGCGGGCCGCTCGACGGCACCCAGCTCCTGGCCATCGCCGACCCCGCCATGCTGCTCGGCCAGGCCGCGAACATGCAGTACATGTCCGACGAGCGCACCAGCCGGGTCCAGCGCATCGAGCAGCTGATCAAGAGCGCCAACACCGCGAAGAAGGCGGCCGACGCCAAGATCAAGGAACTCGAGAAGAAGATCAAGGAGATGCGCGACAAGCGGCGCGACGTCGAGAAACTCCTGGCCAAGTACGGCTTCCAGACCCCGACCGGCGGCGCGGGCCTCACCCAGCGCATGACCAGCGTGAAGATCGAGGTCATGCAGAACTTCCCCATGCCCTACGGCGTGGGCTGCCTGCGCCCCGGCGACCCCGGCGAGCACGGAAAGGGCCGGGCCTGCGACTTCATGATCTCGCGCGGCTACGCCTCCGGCGCCGACGCCGACCGCGGCGACGCCCTGGCCGAGTTCCTGATCAAGAACGGCTCCCGCCTCGGCGTGATGTACATCATCTGGAAGCAGCGCTACTACGACATCCGCTCGGGCGGCGGCTGGGACCCCATGTCCGACCGGGGCAGCGTCACCGCCAACCACTACGACCACGTCCACGTCTCCGTCTTCTGATGGACTTCGAGGAGCACCGCAGCCACCTGTGGGCCGTGGCCTACCGGCTGCTGGGCAGCGTCGCCGACGCCGACGACGCCGTGCAGGAGACCTGGCTGCGCTGGCGGCAGGCCGACCAGGCCGCCGTCACCGCGCCCCGGGCCTACCTGACCACCGTCGTGAGCCGGATCTGCTACGACCAGCTCGGCTCCGCCCGCGCCAAGCGCGAGTCCTACATCGGGCCGTGGCTGCCCGAGCCGGTGGTCGAGGAGCCGGGGCCGGAGGACCGGGCGACCATGGACGAGTCCGTGGGCATGGCGCTGCTGGCCGTCCAGGAACGGCTGAGCCCGGCCGAGCGGACGTCGCTGGTGCTGCATGACGTGTTCGCGATGCCGTACGAGGAGATCGCCGGCATCCTGGGCAGGAGTCCCGGCGCGGTCCGGCAGCTCGCGGCGCGAGGGCGGCTGCGCGTGCGGGACTACGCGCCGCGGCGCTCGCTCGACCGCGACGAGCAGGCGGCGGCGGTGCGGGCCTTCGCCGCGGCGGCCACCACCGGCGACCTCCGGGCGCTCGTGGCGGTGCTCGACCCGGACGTGGTCTGGCGCTCCGACGGCGGCGGCGTGGTGGGCGCGGCGCTGGTGCCGGTCGTCGGCGCCGAGAAGGTGGCCAGGGTCGTGATGGGGCTGGTCGAGCGCTGGTTCACCGGCATGGCCGCGCACTTCCGGGAGGTCAACGGCGGTCCGGGCGTCGTGATCGTGAACGAGGGTGCCGCCGTGGACACGGTCATGTCCTTCACCGTCTCCGACGGGCGGATCACCGAGATTGATGTGGTGAGAAATCCCGACAAGCTGGGCCATGTGAGGTAGTTCACTCAGACGTTTTCCTCAACCGTCCTGTCTCCCCTGCAGAAGCGAAGGACAGGAGACGGACATGGGCATCATGGACATCGTGGTCATCGGAGCCGGCTACGCGGGCATGACGGCGGCGCTCCGCCTCGACAGGCGCCACCGGATCACCCTGATCAGCGCCGGCGACAGCTTCACCGAGCGGATCAGGCTGCACGAATTGGCGGCGGGGCGGCCGTCGGTGAGCACGCCGCTGGCCGAGCTGACCCGGGGGACCGGCATCAGGACCGTCGAGGGCCGGGTCACCGGCATCGACGCCGAAGCCAGGACCATCACGCTGGGAGACGGGCGCGAGTTCCGCTATGACACGCTCGTGTACGCGCTGGGCAGCTTCACCGACACGAGCGTCCCGGGCGTGGCCGAGCACGCCTACGCCGCCGAGAACGCGGCCGAGCTGGGAGAACGGCTGCGCCGGGGCGGTGGCCACCTGGCCGTGGTGGGCGGCGGGCTGACCGGGATCGAGCTGGCCACGGAACTGGCCGAGTCGTACCCGCGCTGGCAGGTCAAGCTGGTCACCGGCGCCCACCCGGCCGCCGGGCTGTCGCGCCGTGGCCGCGCGCATGTCGCCAAGGTGCTGTCCAGGCTGGGGGTGAGCGTCCACGCGGACACGCGGGTCGAGGCGGTGACCTCCGGCGGGCTCAGCACGGCGCAGGGCCCGATCGAGGCCGACGTCGTGGTGTGGGCGGGTTCGTTCGCCGTGCCGGAACTGGCGGCCAAGGCCGGGCTGGCGGTGGACGGGCGCGGCAGGACGCTGGTCGACGCCACCCTGCGCTCGGTCTCCCACTCCGACGTCTACGTGGTCGGCGACGCCGCCGCCGTGGACCTGCCGAGGGCCGGGGTCTCGCGCATGTCGTGCGCGGTCGGGATGCCGATCGCCGCGCACGCGGCCGATGCCGTCAACGCCCGCGCCCGCGGCCGCGCGGCCCGGCCCTTCCGCTTCCGTTACATGATCCAGTGCGTCAGCCTCGGCCGCCGCGACGGCGTCATCCAGGTCGTGCGCCGCGACGACTCGCCGATCGAGCTGATCGTGCCCGGCCGCCCGGGCGCGTGGGTCAAGGAGCTGATCTGCCGGTACGCGGCCGGCTCGCTGCGCGTCGCCCGCCTGCTGCCGCGCTCCTACTGGTGGCCCAAGTAGTCCTTCAGCCAGTGGTAGGAGCTCTTGGGCGTACGGCGCAGCGTCTCGAAGTCCACGTGGACCAGTCCGAAGCGCTGGTTGTAGCCCTCCGCCCACTCGAAGTTGTCCAGCAGCGACCAGACGAAGTAGCCGCGCACGTCCACGCCGTCCCGCCGGGCCCGCTGGAGCGCGGCGAGGTGGCCGTCGAGGAAGGCGATGCGCTCCGGGTCGTCGACGGTGCCGTCGGGGGAGAGGCTGTCGGGCTGGGAGCAGCCGTTCTCGGTGACGTAGACGGGCGGGAGCCGCTGGCCGTACCGCTGCTTGAGGCCCGTCAGCAGCTCGTGCAGGCCGTCGGGGACGACGGGCCAGCCGAAGGCGGTGGTGGGGTAACCGGTGATGCCGGCGTCGTCGAAGGGGAAGCCGTCCTGCCGCGGCGCGGCGATGCGGGTGGGGTTGTAGTAGTTGACGCCGAGGCCGTCGATGGGGGTGGAGATCACGTCCAGGCCGTCCTGCGGGGCGTCCTTGCCGAAGGCCGACAGGTCCGGGTACGCGCCGGTGAGGATGGGATCGTTGAACAGCCGGTTGTGCAGCGTGTCGTAGGCCTCGGCGGCGGCGAGGTCCTCGGGGCGGTCGGAGGCGGGCCAGACCGGGGTGCAGTTGTTGGAGATGAGGATCTCGCGGGCGCCGGCCGCGCGGAGCGCCTGGGTGGCCAGGCCGTGGGCCAGGAGCTGGTGGTGGGCGGTGGGCAGGGCGTCGAGCAGCAGGCTCTGGCCGGGGGCGTGCACGCCGAGGGCGTAGCCGAAGGCCATGTGGACGAAGGGCTCGTTGAGGGTGATCCACGTCTCGACCCGGTCGGCCAGGCGGTGGGCCACGATGGCGGCGTAATCAGCGAATTTTTCGGAAATATCGCGGTTCATCCAGCCGCCCTCGTCCTGGAGCTCCTGCGGCAGGTCCCAGTGGAACAGGGTGGGCACCGGCGTGATGCCCTCGGCCAGCAGGTCGTCCACGAGGCGGTCGTAGAAGGCCAGACCCTTGTCGTTGGTACGGCCGCCAGGCTGAACTCTCGGCCAGGAGATGGAGAAGCGGTAGGCGTTGACGCCGAGACCGGACATGAGCGCGATGTCCTCGGCGGTGCGGTGGTAATGGTCGCAGGCCACGTCGCCGGTGTGGCCGTCGCGTACGCGGCCGGGCTCATGGGTGAAGGTGTCCCAGATCGAGGGGCCCCGGCCGTCTTCCGCGACGGCGCCCTCGATCTGGTAGGCGGCGGTAGCCGTACCCCACAAGAAGGTGCTCATAAGAGGTGAGTATCACTCATGTAATTGCCGGGCCGAAAGAGCAAGACTGTACTTGCTGGTAATGCGCCAGGATGGAGAACATGACGAGTACCTTGCGCCGCCGCCCCGCCCAGCGCCGCAGCGTGGAGAGGGTTGAGCGGATGCTCGACGAGTGCGCGCTGCTTCTCGACCAGGTGGGGTACGACGCGCTGACCACCAAGGAGGTCGCGCGCCGAGCCGAGGTTCCGATCGGCACGTTCTATCAGTTCTTCCCCGACAAGCAGGGGCTGGTCCGCGCCCTGGCCATGCGCAACCTGGAGGCGTTCCTCCAGCGGGTGACCGAGCGGATCGCCGGAGCCGACCTTGAGCACTGGACCGACCTCGTCGACCTGGCCATCGACGAGTTCGTCGCGATGAAGCGCACGACGCCGGGGTTCGCCGTGGTGGACTTCGGGGAGGTGCTGCCGACGCCCGGCGGACCCGCGGTCGAGGGCACCAACCGGACGCTGGACGCGGCGCTGGAGAACAACGTCATCGTGGCCGACCGGCTGCGGGCGCTGACCGTCGACCTGCTCCACGCCCCCGCGGGGTCGGGGCTGGACCGGGCGCTGCTGGTGGCGGTGGAGGCCACGGACGCGGTGCTGAAGCTGGCGTTCCGCATGCACCCCGACGGCGACCCCGAACTGATCGCCGAATGCAAGCAACTGGTCCGCCGCTACCTGGCCGACCACCTTCCCTAGGGGAGCGCCGAGCGGAGGACGGCCTGGGCGATCGGCGCGGCCGTCTCGCCACCGGAACCGCCGTTCTCCACGACCACGCCCACCGCCACCTCCGGCGCGTCGGCCGGGGCGAAGGCGGTGATGACGGCGTGCGCCGCCGCCCCCTGGGCGTGCTCGGCCGTCCCGGTCTTGGCCGCCACCGCCACGCCGGGGATCGCCGCGGCGGCGCCCGTACCACCGGGCTGGGTGACGGAGACCATCATCGCGGTGAGGTCGGCCGCCACCGTCTCGGGCATCGTGGTGCGGTACTCGGTGGGCCAGGCGCGGTTGATGACCGAGCCGTCGGGCAGGCGGGCCTCCTCCACCAGGTACGGGCGCATGAGCGTGCCCCGGTTGGCGACCGCTGCCGACATCATGGCGATCATCAACGGCGTCGCCCGGTCCTCGTACTGGCCGATCGCCGACAGGGCGGTCTGCGCCTGGTCCAAGCCCTTCGGGTAACCGCTCTCCGCCACCGGGAGCGGCACGGTCAGCTCGTCGGTGTCGAACCCGAACGCCTGCGCCCCCTCCCGCAGCGTGTCCGGCCCCAGGTCGAGGCCGATGTTGGCGAACGCGGTGTTGCAGGACACCTGGAAGGCGTAGCCCAGCGGCGGATGCCCGTCGCCGCACGGCGTCCCGCCGGAGTTGCCCAGGGAGGTGGTCGTGCCGGGAAGCTGCAGCTGGACGGGCGCGTCCACCTGCGAGGACGGCGTGTACGCGCCGGAGGCCAGCGCCGCCGCCGCGGTCACGACCTTGAACGTCGAGCCGGGCGGATAGTTCTGGCCAAGCGCGCGGTTCAGCAGCGGCCTGCCGGGGTCGGCGCGCAGCCGCCGGTCGGTCTCGGCGAGCTCGCGGGCGTCGAACCCGGCGAAGGCGTTCGGATCGTAGGACGGATACGAGGCCATCGCCAGGATCGCCCCGGTCACCGGGTTGATCGCCACGGCGGCGCCGGGCCGCCCGGTCGCCTTCAAGGCGTCGTAGGCGGCCCGCTGCACCCGGTCCACGATCGTCAGCCGGACGTCGGCCCCCGCCGCGCTCCCGTCCTTCACCAGCGCGCGTACCTTGACCTTGGCGTCGGACCCCGACAACACGCCGTCCTCCGCGTGCTCGACGCCGGTCTCGCGGTAGAGGGACAGGTAGCCGGTCGCGGGCGCGTAGAGCTTCCCTTCTGGATAGACCCGCCGATAGAGGTACGGCCCGCCGTACGCGCGCTCGCTGTAGGCGATCACCGAACCGTCATAGGTGGCGATGTCCCCCCGGGCATGGTCGAACCTGGCGATGATCGTGCGCTGGTTGCGCGGATCGGCGTTCAGGCTGTACGCCTCGAACGTCTGCAGATAGGTGACGTTGGCCAGCAGCGCGAACAACATCGCCGAGCAGACCAGCGCCACTCGGCGCAGGGGGATGTTGATCCGTTTCGCCCTGGGTCCGGCCATGCTCCTCGGTCTAACAGCCGGAAACCCAAGCCAGGGCTAGAGGACGCTGCGGTAGTAGGAAATCTTGTGGTGGATGTACTTCTGCCGCTCGGCGAGGTTGGCGATCTGCTCCTTGACCCGCCGGTCGTGCTCTTCGAGGAGCTCGATGCGCTCGGCGACGGTGTGCTCGCCCTGGCGGACCAGGTCGGCGAAGCGCAGCATCCCGGCGATGGGCATGCCGGTGTCGCGCAGGCAGCGGATCAGGTTCAGCCAGCCGAGGTCTTGCTGGGTGAAGCGGCGCTGGCCTGCGGAGTTGCGCTCGATGCCGGACAGCAGCCCGATCTTCTCGTAGTAACGCAGGGTGTCGAGGCTGAAGCCGGTCTCCTCGACGACCTCCGACGGTGTGTAGACGCTCACGCGACCCATCGTCCCACCTGGAGTGGGCTCCAGGTCAAACTTGACCTGGAGTGGGCTCCAGGACCCACAGTCATCGCCATGAAACTCGCACTGGGCACGATCGGCTTCGGCACCGCCGTCACCATGGACGACACCTTCGCACTGCTCGACCGGTTCGCCGAGGCCGGCGGCACGATGATCGACACGGCCAACAACTATCCCTTCTGGGTGGAGGGGTGCACCGGGGACGAGAGCGAGACGGCCATCGGGGCGTGGCTGGCCGCGCGGGGCAACCGGGACCGGGTGGTGCTGAGCACCAAGGCCGGCGCCCGGCCGACGGTCGCCGGTGACCGTACGCTCGACTCGATGGAAGGGCTGTCGGCGAAGGCGATCGCGAAGGCGGCCGAGGGCAGCCTCACGAGATTGCGGACCGACTACATCGATGTGTATTGGTCGCACATTGATGATGCTTCCGTCACGCTTGAGGAGTCTTTGGGGGCGTTCAACGCGCTGGCCGAGGACGGCAAGATCCGCGCTCTCGGGGCCAGCAACATGCGCGCCTGGCGGCTGGAGCGGGCCAGGAACCTGTCGGCGGGGCGCGGCTGGATGCCGTACACCCACCTGCAGCTGCGCCATACCTACCTACGGCCGCGCCCGCAGACCCTGCAGGCCGAGAGCGCGCACGTGCTGGTGACCGAGGAGACGCTGGAACACGCGGCCGACACCGGGATCTCGCTGTGGGCCTACAACACGCTCATGTCCGGCTCCTACACCGGGCGGGCCGACCGGCCGCTGCCGGAGTCCTACGACCACCCCGGCACCACCCGCCGCCTGGCGGTCCTGCGCGAGGTGGCCGCCGAGCTGGGCGCCACCCCGAACCAGGTCGTGCTGGCCTGGCTGCTGGCCGACGGGCACGTGCCGATCGTGGGCGCCACCCGGCTCGCCCAGCTGGAGGAGGCCATCGGCGCCACCGCGCTGAGCCTCGACCCGGCCCAGAAGGACCGCCTCGACGCCGCCGTCTAGTCGCGGTAGGCCGACGACTGCAGGGTGTAGAGGTCGGCGTACAGGCCGTTCAGCGACATCAGGGCGGCGTGGGTGCCGGCCTCGACGACCTTGCCGTGGTCGAGGACGTAGATGCGGTCGGCGTAGCGGACGCTGGCCAGCCGGTGGGTGATCAGCAGGACCGTGCGGCCGTCGGCGTGGTCGCGGATACGTTCGAACAGGGCGTGCTCGGCACGGGCGTCGAGGGCGGCGGTGGGCTCGTCGCAGATCAGCAGCGGGGCGTCGCGGTGGAAGCCGCGGGCCACGGCGATGCGCTGCCACTGGCCGCCGGACAACTCCTGGCCGTCCTTGAACCGGCGGTCGAGCAGGGTGCGGTAGCCGTGGGGGAGGTCGGCGATGACCTCGTCGGCCCCGGCCACCCGGGCGGCGGCGTCAAGCGCCTCCTCGCCCTTGCCGGTGCCCATGGTGATGTTGTAGCGGGCGGTCAGGGGCCAGCGGGTGTGGTCCTGGGCGATGACCGCGGTGCGCAGCCGCAGCGCCTCGGGCTCGACGTCGCGCAGGTCGACGTCGTCCCAGGTCACGCTGCCCGAGTCGGGTTCGTAGAGGCCGGAAAGGATCTTGGCGAGCGTGGTCTTGCCCGAGCCGTTCTCACCCACGAACGCGATGACCTCGCCCTCGTTGACCTCGATGGAGACGCCGCGCAGCGCCGGGTCGCCGGAGCCCGGGTAGGCGAAGGTGACGTCCTGGGCGGAGATCCGGGCGAAGGACGCCGGAGCCTCCACCGGGCGCGGCTTGGCCAGGCGGCGCTCGGCGTCGTCGCAGAAGTCGAGGAAGTCGGTGAAGTAGAGGCCCTCCTCGTAGAGGCGGTTGGTGGCGTACATGAGATTGCCCAGCGACGACTGGCCCTGGCGGATGGCCAGGACCGCGGTGCCGGCCACGGCCAGCGGGATGGAGCCGAGCGCGAGCAGGACGCCGAGCGCCACGTAGACCAGGCCGCTGCCGAGGCCGCCCAGGGACTCGCCCACGACGCGGGTGAGCGTCTGGCGCTTGGCCAGGCGCAGCAGAACCTCCTGCTCGGCGCGGGCGACCGCGTCGTACATGCGCAGAAGGAAGCCGCGCATCGTGAACGAGCGGACCTCAGCGGCGGGCTGCCGGTTGGCCAGTAGCTCGGCGATGATCCATTTGCGGCGGTTGGCCGGGATGAGGGTGTAGAGGGTGGTGTAGCGCATGCGGGCGCTGCGCACCGCCGCCCACGCGTCGGGCAGTACGGCCAGCAGCAGCAACGGCAGCAGCACCGGATGCAGCACGCCCAGCACGCCGGCCACCGCCAGCAGCCCCACCGCGGCGGTGACCACGTCGATGGCCGAGGTGACCACCGAGTCGGCCATGGCCACGCCGCGCAGCCTGGCCCGCTGCAGCGCGTCGTGGAAGTCTGGGTCGTCGTAGGCGGCGAGCTCGACCCTGCTGGTCAGGCCGTAGAGGCGCTCCTCGGTCAGCCGGCTCACCTGCGGGTCGAGCCGCGACTGCGCCCACCCGGCCCCCGCCTGTACGGCGGTGCGCATCGCCGCCGCCCCCGCCACCAGGGCCAGGCTCGGCAGCGCGGCCACCACCCGGTCGGGCGTCGGACCGTCGCTGAACAGCGCCGTCAGCACCCCGGTCGTGGCCAGCAGCCCGAACGCGGTGAACACCCCGCCGAGCAGGTTGAGCGAGACGGTGGCGACGGTGTCGCGCGGGCTGGCCCGCCACGCCAGCCGCATGGCCTGCCCGATGAGCGAGGGCAGCCGCCTGGCGATGGTGAGGAATCCGGCCTCGGCCATCTTGTCGGTGTGGGCGTGCCAGTCGGAGATGGTGATCTCGCCGATTTCCAGCGCGTCGTCGGCCATGTATGAAGTGTGCGGCAGGGCACTGACAATCCGATCTGGCCCGCGGTCAGATAAGCCTGGTCTGGCTGGCCCCAAATTCTGCGTGACGGGTGTAACACTGTCGGTAGTGCTGTTGCCCGCCCCCCGCGAGGAGTAACGACGGTGCCCACGAACCTTCCGACGGTTCCCAACGCGTTCATCGGCAGGGAGTCCGACCTGGATGAGCTGTTGCGCCTGCTGATGGCGGTGCGTGTCGTGACCTTGTGCGGCACCGGCGGCATCGGCAAGACGCGGTTGTGCCTGAGTGTGGCGCACGAGGCGGTCGAGGTGTTCAGCGACGGCGTCTGGCTGGTGGAGCTGGCCGACCTCGACTGCGGTGACCTGCTGGCGCAGCGCGTCGCCGCGGTGCTGGGCGTGCAGGTGCCGCCCGACGGCGACCCCGCGCAGGCGGTGGCCACGGCGGTCGGCGGCGGCAAGCAACTGCTCGTGCTGGACAACTGCGAGCACCTCATCGAGGACTGCGCCGAACTGTGCACCTACCTGCTGGGCGCCTGCCCCGACCTGCGGGTGATGGCCACGAGCCGCGAGCCGCTGCGGGTGCTGGGCGAGACGGTCTGGCGGGTGCCGCCGCTTTCTCTGCTGCCGGTGGCCGGCGGCGGCAGCGACGCGGTCCGGCTGTTCGTCGACCGGTCGGTGGCCGGCGGCGGGCTGACCTGGACGGCCCAGGACGACGCCGCGGTCAGCGCGCTCTGCGCGGAGCTGGAGGGCATCCCGCTGGCGATCGAGCTGGCGGCGGCGATGACCAGGGTGCTGTCGGTGGAGCAGATCAGGTCGCGGCTGTCCGACCGGTTCAAGCTGCTGACCAGCGGTTCGCGCTCGGCGCCCGCCCGTCAGCGCACGCTGCTCGCCACGGTCGAGTGGAGCTACCGGATGCTGAGCGCCCCGGCCCAGCTGCTGCTGCAGCGCCTGACCGCCTTCCGCGGCGGCTGGACGCTGGAGCTGGCCGAGCTGACCTGCCCGTGCCCGGGACTGGCCGCCGACGAGGTGCTGGCGACGATGGCCGAGCTGGTCGACAAGTCGCTGGTGCTGGCCGACGGCGAGGCGGGCGGCGAGATCCGCTACCGCATGCTCGACACGGTACGCGACTACGGCAGGCAGCGGCTGCAGGAGTCGGGCGACGAGGAGGAGCTGAGGCAGCGGCACCTGGAGTGCGTGTTCCTGGTCTCGAAGCGGCTGGGCGACCTGATCGCGACCTGCGACCGGCGCCACTGGCCGGAGATCACCCGGCGGGCGCTGGTCATCGACGCCATGCAGCCCAACCTGTACGCCGGGCTGGGGTACGCCCGCCGTACCGGCCAGGTGGAGCGGGGCCTGCGCATGTGCACGGACCTGCAGTGGGTGATCATCGCGGGCGGCCGGTTCGACGAGGCGGCCAGGCACATCGACGAGCTGCTGCAGGACGCCGACACGGTCATGCCCGGCCAGGTGGCGCACGCGCTGGCGATCAGGTCGGTGGTCTGCTTCTTCGGCGGTGACGCGGTCGGCGTGGTACGCCACGGCCGCGAGGCGGTGCGCCTGGGCCGGGCCAGCGGCCATCTGATCAGCGAGGCGCTCGCGATCATCATGATGTGCGCGGTGGGCGCCGGCGACGAGGAGATCACCCTCGACCGGGCCGCCGAGCTGGCGGGCAAGGCCGGCGACGAGTACGTACGCTCGCTCGTGACCTACATCAGGGCGCTGCACGCGCAGGTCGCCGGGCAGCTGAGGGAGTCGGCCAGGCTGTACGAGCAGATGATCGACAGCCACCGCGACGCCAACGACTGGGGGATGGCGCTGGCGGTGATCGGCCTGGCCCAGATCGCCCACTCCCGCGGCGACCTGGAGGCGGCGGCCCGCCACTACCAGTACGCGCAGGAGCTGCTCGACCCGATCGACCACCGGGGCGAGCGCATCCGCTGCCTGACCGGGCTCGGCCGGATCGCCACGGAGCTGGGCGACTTCGACACCGCGCGGCGCCGGCTGGCCGAGAGCCTGGCGCTCAGCTCGGGCCTGGGCCAGCGGGCGGTCGCGGTCGAGCTGGTCGACGGCTTCGCCGACCTGGCGCTGCGCGAGGGCGAGCACGTGCGGGCCGTACGTCTGATGGCGGCGGCCTCGGCGCTGCGCGAGCGGATGGGCGGCGCGCTGCTGCTCAGCATGAGCGGCGCGCGGATCCAGGAGCTCCTCGCGCCCGCCAGGCGCGCGCTGGGGGAGACGATGGTGGCGCAGTTGTGGGCGGAGGGCCGCACGCTGCCCTGGCACCAGGCCATCGAGTACGCCGTGCGCGGCGAGCCCCCCGTGCGCCCCCTCCTGGGCATCCCGGTCCCGGTGGCGCCCGACGGCACCCTGACCGAGCGCGAACGCGAGATCGCCGGCCTCATCGCCCGGGGCCTGTCGAACAGGAAACTGGCCGAGGAACTGGTCATCAGCCCGGCCACGGTGGCCAGGCACGTCAGCAACATCCTGGCGAAGCTCGGCTTCACCTCCAGGACCCAGGTGGCCACCTGGGCGATCGAGCATGGTATGAACGAGTAGTCGATGTCACACTCAGAGTGATGATTACCGCGTGGAACCTCCCCGCCGAGCCCAACCTTTTCGTCGGCCGCGAGTCGGACGTCGACGAGCTGGCCCAACTGCTCGACGTGGCGCGCGTCGTGACGCTGTGCGGCGCGGGTGGCATCGGCAAGACGCGTCTGGCGATCCGGCTGGCGGCCCGGCTCGCGCCGCGCTTCTCCGGCGGCGCCCGGCTGGTCGACCTGTCGGACCTGGGCGCCGACGCGAGCGTGGCCGACCACGTGGCGGCAGCGCTGGGGCTGGCCGCCGACCCGGGCACGCCCCTGCCCGAGCGGATCGGCGAGCGCCGCGTGCTGGTGGTGCTCGACAACTGCGAGCAACTGGTGGGCGAGTGCGCCGAGCTCTCGCGCGACCTGGTCGGCGCCTGCCCGGGGGTGACCGTGCTGGCCACCAGCAGGGAGCCGCTGCGGGTGCCCGGCGAGACGGTCTGGCGGGTCCCGCCGCTGTCGCTGGCCGGCGATCCGCGGCGTTCGGAGGCGGTGCGGCTCTTCCACGCCAGGGCGGCCGCGGTCCGCCCCGGATTCGAGCTGAGTGACGAGGTGCTGCCGCAGGTGGTAGGGCTGTGCCGGGCGCTGGACGGGCTGCCGCTGGCGATCGAGCTGGCCGCGGCCATGGTCAGGGCGCTGTCGCTGCGGCAACTGGTCGAGCGGCTCGACGACCGCTTCCGCCTGCTGTCGGCCGGAGCCCGTACGGCCCCCGCGCGCCAGCGCACGCTGCGGGCGGCGGTCGACTGGAGCTACCGGCTGCTGTCGGAGCAGGAGCGCCTGCTGCTGCGCCGCCTGGCGGTCTTCCGTTCCTGCTGGACCCTCGACGTGGCCGAGTGGGTCTGCCAGGGCGAGGGCCTGCCCGAGGAGGACGTGCTCGCCCGGCTGTGCGACCTGGTGGACAAGTCGCTGGTCGTGGTCGACGGCGAGATCGCCGGCGAGGCGCGCTACCGGCTGCTGGAGACCGTCAGGGAGTACGCGGTCGAGCAGTTGTCCCAGACGGACGAGGAGATCGACCTGCGCCGGGCGCACCTGGCGGCGATGGCCCGGCTGGCGGTGGAGTTCAAGCAGGCGGTGGCGCCGGGGGCGCGGACGTCCTGGGCGGTGATGGAGCGCTTCGGCAACCTCTTCGACGGCCTCAAGACCGAGATCGGCGCGGCGCTGGACTGGTCGATCGCGATCGGCCGCCAGGAGGTCGCGCTCAGGATGCTCACCGACATGCGCTACATGCTGGTGGCGAGCGGCCGCAATCTCGGCCTGGCCGGGCCTCTGGACCGCCTCCTGGCGACCGAGACCGGCGACCTCGGGCTCCTCGGGCAGGCGACCGTGCTCCGCGGCGAGCTGGCCGTACAGAGCGGCGACCTCGCCACCGCGGCGCGGTGCGCGCGTACCGGACTCGGGATGTGCAGGTCCGCCGGCGACAGCTACGGCGAGGCCGTCGGCATGATCCTGCGCGCCCAGACCTCCGGCGAGCAGGAACCGCTGCGGCAGGCGCTGGAAGTGGCGGCCAAGAGCGGCGACGCGATCCTGGCCTCGATCGCGCAGGGCGCCAGGGCGGGCCTGGCCCTGCACGACGGCCGGCTGCACGAGGCGCGGCGCGCCTTCGAGGAGGTGCTGGCGCTGTGCGAGCGGCTCGACAACCACTGGGGCCTGTCCAACGGCCACATCGGCCTGGCCCAGGTCGCGCGCCGGGTGGGCGACAGCGCGACCGCCAAGCGCCACTACGAGAGCGGCCTGCGCCTGGTACGCCACGTCGACGCCCGCCAGCAGACCATCAGCTGCCTGGCCGGGCTCGGCAGGGTGGCGCTGGAGCAGGGTGACCTGCGCGAGGCGCGGGCGCGGCTGACCGAGGCGTTGGAGCTCAGCCGGGACGCCGGCCTGCGCACGGGCATCGCCCGCAGGCTGGAGGCGTGGGCCGGGCTGCTCGTGGCCGAGGGCGACGAACGGCGGGCGGTGCTGCTGATGTCGGCATCGGTGGCGCTGCGCGAGCGCCGTCCCGAGGCGCGGGAGGAGGAGATCCTCGCGCCCGCGCGCCGCAGCCTGGGTGAGGCGCTGGTGGCGCAGCTGTGGGCGGAGGGGGCGGCGATGAGCGCGGACGACGCGGTGCGGTGCGCGCTCGACGGCACCCTGCCCGAGCGTTCCGACGTGCCGGTGGTGCCGATGGGCCAGGACAGCAAGCTGACGGCCAGGGAGCTGGAAGTGGCCGAGCTGGTCTCACGGGGGCTGAGCAACAAGGGGATCGCCGACGAGCTGGTCATCAGCCCGGCGACGGCGGCGCGGCACGTGGCGAACATCCTGGCCAAGCTGGGGTTCGGGACGCGTACACAGATCGCCGCCTGGGTCATCGAGCAGCGCTGAGCGCAACCTCTCTACACATCTTTCCGCACCGGCGGATACATCCTCGAATGGCCATCTCAGTGCATGTGCCGCGCTCCCGGTCGGCCTAGCGTTTGCCATGTGATCGGCCGACCGGCGCCAACCTCCGAACCCCGGTGCTCCGGGGTGCCCACACCGGAGGCGCGCCCGGCCGGTCCGCCGGGAGCGTCGCGTGCCCATCACGGATCAGGGCCTCCTCGGAGGGGTGGGGGTTTTGGTCTGGGGCACGCGACAGCGGGCTCGAGCCGCGCAGGGCTCGAGCCCGCCCCGCAACGGATTCGGTTGACGAACTGTCGAGGAACCCGGTGAATGCACATCGGTATACATACATCGGTGGATGCTGCGGTACGCATGCCCGCCGTACCGTCCTAAGCATGAAGCCGATCGTCTCGTCTGCGGGCACCGTGACCAACGAGGTGTTCGGCCGGGCCTACGAACGAGGGGACCGGCCGGCGCTCGTGGATCTCCACGGCGGCCTCGTGTACAGCTATCGCAGGCTGGTCACCGAGGTGACCAGGGCGGCGTCCGGGATGGTACGCAGGGGCGCCAGGCGTGAGCAGGTCGTGGGCGTCCACGTGAGCACGGCCTGCGCCCAGACGCTGGCCGTCCACACGGTGCTCGCGGCCGGAGGCGTCGCCGCGCCGCTCGACCCGCGCCTGTCGGGGGCGGAACTGGCCGAGCGGCTTTCCGAGTGTGACGCGCGGACGCTGATCACCACGCCGGACCTGGCGCCGCTGTCGCTGCGGGCGGTGGAGGAGTCACGGGTACGGCAGGTGATCGCCTTCGGTTCCGTGGTCGACACGATCGACTTCGAGGACCTGCTGAACCTGGAGCCGACGCCCTTACCGTCGATCGACGCCCGGCTGCAGGACGCGCTGGTGCTGTCCGGCGGACGCCGGATGGGCCAGCCGGAGCTGCTGGCGCGGATGGCGGAGCTGGACGAGCGGGTGAAGCTGACCGAGTCCGACGTGGTTCTGGCCACCTGGAAGCCCGATGACGGGTGCGATCTGATCGCGCTGGTCGGGCTGGCGGTGCTGAGCGGCGCGCTGGTGGTGGCGGCGGCCATGTCGGACGCCGCGGATCTGCCCGGCACCAAGCACGACTTCGGCGTCACGGTCGTGACCGGACCGGGCGGCGGGTTCGAACGTCTCTGAGCTGTTATCGCGCATGCCTTGACGTCGCCGCGGGCGAAGTGGGTTGATGGCCCTACTGACAACGTTGTCAACCTGAGTTCGTTCGGGGGTCTCGAAGGGACGGTGTGCGATGCGACGACGGTGGTTGGCAGCCGTCGCGATCACGATGGCTGGCCTGCTCGGAGTGACCGCCTGTGGCGGTGGGAACACACCCGCAGGCCAGGCCACCGATGGCGCTACGAAGGCTGCGTCGAGCGACGTCGAGGTCTTCTCCTGGTGGACCGGGCCCGGTGAGGCCGACGGTCTGGCGGCGATGCGGAAGATATTTGAAACCCAGAACCCCAACCTGAAGTTCCTGGACGCCGCGGTCGCGGGCGGTTCGGGGGACAAGGCGAAGGCTCTGCTCCAGACCAAGCTGCAGGGCGGTGAGCCGCCGGACTCCTTCCAGGGTCACGCGGGCGCCGAGTTGCAGGGCTACATCAAGGCCGGGCAGCTGGAGGACCTCACCTCGCTGTATGACGAGCTGAAGCTCAAGGACGTCTACCCGGCCCAGCTGGTCGAGCAGATCAGCGTGGACGGCAAGATCTACTCGGTGCCGGTGAACATCCACCGCTCCAACGTGCTGTGGTTCAACCCGGCGGTCCTGAAGGAGGCCGGGGTCGCGGGCGCGCCGAAGACGATCGAGGACTTCATCGCCGCGCTGGGCAAGGTCAAGGCCAAGGGCAAGATCCCGCTCTCGATCGGTTCGGAGTGGACGGTCACCCACCTGCTGGAGAACGTCATGCTCGGCTCGCTGGGCACCGACGGCTACAACGCGCTCTTCAAGCCGGGCGCCAACTGGGCCGCCCCCGAGGTGACCAAGGCGCTGGAGAACTTCAAGACGATCATGTCGTTCGCCGGTGACCCGCAGGACGACTGGCAGCCCGCCGCCAAGCAGGTGGCCGACGGCCAGGCGGCGTTCAACATCATGGGCGACTGGGCCTACGGCTACTTCCACAACCCGCCGGACGGCGGCCTCGGCAAGACGTCGAAGACCGACTTCGACTGGGCGCCCGCGCCCGGTACCGAGGGCACCTACCTGTGGTTGTCGGACAGCTTCACCCTGCCCAAGGGCGCCAAGAACCGTGAGGGCGCGCTCGCGTGGCTGAAGGTGGCGGCCAGCAAGGAGGGCCAGGACGCCTTCAACCCGAAGAAGGGCTCCATCCCGGCCCGCAAGGACGCCGACGCCGCCTTGTACACCGACTACCTCGGTGACGCGCTGAAGGACTGGTCGGGCAACAAGCTGGCCGGCTCCGTCCAGCACGGCGTGGCGGTCAGCCAGCCGTGGCTCACGGCGATCAACGAGCAGGTCGGCCTCTACCTGGGCAAGCAGGACGTGGCAGCGCTGCAGAAGGGTCTGGCCGACGCGGCCATGGCCAACGCGCAGTGACATCAGAGGGGGTACGGCCGGGCCGTACCCCCTTTGGAAAGGACTGGTTGTGAGACGGGCACGCACCTGGCTGCCTGGGCTCCTCCTCGTGGCGCCGTCCATCGTGGCGATCGGCGTCTTCGTGTACGGCATGCTCGGCTGGAACGTCCAGCTGGCCATGACGGACAAGCACAGCGAGGTGGCCGAGGGGAACTTCGTCGGGCTGAAGAACTTCATCGACATCTGGGACCTGGAGAGGTGGCACCTCTCGGTCAACCACGCGATCCTGTTCACGGTCGTGTTCGTGCTGGGCGCGCTGCTGCTCGGCTGGTTCCTGGCCTTCCTCATGGAGAAGGGGATCAGGGGCGAGGGCACGTTCCGGGCGATCTACCTGTTCCCGATGGCGATCTCGTTCGTGGCGACCGGCATCGTGTGGCGGTGGCTCATGAACTCGGGCACCGGGGAGCGGGCGGTCGGCCTGAACCGGTTGTTCGACACGATCGGGTTGCCGCAGTGGGCGTGGTTCCGTGACCCGGACTGGGGGATGGCCGCGATGGCGATCCCCGCCATCTGGCAGATGTCCGGATATGTCATGGCACTCTTCCTGGCGGGCTTCCGCGGCGTGCCCGAGGAACTGCGCGAGGCCGCCCGGGTGGACGGCTGCACCGAGTGGGGCGTCTACCGGCACATCGTGCTGCCGCTGCTGCGCCCCGTCACGCTGTCGGCGCTGATCATCCTCGGGCACATCTCGCTCAAGGTCTTCGACCTGATCGTGGCGGTGTCCGGCAAGCAGATCATCACCGACGTGCCCGCGGTCTTCATGTGGGTGGCGGTCTTCGACTCCCAGGACCCGGCCAAGGGCGCCACCATCGCCACGTACATCGTGCTCAGCGTTGCGATCTTCGTGATCCCCTACCTCATCTGGACCGTACGGAAGGACAGGCGTTCATGAAGGCCGTGCGCCTGACCCTTCTGCTCGCCTTCGTGGTGGTCTTCCTCATCCCGATCTACGTCCTGCTGGCGACCAGCTTCAAGCCGCTCACCGAGGCGGACCCGTCACAGGCGTGGGCCCTGCCCCAGACCTGGACGCTGGAGCCCTGGCGGGTGGCGTGGGAGAAGCTGGCCCCCGGCATCTGGAACAGCGTGCTCCTCGCGGTGCCCGGCTCGCTGCTGTCGTGCGCGCTGGGCTCCATGAACGGCTACGTGCTGTCCAAGTGGCGCTTCCCCGGCGCGGACCTGCTGTTCACGCTGTTCCTGTTCGGCATGTTCATCCCCTACCAGGGTGTGATGATCCCGCTGGTCGAGCTGCTGGTGGGTCTCAACGACCTCTTCGGCGTCCAGGGCGTCTTCTACGGCGGCCTGCCGGGGCTGATCCTCGCCCACGTGGTCTACGGCATCCCGATCTGCACGCTGATCTTCCGCAACTACTACGTCACCATCCCCGACGAGCTCATCGAGGCCTCCCGGGTGGACGGCGCGGGCATGCTGCGCACCTACTGGTCGGTCGTGCTGCCCGTCTCGGGCCCGGCCATCGCCGTGGTGATCATCTGGCAGTTCACCTCGTTGTGGAACGACTTCCTGTTCGCCGTGTTCATCACCGGGCCCAGGAGCTGGCCGACGACCGTCATGCTCAACAACATCGCCGGGGCGCAGGCCACGCCGTACAGCCAGCAGATGGCGGCGGCGATCCTGGCCTCGATCCCGACGATGATCATCTATGTCCTGCTCGGCCGCTTCTTCATGCGCGGGCTGATGGCGGGCGCGCTCAAGGGCTGAGCAGCTCCGGGTTGGCCAGGTGGGCCAGCGGCTCGCCGCGCGTGTAGCGGCCGACCTCCTCGGCGGCGATGCGCGCGGCGTTGGCCGCCGTCTGCTTGCTGCCGCCGGCCAGGTGCGGGGTCATCACCAGGTTGGGCGTGGTGAGCAGGCGCGAGCCGGCCGGGATGGGCTCCTCGGGGAAGACGTCCAGCGCCGCGCCGAACAGGTGGCCGGACTCCAGCGCGTCGCACAGCGCGTCGTAGTCCAGCAGGGAGCCGCGGGCGGAGTTGACCACGACCGAGCCGCGCGGCAGGGCGGCCAGCTCGGCGGCGCCGATCATCGCGTCGGTCTCGGGGGTGGCGCGGGCGTGCAGCGACAGGAACCGCGAGCGGGCCAGCAGCTCGGGCAGCTCCACCGACTCCTCCAGCTCCACGTACGGGTCGTGCACCAGCACCTCGGCCCCGAACCCGCGCAGCATGCGGGCCACGCGGCTGCCGATCGCGCCGTACCCGACCAGGCCGACCGTGCTGCCCTCCAGCTCGGGGCCGACGTTGTCGTAGACGTAGTAGTCGCCGCGCCAGACGCCCGCGGCCAGGTCGGCGTGCGTCTGCGGGATGCGGCGGGTGGCCGCGAGCAGCAGCGCCACCGTGTGCTCGGCGGTGGCCACCGCGTTGCGGCCGGGCGCGAACGTCACCGCGACGCCCGCCTTCGTGGCGGCGGCCAGGTTGGCGTTGACCGGACCGCCGCGGGTGACGCAGAACAGCCTGAGGTCCTTGGCCTCGGCCAGCACCCGTTCGGTCAGCGGCGCCATCTGCGTGACGCAGACCTCGACCCCGCGCAGCGCCTCGATCAGCGAGTCCTCGACGTCGGAGGCCTCCCGCACCTCGCCCACGGGGCCGAACGGCACCACCGGCCAGGGCAGCGTCAGCTCCCCGACCGCCAGTCCCGAGGGCACCTCGCGGCGCATGGCCGCCACGAGCAGGCGGTTGAGTACGAAGTGATCGCCGGCGGCGAGCACACGGACAGTCACGTGCGGCTCCAGGAAGTAGGTGCGTTATAGCGGAGGATCGCGCCCTTGAGGTCGATCTCCGTGATCGCGCAGTTGTCCAGCCTCGGAAAGGCCCTTCTGTAGGCGCCCAGCGGCAGGCCGACCAGCGCGCACAGCGCCAGCCTGATCGCGGTGGTGTGGGCGACGACCAGCACCCGGCCGGGCGGGATCTCCCGCAGGCAGGCGAGGAAACGCCTGGCCGCCGCGGCCGGATCCTCCCCGCCGGGCAGCGGGTTGGCGGCCGGGTCGGCCTCGAAGGCCGCGCGGGCCTCGGGAAAGCGCTCCCGCATCTCGGCCGCGGTCAGGCCGTCGCCCTGGCCGAAGTCGAGCTCGCGCAGCCGTTCGTCCACGTGCAGCGGCACCCCGGCGGCCGTCGCGCTCGCCGCGGCGGTGATCTTCGCGCGGCTGAGCGTGGACGCCCACACGGCGCTCAGGTCCGCGTCCTTCGCCCAGGCGGCCAGCTCGCGCGCCTGCTCCTCGCCGCGCGGGGTCAGCGCGACGTCGCTGAGCCCCGCGTAGCGGTTGCCGTCGTGCCAGATGGTCTCGCCGTGCCTGGCCAGCAGCAGGGTCATGCTCGTGTCCTCTCCGTCGCGTGGCGGGCCACCCGCTCGTCGAGCCAGCCCCGGGCGCGCAGCTCCTCCACGAATCGCAGGTACGGCTCCGCGTCGCGGGGCCGCGGCTCGACGATCTCCCTGGTCCTGGCCAGATCGGCGGAGGCGGCCAGGGCGGCCATGCCGAGGGCGGGCTCGGCGGTCTCGCGCAGCGTCACCGGGCGGCCGAGCACGTCGGCGCGCAACTGGTTGCCGTAGGCGCTCCTGGTGGCGCCGCCGGTCAGGATGATCTCGCCGTCCACGGGGGCGCCGAGCAGGTCGAGGTAGTCGAAGCAGAGCCGTTCGACGTAGGCCGCGCCGCGCAGGATCGCCATGTAGGTCTCGACGTCGTCGGCGGGAGTGCCGAGGGTGAAGGAGCGGGCGTCCGCGGCGGCGAAGGGGAAGCGCTCTCCCGGCGAGACCAACGGGTAGATCACCGACGGAACCGACCGTCCCGCACGCCCCTGGTTCCCGCTCCACCGGCCCGAGCCCTCCAGGCCGGAGCCCTCGCGGTCCGCGCTCCCGCGGCCCGCGCGTGCGTGGTCCCCGCTCTTGCGGCCCGTGCGCTCCCGGTCCGTGCTCCTGCGGGTGGCATGGTCGCGGATGGTGGCCTCGCGGCTGAGGGCGGTGAGGTCGCGGCCGGGCAGCGCCGCGGACAGGACGCCGGTGCCGGTGCTGGAGGCGCCGCCGGGCAGCCAGGAGCCGTCCGGGGCCCGGTGGGAGTAGACGACGCCGAGCGGGTCGTGGATCAGGTCGCGGGTGACGCCCTTGAGCACGAGCGTGGTGCCGAGCACCGAGTTCCAGGAGCCCACCCGGATCGCGCCCGCGCCGAGCTGGGCCGCGCAGCCGTCGGTGGTACCGGCCAGGATCGGGGTGCCTTCCGGCAGGCCGGTCTCGCGTGCGGCCCGCGCGCACACGCTCCCGATCCGCGCCCCCGGCCGCACCACCGGGGGCAGCACGTCCGGCGGCACCCCGAGCGCGTCCATGACCGCCGTCGGCCAGTCCTCGGCGATGAGGTCCACGCCGGTCTTCAGCGCGTTGCTCAGGTCGGTGGCCACCGGCTCGCCCGCCAGGCGGCGGGTGACGAAGTCGCTCTGGTGCGCCAGCCGGACGCCGGGCCCGGCCGAGCGCAGCAGCCACAGCAGCTTGGGCAGCGCCCAGTTGGCCTGCATCCGCTGATACCCCAGCCGCGCCCACACCTGCCCGCCCACGTCGTTGACCCGGTCGAGCTCCGCGGCCGCGCGCCGGTCGTCGTACATGAGCGCCGGTGTGACCGGTGCGCCGTCCTTGGTGGTGAGCAGGATCGTTCCAGAGGTGGCGTCCACGGCCACGCCCGCGACCCGCGCGGGCTCCACGTTCGCGAGCGCCTCGGCGCAGGCGGCGGCGAGCTGATCCCACCACCGCTCGGGGTCCTGCTCGTGCCGGTCCCCGTCGCGGCGGCTGGTCAGCGGGCGCGCGGCCGTGCCGAGCACCTCGCCGTCACCGGTGACGGCCATGGCGCGCACGCTCTGCGTCCCGAGATCGATCCCGACCCAGACACTCATGTACGGCTCCGCAACTCCGCCAGCAACGGCCATGTGGACGAGGCGGCCTCCCGCAAGGCCATGAAGTCCTGAAATTTCATGATTGAGCCGGTTGGGTGAACGGGGCGGCCGGGCCGTACATGCTGGGCCGCGGCGTGTGCCGTCGACGGCGCGGCACCCGTGGCGACCAGCCCGACCAGGAACGCGCCCCGCGCGCCCGCCTCCGCGTCGGCGGAGCGGAGCACGGGCAGCCCGGTCGTGTCCGCGATCAGCCGCACCCACAGCGCGCTGGCCGCCCCGCCCCCGCAGACCCGCAGCTCGTGCGGCGAGCCACCGGCGGCGGCCAGGCAGTCGGCGATGACCAGGGCCAGTCCTTCGAGCACGGCTCTGGCGACGTGTTCGCGGCCGTGTTCCAGCGACAGGCCGAGGAAGGAGCCCCGGGCCTGCGGGTCGACGAAGGGAGAGCGCTCACCGGCGGGCGAGAGGTAGGGCAGGAACGCCAGCCCGCCCGCGCCGGGCGCGCCGCGGGCGGCGAGGTCGGCCAGCTCGGCGGGACCGCTGAGGCCCAGCAGGCGGCAGGCCCAGTGGATCACCTCGGTGCCGGCGAACGTGGGCATCGCCCGCAGGTAGGAGGAGCCGAGCGCGACGGTGATGCCTGCTGGCTCACCGCCCAGCGAGGGACGGTCCACGACGATCTCGGTGCACAGGGTGGTGCCCAGGATCGCGCAGGCCTGCCCGTCGGCCACCGCGCCCGCGCCGAGCGCGGTGGCGGCGATGTCGTAGGGCGCGAGGACGACCGGGGTGCCCTTGGGCAGGCCGACCTGCTCGGCGGCGGCGCGGGTGAGCGGCTCGGCCCGGTCGGTCAGGCGCAGTTCGGGCAGCAGCCGTCCGGCGTGCTCTAGGCCGTACAGCGTGAGGAGCTCGGCGGAGTAGCTCCCGGCGAGCAGGTCGGTGAAGGCGGAGTAGTCGGTGGCCAGGTGCCCGGTGAGCTTGGCGAACAGCCAGCCGCCGCAGTTGAGCACCGACGAGGAGCGGGCCAGGCGGTCCGGGTCGTGGGCGGAGAGCCAGGCGAGGATCGCGCTCGGCAGCCCGGAGGCCGGGGCGGAGCCGTTGACGCGGAAGGCCCGCTCGGAGACGCCGCTACGGTTCCATTCGCCGACGATCCCGGCGGCCCTGGCGTCGTTCCACAGGATGGCCGGGCCCGTGGGGGCGCCGTCCCGGCCGACCGGCCAGCAGCCGTCGCCCTGGGCGGTGAGCGCCAGGAAGTCCACCGGGCCGAGTTCGGCCGCAACCTCGGCGACCACGGCGGCGACCGCCGTCCAGACCGCGTCCATGTCCTGCTCGGCGTGGCCGGGGGCGGGTCGGGAGACGGCCACGGAACGGCGGGCCACGGCGGACTCGGTCCCGTCGGAGGTGTAGCCGACCGCCTTGATCACCGTGGTCCCGGCGTCGACGCAGATGGCCGCCATCACGCCCTGCCGTGGGAGGTACGCGACCTGCGCGCGACCGAGTCCACGATCACGGCGAGCAGGAGGACGGCCCCGGTGACCATGAAGCGGATCGAGGAGTCGAGGTTCAGCAGGGTCAGGCCGCTGGAGATGGACTGGATGACGACGATGCCGAGCAGCGCGCCGAAGGCGGTGCCGCGTCCGCCGAACAGGCTGGTGCCGCCGATCACCGCGGCGGCGATCGCGTTGAGGTTGACGTCGCCGGTGCCGCTGCTCTGGTTGGCGGCGGCGAGCCTGGAGGCCATGAGGATGCCGCCGACCGCGGCGAACGTGCTGCACAGCACGAACACCGAGGTGTAGGTGGCCTTCACGTTGATCGCGGCGCGCCGGGCGGCCTCGACGTTGCCGCCGACCGCGTAGACGGACTTGCCCCACTTCGTCCGGGCGAGCAGGTAGTGCATGACCAGCACCATCGCCACGAACAGGACGAACATCCAGCCGACGCCGCGGGCCTGGTTGAGGTACCAGACCACGGCGCCGAGGCCGATCAGCAGCGCTCCGCTGCGCACCAGCAGCCCGGTCAGGCCCCGGGCGGGCAGCCCGGCGTCGCGCCTGGCGCGGGCGTGCAGGAAGCCCGAGACGAACAGCCACCCGGCGGCCACGGCCACGAGCACGTAGGCCAGCCACGGCGGCACGAAGCTGAGCTGGGCGAAGTTCACCAGTCCCGACTCGAAGGGCAGGTTGATCGCGCCCTTGCCGCGCAGCACCCACAGTTGCAGCCCGAGGAAGGCCAGCAGCCCGGCGAGCGTGATGACGAAGCTCGGGACGCCGAAGCGGTTGAACAACTGGGCGTACAGGTAACCGATGAGCGCGCCCAGCGCCATCGCGGCCAGGATCGCGACCACGACCGGCAGGCCGCGGTCGACGAAGAGCACCGCGAGCACCGCGCCGGACAGGCCGCTGACCGAGCCGACGGACAGGTCGATCTGCCCCACCAGCAGGACGCACACGATGCCCAGCGCCATGATCCCGACCGGGGCCGAGTCCATGGCCAGGTCGACCAGGTTGCGGCTGGACAGGAAGACCGGGTTGAGGATCTGGAAGACCGTCCAGATCACCACCAGCCCGACGACGACCGGGATCACGCCCAGGTCGCCGCCGCGTACGTTCTCCACGGTGCCTTTGAGCCGCTGCTTCCGCAGGGTTGTGGTCATGAGCGCGCCGCCCTTCTGCTCACCACGTTGTCGCTCGCTCCGGTGATGGCGGCGACGATCTCCTCGGCCGAGACCTCGGCGGCGTCGAACACGCCGTTGTTGCGCCCGAGTCTCAGCACCGCGACCGTGTCGGCCACCGCCTTCACGTCGGCCATGTTGTGGCTGATCATGATGACGCCCAGGTCGTTCTCCCTGAGCCGCTCGACGAGGTTGAGCACCTCGGCGGTCTGGGCCACGCCCAGCGCGGCGGTCGGCTCGTCCAGGATGATGACCTTCGGCTCGCCGAGCAGCGAGCGGGCGATGGCCACGGTCTGGCGCTGGCCGCCGGAGAGCCCGGCGACCGGCGCGCGCAGGTTGGGGATCTTCGCCGACAGCTGCTTGAGCAGGTCGTGCGAGCGGGTCTCCATGGCCACGTCGTCGAGCCGGAGCGGGCGGATCTCCTGGCCGAGGAAGAGGTTCTCGATCACGTTGAGGTTCTCGCAGAGCGCCAGGTCCTGGAAGACGGTGGCGATGCCGAGCCGCTGGGCCGCGGCGGGGGTGGGGATCGCCGTCTGCCCGCCGTCGAAGGTGATCGTCCCGCCGTCCTGCGGGTGGACGCCCGACAGGACCTTGACCAGGGTGGACTTGCCCGCGCCGTTGTCGCCGACCACCGCGACGACCTCGCCGGCGCGCACGTCCAGGTCGACGTCGGTGAGCGCGGCGACCGCGCCGAAGGTCTTGGTGATCCCGCGCAGGGAGAGGATCGGGGGCATGGTTACTTGATGCCCAGCTCGGCGCAGCCCGCCGCGTACTCGCCCTTGCAGGCGTCGGCCGCCTTCATCAGCCCGCTGTCGAAGAGCACTTCCTTGATGTTCTCCTTGGTGACCACGGTCGGTACGAACAGCTCCGACGGCGTGTTGTAGAGCGTGGCCTTGCCCGCGGGCTTCTTGCCCTGCATGAACTCCCACGCCACCACGGCGGACGCCTCGGCGACGATCTTGATGGGCTTGGAGATCGTGTTGTACTGGTCGCCGGCGATGATGCGCTGGGCGGCGGCGAGTTCGGCGTCGTTGCCGGTGATCGGCGGCACCTTCACCCCGGCGGCCTTGAACGCGGCGATCGCACCGCCGCCGGTGCCGTCGTTGGCGGCCACCACGCCGGCGATGTCGTCGCGGAACTGGCTGATCTGACCGGCCACCCACTGCTGGGCCTTCTCCGGCTGCCAGTCGGGGGTGTCGTACTCGGCCAGCAGCTTGAAGCCGCTCGGGTCGATCGCGCTGTGGATGCCCTTCTTGATCAGGCCCGCCGCGGCGTCCGTGGGGGAGCCGTTGACCTGGAGCAGGCCGCCCTTCGCGTTCTCCTTCTTGAGGTGGTCGACGAGCGACTGCGCGATCATCGAGCCGATCTTCTCGTTGTCGAAGGAGATGTAGTAGTCGGCGGGGGTGGCCGGGATGGGCCGGTCGTAGGCGATGACCGCGATCTGCTGCGACTGCGCGGACTTCACGATGGAGGCCGCGGCGGCCGAGTCGACCGGGTCGAGCACGATGGCCTTGACCCCCTGGGCCATGGCCGAGTTGGCCTGTTGCTGCTGCTTGGAGGCGTCGGAGTCGGCGTTCTGGTAAATCACCTCGCAGCTCGGGCAGAGCTGCTTCATCTTGGCCTTGAACAGCGGGGAGTCGGCCTGCTCGTACCTGGTCGAAGCCAGGTCGGGCATGAGGAAGGCGACCTTCGCGCCTTCCGTGGAGCCCGTGCCCCCGGTGGTTGTGGCACTCCCGCACCCGGCGAGCAACGCCACCGCCAATGCGGCCGTCAGGGTTGTCTTCACGGCGACCTCCGTCCTGTGGTGCGCATCACGCTAACGCGACCACAGAACAGATGTCCAGAGCAAAATTTCTACGAGATGGTAAGGATGCTCTCCGCGGTCGTCGCGTCGGTGACCAGCCGGTTGAAGTAGCCGCCCTTGGCCGCGGCCACGATCGCGGCCGCTTTCTCGGTGCCGACGGCCACCGCGATCGAGTGGGGGATGCGCCGCAGTTCCTCGGCGCTCGTGGCCACCAGCCGCTCGCTGCCGGAGTAGCCCACGGGCTCGCCGTCGCGGTCGTAGAAGCGCGAGCACACGTCGCCGACGGCCTGGTTCAGGCTGGGCGCCTCACGCGGGACGAACGCGGGCACGACCTGGCGCATCAGCGGCGCCGAGCCGACGCCCATGATGGCGCACTTGGCCCGCGCCCACAGGTCCATGACCCGGCGCACGGACGGCTCGTGCTGCAGCGAGTAGAACAGTTCCGGTCCCGGCAGCGCGGGCGCGTACAGGTAGCTGGGCACCCCGCCAAGGCCCTCGGCCAGGATGCGGGTGGTCTCGTTGGTCTGGAACCAGGGCTGCGGCTCCTCCTGCCCGCCGACGGCCGGCGCGACCGTGACGCCGGGGAACCGGCCCAGCCCCTCGCGGGCACACTCGTAGACGGTGCTGCCCGAGGAGACGAGCACCACGTCGCCCGGCTCCAGCCCCGTGTCGGCCAGCGCGCGGGCCAGGCCCGGCGCCAGCCACGGCCCGAGCTTCGGCCCGCTCACCTTGGGCACCAGGTAGACGCGCTGGATGCCCAGGAAGCCGGCCAGTTCGGCGGCCAGGCGCCCGTCCTCCAGCGTCTCCGGCCGGTGCACGCGGATCTCGACGATGCCCTGCTTGCGGGCCTCGGTCAGTAAACGGCTGACGGTGGCCCTGCTCACGCCCAGGCTGGCGGCGATCTCGGCCTGGGTGGCGTCCTCCAGGTAGTACTGCTTGGCCGCGGTGTACATCAGCTGGTGCGGGAAACGCGCTTCGGTCTCGGGATTCATGCGCGTGCTCCCTTGAACACTTGTGCTGAACGGATGATCTCGACTATACCTGTCCCTGCACCAGGGCGTCGCCGAGCGCGGTGCGAGTGTAAAGGACCTTGCGTCCGGTTCGTGTGCCCGACACCAGCCCGGCCCGGCGCAGCGCCGCCAGGTGCCCGCCCGTCGTGCCCGCGCTGTGCCCGAACAACGCCGCCAGGTGCGTCGTCGTCGCCGGCGCCGCCAGCTCGGTCAGGATGCGGGCGCGGGTGCGCCCGACGAGCCCGGCCAGCCCGCCCGGCGTGACGGCCGTGCCCGCCATGATCCCGCGCGCGGGATAGGTCAGCGCGTACGGCCACGCCTCCTCCAGATACAACCCCAGCCCCGTCGTGAACACCGACGGCAGGAACAGCAGCCCCTTGCCGCCCAGCCGGTGATCCCCGCCCACGGTGTCGCGCAGCCGTACCTCGATGTGCCCGGCGGGGTCCCAGCGCACCTGCGAGCTGAGGTCCTCCAGCGCCGCCGCCCAGCCGTAGGCGGCCAGCCGCCCCGCCCGCTGCACGACGTCCCGCTCCAGCACCGCGTGGAAGAACGGCCAGCTCTTGGAGACGATCTCCGCCCACAGCGCCTCGTACGCGTCGGCCAGCAGCGTGACCACGTCCGGGCCGAAGAGCATCTCGCGGACGGCCCCGGGAACCGCCGGCCGGTGCGCCGAGCGCCGCCCGGCCAGCGCCCGGTCGATCTCCGCGTGCGCCTGGGCGACCGGGGTGGCCCGCATGGCCGTCAGTTCCCGCTCGAACGGCACGTTCACGCCGGTCGGCGGCGGGGCCAGGAAGTCCACGTTGTCCGAGCCCCTGTTGCCGGAGATCACCGCCGCCGCGCGCAGCGCCGGGTGCCGCCTTTCCAGCTCCCGGTAGTGCTCGCGCCAGCGCCGCGTCCAGTTGACGTGCACCCCCGCCTCGGTACGGCCGTCGAGCACCCACTGCGCGTGCATGGTCTCGACCAGCGGCGAGATCGCGAACCTGCTGGCCACCACGTCCTGCGGGGTGACTTCGACCCTGAACACCTTTCGGTTATATCCGAAAGTTTGGCCTTCGCGGGAGACCGCGGCCCAGCATCGTGACGACCGGCGGCTCCGAACCTCCCTCCGGAGCCGCCCTTCCTCTTTCCGCAAGGACGCAAGGAGTTGAGTTGTCCCAGACGAGTGAGCGCGGCGCCACCTTCGGCGAGGTCTTCGCCGTGCGGGAGTTCCGGGTGCTGTTCGGCAGCTTCGCGCTGCTGATCGCCGGTGACTCGATCAAGATGCTGGCGTTGTCGGTGCTCGTCTACGCCCAGAGCGGCTCGCCCGGCCTGTCGGCGGCGGCCTACATGGCGGGCTGGCTGCCCTACATCTTCGGCGGCATGTTCCTGCTGTCGCTGGCCGACCGGCTGCCGCCGCGGGCGCTGATGATCGCCGGCGAGCTGGTCAGGATGGTCGTCTGCCTCCTGCTGGCCTTCGCCGGGCTGCCGGTGTGGGCGATGCTCGCGCTGGTGCTGGTGACCGGGCTGTTCTCACCGGTGTTCGGGGCGGCGCGCAGCGCGATGCTGCCCGACGTGCTGCCTGGTGACGCGTTCGTGCTGGCCAGGTCGCTGATGGGAGTGACCTCCGCCGGGGCCCAGGTCGGCGGGCTGGCGCTGGGCGGGGCGTTCCTCGCCTGGACCGGGGCGCACGGGGCGCTGGCGGTGACCGCCGTCCTCTCGCTGGCGGCCGCGCTGGTGCTGCGGTTCGGCCTGCCGTACCGGGAGGCCCGGCGGGACGGGGAGCGGGGAGCGGTGCGCACCACGCTGCGGGTGAACAGGGAACTGCTCGCCGACCGGCGCGTACGCGGGCTGCTGCTGGCCGGATGGCTGCCGGTGCTGTGCCTGGCCGGGCCGGAGGCGATGATCGTGCCGTACATGGGCGGGCAGGGGGAGGCGGGCGTGGTGCTCGCCGCGGCGGCGGTGGGCATGGCGGTGGGGGAGTTCACCGTGGGGCGCTTCGCCGCGCCGTCCCTGCGTGAACGGCTGTCGCTGCCGCTCGCGGTGCTGCTCGGCGTGCCCTGGTTGTTCTTCGCCCTGGAGCCGGGAATGGTGTGGGCGGCGGTGCTGTCGGCGTGCGCGGCGGCCGGGCTGGCCTACCAGCTCGGGCTGCAGCGGCGCTTCCTGGAGGCGGTGCCCGAGCACGTGCGCGGGCAGGCGTTCGGCCTGCAGTCGGCGGGGCTGATGACCGGGCAGGCGGCGGGGGCGGCGATCGTGGGCGGCGTGGGCGAGCTGACCGGCCCGCCGGCGGCCATGGTCATCGGTGGCGCGGCCGGGGTCGTGGTGGCGCTGGTCCTGTTCAGGCAGCTGAGGGGGCCTGCTCGCCCGATCCGCGGGCGATGAGCCGTACCGGGAGCTGGAGATGCTGCGCGGGGCCGCGATCACCGGCCAGGCGGCGGAACAGCAGCTCGGAGGCCACCCGGCCGAGCCCTGCCGGGTCCTGGGCGACCACGGTGACGCCCGGCGTGAGCAGGTCGGCCAGTTCGAAGTCGTCGAAGCCGACCAGCGCGAGCGGCCGCCCGCGCAGCGCCCTGAGCGTGGTGACGGTCAGCCGGCCGTTGCCGGTGAACAGCGCGGTCGGCGGGTCGGGCAGGCCGAGCATGCGCTCCAGGTCGGCGACGGTGCCGGCCAGGTCGGGGGCGCGCATCGAGACCAGCGCCGGGTCGGACGACCCGCCCAGCGCCGCGCGGTAGCCCTTCAACCGCTCGGCCGCGGTGAAGATGGACGGGCTGTCGCCGAGGAAGGCGATCCGCCGGTGCCCCGCCTTCCGCAGGTGCGCGACGGCCAGCCGGGCGCCGCCCTCGTTGTCGCACAGCACGGTGTCCACGTCGATCTCGGGGCCGGGCGGCCGGTCCACGAAGACCGCGGGCGTGCCGGCGTCGAGCTCGGGCCGCAGGTACGAATGGTCGTCACCGGCCGGGACCACGATCAGCCCGTCCACGCGGCGCGCGCAGAACGTGCGGACCAGTTCCCGCTCGCGCTCCGGGTTCTCGCCGGAGGAGCCGCTCAGCAGCAGGCAGCCGTGGGCGATCGCGACCTGCTCGACGGCGCGGCCGAGACCCGAGTAGAAGGGGTCGGAGATGTCCTCGATGACCAGGCCGACCGTGGAGGTGCGGCCCTGGCGCAGGACTCTGGCGCTCTCGTTGCGGCTGTAGCCGAGCGCGTCGATGGCCGCGCGCACCCGCTCGGCGGTGGCCGGGTTCACGCCGGGTTCGCCGTTGACCACCCGCGATACAGTCTTCAGCGCGACTCCGGCGGCCGAGGCGACGTCCTTCATCGTCGGTCTCACGATGCGATCATTTCTCAAGCGACACCCCTAGACAACGTTGTCAGGAGGTTATGCGAGAGTAGATCCCCTATGTCGTTCAGGTTCGCACTGCTCGTCGCCGGATTCGTGCTCGCCGCGCTGAACCTGCGCCCGGCCATCGCGGGTGTCTCGCCACTGCTGGACGAGATCATGACCGACGTCGGCCTCACCCCCGCGGGCGGCGGCGCGATCACCACCGTCATGATCGTCTGCCTGGGCGTCTTCGGGCCGCTCGCGCCGGTGCTGGCCCGCCGGATCGGCCTCGACCGCACGCTGCTCGCCGGGCTGCTCGTGCTCGCGCTCGGCGTGGTCCTGCGCACCCTCGACGGCGCGCCCGCCCTGTACGCGGGCGCCGCGATCGCCGCCACCGCCATCGCGGTCATGAACGTCGTCATGCCCGGCATCGTCAAACAGCACTTCCCCGGTCGCGTCAACCTCTTCACCGGTATCTACAGCTCCGCCGCGAGCGCGGGCGCGGCGACCGCCTCCGCGCTCATGATCCCCCTGGAGAGATCCACAGGGTACGGCTGGCGCGGCGTCTCCGCCATGATCGCGTTGCCCGCGCTGGCCGGTGCGCTGCTCTGGCTGCCGCAGGCGCTGGGCAAGCAGGCCGCCGTCCAGAACGGCCCCCGCCCCTTCCACGCGGTCATCCGCAGCCGGATCACCTGGTACGTCACCGGCCTCATGGGCCTGCAGTCGCTCACCTTCTACGTGATCCTGGCCTGGCTGCCGACCGTCTTCCTGGAGGCCGGGCTCCCGGCCGACCAGTCCGGATACCTGCTCAGCATGACGACGCTCGTGCAGGTGGGTGCCACCTTCGCGGTGCCGGTGCTGGCGGGGCGGCGGCGCTCGCAGTCGGGGTACGTGGCCGCCGCCGTCCTGCTCACCATGGCCGGGTACCTCGGGCTGCTGGTGGCGCCGGTCACCGTGCCCTGGTTGTGGATGATCGTGCTGGGCGTGGGGCAGGGGGCGGCGTTCGGGCTGGCGCTGCTGCTGATCACGCTGCGGGCGCCCGATCCGACGGCCGTGACGGCGTTGTCGGCGGTCGCGCAGTCGGCCGGGTACGTGCTGGCCGCGGTGGGTCCGGTGCTGTTCGGGGCGCTGCGGCAGACCTCGGGCGGGTGGACGGCTCCGCTGGCCGTGGGCATGGCGATCCTGGTCGTGCAGCTCATCGTGGGATGGCTCGCGGGACGGCCTGCTACTTTAGGTAAGGCTAACCTATAAGGCGTGGAGGGTTCGGTGCTGACGGAGGTGCTCCAGCGGGTCGCCGCGGGTCGTGACGGCGTGCTCGGGGTGGATCCCGGGCTGGAGATCGAACCCGACGGGAGCTGGACCGCCGTCTCCGAGCTGGTGCGGGAGCCGTACACGCTGATGGGGGAGCTTGTGGAGCAGACGGCGGGGCGCTGGAACGCGCCGCGCCACGTCGGCGCGGCGCTGTTGTGGAAGACCTACGGGTATTGGCACATGTTCCCGATGGCGCTGGGGTGGGCGCTGGACGGGCGGGTGCCGGTCATGAAATTTCGGGACACGTATTTCAAGGTGTCCGAGGCCGGCGTGACCATCGGGGCCTCGCGGATCACGTGGGAGAGCGGCGCGGCGGCGATCGCGGGCGCGCTGGCCGAATCCCAGGCGCCGCTGGTCAAGGTGCTCAGCCGCATGGCCAGGGTTGGCGAGCGCACGCTCTGGGGCTCCACCGCGGAGGCCGTCGCGCACCCGCTCACCCAGGTCGTCAAGGGCGACTACATGACGTTGCTGCACGAGATCGGCAAGCCCGTGGACGGGCTGCTCACCCCCTCGGGCGACGGCTACTTCCGCAAGACCTGCTGCCTGTGGATCACGCTCCCGGATGTTGAGCCGTGTTCCACCTGCTGTGTTCTCGCGCGTCACTGAGCGGGTCTACTCTGCGCGGCATGACGCAGCGAAGATTATGGGGCAAGGTGCTGGCCGGTGTTACGGTCGCCGTCGTGCTGATCTCATCGGAGCCCGTCGCGGCTCACTCGCCCAAGGAGCCGGTCGTCATCGGGCACCGGGGCGCCAGCGCCCACCGCCCCGAGCACACCCTCCTGTCCTACGAGGCCGCGATCGCGATGGGCGCCGACTACATCGAGCCCGACCTCGTGTCCACCAAGGACCACGTGCTCGTCGCCCGGCACGAGAACGAGATCTCCGGCACCACCGACGTCGCCGCCCGCCCCGAGTTCGCCGGCCGCCGCACCACCAAGACCATCGACGGCCGTCCCGTGACCGGCTGGTTCACCGAGGACTTCACGCTGGCCGAGCTCAAGACCCTGCGCGCCAAGGAACGCATCCCGGACCTGCGGCCCGACAACACCGCCTTCGACGGCCTGGCCGAGATCCCCACGTTCGAAGAGGTCGTCCAGCTCGCCCAGCGCCACCGTGTGGGCGTCTACCCCGAGACCAAGCACCCGACCTACTTCGACTCCGTCGGCCTGTCCCTGGAGGAGCCCCTCCTGGAGATTCTCGGCCGCTACCGGGTACGCAAGGCGTTCATCCAGTCCTTCGAGACCGCGAACCTGCGCGAGATGCGCTCCAAGACCCGGCTGCCGCTGATCCAGCTGATCACCTTCGGCGGCAAGCCCTACGACTGGACGGCCTCCGGCGACCCGCGCACCTACGACGACATGGTGAAGCCGCAGGGCCTGCGCGAGGTGGCCGCCTACGCCAACGGCGTCGGCGTGGACACGCGCCGCATCCTCCCGGTGGGCGCCGACGGCCGCCTGCTGCCGCCGACCACGCTGGTGAAGGACGCGCACCGGGCTCGCCTGGACGTGCACATCTGGACGATCCGCAACGAGAACTCCCAGCTCCCCCTGGACCACCGCCTCGGCAACCCGGCCAGCCCCGTCTACGCGCGGGCGACCGGTGACGTGATGGGCTTCCTGGCCCGGCTGGTGTCCCTGGGCATCGACGGCGCGTTCTGCGACGACCCGGCCATGGGCCGGGCCGTCATCAGCGGGCGCGGCTGAGCCGGGGTCAGGCCACCTCGGCGGCGGAGTCGAGCGGGCGCAGTTCGTCGGCGTAGCTCACCGACGTGCGGCGCATCACGCCGCCGTCGTCGATCGAGTACTGGCCGAGCCGCCACAGCGGCGGCGAGTAGGCGTGGATCGAGACGCTGTGCGAGGTGGCGCCGTTGAGACGGTGGATGTGGTCGGGGCCGAACGAGAACGACTGGCCCTCGCCCACCACCGTCTCCAGGTGTTCTCCGCCGATGCGCGGGTTGCACTCCAGCAGCGCGCCCCGCACCACGTGCACGGCGCCGGAGCTGATGTCGTGGTCGTGCCAGCCGGTGTCGTCCTCGGGCCGCCAGCACAGGAGCCACACGTCCACGTAGGCGTCGCGGTGGAGCGAGGCGTAGTGGCGGCCGCCGTCCTGCGGGAACTCGACGAGTTCCTGCCATCCGTCCGGGTTGGCGGCGAGGCCGTTGACCAGTTCGCGCAGTTCGCGCCGGTCGAGGGCGCGCTCGGGAAGGCCGGCGCAGATGTCCCCGTCCTGTGTCTGGGGTGCCTCGCTGAGGAGCTCAGCTGTTCGCTTGCTCATGTGCGGTTCTCCTTTCTGCCGAGTAGACGACGGGGGTTGGTCACGCGGATGGCGTGCGCCGCCGCGTTGCCGAGGCCCGGGTCGGGGGCCGTGGCGTAGGGGGCGTCGGAGCCGTTGACGACGACGTCGATGCCGAGCTCGCGCACGATCGCGTCGATCGCGCGCGGGCCGTAGCTGGAGGTCTCCACGTAGAAGCCGGGGTCGACCAGGCCGCGGTTCTGGCCGCCTCTGGCGATGAGGCGCTCGGAGTGCAGCGGGGCCAGGCCCGCGAGCAGGGTGAAGCAGACGCGCAGCTTCGGGTGGCGCGGGCGCACCACGGCGTGGAAGTGGTACCAGGCCGCGTGCATCTGCTGGACGTACGGCACGACGGCCGGCCACCAGGACGGGCGCCCCGGGCCGCCCGCGGCGGGGCCGGGGTGGACCAGCAGGGGCAGGTCCCGCTCCACGAGCACGTCGAGCAGCTCGTCGAGCGGCTCGGCGGTGGCCGGGATCTGCAGCCCGGCGAAGCCGCGGTCGAGGTCCTTGGCCAGGCGGGCGGGATCGGGTTCGCTGTGGCAGGTGGCGGCCCAGGCGCCGAAGCGCTCGGGCAGCTCCAGCGCGCCGTCGTGGTAGGCCTCGATGAGCGGCCAGGACTCCTCGGGCGGCAGCGACTCGATGCCGAGCGGGCTGGACAGCGAGACGAGCGCGAGCTCACCGGTCTCGCGGGTGGCGGGGTCGTGGTCGGCCGGGTTCACCTCGTACGGCGGCTCGCCGTCCAGGAAGAGCGTCCACCCGTCGAGGTACGGCGCGGCCGTACGCGCACGCAGCGCCTCCACGAAGGAACGCGTCCACAGGTGCTGATGCACATCGATGCTCACCGCCACACCTCCCTGTATTTCCTACTGATAATATAGGTAAACGTCGCCGCCTCGGAAGACACAAACGTGAAGCGATTCACTGATACGGTTCAGTGAACCGCTTCACCTACCGTCCTGTCAACGCTGCGCCCTTCTGTCGGCCACACGCAATAGGCTGGCTTGATGCCCCGCAAGAGAGCGACCATCAAGGAAGTGGCCCAGGCCACAGGCCTGTCACCGGCCGCCGTCTCCTATGCGCTGCGTGGCATGCAGGTCTCCGAGGAGACCATGGAGCGGGTGCGGGCCGCCGCCGCCGAACTCGGCTACGAGGCCGACCCCATCGCCCGTGCCCTCGCCAGCGGCCGTACCGGCATGATCGGTGTGCTCTGCGGCTCCCTCGAAGACCTGTGGCAGCAGTCGCTGGCCGTCGGCATCAGCAGGGGCCTGCGGGAGAAGGACCGCTACGCGCTGATCCTCGACGCGGTCGGCGACCCCGACCGTGAGCGCGCGCTCGCCCAGCAGTTGCGCGACCAGCGCGTCGACGGGCTCATCGTGCAGCCGGTCGACCCCGCCGCGGCCTTCTGGCCCGAGCTGTGCGAGTCACTGCCCGTGGTCTCGATCGGCGACTCGCTGGCGGGCACCGCGGGCGAGGTCGTCTTCGACAACCGGCGCGGCGTGACGCTGGCTTTGGAACATCTCAAGGGGCTGGGCCACCGCCGGGTGGCCGTTCTCACCCCGACCCGCCCCAGCACCCCCGACCGGCCCGCCGACGTCCACGTCAGCGCCGAGGCCGAGCGGCTGGGGCTCGACCTGGAGGTTGCCACCGCCCCCTACGAGCTGGCCGGCGCCACCGCCGCGGCCCGCCGCATCCTGGAGGAGGACCGGCCGAGCGCCGTCTTCTGCTTCTCCGACTCCATCGCCTACGGCGTCTACGCGGCGGCGGCCGAGCTGGGCCTGTCGATCCCGGACGACGTGTCGGTGATGGGCTACGACGACCATCCGATGTCCGGCCTGCTCACGCCCGGCCTCACCACCGTCGACTGGACCATCGCCGGCATCGTCAGAGCCGCGGTCCGCCTGGCGGTCGCGGCGGTTGACGGCGGGCCGAAGCGCCGCCGGGTCGTCCAGCAGCCCACGCTGCGCGAGCGCGGCTCGATCAGAGACCTCGCCTGAGCCCAACCCGTCTACAGCGCGTCGCGCAGGACGGCGGGCGGCGGCGGGCAGGGCGCCCCGCCCGTGAGCGTGTCCCCGTCACGCAGCGGCACGTTCGCCTCACGCACGTAGAAGAGCGGACGCCGCGGCGCGATCCGGTGCACGTAGCGGCCGACCACCGCCAGCCCGGCCAGCGTCACCGCCGACAGCGCGAGATGCGCCCCGGTGAGACCCAGCGCCGCGACCACGAGCCCGAGCGCCGCCAGCAGATAGAGCAGGTTGAGCGGCCGCCACGAGAACCCGAAGAACAGCTCGAACGCGTGCCCGGCCAGCCGGCCGAGACGCAGCTTCGACCGTCCCGCGCTGCGCTCGCGGTGCGTGACGCTCACCGCCGCGTACCGCGCCCCCACCAGGGGTACGGCCGGCATGAACCACGGCAGGCGCAGGTCGCTGATCGTCCTGGCCACCGGCGTGCGGACGAGCCGGAAGGTGGAGGCGCCCCGCGGCATGCCGATCTTGAACACGGCGCGGGCCGACCAGTGCAGCCCGAGCGAGCCGAGCTTGCGCACGAGCGGGTCGTGCCGGTTGACCCGGTGGCCGAAGACCACGTCGTACCCCTCGGCGGCCTTGGCGAGCAGTGTCCAGATCTGCGAGGGCGGCACCTGTAGGTCGGCGTCGCACTGGACCGTCCACGGCTGGGCGGCGTAGGAGAACCCGGCCGCCATGACCGCGTCGATGCCGAAGTTGCGGGTGAACGACAGATAGCGCACCCGGGGATCGGCCTCGGCCAGAGCCTGTATCCGGGCCGGCGAGTCGTCGGAGCTGCCGTCGTCCACGAAGAGGATCTCCAGGTCCTCGATCGCGGACAGTTCGGTGACGAGCTCGCGGTAGGCCACGTCCACCTGGGCTCCCTCGTTGAAGCACGGCACCAGCACCGTCAGGCCCGTCGTCACTGCGATCTCCTCAGCGCCAGGCCGAGGACGAGCGGGTTCGCCCCCAGCGCGTACACGGCCCCGGCCGCCCCGGCCAGGGGAATGGCCACCGCGCCCAGCACGGCGACCGCGGCCAGCGCGGCCACGACGGCCCTGGCGTTGGCCCGGGGGTCGGTGTGCTCGACGACGAACGTGGCGCCGCTGGCCAGCGCCTGCACGGGAAGCAGGGTGAGCGCGAGCACGCCGAGCGCGATCGGGCCGTGGATGTGCTGGGCCAGGGCGACCCCGGCCAGCACCAGCCAGAGCGTTCCGGCCACGGCGGCCAGCCCGGCCATGCGCCGTCCCAGCACCCGTGCCCCCGCCGCGCCGCCTCCCGCCACCCTGAGCGACAGCTGCGGCTGGTAGATCCGCTGCAGCGTGTAGAGCACCGAGAGGGCGAAGCCCCAGGCGAGCGTGACGAAGTAGAGCTCGCCGCTCTGGCCGGCGTGGGCGCTGAGCGAGAGCTCGACGAAGAGCGTGCCGATCATGGCGTTGTTCATGACGTCGGCCGCGCCCATCAGCACGATCGTGCCCGCCAGCACACGGCGCAGCCCGGGACGCGGGCGTCCGGCGCGGGGCAGGCCGGGCAGCAGCGAGAGGTTGAGCGCGGTGACCAGCGCCAGCAGCCCGGTCAGGTAGCCGGTCGGGCCGACCCCGGCGAAGAAGGCGAGCGCCGCCATCGCGCCCATGCCCAGGCCGAGCACGGCGAAGTGGACGGTGTCGCGGGCATAGCGGCCGAGCGCGCGGTGGAGGGCGACGCCGAGCATGCCGCAGCCGAGCGCCACGTAGTACGCGATGCCCAGCAGGTAGAGCGTGACCGGGTGGCCGGGGGCCAGGACGAGCGCGACGACCGCGGCGGCGGTGGCCGGAAGCGGTACGTACGCCACCAGGGCGCGGAGCATGCCGGCGAGCTGGTCGCGGGTACGGCGGGCGCGCGGGATCAGCTTGAGCGCGGCCTTCTCGGTGCCCGACTGGACGACCATGCAGAGCCAGCCGACGGCGCCCATGACCGCGGCGTAGGCGGCGAAGTCCGCGCGGCTCCAGGCCAGGGCGAGCAGGGCGGCGGAGCCGTACAGCATCACGCGGAAGGTCGCGCGGCCGGCGATCAGCGTCGTCAGCCGCGTCAGCCCGATGCGGTGGGTGGCGGTGGCGGTCATCCTGCGTCCAGGTCGGCGAGGACGCGCGCGCGCAGCGGGCGGCTGCCGTCGTGCAGGTAGGCGCGCAGGGCCGACTCCACCTGTTCGCGGCCGAACCGGTCGAGGACGCCGGTCAGCGACGGGCCCTTCTCCATGCCGAACAGCGCGGTGAAGAAGGTCCTGACCTGCGCGGCCTCGAACGTGTCCGGCAGCGGCAGGAGGGCTTCGACGTGTTCGCGGGCGGGTGGTCGCGAGGGCGGCGCCGCGGTCCAGGTCGCCGGGCGGCCGGGGCCCGCCAGCCAGGCGCGGACATGGGCCAGGCGCTCGGCGGCCGAGGGGTCGAGGCGGCCTTGGGCGAGGGCCAGGTCGTAGCAGGTGGCGTGCAGGGCCGCGCACACCTTGGAGAAGGCCGGCGGCTTGGCGGGCAGCTGGTCGAGGGGGATCTCGCTGATCTCCTCGACGTGGGCGCGGACCGCCTCGTCGGTCCTGGCCTTGGCGATCAGCGCGTCGAACTCCTTGTACCAGCGCGCCAGCGTCTCCCGGTCGAGCGGCGAGCGGTCGTCGTGGTCGCGGATCCAGCGGATCATGCGCGCGGGCAGGTACGGCACGAGCGGATCGCCCGCCACGGGCCGGGGCGCCGAGGGAACGGCCCGGTAGACGGCGCCGCACGCCCGGCACGAGTACCGCTGCCGGCCCAGATCGGAGGGGTGCGGATCACCGCACTGCAGGCACCTCACAACGGCACCGCCACCGCCGACGAGGGCACCAGCTCCGCGCCGAGCCCGCTCTTGACCTCGGCCTGCCCCTTGCCGAGCACCAGGCCGCGCTTGCCGGCCCCGATCGCCCACTCGACCATCCGGACGTAGCCGTCGAAGTACAGGTGCTTGCGCCCGCCGCTCTCCGGCGGGAGCGCGCCCCAGCTCAGGCAGATGGGCCAGGCCGGGTGGTCCAGGATCAGGGACAGGCCGAGCAGGCGCCGGTCGTGCCGGTAGGTGAGGGCGATGCTCTCCCCGCCGCCGATCAGCGCCTCCAGGTAGGGCAGTGGCAGTGGCGCGAGGGGGAGGAACCTGCCGCGGTGCTTGAGGTCGTTCTCGGCGCGCAGCCGGGCCGCCTCCTCCGCGCCGACCAGCTCGGCGGCGGGGCCGATCCGGACGGTCAGCTCCGCGGAGAACGTCCTGGCCCGCCTGCGCAGGGAGTCGCGGCGGCGGGGGTCGAGCTGGGCGTACCAGTCGTCCAGGCCGGACCAGGGCAGGGCGAGCTTGGCCAGGGGAGCGGTGGGCAGGTTCACCTTGATCGGCCCGGGGAGCAGGGCGCGCTCGTCGGGCGAGACCTCGCGCCAGACCATGCTCCGCCAGCCGGGGCCCAGCTCCCGCCGCAGCCCGCGCGCGTAGGCGCGCAGCAGGCCGGGGTCCGGTTCGTCGCGGAACCACCAGCCTTTCTGGGAGCGGTTGCCCGGCGCGTGGACGTCCAGGACGCCTGCCGGGCCGCGTGCCGCGGTGTACACGCCGCGCCGTAGCCGGGGGGTGCGCAGCGAGGCCGAGGCGGCGCCGACCGCCTTGCCGTCCTGCCGCAGGACCGCCAGCACCACGGGCGCCTGGGCGCCCCAGGCGTAGGCGCGCAGCAGGTCATAGCGCCAGGTCACCCACTGGCCGGCGGCGAGGCGTAATTCCTCCCAGCCGGCGGGCTCCGGGTCGTGCCGGGGATCCAGGAACTCCAGGCTCATCCGATCGCCCACCTGGGTACCGCCACGACCTTCATGGGGAGGTATTCGAACCCCAGCGAGCGCTTCACGTCAACGAAGCCCCGGCCGGCGAACAGGCGTTTGGCGCCCGCGGCCGTCGCGTGGGCGACGATCCGGGCGTAGCTGTCGAAGTAAAGGTCCTTGCGGCCGCCCTGTTCCGGTGGCAGCGCGGCCCACGGGCCGTACATGGGGGCGACGGGGTGGTCGTAGACCATGGCGAAGGCCAGCAGCTTCTCGCCGTGGTGGTAGCTGAGCGTCCACACGTCCTCGCGGCCCAGCAGCGCGGCGAAGTACGCGGGCGACAGCGGCAGGCGCGGATCGAGGGAGGAACTCAGCCGGGCGGCGTGACGTTCGTCGAGCGTCGCCAGTTCGGCCGGGTCGAGGTCGCGGCGGGCGCTGCCCTCGCGCACGAGCAACTCGCCGTCCTGGGCGATGCGCTTGATCTGGCGGCGCAGCGTGGAGCGGCGGTTACGGCTGAGTGTGCCGATCCACCCGTCTGCGGAGGACCAGCCCAGGCGCATCTGCGTGGTGCCGGGGGACTGCCTGACGAGGGCGCCGCGCCGGGCGACCAGCGGCAGCGCGGGCTCGGTGACCATGCGGTAGACCACACCGGCCAGGCCCCAGCCGAACTCGGCGGCGGCGGCCCGCTCGAAGCTCCTGATGAGCTCGCGGCCGTCGGCGCCCTCGGGCAGGAACCAGGTGGGAGCGTTGGAGTGAGCCGGTAATCGCACGTCGAGAAGGAGCGGCGGGCGGGAGGTCCGGGTCGGCCACAGGCCACGGCAGACTGCCCCGATGGCGCCGGCGACGCGGTCGCCGTCGCGGAAGACGCCCAGCAGCGGCCGGGCCCACGAGGCGGCGAAGGAGCTACGGATCACGTCATAGGACCATATAGCCGTTAACCCCTGACGAATCCGGAGATCTTCCCAGCCTTCAGGCTCTGGGTCAATATCCGGGTAAGACAGTTCAATCTTCACTTAGGTCCCTGATTCACCCGAAAAATTACGAAATCGCAACGAAATGACTGACAGTCATAGTTAGGAGTATATGTCTGATTTGATCATGGCCGCGCGCCACACCTGGACGCGTGTACCTACTGCCCGCGCACAACCAGCGCGGCGTTTGATCAGGGGAATGCCATGAAAGTTGGGGTGACGGGTGGTAATGGCTTCATCGGCCGTTACGTCTGTGAGGAGTTAGCCGCCAGAGGTCATACTCCGATCGTCTTCGACCATCAGGATCGCGGCTCCAGCCCGTTCGAGGTCATGCTCGGCGACATCAGGGACGCCACGGCCATGACCGAACTGGCCGCCCACGCCGATGCGATCATCCACCTGGCCGCCGTCCTCGGCACCCAGGAGACGATCACCAATCCGCGGCCCGCAGCGGAGACCAACCTCATGGGCGGTCTCAACTTCCTCGAAGCGGTCGCCCAGTACGACCTCCCCGGTGTCTACATCTGCGTGGGCAACCACTGGATGGACAACAGCTACTCGATCTCCAAGACCGCCGTCGAGCGCTTCGCGCGCATGTTCAACGCCCACCGCGGCACCAGGGTCAACCTGGTCAGAGTGGTCAACGCCTACGGACCCCGGCAGATGGCGGCACCGCCGTTCGCCGCCGGAAAGGTACGCAAGATCACCCCCGCCGTGATCTGCCGCGCACTGTCGGGCATGCCGGTCGAGTTGTACGGCGGCGGCACCCAGATCTCCGACATGGTGTGGGTCGGCGACGTGGCCAGGGGACTGGTCGCCGCGCTGGAGACCGCCGCGGTCAAGCCGCCGCTCGGCCACGTGGTCGAGGTCGGCCCGACCGAGTCGACGAGCATCCGCGCGGTCGCCGAGATGATCATCGATATGTGCGAGGAGCGCGGCTACGAGCGCGCGCCGATCGTGGACCTGCCCATGCGTCCCGGCGAGACCCCGGAGACCGCCGTCACCGCCGACCCCGAGACGCTGCGCCCGGTCGGCATCGACCCCGCCTCGCTGGTCACCCTGCAGGAGGGCATGGCCAAGACGGTCGACTGGTTCATCGAGAACCGCGGCACCCACTGGAACACCCCGAGGTGAAGCACCTCGTGATCCTCGGCGGCTCGGACGGCACGGTCAGTGCCTTCCGGGCCGCCCGGCGGCTGGGCCTGTCCACGATCTGCGTGGACATGCGCGCCGACGCACCGGGCGTGGCGGAGGCCGACGAGTTCCTGCACCTCAGCACCCGCGACGTCCCGGCGATCGCGGCCGCGCTGCGCGAGCGCCACGGCCTGGCCGGGCTGCTCGCCCCCGGCAGCGACATCAACCTCCCGTCGCTGGCCGAGCTGGCCCGCCTGCTCGGCCTGCCCCGCGCGCTCACCGAGGAGACCCTGCGGGTCTCGACGGACAAGGCCGCCTTCCGCGAGACGTGCCTGCGCCTCGGCCTGCCGAGCCCGCCCTACTCCACCGATCCCGAGGTACGGCCGGCACTGCCGGTCATCGTCAAACCGGTCGACTCCGGCAGCTCGCGCGGCATCACGATCGTGCGCGAGCAGGAGGATCTCGCGCGGGCGGTCGAGCACGCGCGGGCCGTCTCCCCGACCGGCCGCATCATCATCGAACAGCTCCTGACCGGCCAGGACCTCTGCGGCGAGGCCATGCTCCAGGACGGCAGGATCGCCCTGCTCGGCCTGAGCCGGCGCGTCACCGAACCTCCCGAGGTGGTCGCGGTCGGGCACGACATGGAACCGGGCGACGGCGTCCTCGACAAGGAGGTCACCCGGCAGCTGGAGCTGGTCTGCGCCGAGATCGGCTACCGCGACGGCCCGCTCAACGTGGACCTGTTCGTCGAGGACGGCGTGGTCACGCTGATCGAGATGGGCGCGCGCATCGGCGGCAACGGGCTGGGCGAGGCGCTCGGCCTGATGTACGGCGTGGACACGGTCGAGGCCACGGTCCGCCTGGCCGTCGGAGAGCGGCCCGACCTCACGCCCACCCGCCGGGGTCCCGCCTCGGTGCGGGTGCTGCGCGCTCCTTTCGAAGGCATCCTGCTCGGGATCGACGGCCTGGAGACGCTGCCGGACAGCGCCGAGATCGTGGTGGTCGCCTTCCCCGGCGACCACGTCTTCCCCTACACCGAGTGCCGGGCCAAGCTCGGCTACGTCGTCGACCACACGCCCCCGGACCTGGACGCGCTGGTCAAGGTCGATGTCCGTTAGGTTCTCCGCCACGGCGTGGGAGAGGTCCTACCGGCGCACGGTCCGGCTGGCCTTCTCCCGCGTGCCCTTCTACCGCGACCAGTGGGTACGCGCGGGCCGGGCGCTCGACGAGCCCCTGCCCACGCCCACCGGGGAGCTGGCCGGCCAGCTGCACCGGCTGTGCCCGTTCGCCGAGCCGTACGATCCGGGGGCCGAGCCGAGCCTGTGGATCGGCCCGGCGGGCGGGCTGCGGGCGGCGCTGGCGGTGGCGCTCGGGGCGGCGGGCGTGCGCGGGCGGGTTCCGGTGCTGGAGGTGCGCCGGGCCGTGCTGGATCGGCGGCGGCTGGGGCTGGGCGGCCCGCCGTATGGTGTGCTGCTGGAGCCGGACGCCACGGTCGTGCACGAGCGCCGGCGGCGTGAGCTCAACGCGCCCGCGCTCAAGCTCGCCGCCGACGCCGGCCGCGCGGTCGTGGTCGGCGAGCGGGCGGCGGTGGCCTCGTTCCTGCCCGAGCTGGCGGGCGTCGAGGTGAACGTGCTGGAGCGGGTGACGCTCGCCGGCGCCGCCGAGGGCGCGCTGGTGCACGACCCGCATCTCGGCTACTACGCGGCCCGCGCCCGCTGCGGCCGGGTCCATCTGCTGTGGCGGCGCTTCCACGCCCGGCCGGAGGGCGGCGGTCTGGCCGTCTCCGCGCTGGGCAGGCGCCGTCCGGTGCTCGTCGCCGTGGTCCCGGACGGCGGTGGCGAGCTCGGCCGCTGCCCCGGCCACGGCACCCCGATCCTTGGAGTCGCATCGTGATCAGAGCCAACCGGGTGACGCTGCTCGCGGGCGCCCTTGCGGTGGCGCTGGCGGGAGTCGTCCGTTTCGTCCTGCCGTACGAGCAGGAGATCACCTCGCTGTGGGGCTTCCTCGTCAAGCTCACGCCGCAGCTGGCCGCCATCGTGGCGATCGCCTGGCTGGACGTCGAGTGGGCGCGGCGGCTCAAGCTGCACCTGCTGGCCATTCCGGCCGTGTTCCTGGTCTTCCTGCTGTACTTCGTGCCGAAGACCTTCATGGCCGCCATGGACATCGGCGACAAGTCCGGCACCTTCGAGGACCTCTACCTGCACGTCGTGGTCTTCGTGCCGTTCCTGATCGTGGCGCTTCTGCTGGCCTACCGGCTCGGCGGCGGCTCGCGGGAGGGCGTGCTGCGTACCGGCCTGGCGATGTCGATCCTGCACGTGTCGGGTCTTGAGGACCTCGTGGCGGTCTCCATGAACCGCCGCCTCGACGCCATCCCCGAGGTGTGGGACTGGGCCGACCACATCACCGTGCGGATCGGCCACCCGGCCACCAAGTACGAGGCGTACGCCTTCATCGCCGCGCACGTCGTCGTGGCGCTGCTGGTGTTGTTCGTGCCGCGCCGGTGGCTACGGCGTCGCTCCGCCCGGTCGCAGGAGTAGGCGGGCCGCGTCGAGGTCGCCGTCCAGCGGGCGGTCCGGCTCGGCGCCGCGGCGGGCCCGTACGGCGGCCACCCGCTCGCAGGCCAGCACGATCTCCAGTGGCTCCACGCAGCGCAGCGCGTAGCGGGCCGCCTGGGTGGCGAAGCCGGCGTGGTCCTCGGTGCCGCGGGAGATCACCGCGGTGCCGGTGGTGACCGGCGTCGCCAGGTGGCGCAGCTCGGCCAGCGCGTCCTGGGCCACGTACTCCAGGATCATCAGGCCGGAGGCGCCCGGACGGTCGGCGAGGAAGGGCAGGGCGCCGGTGTAGCCCGGCTCCATCAGCGTGGCCAGCCGGGCGGTGCTCAGCTGCGCCGTCTGCACCAGCGCCGCGCGCAGCGTGTCCAGGGCCAGCGCCACGGGCGCCGAGTGGAAGTTGCCGTTGTGCCAGGCCAGCGAGCGGTCGATGAGCGGGTTCTCGGCGGCGGCGTTGAGGTCGATCTCGACGGTCGTGGCGGCCCGCTCCAGCGCGTCGAGCGCGCCGCCGTGCACCTGGGCGAAGGCGCGGTAGCCGTACGGGTCCTGCACGCGCGTGGCGAGCTCCCCGTTGAGCAGGCCGCGCAGCCGCGCGGCCACCACCGCCTGCCCCTGATGCGGTCTCGCTTCCTGTACGGCTGCCGCCAGCGGCTCCGCCGAAGCCCCGACCGCGGTGAAGGAGAAGGCGGCCACGTCGATCGCGGCGTCCAGCAGCCCGCGCAGCCGATGACAGGCCAGCGCCGCGTCGGCCAGCGTCAGCGCGCCCGAGCTGATGAACGGCAGCCCGTCCGAGCTCGCCAGCGCGAAGCGGGGACCGTCGCCGCCGTGCCACGCCCGCTCGCCCAGCAGGCACAGGGCGGTGCTCGCCAGCGCCGTCAGGTCGCCGGTACCGATGGCCCCGTAGGCGCGTACCGGGGGAGTGACGCCCGCGTTGATCGCCTCGGCGAGGACCGGCAGCACCGCCGGGTCGATCCCGGAGCCGCCCGCGAGCAGTTGGTTCAGGCGTACGGCCAGCATCCCCCTGGCCCGTTCCGCCTCGATCAGGGGCCCGGCGCCACCCGCGTGACTGCGCAGCAGGTCGAGCCCGGACGCGGCCACCTCGACGTCCTTGTTCGCCCCGACGCCCGTGCTCTGCCCGTAGACCGGGCCGGTCAGCGCCTGGGCGGTGGCCCACGCGGCCCGAGCGCGATCGGTGGAGCCGATCGTCACCCGGGCCTGGCCGGTGGCCACGGCCGCGACCCGCGAGCAGGTCAGGCCGGCGCCGTGGAGTTCCATGGGCGTGATCAGTCGCCGTCGGGGATGACCAGGCTGAGCAGCCAGCTCACGATGCTGATGATGACCGAGCCGATGAGCGCGGTGACGAAGCCGTCCACGTGGAACGGCACGTCGAGCTGTCCGGCGATCCAGCTCGTGAGCAGCAGCATCGCCGCGTTGATCACCAGGAGGAAGAGCCCCAGCGTCAGCACGATCACCGCGCAGCCCAGCATCTTGACGATGGGCTTCACGATCGCGTTGATCAGGCCGAAGATGAGGGCGACCACGACGAGCGTGCCCCAGTACTTCGCCGTGGTGTCGGTGTCGACCGTGATGCCGGGGAGCAGTTGTGTGGCGACCCACAGGGCGACCGCGGCCGCCAGGGTTCTCAAGATGAATATCACGCTGATAGATCCTCGCACTCCTTGAGGGCCGATCGGTAGAGGCGCAGCGCCACCAGGGGATAGATCATGACGCTGAGCACGCCGGCGGTGACCATCGCCGCGGCGTGCGCCGAGCTGATCGCGCCCTGCTGCACGCCGGTGTTGGTGATCACCACGATCAGGGGCAGACCGGCCGCGGCGAACAGCGCCAGCGCCTTGTGCTCGCCGGGCCGCAGGTCGGGGTCGCGCCGGTGCAGCAGGTACGTGGGCAGCCCGCGTACCAGCAGGAACGCGAGCAGGAAGATCGGGATCAGCAGCAGGCTGCGCGGGTCGGTGAACAACGCCTTCAGGTCCAGGTTGGCGCCGCTGACCACGAAGAAGAACGGGATGAGGAAGCCGAAGCCGATCGCGTCGAGTTTGGAGGAGATCACGTGCTCCTCGGCCTCCGGGCCCGAGGCGACCGCCAGCCGTACCACGATGCCCGCCGCGAACGCGCCGAGCAGCACGTCCAGGCCGAACGCCGACGCGGCGGCGATCATCGCGATCAGCACGAACATGACGATGCGCACCGCGAGCTGGCCAGTGCTGCCCATCGTGCCGGCGACCAGCCGCGCCAGCAGCGGGTGCCGCGGCCGGGCGGCCATCGCCGCCGCGACGATCGCGATGGCGGTGAACAGCGCGATGAGCGCGATCGTGTGCCAGCGCTCGTCCTCGGAGAAGACGAAGGCCATGGCCACGATCGGGCCGAACTCCCCGAGCGCCCCGATCCCCAGCACCCGGCTGCCGAACGGCGTGGGCAGCGCGCCCGCGTCCCGCACCATCGGCAGGATCGTGCCGAGCGCGGTCGTGCACAGGGCGAGCCCGATCACCTGGGCGGCCAGCGTGAACCCGTTCGTCGCCACCGCCACGAGCAGCCCGAGCGCCAGCGAGGCGAACCAGCCGTAGATCGCCAGCCTGATCGGCCGGCCCTTGATCCGGGCGAACTCGATCTCGTAGCCGGCCATGAACATCAGCATGGAGAGCCCGAACTGCGAGATCGTCTCGATGACGCCGTCGGTCTTGATCCAGCCGAGCACCACCGGGCCGCACAGCACGCCGAGCAGGATCTCCAGCACCACGTTCGGCACCCGGACGAACCGGCCGAGCGCATGGGCGACGATCGGCGAGATCGCGGCGGCCAGGACGATGATCAGGACAGTGATCATGCACGCTATGTGCCCACCCGTCACTCCATGTAGTCACTCGCCGGACTGTTGGCGTTATTCAGGCCCAGGATGGGGAAGAGCGGTGCAAGGGGGGAAGGGAGCGAGATGGACGCGAAGGAACTGGAGTCGTTGCCGGCCAGCGAACTGCACGAGCGTGCGGTGCGCTATGCGGTACGCCATGGAGACCTGGGCTTTCTCTGGAACCTGCTCAAGGTGATCCCGGCGGCCGAGGCGGCCAGCGGTCACGACGGGGAGACCGCCAACGACCTCAGCCGCGTCTCGGCCTTGCTCAGCGACGCCCTCGCCGCGGGTGAGGGGGAACTGGGCGAAGCGCTCAAACCAGTCTATATCGATTACCTCACCCAACATCCGGAGGCATAGAGCTTCAGCCGGCGAGTTCAGACGGCGTGCCGTACAGGGCGAAGCCGGGCGTGCTCACCGAGCGTCCGCCGCGCGTGACGATCATCACCTCGTACGGCTCGGCCGCCGCGAGATCGAGGGCGAAGCGGCGGGCGCGGACCGGGCCCATCGCGTACATGGCGGTGGCGAAGGCGTCGGCCGTACTCAGATCCGGGCCGATCACCGTCACCGAGCCGAGCGCGTGCTGGGCCTCGCCCGTGCGGGGATCGACCACGCGGGTCTTGCCCGAGGTGGAGATGGCCAGGTCGTTGGCGAAGACCATGCGGCGCACCGCGTTGGTGCGCGGGTCACGGATGCCCACGCGCCACGGCCGCCCCGGCAGCGAGGAGCCGCGTACCCGGATGTCCCTGCCCGCGGTGATCCGGTGGTCCACCGCTCCGGCCCCGGCCAGCGCCCGCGAGAGCCGTTCGACCGCCCAGCCCTTGATGTAACCCGAGACGTCCAGGACCCCGCCGATCCGCGAGTCGAACCACCCGTCCGTCGCCTCGGCCATCTCGTCACACCGGTGCAGTACCTCGATCAACTCCGGCACCTGCTCGATCGTCCTGCCCGCGTTGAGCCGGGCGATCTGGCTCTCCTCGTCGAAGGGGTCGAACGTCCGGTCCACCCAGCGCAGCCAGGCGAAGGCGTTGTCCAGCATGGGAACCAGCTCACGCTGGGGCAATGCCGTGCGGATGTCCACATTGACGGAGGTGTTCAGTACCGTCTCCGTGCGTGCGGATCCAGGGAACGTCATGTGGGGCTCCTCTCTCGGGAGGACACATTTTCATAACGGGCGTATGGCGGACCTAAGCGCTTTGCCGGTGCCCTGGCTCCAGGTGCGCGTGAGTAGGGTCTGATGCATGGCAAACGTGCGTGTTGAGCGGACAGATGACGGCGGGTTCCGGGCGACCAACGCCCGCGGGGCCGAGGTGCGGATCGGCGGCGGTGACGAGGACGGCGTCTTCAGCCCCGTGGAGCTCCTGCTGGCGGCGGTGGGCGGCTGCAACATCGTCACCGTCGAGCCGCTCACGGCTCAGCGGGGGCAGCGGCTCATCCGGCTGGCGATGACCGTCGAGGCGGAGAAGGTGCAGCCCAATCTGCTCGGGCCGGTGACCGTCACCTACGACGTGGAGGTGCCGTCGGAGAAGGCCGACGAGGTGTACCGCGCGGTGGCCCATCGGGTGCACGAGAAGTACTGCACGGTGAGCCGGTCGCTGTCTGAAGGTACTGAGGTCCGTTTGGAGCTTCCGTAGCCCTTTTGGGGAGACATTCGACCCCTATATGACGCGTCCGTTGCATTCGCCGCTGTAGTGTCGAAGCAGGTCAAGAGTCCTGCGACTGACTTGCAGACTTTTACCGATGCGGACGCGGAGGGGGACCGTCGTCTGCAGTGCGGGACCGCCGGTGCTTCGGGGGAAGGTACCGGCCTGGACCGCCATATATCGGGGCCGGGGTAGCTTTGGGGGAAGCTGCTCCGGCCCCGATTCACGTCTTGAGCCCTGTGTGGCGATTTTTGCCGACAAACACCCATACGCTGGGTTTTTGTGACAGTTTCCATGCTGATTGACTGCGACCCCGGCATAGACGACGCCCTCGCGCTCGCTCTGGCGGCCGGATCCGCCCTCGACCTCCGCGGCATCACCACCGTGGGCGGCAACGTCGGCCTGGACCTGACCACCGCCAACGCCCTCGCCCTGCGCGAGTTCCTGGACCTCGGCGACGTCCCCGTGGTCCCCGGCTGCTCCGGCGCCCTGGTCAGAGGTCCCATGGACGCCGCGCACGTGCACGGCGCCGGTGGGCTGGGCGACGCCGTACTCCCTCCGGCGGTCCGCGCCGTGGCCGACGGCCACGCGGTCGACTTCATCATCTCCACCCTCCGCGACAACCCCGGCGAGATCACCCTTGTGGCCACCGGCCCGCTGACCAACATCGCCCTGGCCGTCCGCAGAGAACCCAGAATCGTGGACTGGGTACGGGACTTCGTGGTCATGGGCGGTTCGTACACCCGCGGCAACCACAACCCCGCCGCCGAGTTCAACATCCTCACCGACCCCGAGGCCGCCGCCATCGCCTTCAACGCCGGCTGGACCGTCACCCAGGTGGGCCTGGACGTCACCCTGACCGCCCGCGTCACCACCCGGGTCCTCGACCGGATGCGCGACCTGGGCCGGCTGTCCTCGCTCATCCTCCCCAGCGTCCAGTACTACGCGCCGGTCACCGCCGACACCGGCCCCGCCCTCCACGACGCGGTCGCCGTGGCCCACGTCATCGACCCCACCCTCCTCACGCTGACCCCCGCCGAGGTACGCGTGGAGACCGCCGGTCACTACACCACCGGCATGACCGTCACCGACTTCGACTCGCCCACTCCCAACGCGCGCGTGGCCACCCACCTGGATGCCGACCGGTTCTGGGACCTGATGATCACCTCTTATGGAGGGTTGGCGGCGCGGCTTGGGTGATGTGCGTGGTGGTCTTGGTGGCTGCTACAGTTACCTGTGTCGCAAGCGCCGCTAGCTCAGTTGGTTAGAGCAGCTGACTCTTAATCAGCGGGTCCGGGGTTCGAGTCCCTGGCGGCGCACCGACCGAAACCCCAGTTCACTGTGCTGAACTGGGGTTTCTTGGTTTCCGAGAAACCCCTGGTGTCAGGCCGCGAGGCTGTGCCGGCGCATCGGTGCCGTGGTTACGCAACAGGTATTTACCGGTTGCGTGCAATGCCCCAGCAGCCTCAGAAGACGGAATAGGCTCGTGCGGGTAGTGGGCGGAGCGCAAGGCAAGGGGACCAGGTGAGCGACTCGTTCGTGCATCTTCACGTACACACTGAGTATTCGATGCTGGATGGCGCGGCGAAGGTCAAGCCGCTGGTCGCCGAGGCTGCTCGGCTGGAGATGCCGGCGATCGCGATGTCGGATCACGGCAACATGTTCGGCGCGTACGAGTTCTACCAGTCGGCCAAGGGCGGCCCGGTCAAGCCGATCATCGGCATCGAGGCGTACGTGGCGCCGGACAACCGGTTCGTGAAGAAACCCGTGTTCTGGGGGGCGCGAGCCGAGACCGGTGTCGCCGACGCCGAGGGCGGCAAGGACGTCTCCGGCGGTGGCCGGTTCACCCACATGACCATGTGGGCCAAGGACGCTCAGGGGCTGCGGAACCTGTTCCGGCTGTCGTCGCTGGCGTCCTTCGAGGGCTACTACTCCAAGCCGCGCATGGACCGTGAGCTGATCTCGAACCACGCCGAGGGCATCATCGCCACCACCGGCTGCCCCTCCGGCGCCGTGCAGACCCGGATCAGGCTCGGCCAGTACGAGGAAGCGGTCAAGGTCGCCGCGGACTACCAGGACATGTTCGGCAAGGAGAACTACTTCCTGGAGCTGATGGACCACGGCATCGACATCGAACGGGACGTCCGCGAGGACCTGCTGCGGCTGGCCAAACAGCTCGCCATCCCGCTGCTGGTGACCAACGACAGCCACTACGTCACCGAGGACCAGGCCGACGCCCACGACAGCCTCCTGTGCGTCGGCGTGGGCAAGAACAAGGACGACCCGAACCGCTTCCGGTTCAACGGTTCCGGCTACTACCTGAAGTCCGCGTCCGAGATGCGCAGCCTGTTCTCCGAACTGCCGGAAGGCTGCGACAACACGCTGCTGGTCGCCGAGATGGTCGGCGACTACGGCGACGTGTTCACCTACGTCGACCGGATGCCGCAGTTCCCGGACGTGCCCGAGGGCGAGACCCAGGAGTCGTGGCTGCGCAAGGACGTCGAGCGCGGCCTGGAGATGCGCTACGGCGCCCCGATCCCCGCGGAGGTGATGGAGCGCTACGAGACCGAGATGAAGATCATCGGCCCGCTGGGGTTCTCCAGCTACTTCCTCGTCGTCGCCGACATCTGTAAGTACGCGCGCGACAACGGCATCGCCGTGGGCCCGGGACGTGGTAGCGCCACCGGCTCGATCGTGGCCTACGCCACCCGCATCACCGAGCTGTGCCCGCTGGAGCACGGCCTGCTGTTCGAGCGCTTCCTCAACCCCGAGCGCATCAGCCCGCCCGACATCGACCTGGACTTCGACGACCGCCAGCGCGACCGCATGGTGCGCTACGTCACCGAGAAGTACGGCACGGAGATGACCGCCCAGGTCAACACCTTCGGCACCATCAAGGCGAAGGCCGCGGTCAAGGACGCCTCACGCATCCTGGGCTATCCGTTCGCGGTCGGCGACAAGATCACCAAGGCGATGCCGCCGGACGTCATGGGCAAGGGCGTTCCGCTGGCCAAGCTGTTCGACGAGGATCACCCGCGGTACGCCGAGGGCACGGAGATCCGCGCGCTGTACGAGACCGATCCGGACGTGAAGAAGGTCGTCGACACCGGCCTGGGCATCGAGGGCCTGATCCGGGGCACGGGCGTGCACGCCGCCGCGGTCATCCTGTCGTCGGCGCCGCTGCTCGACCTCATTCCGATGCACATGCGGGACAAGGACAAGGTGGTCATCACCGGGTTCGACTATCCCTCGTGCGAGGAAATGGGCCTGATCAAGATGGACTTCCTGGGTCTTCGGAACCTGGGCATCATCGATCACGCCATCAAGATCATCGAACAGAACCGGGGTGTGAAGCTCGACACCCTGAGCATGCCGCTGGACGACGCCACCACGTACAAGCTGATGGCACGAGGCGACACCCTCGGCGTCTTCCAGCTCGACGGCGGGCCCATGCGCCAGCTCCTGAAGCTGATGGAGCCGACCCGGTTCGAGGACATCGCCGCGGTGCTCGCGCTGTACCGGCCGGGCCCGATGGCGGCCAACGCCCACACCAACTACGCCCACCGCAAGAACGGCCGCCAGGACATCGAGCCGATCCACCCCGAGCTCAAGGAAGCGCTGGAGCCGATCCTCGGTACGACCTTCCACCTGCTGGTCTACCAAGAGCAGATCATGGCCATCGCCCGGGAACTGGCCGGCTACACCCTTGGCGGCGCCGACCTGCTGCGCCGCGCCATGGGCAAGAAGAAGAAGGAGATCCTGGACGCGGAGTTCGTCAACTTCCAGTCCGGCATGCGCGACAACAAGTTCTCCGACGATGCGATCCAGGCGCTGTGGGACGTCATGCTCCCGTTCTCCGGCTACGCCTTCAACAAGTCCCACACCGCCGGTTACGGGCTGGTCGCGTACTGGACCGCCTATCTCAAGGCGAACTACCCGGCCGAGTACATGGCCGCGCTGCTCACCTCGGTCGGTGACGACAAGGACAAGGCGGCGGTCTATCTGGCCGAGTGCCGCAAGATGGGCATCCAGGTCCTGGCCCCCGACGTCAACGACTCCATGCAGGACTTCGTCGCCGTCGGCGAGGACAAGGTCCGCTTCGGTCTGGGCGCCGTCCGCAACGTGGGAGAGAACGTCGTCGAGGGCATCGTCAAGGGCCGCAAGAAGGCCACCTACGGCGACTTCAACGACTTCCTCGACAAGGTGCCGCTGGTCGTCTGCAACAAGCGCGTCGTCGAATCCCTGATCAAGGCCGGGGCGTTCGACTCCCTCGAACATCCCCGTAAGGGCCTGCTGCTGGTGCACGAACAGGCCGTCGACTCCGTCATCGACATCAAGAAGAACGAGGCCCACGGCCAGGACTCGCTGTTCGGCTCCTTCGCGGAAAGCGGCGACGAGGAGAGTTCGTTCTCCATCGCGGTTCCCGACATGGAATGGGACAAGAAGACCAAGCTCGACTTCGAACGAGAGATGCTCGGCCTGTACGTCTCCGACCATCCCCTGGCCGGCACGGAACGGCTGCTGTCGCGCAACCGCGACACCACCATCGCCGAACTGCTGGAAAGCGGCCGGGAAGACCGCGGTGACGTGCGCGTGTGCGGTCTGATCACCAAGGTGGAGAAGCGGGTCAACAAGGCCGGGAACCTGTGGGCGATCGTCACGGTCGAGGACATGGACGCCGCGATCGAGTGCCTGTTCTTCCCCAAGAACTACGAGCTGTACGCGCCGGAGCTGCGCGGCGACGTCGTGGTGTCGGTGGGCGGTCAGATCAACAACCGCGACGGCGCGATCAGCATCTTCGCCAATGACCTGACCCCGCTCGACATCTCCGGGATCGCCAGCGACAGCGGGCACCCCGTCACGCTGCAACTGCGTGAGGAGCGGCTGAACCAGCACCACGTCGAGGAACTGCGGCACGTGCTGAAGGCGCACCAGGGCAAGGTGCCGGTCAGGATCCATCTGGAGCGCCTGTCGGGCAAGACGGTGCTGCTGTCGCTGCCGGAGTTCTCCGTCAACCCGGAGGCGTCGTTCGCCGCCGACATCAAGACGTTGTTCGGGCCGGAGGCGATCAGCCTGTGACCGAGCCGGGTGGAGCTCGCGGTGAGGCGATGGCGGCGGGCCGTACCTGATGGAGCATTGAGGTTGTTTTGCGGGCGGGGATGCGAGAAATTCCCTGTGTGTCAGAACTCGTCATCCAGGTGGATGATCCCTCGATCGATCCGTTACAGCTGGCCGATCTCACCGATGAGCTCCGGCGGAGCCTGCTCGATCTCGACGTCGACGACGTACGGTTCGCCGAATCCCCGGCGCCTCCGGGAACACGCGGCACGGAGGCGCTGGAGCTGGCGGTCGTCGTCGTGCAGTTCGTGGCGGAGAGCGGCCTGATCGCGAGCGTCATCCAGACGGTCTCAGGCTGGCTCGCGCGCTCGCGGGTCCACCAGGTGGAGATCACCTTGGGCGAGGACAAGCTCGTGCTGTCGAACGCGTCGGCCGATGAGCAGCAGCGGCTCGTGGAGCACTTCATCAAGGCGACGGGCAAGGGCACCGCAGCGGAGGCGTGATCCGTCGTGCGCAAGAAAGCACTGATCATCGCGAACCAGGAGTACGGGGACGAGCGCTTCGGCGACCTTCCCGGTGCCGCCCAGGACGCGAGCCAGCTCGCCGACGTGCTCGCCGAGCGCGCGGTCGGCGAGTTCGTGGTCGAGGTGGTCGCGGAGGGCAGCGCCCGCACGGTCATGAAGCGGATCGCCGCCTTCTTCGGCTCGGCCGCGCGTGGCGACCTCCTGCTCCTGCACATGTCGTGCCACGGCCGTACCCACGACCGCAGCCGCGAGCTGTACTTCGTCGCCGCCGACACCGAGCTCGACGCGCTGGCGGCCACCGGCGTGCCCGCGTCGTTCATCAACGAGCAGGCGGAGCACTGCCGTTCGACGAGCATCGTGCTGCTCCTCGACTGCTGCTACAGCGGCACCTTCGCGCGCGGCATCCGCTCCAGAGGCGAAGGCGTGCCCCGCGTCCCGGTGGACCGGCACTTCGCCGGCAGCGGCATGGCGGTGATCACCGCCTGCTCGGCGCTGCAGTTCGCCTACGAGAACGAGGCGCAGAGCACCGCCCGCGCGGAGCCCTCGATCTTCACCTCGGCGGTCGTGGAGGGTCTGCGCACCGGCAAGGCCGACGTGGACGGCGACGGTTACATCAGCGTGCACGACCTCTACCAGTACGCCAGGGAGCACGTCGTCAACCGGGTGCCCAACCAGACCCCGGAGTTCTCCGTCAACCGGCTCAGCGGCGCGCTCTACCTCGCCAGGAACGTGCAGTCGCTCTACCTCGGCGAGGCCGCCGCGCCGCTGCTCACCCCGGCCCTGTACCGGGCGGTGACACAGGGCGAGGAATGGGAGCGGTTCGGCGCCACGCTGGCCCTGGACCGCATGCTGCGGTCGGGCGAGCAGGCCTCCAGGGTGGCGGCCAGGGAGGCGCTGATTCCGCTGACCAGGGACGCCGACCCAGAGGTCCGCGAGCGGGCCACGTCGATCTGGACGCGTGTCGTCTCGCGGACCCTGCCCATCGCCACCGATCCCCTGACGCGCTTCGAGGGTGAGGCCGACGAGCGGCGCACCTCCCAGCACATCATCGGCATCGACTTCGGCACCACGAACTCCACCGTGGCCGTCGTCGAAGGCGGCGCGCCCCAGGTCATCTCCAACCTGTTCTACTCGACGGTCACCCCGAGCGTGGTGGGCTTCTCCACCAATGGCCAGGTCCTCGTCGGCGACCTGGCCAAACGGCAGGCCACGCTCTATCCCCACCGCACCGTGCAGTCCGTCAAGCGCGAGCTCGGCACCGACTGGAGCATCACCATCGGGGAGCACACCTACACGGCCGTCGACATCGCGGCGTACGTGCTGGAACGGCTGCGCCTCGACGCGGAGGCCCACCTCGGCGAGCCGGTGGGAGGGGCGGTCATCACGGTGCCCGCCACGTACGGCCTGGCCGAGAAGGAGGCGCTCCAGGAGGCGGCGTGGATCGCCGGGCTGCGCGCGTTCCGCTTCGTCAACGAGCCCACGGCCGCCGCGGTAGCGTACGGCCTGGGCAGGCAGGGCGACGAGGACATCCTGGTCTTCGATCTGGGCGGCGGCACCCTGGACGTCTCCCTCCTGGCCATCGGGGCGGACACCGACCACGGCTTCGTCCAGGTCCACGCCACCTGCGGATACCGCGACCTGGGCGGCGACGACTGGGACGAGCGGCTGGTAAAGCACCTGGCCGCCACCTTCGCCGACCTCCACGGGGTCGACCTCACCGAGGACCGGGCGGCGGCGCAGAAGCTGCGGGAGGCGGCGGAGCAGGCGAAGATCGAGCTTTCCACGGCGGACCGGACCACGGTCAGCCTGCCGTACATCGCCGCAAAGGACGGCAGGCCGCTCCACCTGGACATCGAGATCAGTCGAGAGGAATTCGAGGCGCTCACGGCGGACCTGATTGAGCGTTGCCGCCAGCCGGTCGAGCAGGCGCTCAGGGACGGATTCCTCACGAGCTCCGACATCGCGCACGTGGTGCTGGTGGGCGGCTCCACCCGGATGCCGGCCGTCGCCAGGCTCGCCAGGGAACTCCTCGGTGGCAAGGACCACGCAGAAGGGGTGGACCCGAGCGCGGCCATCGCCCTGGGCGCCGCCGTACAGGCCGGGATCCTCTCCGGGCAGATCAAGGACGTGCTGCTTCTGGACGTGATCTCCTACTCGGTCGGGGTGGAGACCAAGGGCGGCATCTTCACGAAGCTCATCGAGCGCAACACCACGATCCCGACCAGGCGCTCGAGATCTTCACCACGGACCGGGACAACCAGCCATCGGTGTTGATCCAGATCTATCAGGGCGAGCGCGAGATCGCCGCCTACAACCGGAAGCTGACCGCCTTCGACCTGACCGGCATCCGCGCGGCCCCCCGTGGCGTGCCCCAGATCGAGCTCACCCTCGACGTGGACACCAACGGCATCATCCACGCCACGGCCCGAGATCTGGGCGTGGGCGTCGAGCGCACGGTCACGGTCTCGCGCAAGGAAACACCGTCGTGCGCCCCCGAGTCCTGGCGCGAGACCATCTCACTGGCCGAGATTCCCGAGCCCGCGACCACCGAGTCGGTACGCCCCGCGGCGGTGCCGCCGCCCACGTATGAGCCCGCCCGGCGCGAATGGCTCGGCGGGCCCGGGGCGCAGCCATAGGGCGCACCCGAGGAGACTGGAGATCATCGTGGCGCGGGTGGCGAGGGCGGAGCGAAATGCCGGATGACGGCCTCCGCGTGCCGTCGGGTGCGCGTGATGATGTGAAGATCCCAGCGCCGGACGGTCTCGGGATCGATGTCACGTTCGATCGCGGTCCACAGCCACTCCATGCTCTGCGCCGGATCCAGGCCACCGCGTCCGGCGCCGAAGAGCGGCAGCGCCATCGATCGCAGGTGCGGCTGGAAACGGGAGCGTTCCTCCTCGGCCAGGCGGAAGATGCTGTGGATCGCGCGCGTCATGGCCGCAGGGGAGAACTCGTAGTCGTTTCCGTCCGCGCGGGGAACCGCCACCGCCGCGTGATAGACGCGCCGGACCCCGGCGCGGCGCAGACGACCCGCCTCTGTCACGGCGACGCTTCCGGGAGCCACGGGCAGCCCCAGGCGTCCCCTCTTGTGCAGCCATTGGGTGAGTTCGCGGCGGATGACGTCGTCCACGAGTTCGCCGGTCTCGTCGACCTCGGCGCAGGCCCGCCGTAACGCGGCAGACAGCGAGTTGCGGAAGATCTTGGACGCTTCCAGGTAGACGTTCTCGGAGGAGACGACGATGTCGATCCCGCTGATCAGCTCCACGGGGGTGAAGTCCAGCGTGACGGGGCCCAGCGGGAGCACGGCGGGATGCCGGAGACCGTACGGTGAGAAGTCCGTGGCGCCGGAGGCCAGGCACAGGCGCAGGATCGCCTCGGCCGTCTCCTTGACGATGAGCTGCTCATGGTGTTTCCGGAATCGCTCGACGCTGACCCCGTAGACAGAGGCGGCGCTCTTGCGGCGTTCGCCGATCGGCCAGTCGCGGGTGCCGGGGGCCAGACCGAAGGTGTACTCGGCCGCGCCGGTGAGATTGCCGCCGCCCAGTTCCGCCATCGCGCGGCGGAGGAGTTCCTCCAGGGCCGCCGGGCGGTACGTCTCGGCCGGTGGCCGGCCCTTGGCGTCCTCGCCCGCGATGCCGCAGAGCGCCACCGCGGTGTCGAGGGCCGGCAGTCTCGTGTCGCGAAGGCGCGTGGGGCCCCGTTCCCGAAGCGACCTGAGGTCGGCGATGAGTTCGTGGTGGAGCGGCGGCTGCATGGCTCCAGTGTGGGCGGAATGTGGTTGCGTACGGGCTGAATTCAGGTCAATCGGCCCGTTCCACCGGGAAGGGGGTGTTCAATGTGAAACCCCCGGCGGAATCGCTCCCGGGTGTCCAAAAGCGCTAAATATCGACAGAAGCCGCACATGGCCTGAAATCCAGCATGGAGAATCACCGGACAGGAGTGAGACCCCGCCACGGTCCTTGGTGAGCATCCGTAAATTGTTTTGATGAATGCCCGATTATCGCGCAATAAGCATCATTCCAGCTATCTCCGGAGATGGTGAATTCCGGCGTAGTACGGTCTGTTCGTTCGCATCGGGCAGGGCACAGGAGCGGCCACGATGACAGCAGGTCCAGGGGACGAGTTGACCGCCGAGGAGCTGATCGAAGCGCTCCGGGCCGTGGCGGCCGAGGAGACGAGCTTCGAGCTTTTCGCCGAGCTCGGCTCACTTCTGGCGGCACGATATGCGGCAGATGGCGCCCCTGAGGACCTCGATGAGGCCATCGCGTCCTTGCGCTCGGCCATGGACACGCCTGTCCCACCGGAGGTCGAACCCGCGTGGATCGAGATGGAGACCGCCCGGCTCCTGGTCCTGCGCGGAGAGACCGCCCAGAGCCTCGCCGACGTGGAAGCCGCGATCACGTACGCGGGACGCGCCCTGGCCGTACTGGCGCCACCCGCCGACGATCCCGACCCGGATCTCGCCCTGGCCTGTTACGTCCTCGGCGCCGGTCACCTCCTCCGAGCCTCCTACGCCCCGGCCGGAGCCCGGACCGACTGGCGTCTGGCCGCCGACGCGCTCCAGCGATGCGTCGCACTCCTGCCTCCCGCCCACTCCAGCCTGGGCGAGGTCACCGCCAGGCTCGGAGCTGCCCTCACCGCCGAGATCCAGCACGAGATGGACGAACTCGACGACTCCGCGAGGGAGGAATGGACCGCGCTGGGCGAGCGGGTCGACGCGGCGCTCAGGACGATGGGGACCGTACGGAAGGACATCCGAGACGACGATCCGTACCGGCCGATCGCCCGCTACTGGCATGGCACCCTCCGGACCATCCGTTTCCTCGCGTTCGGCGGCGACACCGAGGACCGCGAGAACGCGCTGACCGACCTCGAGTCGTACGCGGAACACCCCGGCGGCGACGGCCACACCGCGAACATCTGCCACCTCTTCGCCGCGGCCCTTCACCTGTCCGGCTCGGCGCCCGAGACACTGCGGACCAGCGGCAAGATGCCGCACTTCGATGGCTTCGCCCAGATCTTGGCCACCGGGAACACCGCCTCTCCTGAGGCCGCGCGACTCGCCCTGGATCACCTGGACCGGGTCGCCGAGCCCGATCCCGCCGGCTCGCCGTACGGCAGCATGTCGCTCGCCCTGCGGCTGTCGGCGGAGATCGCGTCGAACGGCCAGGGTCCGGTCGGCGACCGCCTGGCGGCGGTGCTCCACGAGCACGGGAACCTTCCGCAGGCCGCGGCGGACGATGACTTCGGCCGGTTGATCGGTTTGCTCGGCGACCTCCAGGCGTTGCGGGCCGGGTCGGCCGAGCTGGGCGAGACGATCGAGTCGTTCAGCCGGTTCATCGACGAACTCGGTGACGCCCACCCCCTGCGCCACGTGTTCAAGGCCGTACTCGGGCAGGTACTCGACGCTTCGGCCGGCAGCGGGAACGCCCCGAGGCCGCCCTCGTGGGAAGAACGCGATGCCGCGTTCCAGCTGCTGGAACACATTCTGCGGGAACTCCCCGCCGACCACCCCGATCGCGCCTCCACCCTGGTACGGCTGGCCGGCCTGCTGGTACGCGGACTGGACACCAGGTACAACCTGGAACGCCTGGCCAGAGTGCGGGAACTCCTCCAGGAGGCGACCGAACGTCCCGCGGCCGACCGGGAGAACGAGGCCGTCCAGCACTTCCTGCTCGTGATCGTGGAATCATGCCTGGCCCTCGGCGGATCCGACGGCGCGCCCGGACTGCGCGACACCACCGAAAGGCTCAAGCGGGCCGTGGAGCTGGCTCCTCCGGGCCACCAGATCCACACCCTGAGCCGGGCGCTGCTGCCGTCCATCCTCGCTCAGCGGTTCAGGCTGGAGGGAGATCTGGAACACCTGGACGCGGCCATGTACTACGCCCGCACCATGTCCCGGGCCGGCCGGACCGCCGACGCCCCTGACAGCGAATACCCCGTCCTGATGGACTGGCTCCTCGCCGTCATGCCGCTGATGAGAGATTACGACCACGGCCGGCTGGCCGAGATCACCGCACACCTGCGTGAACAGGTCGACCGGTTGCCTGATGACCGGACGCGCCGCCTGATCGAGCATGATCTGTACACGCTGGACTTCGCGCGGACCATCGCCGGGCATTACCTGGACCCGCGGAACGTCCAGTCCTCACCGGAAGACCTCACGACGATGGTCGGCACCCTCGCGGCCAGGGCCCGGGAGCTGGACAGGAACAGCCCGTACTACCCCCAAGAGGCGGGCATCGCCGGACACGCGAAGATCGGCTTGGCCTTCCTCCGCCGCGACGTGCGGATGCTCGACGAGGGACTCGCCACGGTGAGCGAGGCCTACCGGGCCGCCTCCGACCTGGGCGACGCCCGGCTGTGGTTGCTGAGCATGATCGGTGGAGCCCTGGTGATGCGGTACGAGCTCACTCATGATCGCGCCGACCTGAGCAACGCCATCGAGAAGATGGAGGAGGTACGGCGCGCGACCGAGGGCGAGGCGCCCAACCACCTGATGGCACTGAACCTGAACAGCCTGGCCGGCGCCTACCACCTGCGCGCCGACGAGCGCCTGCGCGACCAGGACCGCATGGGCCGGACGGGCCTCGCCTCCCTGCGCGCCCGTGCCTGGAGCGTGATGCTCCAGACCAGTACGGAGCGCGCCTTCGACGCCGCCGTGGCCGGCGGAGGCGAGGCCGCGGAGGTGGCGCTCTGGTGCGCAGCCTCCGGGCTCACCGAGACGGCGATCGAGGCTCTCGAATCGGGCAGGGCCCTGGTGCTGCACGCCGCGACCACGGCGACCGGAATCCCCGAGCTCCTGGGCGCGGACCATCCCGACCTGGTCGCCGAGTGGGAGGCGGCCGCGTCCCGGGAGGACGACGCACCCTGGCAGCCGCGCGCGGACGTACCCGACGAACTCACGGGTACGCCGCAGCGCCACGCCCAGTTCATGGAGAACCTGCCGGAGATCCACGTGCCCAGCGCCCTGCGGCAGCGCGTCATGGCGGCGATCGAGGGGACGGATGCCGAGCGCCGGCTGTTCAACCCCGCGACCGTCGCCGAGATCGCCGGGGCGCTGCGCGGGTCCGGCGCGGCGGCGTTGGTCTACCTGGTCTCCCACCCCGGCTGGCGCGGCGGGGTCGCCCTCGTGGTCGGCCCTGACGAGCGAGTACACCGGGTGGATCTGCCCCGGCTGAGCGGCGGGCAGGGCAGCAAGGTGGCCGCCTTTGTCCAGGCCCAGCGTGAACGCGCGGACCAGGACGAGAGCAGCAGGACCGCATGGGGGCAAGCGCTGGGCGAGCTGTGCGACTGGGCCTGGAGCGCGGCCATGGAGCCCCTCCTGGACTCCCTGGCCGGCCACTCACCGGACCCCTCCAGGACCAATCGCCTGATCCTGGTCCCGGTGGGTGAGCTGGGGGCCGTTCCCTGGCACGCCGCCCGCCGTACCGTCGGAAAAGGCGGGAAACGGTACGCCTGCCAGGACGCCGTGATCTCCTACGCGGCCTCGGCCCGCCAGTTCGTCGACGCCAGGCGACGCGAGCCCCGCCCCTGGGCGGAGGAGCCCGCGCTGGTGAACGTCCGGGACAGCAACCTGTACTGGACCTCGAAGGAGATCGAGCAGATCCACGAACACCACTACCCGCGGGCCCGCCTGCTGGGCGGCCGCACCCGCGGCGCGAACGCTCCCCCCTTCCGCCGCGCCACCGGCCAGAACGTCCTCGCCCTGCTGCCCGGCCCGGAATCGGGCGGCGCGACGCTGCTGCACCTGGGCTGTCACGCCAGCCCGCGGCCCCGGCCGGTCGACTCCCACCTCACGCTGGCCCTCCTCGAGAGCCTCGGGATGACGGACATCCTGCGCCAGGGACTGGCCGGGACCGGCGAGGTTCCCGGCGGGCTGGTCGTGCTGGCCGCCTGCGGCAGCGACCTGACCAGCAGCCACCACGACGAGGCGCTGACGCTGGCGACGGCCTTCGTCGCCGGCGGGGCGGTGGGAGCGGTCGGCGCCCGATGGCCCGTGGACGACTTTCCCACCGCGGTGCTCATGAGCATGTTCCACCACTACCTGAACTCCGGATACGACGACCCGGCGGTCGCGCTGCGCGCGGCGCAGCTGTGGATGATCGACCCGCGCCGCCGCGTTCCCGCCCGGCTGGCCGCCGACGTGATCGCGCGCCTGGCGGAGACGCCGCTCCACGAGCCCGAGTCCTGGGCCGCCTTCACCTATCAAGGCCGATGAGGAGACCGTTGACAGCATTTGGGATCGACCTCGGCACCACGAACTCCTGCATCGCGTACGTCGACGAATCCGGCGAGACGGTGATCGTCCCCAGCGCGATCGGGGACACGACCACGCCCTCGGTCGTCTACTTCGACCGCCGGGAGAAGGTCATGGTCGGCCAGGCCGCCAAGAACTCCGCGCAACTGGCCCCGGACCTGTCGGTCGAGCACGTCAAGCGCCAGATGGGGCAGGAGGGGGTCGAATACACCTTTCACGGCGTCCGCTACACCCCTGAGTCGATCTCCGCGCTGATACTCAAGGAGCTCACCTCCGCCGCCCAGCGCCACCTGACCAAGCCGGTCGGCGATGTGGTGATCACCATCCCGGCGCACTTCGGAGTGGCCGAGCGCGAAGCCACCCGCCGGGCGGGCGAGATCGCCGGGCTCAACGTGCTGGACCTGCTGGAGGAGCCGGTCGCCGCCGCCCTCTCCTACCGCGGGCGCGCACCGGTCCGGGGCACCCGTCATCTGCTCGTCTACGACCTCGGCGGCGGCACGTTCGACACCGCCGTCGTACGGCTGGACGGCGACCACGTCGAGGTGATCTGCAAAGGGGGCGACCCCTGCCTCGGTGGCGCAGACTGGGACAGCAGGATCCGGGAGTTCCTGGTCGACGCCTTCACCGAGCAGTACCCGCGGCTGGATCCCACCGCCGACCCCGTGTTCAGGCAGGAGGTGTGGATCTGGGCGGAGCAGTTCAAGGAGCAGTTGAGCAGTACCCGCGCCCGGCGCAGGAACTTCGTCTTCGGCCGGGCCACGGCCCGCGTGGAGCTGAGCCGGGAACGGCTGGAGGAGCTCACGGCCGACCTGCTGGAGCGCACCTTCACCGGCACCGAGGAAACCATCGCCGTGGCGCGCGACAGGGGCGTACCGGAGCTGGACGAGATCGTCCTGGTGGGCGGCATGACCCGGATGCCGGCGATCCGGGCCCGCCTGGAGAAGCTCCTCGGCAAACCGCCCAGACGGCACGAACCCGACCTCGCGGTGGTGCGGGGAGCGGCGATGTTCGCCAAGCTCGGACAGACGGAACAACGCCCCGGCCGGCTGCCCGGCAGTACCCCGCAGACGGAGAAGCTCCGCTCCCAGCAGGTGACGACCGTCCTGCCGCGCGGCGTCGGGGTCAAGGTCCCGGACATCAACGATCCGCGCATGCGCACCAACCCGCTGCAGGCGCGCCAGTACGTGGTGCACCTGATCCCGGCCGGCACCCCGCTGCCCGCCGACTCCGGCCCGGTGACCTTCCAGACATGGGGGGAGAACCAGCCGGGCGTCGAGATCGAGATCTGGGAACAGACCTCGCGGGAGACCTCGGAGGAACTCGCCGACAACGCGCTGGTCGGCCGCGGCAAGTTGCTCAACCTGCACAAACTCCCGCAGGGGTCGCCGATCGAGGTCACTCTCTTCGTGAACGAGCGCGGACTGCTCACGGTGCGGGCCGTGGAGCCGGCATCGGGCCGGCAGGTCACGTTCGAGCTGCGCGTGGGCGGGATGAACCAGAACGACGTCGACCGGGCCAGGCAGTCGGTCGCGCGGCATGACACCGGTTCGTGACCGGAGGGGAGGCGAGCCATGGGACTGCGGAGCGCGCTGACGGTGCTGGCCGAGCAGTGGGAGGAGATCCGCGGCCGGCTGCCGGCCGCGGAGTTCGCGGAGATCTCGGACCTGGTCGACGAGTTCACCAGGGAGGGCGACCAGGAGGTCTCCGAGGAGATAGTCGAGGAGATAGCGGATCTGCTCCGGGTCCGGCTGCCGCACGACCATCCGTTCCTGGTGGCGCTGACCGACCGGTCCGAACGGCTGGCACCCGACCCGGAGCGGCGCGCGGAGAACCTGGCGGAGTGGCTCCGGCTGTCCGAGCCCTTACGGGTCCGGCTCGGGCGGCAGGGGCCGACCGCCGCCGAGGTGGAGCGCGGGATCATGGCCAGGATGCGGGCGGTGCCGGCGCTGCGCGCGGACGAGCTGATCGCCAACGGGCAGGATCCGGCCGATCCCGGCCTGATCCGGCTGACGACGGCCGACGGCACGCCCAGCTGGCCGGCCTTCCAGTTCGCCGAGGACGGTTCCTCCCTGCCGATCGTACGCTCGATCAACCAGGTGCTGGAGGCCGCCGGCGACCCGCTCGGCGCGGCCGACTGGTGGCTCGGCGACAACGGCAGACTCGGCGACGCGCCGGTCCGGCTGCTCGGGAGAATCCCCGACGGGCAGCTGATCGCCGCGGCGCGCAACGAGAAGCCGGAGGTGTGAGATGCCCTTCGGTGCACCTCCGGCCTCCTTCCGCGCGACCCCGAAGCTGCGTGAACTGCCCGCCGGCAGCCGGCTGTGGCGGGTGCACGACCGGATGTACAAGGCGACGTCCTTCAATCCCGAGCAGGCCGACGCCAACTTCAACGGCGGCCGGTTCGACGGCACCGACCGGGACCCCTACCCGTACTTCTACGCCGGTCTCGAAGCGGCCACCGCACTGCTGGAGACGCTGCTGCGCGACGTGCCCTTCAACGACCGGGGCAAGCGGGTGATCAGGCGCCGTGACGTGGCCGGCCGGCGCGCGAGTGTCGTGGAGACCACGCGGGTGCTGACCCTGGTGGACCTGTGCTCGGGGGAGGCCCTGGCGGCGGTGGCCCAGGACACCTGGCTCGTCCAGACCGTCAGCGCCGAGTACCACGCCACCCGTCGCTGGGCGAGCTGGATGAGGAAGCAGGCGACGGCGGCGCACGGCCTCATCTGGCCGTCCAAACGGGAGGGCTCCAGCCCGGCGCTCGTCCTGTTCGGGGACCGCTGCCCGGACGGTTGCCTCGCCACCGATCCGGCGGCGGGACGTGATCTCGACGATCTGGAAGGAGCCATATGGATCAACCATCACCTGGGCCCGTACGAGGCGATGATCGCCAGGCCGCCCAGGAAGCGGCGGAACCCGACGTGACGGAGAGTCCCACGATCGCGACGGTCCTGGAGGAACTGGGCAGGCTGCAGCGAGCCTTCGAGGCCAAGATCCGATACGACAGCGGACGGGAGCGCGTCATCGAGACGATGAGCGCGGAACTCGAGAAGCACCGCGCGGGCTTCCAGCAAGCACTGCTGCGTCCCGTGCTGCTCGATCTCGTCTCGCTGCACGACGACCTGACCCGGGCCGTCGAGGACGGCGGCGCCCCCGCAGAAACGACCGGCGGTCTCGCGTACGTCCGCGACACCGTCGAGCAGATCCTGGCCAGGAACGATGTGCACCGGTTCGCCGTCGAGGGCGACTCCGTTGACCGTACCCGCCAGAAGGTCGTGAGCACGCTCGCCACCCCGGACCCCGCGTTGGGCCGCCAGGTCGCCCTGCGGCTCAGGGCGGGGTTCACGTGGGGTGAGAAGGTCCTCCGCCCCGAATGGGTGACCGCCTACCGCCATGTGGCGGCAGATTCCGTGGAAGAAGTCGAAGAAGGAGCTCCCCGTTGAGCGACAACCGGGTTTATGGCATCGACCTGGGAACGACCTACACGTGCATCGCGCACGTTGACGAGGCCAGCGGCAAACCGACCGTCGTGTCGAACTTCGAAGGCGAGTCCATCACTCCCTCCGTCGTGCTGTTCGAGGACGCGGAGACCCGGGTCGTGGGGCGGGAGGCCAAGAACGCGGCCGTCCTGGAGCCGGGCAACGTCGTCGAGATGATCAAGCGGGAGATGGGGACGCCGTGGCGCCGGGAGTTCCACGGCAAGGAGGTCTCCCCGGAGGAGATCTCCTCCTTCATCGTGCGCAAGGTCGTCGACGACGCCGCGCAGCTCGGCGGCACGCGGCCGCGGCAGGTGGTCATCACCTGCCCGGCCTACTTCGACTCCACGCAGCGCGAGGCCACCGCGAACGCGGGGAAGATCGCCGGCCTGGAGGTGCTGGAGGTGCTCAACGAGCCGACGGCCGCCGCGATCACGTACGGCGTGCAGGACAAGGGCGACCAGACCGTGCTCGTCTACGACCTCGGCGGCGGCACCTTCGACATCACCGTCATCGAGATCAAGGGCAACGTCATCCGGGTGGTCGCCACGGGCGGCAACGACCAGCTCGGCGGCCGGGACTGGGACGAGGAGATCGTCAAGTACTGTGCCGACCAGTGGCGGGCCGAGCACCCGGGCGCGGAGAGCGACATTCTGGACTCACCCGACTCGCTGCAGGACCTGTGGGGGCGGGCCGAGAGCGGCAAGCGCTCCCTCAGCAATCTCCCGCAGACCAGGATCCCGGTGAGTCACGACGGCAAGCAGGCCGCGGTGACGCTGCAGAGGGAGAAGTTCGAGGAGCTCACGGCGCACCTGCTGGAGAACACCGTCACCTTCACCAAGGCGGTGCTGGAGGACGCCGGACGGCGCGGGCACCAGACGGTCGACCGCCTGCTCCTGGTCGGCGGCTCGACCAAGATGCCGCAGGTCAAGGCCCGCCTGGAGAAGGACTTCGGGTTCGAGATCGAGTCCTTCGAGCCGGACTTCGCGGTGGCCAAGGGCGCCGCGATCTACGGACAGAAGCTGGCGATCAGCGAGCGCATCCGGCACGAGATCGCGCAGCAGACCGACCAGAAGCCCGAGGAGGTCGACATCGCGGCCACGCCGCAGGACGTGCGCGAGGCGGCGGAGGAGGCCGTGGCCGACACGATGAACCTGCGGCTCGGCACGGTGCGGAAGTTCAGCACGATGAAGGTGACGAACGTCGCCAGCCACAGCTTCGGCGTGCTCGCCTACACCGACGACGACACCGAGGTCATCTCCAACCTCGTGCTGGCCCAGCAGGCTCTGCCGGCCGAGGTCACGAGGGTGTTCGGCACCCGCGACGACAACGCGTCGCTGATCGAGATCAAGATCTTCGAGAACACGGCCGACGAGCGGATCGTCACGGACCTCGGCATGGGCGAGGAAGTGGGCGACGCGACGCTGGAGATGCGGTCCGGGCTCCCGGCCGGCTCGCCCATCGAGATCACCTTCCAGCTCAACCTCCAGGGACGCCTGCACATCACCGGCAAGGACCTGGCCGAGGGCGGCAAGACCGTGACCGCCGTCATCGAGACGGACCGCGTGCTCTCCCTCGAAGAGGTGGAGGAGGCCATCGAGCGCTCGCGCGGCATTCGCGTCGTCGGATAGCGAACCCAGGAAGGCACGGACAACGTGGACACAGCCGTCGGCATCGACCTCGGGACCACCTACTCGGCGGTGGCCTGGGTCAACCGGGAGGGCGACCCGGAGATCATCCCCAACGCCCAGGGGGAGCCGCTGACCGCGTCGGTGGTCACGCTCGACGCCGGCGGCCGTCCCGTGGTGGGGGCGGAGGCCAAGGCGGATCAGGCGGGCGGCAAGGCGGAGGTCGCCCACCTGTTCAAGCGGTTCATGGGCAACCCGGCGTTCCGGCTGGCGCTCGGCGACCGCGAATGGTCGCCGGCGGAGCTGTCGGCGCTGGTCCTGGCGCACCTGAAGGCCCAGGCCGAGGCGGCGCTGGGGGTGCCGGTCACGCACGCGGTGGTGACCGTGCCGGAGTACTTCACCCACCCGGAACGCGCGGCGACGCTGGAGGCCGGCCGGCGCGCGGGGCTGGAGGTGCTGCGGCTGATGAGCGAGCCGACCGCGGCCGTCCTCGCCTACGGGCTGCGGCCGGGGCCGGACACGCGGCGCCTGCTGGTGTACGACCTCGGGGGCGGCACCTTCGACATCTCGCTGGTGGAGGTGGGCCCGGACGAGATCACCGTCATCGCCGCCGAGGGCGACCACGAACTCGGCGGCCGGGACTGGGACGACCGGCTGACCGGCGAGATGCTGAGCGGTCTGTCCCCGGAAGACGCCGAGCTGCTCGCGGCGCATCCCGGCGTCCTGCTGGTCGAGGCGGAACGGCTGAAGCAGACGCTGTCGGCGCGCCGGGCGGCGGAGGCGCGTCTCACGCTGGGCGGCCGCACGATCAAGGCGGCGGTGACCAGGCAGGCGTTCGAGGCGGCCTGCGCCGATCTGCTGGAGCAGACCGGGCAGCTCACCGCCAAGCTGCTGGAGGAGACCGGGCTCACCTGGGCGGACATCCACGGGGTGCTCCCGGTCGGCGGCTCCACTCGGATGCCGATGGTCGCCCGGTGGATCGAGCACATGTCCGGCCGGCCGCCGATGGGCGGAATCCATGCCGACCACGCCGTGGCGCTCGGAGCCGCCGCCCAGGCGGCGATCCTCCTGGAAGCCGAAGCGGCCGAGGGACCGTTGCGTCTGCCCGGCTCGGACCCGGGCGAGGCCAGGCCCATCCTCCGGCTGGACGCGCCGCGCCAGATCAAGAACGTCGTCGCGCACAGCCTCGGCATGATCGCCGAGGACGCCGCGGGGGAGAGGTACGTCAACAGCGTCCTGCTCCCGCGCAACCAGCGCATTCCCTCGAACGCGACCCGTCCCTACCAGTTCCGGCTCAAGGGCGACGGCGGGGACACGATGGAGGTCTTCCTCACCCAGGGCGAGACCGACGACGTCCAGGACTGCGTCTATCTCGGCCGGTACGTCGTCACCGGCTTTCCCGCCGCCCTGGGCCCGCGGGACGCCGTGATCGACGTCTCCTACGCCTACGACGACAGCGCCCTGGTCCAGGTGACCGCGGCGGAGCGGGCGTCGGGCGCTCCCCTGGTCGTCAGCGTTGAGGAGTTGCCGGCCGACGTTCCCGAGCGCTTCCTCCAGCCGCCCCAGCGCGGCGGCTCACGTGAGGCGATGACGGTCTACCTGGCCTTCGACCTGTCGGGCAGCATGTCCGGCAGCCCACTGGCCGGGGCGCAGCAGGCCGCCAGGGCGTTCGTGAGCCAGCTTGACCTGACCACGGTCGCGGTCGGCCTCATCGGCTTCTCCGACCGGGTCGACGTCTCCCTGCCCGCGACCAACAACGCCGCGGACATCGAACGCGCCATCCGCCGCCTCACCGTCGGCAGCACCGGGTACGGCAACGCCACGCATCCCTTCGACGACATCCGCCGGCTGCTGGCCGACACCCGGCACCGGAGGTTCAGCGTCGTGCTCGCCGACGGAGTCTGGGATGAGCAGGGCCACGCGAAGAGCCGGGCCCGGCGGTGTCACAAAGCCGGAATCGAGATCATCGCCGTCGGTTTCGGCAGCGCCGACCAGGCGTTCCTGCGCGCCATCGCCTCCTCCACCGAGCAGGCGCTGTTCACCCAGCTCGGTTCGCTGAGCCAGGTCTTCGGCACGATCGCCCGGGAGATCACCGAAGGAGGCAGGCGTTGACGGAGGACCGCCCGAACTTCTTCATCCTGCTGGGGCTCGACCCGGACGCCGCGTGGGACGAGCAGGCCTATCAGCGTGCGCTGGCCCAGGCGCGCAACCAGTGGTCGATGGCTGTCACGGGGCCGCGGGGCCCCTCGGCCATCGCGGCCAAGCGCAACCAGCAGCTCTACGCCACCGGGGTCATCCAGGAGGTCATGGAGGACGAGACCAAGCGCGCCGAGGAGAAAGAGCGGGCCAGCGGGAGCAAGAAGGCCGCGCTGGCGGCCAAGGGCAAGGAGTTCCAGGCCAGGCTCCGGCTTCTCGCCAAGCGCGGTCACCTGCTGCCGCCGGAGGTGGAGTCGCTCCGCCGGGAGTTCGCCGACGTCCTGGCCGCGGACCGGGAACTGGCCGGCCGGCTGGACGCCACACCGGTCGGGCCGGTCCAGGACGATCTCTCCGCCGCCCGGCTGGACGCGTCCACCGTGGCCCGGCTGCGCGACATGCTCGACGGCGCGCGGCTCCACTCGCTCTACGACGCGCTCAAGACGGTGGCTCCGACGGTCACCCCCCACAGCCCCAGGAAGCTGCTGCTCGAAGCCGCCGACGAGCTCTACCGCAAGGAACACAGGCGCAAGAACAAATCCGATCCGGCGATCAAGGCGCGGGAACTGCTCAGCGGCCTGGCCAAGACCCTCTTCGCCACCGACGAGCAGCGCGAACGCCACGACACGTCGATGCGGCTGACCACGCTCGACGAGCTGATCGCGTGGGTGGTCAAGGTACTCGCCGCGGCGAAGGCGATCAGCAGCGAGCAGGTTCTGGCCTTCCTGGAGGAGGCCAGACGCCGGGGCATCGACGACCTGGATCTCGCGCTGCGGCACCTCAGAGAGACGTTCCAGCAGCGCGGCTGGGCACTCGAACTTCCGGCTGCCGAGGCCGAGAAGACGCTGCGCCACCAGGTGCAGTGCCCCCGGTGCACCATGCTCAACGGACCTCTGGCCGAGGTCTGCGTGATGTGCGCGTTCGGGCTGCGCGAACCCTGCCCGGCGTGCGGCGCCGTCGATCCCCGGTACGGCGGCTGCGGCTGCGGCTTCCCGATCGGGCAGCGCGACACCGTGCGGGATCTCATCACCCAGGCCGTCGAGGCGCTGGAGGCCGGCCGGATGCCGATCGCGGAGAGCCTGCTGGATCGGGCGGAGGGCATCTGGCGGCTCCCGCCCGGACGCACCGACCCGGTCTCGGCCACGCTCGAGAACGCGCGGTCGCGCTGGAAGAGCGCCGCCGAGCACGTCGATCAGATCCGGGCCACGATCGCCGACCTGATGAGCGCCAGGAAGCACATCCAGGCGGCCGACCTGCTGCGGACGGCGCCGCCCGGTTTCCCCGAGTCCGAGGCGCTGCTCGAACGGGCGGAGGCGATGATCGGACAGGCGCGGGAACTCTACGACCGCTCCCGGCAGCCCCGCACCTCCACGACCCGGCGGGTCGAGCTCCTCACCGAGGCGCTCCAAAGGTGCGCGGATCTGGAGGTCGCCAGGGCCGAGCTCGAACGCATCCCGCCGGAACGGCCCCGCGGCGTGCGCGCCACCGTCCCGGACCCGGCCGCCGGCGTGCTGGTCAGCTGGTCGGGCAGCGCGGACCCCGGTGTCTCCTATGTCGTGGTACGGCGGACCGGCCCGGACGCGCCGGAGTCCGCCGAGAGCCGGCCCGGCCAGCGGCGCCTGGGCGAGACCACCGACTCGTCCTGGCACGACGGCACGGCCGGCGAGGTCGCGGGGGTGCCGCTGACCTACGCGGTGATCGCCGCGCGGGCCGGCACACATTCCGCGCCCGGAGTGGCCGAGCCCGTCGTGGTCCTGCCCGACCCGGACCTGCAGTGCCAGAGCGGCCACGGCCAGGTGAAACTCACCTGGACGCTGCCGGAGCGCGCGGAACGGGTCGAGATCTCCCGGCGGGTGGTGGGCGGTTCCGGGGCGCCGGTGGAACTGCCGGTCACGCAGGAGCCGCACCTGGTCGACCGGGACGTCGTCAACGGGGTGCGCTACCAGTACACGGCGCGCGCGTCGTACTCCGTCCCCGGAATGGGTACGCGCTGGTCGGCCGGTCAGGTTCAGCAGGCCATGCCGTACGAGCCGCTGTCCCCGCCCGGTCCGCTGGTCCTGACCAGCTCCAGCGCGCAGTACAACCTGTACAGGCTGAAGGTGGAGATCCGCTATCCGCCTCCGGAGCGGGGCGAGGTCTGGATCGTCCGTCAGGACGGCTCCGGATCGCTGCGCGAGGGCGACCAGGGGCGGGAAGGCGTCCTGAAGGTGGACGGGGATGTGCGGACCGATCCCTCACCGGTGCGCGACATCCTCTTCGACACCGGATGCTTTTCCTACGTGCCGGTCCTGCGGGCGAACGGCATGCTGTACGTCGGCGGGCCGCGGCGCTTCGCCGTTCACGAAGAGGTGTCCGAGCTGCAGGGGGAGTTCGAGGACGGGACCCTCCGCCTCGCCTGGACCTGGGCGCCCGGCGGAACGCGGGCGCTGGTCGGCCACCACCCCACCGCCGAACTGCTCGACCCGACCACCGCCGCGCGCCCGCTGTCGGTGACCAGGGAACCGGGGGAGGAGGTGGGCGGCTGCTCGGTCACCGTACGGCCGGACGACACCGCCGCTCACGTCGTCGTCGCCATCGTCGTCGAGCGGGACGGGACGGACTTCGTCACCGCGGGCGTGCGCCGCCACCTCGTCAGGCCGCCCGTCCGCGTCGAGTACCAGGTGCAAGGGGCGGATGCCCGGCGGCCGCAACTGATGCTGAGGACCGACGGCCAGGTCAGGCTCCCCGCCCTCGCCCTGTACGGCCGGCGGGAGCGGCCACCGCGAACCCGCGAGGACGGCATCCGGTGCGCCCTCGTCGATCCGATCACCGTCAACGGCACGCGGACGGTGGAGTTGCCGCGGTTCACCGATCGACGGCTCCGGTACCGCCTGTTCACCGCCTCGTCCGGCGAGGCGTCCGCCGTGGAACTCGTGCCGCTGTGATCACTTCTTGAGCAGGTAGATGTCCAGGACCAGGGTGCTGACCGCCCGGTGGCTCAGAAAGGGCCGGAACACGGCGCCCTGGAACACGTAACCGGACTTGCCGAGGTCCTTGAGCACCGCGTTCGCCTTCCTGGCGATGTTCAGGGCGCGGCCGGGGTCCGTGTCTCCCGCGCCGCCGAAGGCCAGCACCAGGCCGGCCCGCCGGCCGTGCAGCTTCTCGACCTCGCGGACCTTCCGCCGTATCCCCGCCTCGGCCTTCTCGTCGCCGGCCAGCAGTCCCGCCCAGTCGACCTTCATCGTCACCTCGACCGGTCGCTGTTCGAGCCCCGGCTCGGGCGTCCGGCTCGGCGTGGGTGCGGGCGTGGGCGTGGGGGGCGGCTCGGGCGGCTCCGGCACGCCCACCGTCGTCGCCACCAGGAACGCCATCGCCAGCGCCACCATGAGATCGGCGAACAGCCAGCCGATGGTGCCGAACACGAGGTTCCCCGGCTCTCTCCGGCCGCGACGGCTCCCGGTCCCCCGGCGGACGCGGGTCATCAACGACCGCCGAACAGCCGTGACCAGAAGCCGCGGCCGGACACCCCGGCGCCGGCACTGATCGCCTTGGCCGCCTTCTCCACCGACGCGGCGGCGCGGGCGAGGTCAGCGGCGGTGCTCCCCATGGCTCGTGTCGCGGCTTCGAGCGATCCGGTGGTCGCGGACAGGTTGCGTTCGGTGGCGGCCAGGCTCCGGCCGGCCTTCACGACGTTCTGCGTGAGCGTCTCGATATCGCGCTTCAGATCGCCGGTGACCAGCGTGGCGACCTCGTTCAACGAGGTGGCCGCGGAGGTGATGCTCGCCGAGTGGGTCGCGATGCGCCCGGAGAACTCCGACTGTGAGGCGCCGATCGTCGCCAGCTTCTCGTCGATGGACCGGGCGATCGTGGTGTACGCGCCGACGCTACTGGCCAGCCCGGCCGCCGCGCCCGCCAGATCGCTCGCGGCCCCGGCCACCGCGGCGGCGCTGGTGCTGTAGGTCTTCTGGTCGCGCCGGTAGTCGGCCAGCGACTGCGCGAACCCCTCGAACAGCGGCTTCATCTGCTGCTCGACCAGTTGCCGGTTGGCCTCGCCCGCCTGCTGCAGGACCCGGGTGGCCTCCTGGCCCACGAGGGTGGTGGTCTGCTCGGCCTTCCTCTGCAGGGCGAGCATCACCTCCCGGGTCTCCTCGCCGACGCCCTTCAGCAGTTCCTCGCCGCGTAGCTGCAACTGGGTCAGTTGCTCGCTCGCCGATTGGGTGATCTCGGCGTTCTTCCTGGCGACCAGTTCGGTGTCGCGGACCGCCGCCTTGATCATCTGCTGGGTTTCGGAAAGGATCAGGCTCGCCGCCTCTGCCCATTCCTTGGCGTTGTCGGGGGCCCGTACGCCGTTGCTCTCGACCGCCCGGTCGAGGGCGTGCAACGCTTTGTCCGCCTGTAGGCCGACATCGGCGATCGTCCTATTCGCGGCACTTTCCGCACTGCGCGCCCAAATGGTAAGTGTCAATACAGCCAAAAGCAGGACAAATGCCGCCATTGCCGTTTCTGCGAAGGTCGGGATAGACAAATCGCCGAAACGGCCCTGCCATAACACCAGGAAGGGTTGTGTCACCAGGTCCGTTTTCGTGGTGACCTGTTGGTAATAGGCCCAGCTGGCCACCGCGAGCGCCAGCCACGTGAGCATCAGGGGCAGTACCGCGCTGGCGTTGCGCCAGCCGATGATGCGCCCGACCCGGGCGTGCTGCCTCTCGGCGAGATCGTCCAGCGGAATGCCGGCGGCGATGAACCGCTTGAGCGCGTCGAAATCCCGCCGCCCGGCCGCGGCGTCGGCGATCTTCAGCTGTTCGGCGTCAGCGGGCGCGCGATGCTTCTGCAACGTGCCGTACAGCTCCCGCAGCTCTCGCGCCGCTGCCTCTCCATCGGGTTCCAAGGCCGCGACAAGCGCGAAAGTGTGAATCTGTGGCTTCGCACCCATAAATCCCCCAAAAGAGGTATCTCGGCTAGCTCTTCTACTCTAGTGATAACTGCCGAGCATCGTGTATGGGAATGGCGGGAAAGCATCTCTGATTTCCGCTATTGGGCAGCCTGGTGGCCAGATGGGTAAGCGTCCGTTCCCGTTCGCCGGGCAAAGGGCGGCGCGCCATTTTCGGGCATCGTGAAACGGGTATTTCTGAACGTGCTACGCGCGGACGTTGTCGAGTTCTCCGGCGGGGAAGGCCAGGGCCATGGCGATCGCCGGCCACTGCTCCAGCGTGCGCTCGACCACGGGGTCGGTGGTGCGCAGGAAGGCGAGGTGCTGGATGGCGTGGGCGGCCACGTTCGCGTTCTCGATCTGGTCCGGGCTCGGGGCGGCGGGGGCGGAGCCTCGGGCTATGGTCAGGTCGTTCAGGGGGGTGCGGGTGCTTTCCGGTTCGGGGTCGGGGCATACCGCGTAGGTGAGGACGATCTGGTCCAGCTCCGGCAGGTGGCGCCAGCTGGTCGAGTGCACGACGTGGGCGGGGTCGTCGGCCCGGACGCCGCTGATCCGCCGGGCGGTCTCGTCGGGCGCCTCGCCGGGCAACGGCGTGGCGGCGGCTCGCCGGTACGACCACGCACCCTGCTGGTCGGCCAGCAGCATCAGCACCTCAACCGAGACAGTCACGTTGCTCCCCGTCGTCCGACCATCTGCGACAAGTATGCAGGAGCGTCCATACAGCAGGTGTGGACTTGCTGCAGGGGCTCGCCCGTGCGTCGCTGGAAGTGCGGCACATGAGGAGGGACGCGATGCACGGAGTATTGCTGCTGATGGGCTCGGGTGAGACCAGCCCGACCATGGTCGAGGTCCATCGCGCCGCGATCGGGGAACTGGGGCCCAAGCCCCGGGCTGTGCTGCTCGACACGCCCTATGCCTTCCAGGAGAACGCCGCGGAGATCTCCGCGCGGGCCTGCCAGTACTTCGCCCGGAGCGTCGGCCTGGACGTCGAGGTCAACGGTGTCGTCGCGGGCGCGGACTGGGTGTTCTGCGGTCCGGGGAGCCCGACGTACGCGCTGGACCGGTGGGCGGGTGGCTCGGCGATGGCGGACCTGGTCGCGCGGGTGCGGGCCCGGAGGGGGGTCACGGTGTTCGCCTCCGCCGCCGCGTGCACGGCCGGGGTGGCGACCGTTCCGGTGTATGAGATCTACAAGGTGGGAGCGGAGCCGTACTGGCGGGAAGGGCTTGATCTTCTGGGGCCCGTCGCGCTGAACGCCGTCGTCATCCCGCACTATGACAACGCCGAGGGCGGCACGCACGACACGCGCTTCTGTTATCTGGGGGAGCGGCGGTTGTCGCGGATGGAGCGCGAGCTTCCCGCCGGGACGGGGATCTTGGGGATCGACGAGCATACGGCGCTGGTCGTCGATCTCGTGGATGAGCGGGTACGCGTGGCCGGCCGGGGCGGGGTCACGGTGCGGACCAGGGGCGGGCAGAGCGTCCTGCCCGCCGGCGCGACGGCCACGCTGGCCGAGCTGCGGGAACTGCTGCGCGGGGAGGGACGGTTCGCCGGGCCGGCGGGTCCGGAGGCGGTCGCCGCTCAGCGGACTCTGGGGGAGATCGTCGAGGCGTGCGAGGAGTCGTTCGCCGCGGCCCTGGGCGCGGACGACGTCTCGGCGGCGACCCGGACGGTGTTGCGCCTGGAGGAGGACATCGCCGGCTGGTCGGCCGACACCGAACAGGACGACGGCGGGCCGCTGCAGGCCAGGGACGTGCTGCGGCGGCTGATCGCCTCGCTCGCCGCGCACACCGGACAGCAGGTGGTGGCGAGGATCGTGCCGCCGCTGCTGGCCGTACGGGAGAAGTTCCGATGTGAGGGCGCCTTCGAGGTCGCCGACGCGGTGCGCGGTGCGCTCGCCGAGGGTGGGGTACGCGTGGAGGACACCGCCGACGGCCCCCGCTGGAGCCTGCTTCCATAGGAAGATGCCGAGAACTCAAGCCGCCACTTCGGGGAAAAGAGGGTGACGACACCGAGGAACGGAGCGCAGGCTTGGCAGCCGATGTGAGCCTGGCGGACGCGGAGCTGATCCAGCGGTCCAGGCGCGACCCCGCCGCCTTCGCGGCCCTGTTCGACCGGCACGCACCCGCCTTACACCGCTATGTGACGCGGCGGCTGGGTGACTCGCTGGCCGACGACGTGGTCGCGGAGACGTTCCTGACCGCCTTCCGGCGTCGCGCCCGCTACGACGTCAGTCACCCCGAAGCCCGCCCCTGGCTGTACGGCATCGCGGCCAACCTGATCGGCAAGCACCGCCGTAAAGAACAACGCTTCTACCAGGCGCTGGCGCGGACCGGCGTCGACGAGGTGGCGGAGAGCTACGCCGACCGGGTCGAGGCGCGGGTGTCGGCGTCGGCGGCGCAGCGCGATCTCGCGGGGGCGCTCGCGGTGTTGTCGCCGGAGGACCGCGAGGTCCTGCTGATGATCGCCTGGGCCGATCTCAGCTACGAGGAAGTGGCGCTCGCGCTCGGCATCCCCATCGGCACGGTCCGCTCGCGGTTGCATCGCGCCAGGAAGAAGACGCGTGCGGCGCTGGGCGGCGTCGATCCGTCGGCCCTCGTCGTGGATGCGGAGGCAGATCATGGATGACCTGAGGATCCTCGCCGAACTGCGCGCGGACGCGCCGACGCCCGACGCCGACCGGCTGCGCGGGCTCCGCCGCCGGGCGACGCGGCGCAGCCCGCGCGGGTTCCTGGTGCTGCCGTCCCTGCTGGCCGCCGCGGCGCTGGCGGTCGCGGTCGTCGTGGTCACGCTGCCCCGGGACGCCCCCGACATCCGGCCGGTGCCGTTCACCGAGGCGATCACGCTGGATTCCGGGACCGTGCTGGAGCAGGCGGCGCAGACCATCGAGAAGCGGCCCGTGGCGCCGGAGCCCCGGCCCGATCAGTGGCAGTACACCAAGATCTTCAATGTTCAGCCCGCGGGCGGCCGGTCCTCGACGTACGAGGACTGGCTGCGCTACGACGGCAAGCAGACCGCGGGGCGGGACATGGAGGGGAAGTTCCGGGTACAGGATGTTCCGCCGGATCCGGGGGACGACGACCTCTCGCCCCAGGCGTACCGGAAGAAGCTGCTCAAGCTCCCCACCGATCCGGATGAGCTGTTCGCCCATGTCGCGGGTGACCGGCACTGGATCGACAATCCCCGGGAAGAGGGGGTGCCCAAGCGGGTCGAGGCGCCGGACGTGCGCGCGTACCGGATCCTCACGCTGTATCTGAAGCAGCAGGCGGTCATGCCGCCCAAGCTTGAGGCGGCCATCTTCCGCGCGCTGGCGAAGATCCCGGGGGTGCGGATCGAGCAGAACGTCAAGGACGCGACCGGCAGGACGGGGCTCGGCCTGTTCCGGTCGGCGGAGGGCCCGCGCCGCTACCTCATCCTCGATCCGGGCACCTATCGGGTCATGGCCGATCAGACGGTCTGGCTGCAGGACGAGGTGCGCGACGGGAAGGTGCTCGTCAAGAAGGGCGCGATCTTCGCCGACGTGGTGCTGGCGACGGGGATCGTGGACCGGCCCGGCCTTGCGAGGTAGTGACCGAACATGCAATTCTGGTCACTATGCCGCGCCCACTCGTTCCGGACCGGCGGGGGCGCATTCTCGCCGCCGCCCGGCAGCTCATCCTTGACCAGGGCTGGCCCGACACCACCGTCGCCGGCCTCGCCGCCCGCGCCGGGATCGGCAAGGGCGCCGTCTACCTGGAGTTCGCCGACAAGGCCGCGATCCTCGCCGCCGTGCTCAACCGGGACATGCGCGAGCTGACCGCCCAGGTGCACCAGCGGGTGCTGAGCGCGCCCGGCCTGGTCGACCTCCCGGCCGTCTACCGGTTCGCGGTGGAGGCGACGCTCGCGAACCCCCTCATGAGCGCGCTCTACCTGGGGGACGAGGCGGTGCTGGGCGAGCATGTACGCGGCGTGGGCGACGAGCGCTATCTCGACCGGTTCCAATGGCTGGGCGACTACGTCGGCCAGTTGCAGCGGGCCGGGGTCATCGATCCCGCGCTCTCCACGGAGAGCATCGTCCGCGTCCTGGGCATCTTCACGCTGGGCCTGCTCCACGCGCCCGGCGTCCTCGGCGCCATGACCGCCGGGGAGCTGTCGGAGACCGTCGGCCTGTTCGCCGACATGACCGGCCGCGGGCTGGCGAGCGGCCTGCCCGCCGATCCGGCGGCCGCGCGGGCGGCGCAGCTGTCCCTGCTGGCCCGTCTCGACGACCAACTCGGCCGGCTGGAGGAGCCCGCATGACCGGCGTTTTCGACACCTACACCGACCTGACCGTCCTCGGCGGCCCCGTACGGCTGTACCGGGCCGGCGGGTCGGGCCCGCCCGTACTGCTGCTGCACGGCGGGATGCTGGACACCGCGCAGGGGGTGTGGCGGCACGTCGTCCCCGACCTGGCGCCCGACCACCGGGTGTACCTCATCGACCTGCCCCGCCACGGCGGCAGCCGTCCGTGGCGAGGCGTCCTGGACGAGGCGTTCTACACCCGCTTCCTCGACGACCTGCTCGACGTGCTCAACCTGCCGCGGGTCTCCGTCATCGGGATCTCGCTGGGCGCCGGAATCGCGATCGGGTACGCGCTGAAGCACCCGGACCGCATCGACGCCCTGATCGCCATCGCACCCGGCGGGCTGGGAGCCAGGCGGAAGGCCCAGTTCCTCACCTGGATGGTCACCCGCACGCCCGGCGCGATGCGGCTGAGCAGCCGCTACCTGGCCCGCCGCCCCCGGACGGTACGCGAGTCGATGATCGCCAACCTCACGGCCGGGGCCGCCACCCGCGACTTCGACACCATCCTCGCCCTGGCCACCGAGGAGGCGGCGGCCAAGGCCGAGTACGGCGAGCCCGCGCTGGACGACTGGATGGTACGCGCCTACGGCCCCTTCGCCATGCGCGTGAACTACCTGCCCGACCTGCCGGGACTGACCACGCCCACCCTCTGGGTACGCGGCGACCGGGACCCGCTCGTCGGCCACGCCGAGATGGCCGAGGCCGCCGCGGCGACCCCGGGCAGCCGCCTGGTCACGTTGCCCGGTGCCGGGCACATCGTCACCTACGACCGGCCGGAGGAGTTCAGCCGCCTGGCCCGCGACTTCCTGGCGACCGCGACGAGGTGACGTCGAGGTCGGCGAAGACCAGGGTGATGACCTGGACGTTGGTTCCGACGCGGATCTCGTGGAAGTCTCTGCCGAGCGCCGCCGACCACTCGCGGGCCGTGCTCGAATCGGGAACGATCTCCGCGCCGGGATAGAGGCCCTGCGAGCGTACGCCCCAGATGTGCCCGTCCTCGTAGGTGGGCGAGGGCCATTCCAGGAGCGAGTCGTCCAGGGAGACCTGCCAGATGTGCGGGGCGAGCGCGCTCGACACACGCGCCTCCACGCAGTACTTGAACAGGTAGCGAAGACGCACCGGTTCGGTGACCGGGAGAGCGATCAGCATCTCGTAGTCGCGCGCGTAGTCGGTGTAGGCGTGGCGCATGAGCTCGGCGTCGAAGATCTCGTCCAGGGCTTCCTGGAGCTTGGTGAGGTCCAAGTCGAGCTCCCGGTTCAGGCGTGGTGGTCCTCCTCCACCAGTTCGAGGTCCGTCGGAACCAGGGTCGTGGAGTCGACCAGGCCTCTCAGCAGGTTGTGCAGGAGGTTGTTGTCACAGGGCCGGCCCGTCGCCATGTCGTGGATCAGCGGGAAGGGGAATCCGCTCGCGTCCAGGCGACGGCGTACGGTCTCGACTCTAGCCTCGATCTTGCGCTCGCCCCAGGCCTCGTCCCTGCGGATGTCGGCCAGGTAGTCGGCGGCCTGCCGGTACGTCAGCGGACGCGGATTCTCCTCGTAGAGCAGGTACCGGCGGCCGAGGATGACGAGCAGGAGGCGTTCGACGTCGTCGAGCGGCCAGATCTTGGGCGGCAGCGTGTCGGCCCGGCGGCGGGGGATCAGGCCCTCGTCGTCGTGGCCGCTCACGTAGAGCTCCACCAGGTGCTCGCGATGGCCGCACCCCTTCACGAACAGCGGCGTGTAGCCGGTGGCGAGCGGGATGGGATCGGTCGTGGCGTGCAGGAACCGCCCGCGCGGCAGCCGGACGAGCTGCTGGCCGGTGTTGCGCAGCCACCACTGCCGCCTGCGGTAGGTGAGCTCGCCGTGCTGGCGGCTCACGTGCAGGTCGTCCTCGCCGACGCCCAGGTCGACCTCCGGCTTGCCGGCCCTGCCGAACCTGACGACCGCGCCGCTCTGCGGGGCGGCCTTCACGCCGCCGGTGACCGTACGGGCGTGCAGCGTGCCGGGACGAACGGGCGCGACGCCACGGGCAAGGCTGTCGGGGAAATGCATCGCTCGTCTCCTTCGGACATCACGGGCACTGGATGTCAGGATCCACCGCCCGCTTCGGGACCGGTCCCGAGCCGCGTTCAGGCCGGGTGCGGCAGCCGGGCGGCGGCGGACGCGGTGAGCCGCCTGGCGAGCTGGCAGAGCTGGTCGGCCGAGCGTGATCCGGTGACGAGGAGGTTGACGGTCTCCGCCGCCCGCCCGTCCTGGTCGTGGTACGTGCGGTAGACCAGCTGGGCCAGGCACGATTCGTCGCCGTCGGCCTCGGGGCGCAGGATCGTGCGGTAGCCGTTCACGATGGTGGCGGAGCCGTTCGCGCTGTTCGGGGGTGGTCCCTGGTCGAAGCGGACGTCGAGCCAGAGCTCGCTGGTCGTGCTCTCCCATCCGCACTGCCAGCTGCCGAACCCGATGTCCGGGTCGTTGGCGTCGATGCCGGGGATGACCTCCAGCGCGGCGGCCGGCAGCAGCGCGCAGGCGTCCTGGTGCGCCAGCGATCGCGCCGGCAGGGTACGGCGGGGCAGCGGCCCGTTGTTCAGCACGGTGACGGCGTTGCCGGTGGCGACGTCGGCGATGGCGCACAGCGGCGCCTTACCCGGATCGTCGCGTTTGGCGGTGATGGTGATGTTGATGTCGCTCTCCCCGGCCGGCAGCAGGGTCCGCAGGCACGAGTCGCGCTCGGGGGGTTGTTCCACGATGCCGATCCGGCCCACGGTCCTGGCCTGACCCGGCTGCTCGGCGGCCGGGTCGTGGTTGAAGTCCACCCTGACGTCGACGACGCTGTCGCCGTCCGGGCGCACCAGCACGTCGCATCGGTCGAAGTTGCCGTAGGCCCGGTCGAGCTGGGTGGCGCCGAACCGGCCGAGCGCGACGGGCTCGGTCAGCGCGCACGGATCGACCGTCCGCTGGTCGCCGATCAGGGGCGCGGGCCCGATCGCCTGCGCGCTGCCGTCCCGCTCCGACGGCGGCAGGAGGAAGGACGCGATCCCCGCCAGGGCCGCGACAAGGGCGGCGGCCGCGCCGGTCAGGTACGGGTGGTTTCTGACCGCGCCCAGGATGACGCTGTCGGCGCGCGGGTCCGAAGAGAAGCCGGCGGCGCCGTTCACGCCGGGAGGGAGGACGGCGTCGCCCGCGATCTCCGTGAGCCGGCGCATCACCTCCGCGGCGTCAGGACGGCGGCCGGGCTCCCTGGCGAGCATCGCGCGCAGCACCTCGTCCAGCACCCCGAGGTCGGCCTTCAGCAGGACGCGCCCGCTCGGGCCGCGCTCCGGCGGCGAGCCGGTGACGAGCGCGTGGAGCATCGCGCCGAGGGAGAACACGTCCGAGCCCCGCTCCAGCCGGCCGAGGACGACCTCGGGGGCGGCGTAGTCGGGCGTGTAGCTGATGGCGCTGTTCGGGCTGATCGTCTCGTTCCCGCCGACGCGGTAGGCGGCGCCGAAGTCGGCGAGCTTGACCGTGCCGTCGCCGGTCACCACGACGTTGCCCGGCTTGATGTCGCCGTGGACGATGCCCTCGGCGTGCAGGCACACCAGCGCGTCGGCGACCTGCGCGCCGACGCTCGCGGCGACCTCCGGCGCCACGGCCTGCCGCCCGTTCAGGCTCCCGCCCGACACGTGCTCCATGACCAGCCAGGACGTGGCCCGCCGCCCCCGGCCGACCTGGACCGCGTCGAAGAGCGTGACGATGCGCGGGTGGTTGAAGCGCGCCAGCGCCCGCGCCTCGGCCCGCAGCCGGCTGAACCCGCGCACGCTGTCGTGCCCGCTCAGCATCCGCTTGAGTACGACGTCCCGCCCGAGCTGCTCGTCGCGGGCCAGCCAGACCTCGCTGGTCCTGCTGCGGATGGGACCGTTGGTGAGCCGATACCGACGGCCGACCGACCTGCCCAGACGCACCGTGGTTCCCTTCGGAGGGGACGGAACACTGCGCACTTTACCGAGCGATGGGCCTGGAGTCAGCGCCTTCGCTCAGGAGATCGGCCCGGCGGCCTCTTTCCACCAGTTCAGCAGCACCGCGCGTTCGAGCGTGTTGAAGGCGAACCCCTGGATCTTCAGCTTCTCGTTGGTCCACGAGAGGTAGGGCCGGCCCGCCCTGCTCTCGCCGCACAGCAGCCGGCCCGCGGTCCTGCCGCCGACCGAGTACGCGTTCTCGCCGACGAAGGTACGCGACTCGACGTCGCACGAGCCTTTGGCCGGGGCGATCGCCTGGTAGTTCCGCCGCATCGAGGCGGTGTCGGGGAACTGGTAGTAGAAGACGACGCCCGCGCCCGAGGTGGGGCCGCACGCCACCGCCGTCACCTGCGCGCCGGGCACGTTGCTCTTGATCTGCTCCGCCGCCGGCCGCAGGCAGTTGACGCGGGAGGCGGCCGGAACGCGGTCGAGCAGCGCCTTCTCCCGCGCGGTCGGGAAGGGCGGCTTGGCCTGCGTGTTGACCGCCGCGATCACCGTGTCGATGGTGGGGGACCGCGACTCCTCCCACCAGGTGATCAGGGCCTGCGCGTCCTTGCCGGTGGCCCGGCCCATCAGGAGCAGCGGCTCGACGGTCCACTCGACCGTGGGCGTCTCGCCCTTGTAGCAGAGGATCTCGCCGAGGTGGGCGCTCTTGTTGTCGTAGGTGGAGTTGCTCAGGAACTTCGCGGGCTTCTCGTCCGGGCAGAAGGCGTCCGGCGCCTTGGTCCTGCCGACCTGGCCGGTGTGGCTGCGGCGCAGGCCGTCCAGGCTGGCGAAACGGTAGTAGGAGACGTCGTCGGCGCCCTTCTCGTCCGAGGAGCAGTCCACGCCGGTGACGACGTCGCGGAACTGGTCGAGCGTCCCGGCCTCCGCCCGCTCGCAGTCCGTCTGGCCGATCAGGCGCATCACCTCCTTCTCCGGCGGGGCGGGGAAGGCCGGTGCCTGCGTCCAGGTGCTCCAGGTCTGCTGGAGTTTGAGCTCGTCGGCGGCGCGGCTCTCCATCGTCGCCATCGTCCGGTGCTTGTCGTCGGTCCACACCAGCCAGGTCACCGCGTTCCGCTCGAAGCACAGCAGCCGGCCCCGGGGAGCGCCGATGCCGGGGTAGCGGTGCTCGGCGCCCGACGCCTTCGAGCAGTCGCCCTGCGCACGGGGTACGCCCGCCTGCCGCAGGGTCTGGTCGTAGGCCTGGCCCAGGGCGGAGTCGGAGGCGTACAACCCGATCTGCACGGTCTGTCCCGACGCCCGGCACGACAGCGACGCGGCAGACAGCGGCAGGCCCGCGCCGTCGCCGGCCCGCTCGCACGTCCCGCGCAGCGCGGCGGGCACGCGGGCGAGCGCCGCGGGATCGTCGGACCACGGGCGGATGATCAGCGTGACCACCGTGACGACCACGACGGCGAGAGCGAGCGCCGCCCAGACCAACCTTCGCGGGCGCGCGCGGACGGGGCGGGGAGTATCGGGGCTGGTCAGAGCCGTGGCCAGGGCGCCGCAGGTGTCGTAGCGGGCCCGCGGCTCCTTGGCCATGGCCTTCTGGACCACGCCGTCGACGCCGGGGCCGAGGTCGGGGCGGTGGTCGGTGACCTTCGGCGGCGTCTTGTACAGGTGCGCCCACAGCACCGCCGACGGCTCGCGGTGCGGGAACGGCTTCTCGCCCGTCAGGCATTGGTACAGCACCGCGCCCAGGGCGTAGACGTCGGTGCGCCGGTCGATCGGGCCGGACCTGAACTGCTCCGGCGCCGCGTAGTCCATCGTGCCGAGGAACTGCCCCTCGGTCGTGAGGGTGGTGGCCGATTCCATCTTCGCGATGCCGAAGTCGCACAGATAGACGTGGTCGGCGGTGTCGATGAGGATGTTGCCCGGCTTGATGTCGCGGTGGATCAGGCCGACCTGGTGGGCGGCGTCCAGCGCCGAGGCGACCTGGCCGACGATGTGCCTCGCGCGCGCGAGGTCGAGCCGGCCGCCGGTGCGGATCAGCTCGCCGAGATCGCCGCCGTTGACGTGCCTGAGCACGACGTAGACCGCGCCGTTGACGTCGCCGCTCGCGTACACGGGGACGATGTGCGGATGGTCCAGGCGGGCGGCGGTGGCCACCTCGCGGGTGAACCGCAGGCGGAAGCTCGGGTCCTTCCTGGCCAGGTGCGGGTTCATCACCTTCAGCACCACGTGGCGCGGGAGCGTGAGGTCTTCGGCCAGGTAGACCGAGCTCATCGCGGTCTGGGAGATGATCCGGACAATCCGGTAGCCGGGTAGCTGCCGCATCACCTCGTGCGGTGATGAGAACCAGTCGACCGTGGAGTCCACGCCTGTCCCTCCGAACGCCGGAATCGTGCCGCCCGCGGCCCGCGCCGGCGTGGTGTGGTCTTAGCATCGCGCGTCCGGGACCGGTCCCCGGGCGGTTTCGTCACACCGGGGACCCGTCCCGGCACGCAGGGTGCATCCTGGCCTCGCCGAACCGATGAAAGGGGCTTCCATGCACCGGACGACCATCACCGCCCTGTCCCTCGCCGCCGTCATGGCCGCGGCGTCGTTCGCCACCCCGGCGAGCGCCGCGGCGAAGCCGAACCTGCGCGCCTGCTACGACGGAAAGTGCAAGATCACGATCACGAAGCCGGTGAGCTTCCGCGTGGCCGCCCGCTACCGCCTGTCCCGGGTGTGGGTCTCCAAGGTGTACGCCTTCAACCAGGACATGGTGCGGGTGGAGGGACCCGGTGTCGCCACGACCCTCGGCGAAGGCGGCAGCGGGAGCATCAACAGCCTGAACGTCCGCATCCTGTCCATCACCGGCAGGGGAGCGACGGTCCGCTTCGAAGGCTGACGACCCGGCGGATCAGTCCCGCTTGTACATCTTAATGATCTTTCCCTTGGCGTCGGCGGCCAGGTACGCGCCGCCGTAGTCGTCGCTGAGGTAGACGAGGATCGCCGGCTGGGGCGGGCCGTTGAACGGCCAGCCCGGCTGGACGATCACGTAACGGGAGGTCGGCTTGTCGATGCCGAGCCGCTTCTCGGCCGTCTTGAACAGGGACGGCAGCGCCTCCCAGTTGAGCGAGCTGAGCCGGACGGTCTTGTCGAGGCTGGACATGGTGCCGCCCGAGCCCTTGTTGACCTCGCCGTCGCGGTAGTCCCAGGTGTCGTAGAGGGACTTCTTCCCGCGCACCGGCGCCTTGGCCGAGGCGAACTGCTCGTGGACCGAGAAGTCGCTGAACACCTTGCTGCCCGAGGCCTTCTCCATGGCGGCGATCACCTGGCGGATGCGGGCGGGGGTGAGCAGGGGGCTGGTGTCGGGGACGGGTGCCTCGGTGACCGGGGGATCGTCGTCGTCGCCGACCATGGCCGAGGCGGACGGCTTGCCGCTCGCCGCGGTGTTCGGCCGGGTGGGGTCGTCCGACGGGCCGGGGGCCAGCCACTGGGGCACCAGGATGACGCCCGCCACCGCGAGCGCCGCCAGGACGACCGCTCCGGCCACGAGCGGTCCCGAGCCGCGCCGGCGCCGGGTGGACTGGGTGGACCAGCCGTGCACGTTCGGGCCGGTGGGCAGGCCGTGGACGGGCTGCTGCGGCGGCGGGTAACCAGGCTGGGGCGGGACGTGCTGGGGCGGGGCGTTCAGGGGCGGGGCGTACGCGGGCGGCGGCGACGTGTACATGGGCGGGGCCATGGCGGCGTCGGCGAGCATCGCGTCGAGCCGGGCCGGGTCGGGGCGCGTGGCCGGGTCCGGGTTGAGCAGGGCGGTGAGCACCGGGGTCAGCGGCCCGGACCGGCGCGGTGGCGGGACCCGGCCGTCCAGGACGGCGGCGAGCGTCGCCAGCGGCGTGTCCCGGCGCATCGGGTGGGTGCCCTCGACCGCCACGTACAGCAGCATGCCGAGCGACCACAGGTCGGAGGCCGGGTTGCCCTCCTGGCCGCGCAGCCGCTCCGGCGCGATGTACTCGGGCGAGCCCACCAGCTCACCCGTGGCCGTCAGGCCGGGCGAGTCGTACAGGGCGGCGATGCCGAAGTCGGTCAGGACCGGGCTGCCGTCGGTGCGCAGCAGCACGTTGGCGGGCTTGACGTCGCGGTGCAGGATGCCGGCGGTGTGCGCGGCGTGCAGCGCGGCCAGGATCCCGCGGCCCAGCATCGCGGCCTCGGCCGGCGGCATGAGCTCCTTGGCGATGCGGTCCTGGAGCGAGCGGCCGGGCACCAGCTCCATGACGATCCACGGGTGCGGCGTCTCCGGGGTGTCCACGATGTGGTGGATGGTGACCACGTTCGGGTGGTGGAGCCTGGCCAGCGCGCGCGCTTCCAGCAGGATCCTGTCGCGCATCATCCGGGCGCGGCCGGGGTCGTCGTCCAGCGGGCCGCTCGGACGGACCTCCTTGAGCGCGACTTCTCGGTGGAGCGCCAGGTCGCGGGCACGCCAGACCGTGCCCATGCCGCCGCTGCCGAGCCGGTCAAGCAGCTCGAAACGACCGTCGATCACCTTTTGTCCGGGGGTCACGCGCCAAAGCTTAGAGCCCGTGGCGGTTGTCGCGCGCGGTGACTTCGCCCACCGGGATCGCCGGTGCCGAGAGGAGGCCGCCCGGCGTGGCCGAGGAGTTCGATCGCGCCGCCGGACAGCACTCTGACCAGGGCGCCGGTGGCGAAGAGACGCTCGCCGCGGCCGTACGGGTCGGGGACGAACCGGGTGGCGGTCAGGGCCGGGTCGTCGTGGTAGCCGCGGGCCAGGCCGGGGCCGCCGGCGTACAGGTGGCCGGTCGTGGCGGGGTTCAGGTTCTCGTCGAGTACGCGGACGCGGGTGCCGTCGATCGGCCGGCCGATCAGGATGGTCGCGGCGGCGCCCTGCGAGACCAGGTGGCTGGTGACGAAGGCGGTCATCTCGGCGGCGCCGTACAGGTTGATCAGGGCCGCTCGCGGGTGGGCGCGCACGAACGTACGCGCGTGCGCGGGCGAGAGGACGCCGCCGCGGGTCAGCACCTGGCGCAGCCCGGCCAGGTCGGGCAGGCGCTCCTCCACCATCCTGTGGAACGACCACGTGGACAGGAACGCCGTCGTCACCCGTTCCTCGCGCAGCAGCGCGCCCAGCTCGCCCGGCGACGTACACCCCGGCGGCGCGACGACCAGCCGGGCGCCGTTGGCCAGCGCGCCCCAGATCTCGAACGCGGCCGTGTCGCGGGTGACCGGCGAGGCGTGCAGGACGCTCTCGCCGGCGTTCAGGCTGACGTACGCCGGATCGTGCACGAGCCGCGTGATCCCCGCGTGCGGCACCGACACCCGCGGCGCCAGCACGCAGGCCAGGTTGCCGGGCCGGACCGTCGGCAGCGGTCCCGGCGTCACGGGTCCGTCGCCGTCCAGCGTCCGCGCGGTGATCACCAGCTCGGTGCACATCAGCCCGCAGGGCACGTACGCGCCCGCCGCCTTGAGCACCGCCAGCGCGGCCAGCACGAACTCCGCCGACCGGTCCAGCAGCACCCCGACCGGCGCCTCCGGCCGCACGCCCCGCGCGATCAGCCGCCTGGCCAGGCGCTGCGCCCGGCTGTTCAGCTCGCCGTAGGTGAGCGCGGCGCCGTCGCCGACGACCGCGACCCGGTCCGGCCCCGCCAGGGCATGAGCGGCGACGAGCTCGTGGACGGGTGTGTACATGTCGGGACTCCATGAGGTCGGCCGGACCTCACGAAAGCACCGCCCGGCCGCCCTGTCCTTGTCAAAGTACGCGCCCCGCCGGAGATGATGTGCCTCATGCGTACTCAAGTAGGGATCATCGGCGCGGGGCCCGCCGGGCTGTTGTTGTCCCATCTGCTCCACCTGCGCGGCATCTCCTCGGTGGTGCTGGAGCGCCGCTCGCGCGAGTACGTCGAGCGCCGCGTCCGCGCCGGCGTCCTGGAGCAGGGCACGGTCGACACGCTGGTCGCGGCCGGGGTGGGCGAGCGGCTGCTGCGCGAGGGCCTGCCGCACGAGGGCATCGAGCTGAGGTACGGCGGCGCCGCCCACCGCATCCCCTTCGAGAAGCTGGTCCCGGGCCGGCGGATCACCGTCTACGGCCAGCAGGAGGTGGTCAAGGACCTGATCGCGGCCAGGCTCGAAGCGGGCGGCGACCTGCGCTTCGAGGTGGACGACGTGGAACTGCACGACCTGGCGGGCGCGCCGTACGTGACGTTCGGCGGCGAGCGGCTCGACTGCGAGGTGATCGCCGGCTGCGACGGCTTCCATGGGGTGTCCAGGCCGTCGATCCCGGAGGGCGTGCTGACGGTGTTCGAGCGCGAGTACCCCTTCGCCTGGCTCGGCGTGCTGGCCCGGGTACGCCCCTCGGCCGAAGAGCTGATCTACGCCAGGAACGAGCGCGGCTTCGCCCTGCACAGCATGCGCTCGCCCGAGGTCAGCCGCTTCTACCTCCAGGTGCCGCCCGACGCCGACCTCGCCGACTGGCCGGACGAGCGCGTCTGGGCCGAGCTGAAGGCCCGCCTGGAGACGGTCCCCGGCTTCACGCTGGAGACGGGCGAGATCCTGGAGAAGGGCGTCACGCCCATGCGCGGCTTCGTCGCCGAGCCCATGCAGTACGGCCGGCTGTACCTGGCCGGCGACTCCGCCCACATCGTCCCGCCCACCGGCGCCAAGGGACTCAACCTGGCCGTGGCCGACGTCAACGCCCTCACCGAGGCGCTGGCCGCCTTCTTCGCCACCGGCTCCGCCGAACCGCTCGACGGCTACTCGGCGGCGTGCCTGCGGCGGGTGTGGCGGGCGCAGCACTTCTCCTGGTGGATGACGACGCTGCTGCACACCTTCGACGACGAGGACGCCTACGCCCGCCGCCTGCAGCTGTCCTACCTGGACTACGTGACCTCGTCGGCGGCCGCCGCGACGACGCTGGCCGAGAACTACGTGGGACTCAGCTGAACAGCCCGTGACAGTGGTGGGCCAGGAACGAGGTCAGGCCGGGCACGGCCACCAGCGCGGCGGGGCCCGCCAGCAGCCCGGCGACCGCCAGCAGCCCGGACAGGCGCTCACGGCGTTCCAGCGGTTTGTGCGGGTGGAGCATGCGGCGGACCCTGGTCAGGGCCGTCTCGCCGCCGGCGGCCAGCGCGAAGGCGGGCACGCGGCCGGTCGCCAGGCCCACCAGCGCGGCGGCGATGTGGATGCGGTGGTGCCGCCTGGCCGCCATGTCGTCGGCCAGCAGCTCGACCAGCCTGGCCAGCTCCGCCCGCGCCCGCTCGAACAGCGGCACCCGCGGGAAGGCCCGGGTGAGGATCTCGGCCCCGGCCAGCACGAGGTGGTGGCGCCCGCGCAGGTGGGCGTGCTCGTGGGCGAGGACGGCGGCCACCTGGTCGGGGGTCAGCGACTCCAGGGCGCCGGTGGTGATGACGGTCTGGGCGCGGCGGCCGGGCAGGCAGTAGGCGACGCGCTCGGCGTGCTCGACCACGACCGCGCCGAGGTCGCCGTCGGGCCGGCCGAGCAGGGCGAGCATCTCGGCATGGCGGCGGCGCTCGCGGCGGGTGCGCAGCACCACGTCGGCGACCGAGTAGGCGAGCCTGGCCACGATGAGGGCGGCGCCGGCCAGCCCGGCGCGCACCCCGGTCAGCGAGAGGTCGGGCAGTTCCGTACAGGCCTCGAAGAAGCGGGCCAGGCCGTGGCCGATCAGGTCGGTGGGCACCGCCAGGGAGATCGCGGCCAGCAGCGCGGCGGCGACGGCGGAGAAGCCGGCCGCCTGCCACATGCCGATCGCCAGCCGGGGCGCCCTGGACGTCCACGACGCCCGGCCGAGCAGGCGCGGCAGCAGCACGGCCGCCACGACCGCGTAAAGAGCGAGGAAGAGCGGGACGATCACTGCTTGCGGCCTCCGGGCGGGAAGACCTGCAGCGCCGCCTCCAGCGCGGTGGCCTCCTCGGGGGTCAGCCGCTCCAGGAAGTGCACCAGCGTCGCGGCCTGGTTGCCGCTCGCGGCCAGGGAGTCGCGCATCAGCTCGGCGGTGTAGGCCTCCTTGGAGGCGACCGGCTCGTAGACGTAGGCGCGGCCGACCGGCTTGCGCTTGAGCAGGCCCTTGGTGTGGAGCTTGTCCATCACCGTCATCACCGTGGTGTAGGCGATCTCCCTGTCCTTGCGGAGGTCTTCGAGCACGTCACGCACCGCCGCGGGCTTGTGGTAAGCCCACATCCTGTCCATGATCGTGGACTCGAGTTCTCCCAGGCCGCGCTTCATGGGCTCATGCTACCGAGTTCAGTGGGGCACGACCCCGGCCGCCAGGACCCTGCGGTAGGCGGCCACGCGGTCCTCGACGCTGTCCAGGCAGCAGCTTGAGCACTTCACCGCCTCGGCCGAGGTGTAGTAGAGACAGCATGTGCGCCGGAGGTAGAACAGGCCTTCGCGCTCGCCCTCGCGCAGCCGTACCACCTCGCCGAGGGGGTCCAGCACCGGTGCCGCGGCGAGGAAGCGCAGGTAGGCGGCGTGCAGGACGTCCACGTCGGCCCCGAGGCGGCTGGCGATGCAGAAGGCGGCGGCGCAGCCGTGCGCCACGCCGCCGTTGAGCTGGCGCAGCCCGGCCCTGGTCCGTGTCCGCATGGCGCGGGCCAGCGGCAGCAGGTGCTCGTTCAGCACCCACGAGACGAGCGTGTCCAGCGAACCCGGGCGCACCTCCGGCTCGCGCAGCGCCACCGCCTCGAAGCCGTGGTGCGGCGACAGGCGGATCGCCACGTTCGGCGGGCGCATGTCCACCAGCACGTCCTCCAGGGCCCAGGCCAGCAGCGCGGAGGCGGTGACGGTGCCGGAGTAGACGGCCATGACGGTCAGCGCGGTCGCGTGCTCCGACACCTGCCCGCTGGCCGTCCGCTCGGCCTCCAGGACCTGGCCGAGCTCGTCGGAGCCGGGATCGAGGAGGCGGTCGCAGGCCAGCCAGCCCTCCCCGGTCAGCCCGGTCTCCAGCCGGTACCTGTCTCCGAAGGACGCCAGGCGGTCGAACACGTCTCTCACCGCACACCTACTGTCTGGAGGGCCCGTCCTTCAGGGAAGCCGGAACGGTCGGACACGGTGGTCTCCCGGTTTTGCCGACGGTGGTCACGTGGGTGGGAAGGTGTCTTCCAGGCCGGGGAGGACCTCAATGGAGCAACTCCTGCGTGTAGGGGTGGGCGGGTGCGGCGGCCAGTTCCGCCGCCGGGCCGTGCTCGACGATCTCGCCGGAGCGCAGCACGACGATCCTGTCGCACGCCTGGACGGCCTCGCCCAGGTCGTGCGTGACGAAGACGACGGCGAGGCCGCGTCCCGAGGCCAGGGAGCGCAGCGTCGTCGCGATCCCGGCCCTGGTCGAGACGTCGAGCATCGAGGTGGCCTCGTCGGCGATGAGCAGTACGGGCTCGCCGGCCAGCGCGCGGGCGATGGAGACGCGCTGGCGCTGGCCGCCGGAGAGCTGACCGGGGAAGCGGCGCAGGAACTCCCGGTCGCACGGCAGCCCGGCCGCCTCCAGCGCGGCCAGCACCTTCTTCTCCCGGTCGCCCGGCGTGCCCGAGACCACGAGGGGCTCGGCCACCAGGGCGCCCACCCGCATGCCGGGGTGCAGGGAGTCGTAGGGGTCCTGGTGCACGAAGCCGATGCGCCGCTGCAGGAGCCGCAGCGCCTTGCCGCGCCGGCCGGTCAGCTCCTCGCCGTCCACCACGACCCGGCCCGCCGTCGGCTTGATCAGGCCGAGGGCGATCCTGGCCAGCGTGGACTTGCCAGAGCCGCTCTCCCCGACCAGGCCGACGATCTCGCCTGAGCGCACCTCCAGATCCACGCCCTTGAGCGCCTGGACGCCGCGGCGCCGGTAGACATGGCTGATGCCGGTGAGGGTGGCGGCGGCCGTACCGGCTGAGGGGGTGGAACGCGGCACGGCGGGATAGACGGGCGAGCCGGGGTGGTGGCAGGCGAGGCCGTCCACGAGCGGCGGTTCCACGTCGTGGCAGGGGTCGAGCGCGAGCGGGCAGCGCGGCGCGAACCGGCAGCCCGCCTGGGCCTGGCCGAGCGGGGGCGCGGAACCGGGCACGCTGCCCCAGGGGATCGAGCGGTCGGTGGCGGGGGTGGCCGTGAGCAGGCCGAGCGTGTAGGGGTGGCGCGACGGCGCGCCTTTGGGACGGATCTCGGCCAGACGGCCCGCGTACATGACCGCCACCCGGTCGGCGTGCGGAGCCAGCGCGGCCAGGTCGTGCGAGACGATCAGCATGCCGATGCCGAGCGAGGCCAGCAGTGCGAGCACCTGGCGTTGCACGATCGCGTCGAGCCCGGTGGTGGGCTCGTCGGCGACCAGCAGCGACGGCTCGCCGGCCAGCGCCAGCGCGATCGCCACCCGCTGCCGCTGCCCGCCGGACAGCTCGTGCGGGTGGCAGGTGAGGTGCTCGGCGCCGAGCCCGACGCGGTCGAGCAGCTCGCCCGGCCGCGCGCGGCCGCCGTGCAGCGCGAGCATCTCCTCGATCTGCGCGCCGACCCTGTGGACCGGGCTGAGCCCGGTCATCGCGCCCTGGGGCACGATCGCGATCTTCCGCCCCCGCACCCCCGCCCAGTCGGTACGGCGGGCGAGGTCGTCCTCCCCGAGCATGGCGGAGCCGGTCACCTCCGCCGAGCCGGGCAGCAGCCCGAGCAGCGCTCTGGCCAGCGAGGTCTTGCCGCAGCCGCTCTCACCCACGAGCGCCACGATCTCGCCGTCGCCGATGTCCAGGCTGACCCGGTCGACCGCGGGCAGCCCGTCGTAGTGGACCGACATCCCGGTGATGGAGAGCATCAGGCGGGCACCTCCTTCAACGCCGGGTTGAGCCGTTCTTCGACCGCGGTGCCGATCAGCGCCAGCGCCAGCACGCTCAGCGTGATCGCCAGGCCGGGCGGCAGCGCCCACCACACCCACGCCTCGGACAGGAAGACGCCGTTGACCTGCACCCAGTACAGGGTGGTGCCCCAGCTCGGCGCGGTGGGGTCGCCCAGGCCGAGGAAGGACAGCGTGGCGTCGTAGAGGATGGCCCGCATGGCGGCGCGGACGAACACCGGGATGAGCAGCGGCCCGATCAGGTAGGAGCCGTGCCGCAGCAGCAGCCACCAGCGTGGCGCGCCCATCGCCCGCGCGACCTCCAGGTGGCCGCGCGACCACGCGGTCAGCATCCCGGCGCGCAGCACCCGGGCCGGAACCGGCCACATGAGCACGACCAGGATGGCCACCCTGATCCCGAACGACTGCCCGAGGAAGGCGGCGGCCAGGATGAACAGGATCAGCTCCGGCAGGATGAGCATCACGTCGATCGAGCGCATGATCAGCGAGGACAGCCATCTGGGCCCGATGGCGGCGGCGCCGCCGATGACCGCGGCCAGCGCGGTGACCACGAGCGCCACCAGGAAGCCGAGGCCGAGCGAGGTCGCCGCGCCGACGAGCAACTGGTCGAGGAGGCTGCGGCCGAGGTCGTCGGCGCCCAGCGGCAGCCCGGGGCCGGGCGGGGCGTAGGGCTCGCCGATCCGGGCGGTGCCCGCGGAATCGGGCAGGAGCAGGCCGTAGACGGCGGCGGCGGTGATGACGGCCAGCAGCGCGAGGCCGACGCGCCCCTGCCCGCCGAGCGCCCTCATTGCCGGGCCCGCGGGTCGAGCAGCGGGTAGGTGGCGTCGGCGATCGCGTTCATCGCCACCACCATGAGCGTCAGCACGAGGAAGGCGCCCTGCATCAGCGGGTAGTCGCGGGCCGAGATCGCGCCGAACGTGAGCCGCCCGAGCCCGGGGTAGGCGAAGACGGTCTCGATGACGATCGAGCCGCCGGCCAGGAAGCCGATCTCCATGAGCACGATGGTGTGCACGGGCAGCAGCGCCGGCCGCAGCGCGTGCCTGCGCACCAGCCTGCCGTACGGCACGCCGCGCGCGTGGGCGTGCTGGACCGGCTCGCTGGTCAGCACGGCCAGCATCGAGGAGCGGGTGTAGAGGAAGAAGTAGCCGAGTCCGGTCACCACCAGCGTGGTCACCGGCAGCACCAGGTGGGCCAGGGTGCCGGCGCCGTAGGTGGGCAGCACGTTCAGCTGGACTCCGAACACGACGATGAGCAGCATGCCGAGCCAGAACGCCGGCAGCGAGTCGAGCACGATCGCGGTGCCGAGCAGCCCGGCGCCGCCGCCCCTGCGCCTGCGCAGCGCGCCGAGCACGCCGAGCGCGACGCCCAGGACGCAGGTGATGACGATGCTGGTGCCGACCAGCAGCAGCGTCCAGGGCAGGGCCTCGCCGATGGCCTCGGCCACCGGCCGGCCGTCCGAGAGGGAGGTGCCGAGGTCCAGGGTGAAGACGCCGGTCACGTAGTCGGCGAACTGCTCGGGGAGGGGGCGGCCGAAGCCGTACTCCTGGGCGATCTGGGCGCGTTCCGCCTCGGTCAGCCTGGACAGCGCCTCGGGGCTGCCGAAGAGCTTCATCGGCCCGCCCGGCAGCGCCCTCGGCAGCAGGAAGTTGAGCAGCAGCGCGATCACGACGACCGCGCCGTACTCCAGGAGCCGCCTCATCCGACGAACGAGCCGCTGTGCAGGACGCCAAGGCCGTTCTGCCAGGTCCAGCCGGCGTAGGCGTCCTTGCGGTAGGCGTAGGCGCCGTTGCGGTAGTAGAGGGTGAGGAAGGGGAGCTGCTCGGCGATCTTCTGTTGGAGCCCGGCCGCGGCGGCGGCCCGCTTCTCCGGCGTGGTCGTGGCCTTCAGCTCGTCGATGGCCTTGTCGACCCCGGCGTCGGAGAAGCCGCCGATGTTGAGGTTGCCGTCCTCCGGGTCGCTGTCGAAGAGCGAGACGATCTGGCTGCTGGTCTGCATGACCGGCGCCGACCAGCCCCACATGGTCAGGTCGTAGTTGCGGCCCTTCTTGACGTCGTAGTCGGGCCAGACCTTGGTGTCGAGCGAGTCCGGGTCGAGCGAGGTCACCTTGATCTCGACGCCGACGTTCTTGAGCATGTCGCGGATCAGCTCGGCGCTGCGCAGCCGGTCGGTGGAGGTGCTCTGGACGAGCAGTTCGTAGCTCATGGGCTTGCCGTCCAGGGTCCTGACGCCGCCGGGGCCCGGCTTCGCGCCCAGGGCGTCGAGTTCGCGCTTGGCGGCCTCGACGTCGAACAGCGGGGGCAGGGCCGGGCCGCCGACCGGGGACTCGGGGTGGACGAAGCCGGGGTTGCCCGGTGTGCCCTGGCCGAGGAGCGCGGTCTTGACCAGGTCGCGCACGTCGACGGCCTTGGCGAGGGCGCGCCGTACCTCGGCCCGGTCGAAGGGCGGGCGGGTGGTGTTGAACTGCAGCATCGTGGAGGCGAACTCGGTGCCCTCGGCGATGCCGATGTTCGGCTGGCTCTGCAGGGCGGCGCGCTGCTGCGGTGGCACGTTCCTGACCGACAGGGCGACCTCGCCGGTGCGCAGGGCGGCGAACTGGGTGGTCTCCTGCGGGATCACGTTGACCTTGACGGTGTCGACCTTGGGCTTGCCGCCGAAGTAGCCGGGGTTGGCGGTGAGCGTGTAGCCGCGTTCCTTGTCGTAGGCGGTCAGCCGGAACGGGCCGGTGCCGATCGCCTTGTCGGTGCCCGCCTCGTTGACCTTGGTCACCGACTCCCACAGGTGCTGGGGGAGCACGGCCATGTCGGAAAGGATGCGCAGGGGGAACTCGGGGTCGGCGGCGTCGAGCGTCATCGTGACCGCGTCGCCGTCCGCCTTGACCGTGCGGATCGGGCGCACGTCGATCGCGGAGTCGCCGGAGAGGTTCTTGCGGTAGAACTCCACGCTGAACACCACGTCGGCGGCGGTGAACGGCCGGCCGTCCTGCCAGGTGACGCCGGTGCGCAGCGGCAGCCTGAACACCTTGTTGTCGGTGGTCTCGACCGCGGTGGCCAGGGAGGGCGCCACGGTCTCGCCCTTCTGGACCAGCAGGGTGTCGAAGATGAGCTTGACCAGGTTGTCGCCCGGGTAGCCGCTCTCGTTGGTGAAGGGGGTGAGGGTGCCCTCGTCGGAGGAGATCGCGATGGTCACGGTCTTGGCCGCCTGGGCGGCGGGTCGTTGGGCCGGTGCGCCGCTGCACGCGGCCAGCGTCGCTACCAGGGCGAACACGAGAACGGCAGAGTATTTCACGGAACCTCCGGGGGGTATGCGAGGTCGTGGGGAGCACTCTAGCCAGGAAATCCGATGATGAGTAGTAGTGACCGGCTTCTTTCCCGCTCAGCGGCTGACACCCTCCGACGTCGGCCGGAGGAGGTCGAGGTCGGCGCGGCGGGGCAGCGACTCCCAGTCGCCCTGCGAGGTCACCGCGAAGGCGCCCGCGGCGCAGGCGGTGCGCAGCCGCCGGTCCGGGTCGGCCCCGGCCAGCCAGTCGGCCAGCCAGCCGGCCGCGAAGGCGTCGCCCGCCCCCACGGGGTCGACCTCGGTCACCTTGTACGGCTCCGCGTGCCGTACCTGGTCGTCGGACAGCTCCATCGCCCCCCGCGCCCCGAACTTGAGCAGCACGTGGCGCGGCCCCAGGGCCTTGGCCAGCGCGACGGGATCGGCGGGATCGTGGGTGTCGGCGATCAGCCGCGCCTCGTCCTCGGTCGCGAACACCACGTCCACGTCGGCGATCACCGAGCGCAGCCACGCGCCGGCCTCCTCGCGCGTCCACAGCGCCCTGCGGTAGTTGACGTCGAGCGAGACGAGGACGCCGGCCGCGCGGGCGGCGTCGATGGCGTGCCGCACCGCCGCCCTGGCCGAGGGGGAGAGGGCGGGGGTGATGGCGGAGACGTGCAGGACACGGGCGCCGGCGATGAGCGCGGGGTCGAGGTCGGCGGGGGACAGGCGGGAGCCGGCGCTGTCCTTGCGGTAGTAGCGCACGTCGATGAGGTCGGCGGTGCGCCTGCCCTTGATCATCAGGCCGGTGGGCGCGTCCGGGTCGGGGATCGCGCGGACGTCCACGCGCTCGGCGCGCAGCGTCGAGGCGATCAGCTCGCCGAACTCGTCGTCGCCGACCCGGCCGACCCAGGTGACGTCGTGGCCGAGCCGGCTGACGCCGATGGCCACGTTCGACTCGGCGCCGCCCAGGCCGAGGTCGAAGTCGCGGGCGAAACGCAGGGGGCCGGTCCGCCTGGCGGCGAACAGGGCCATGGTCTCGCCGAACGTCACCAGGTCGGTCATCGTGTGGACCCCAGCTTTCTCGAGATGCGCGCGGCGGCCTCGGCCACCATCGGGCCCAGTTCCCGCACCCGCGCGGCGGTGATGCGCGAGGTGAGGCCGGAGACCGAGATGGCGGCGCTGACCGTATCGGTGTGGTTGAAGATGGGCGCGCCGACGCAGCGCACCTCGGGTTCGTTCTCGCGGTCGTCGACGGCGTAGCCGCGCTGCCTGACGCGGGTGAGCTCGCGGCGCAGCCGTTCGTGGTCGGTGATCGTGTGCTTGGTCATCGCGGGCAGGTCGTCGGGGATGGCCGATTCCGGCTGCCAGGCGAGGATGGCCTTGCCGACGGCCGTGGAGTGCAGCGGGCCGCGGCTGCCGATGCGCGAGGCCATGCGGACGGTGGCCTGGTTCTCGACCTTGTCGATGTAGACGACGTGGGGCGGGTCGTAGACGACCAGGTGGACGGTCTCGCGTACCTCGGCGACCAGGCGGTGCGACTCCTCGGCGGCGACCGCGCGCAGGTCGAGGGTGGCCAGGTAGGCCTGGCCGAGCTGGAGCGTGCCGTGGCCGAGCCGGTAGGCGCCGGTCTTCCTGTCGCGTTCCAGGAGCCGGGCCTCGATGAGCGGCGTGGCCAGCCGTAGCACGGTGCTCTTGGACAGGCCGACCGCCTCGGCGAGCTGAGTGAGCGTCAGTCCGCTGTGGGCGCGCACGTGGTCGAGGACCAGGAGCGCGCGGCGCAGGGAGGCGGACTGGTTGCGGTCGGGCACGATCGCCAAATTACGGCGAAGCATGTGTTGATGTCACATTCTGCAGCACCTCGTTGTGCATTGCACAACAAGTCGTGACAAGTCTTTTCGACTTAGGGCGAGCTTCCTAGTGTCGGCGCCAAGGAGGCAATAGTGAAGTTTCTTTACTGTGCCGCGGCCCTCTTGGCGCTTGCGGCCTGCGCGCCCTCCACCGCCCCGACCACGGGCGGCGGCGACGAGAAGACCGGAACGCTGAACGTGTGGCTCTACGACGAGCCCAACCGCGCTCCGAAGGACAAGGTCATCCAGGAGGCGATCAAGGAGTTCACCGCGTCACACGCCGACGTCAAGGTCCAGGTCAGCTGGGTCCCGACCACCCCCGCGCGCCACGAGAAGTTCAAGGGCGCCTTCAACGACCCGGCCAGCGCCCCCGACGTGGCCGAGTACGGCAACACCGACCTGGCCGAGTACGCCGCCGCCGGCGGCTTCGCCGAACTCGACCTGACCGGCGAGGACCTGGGCGCCGACCTGGTGAAGTCCGCGACGGTCGACGGCAAGGCGTACGGGCTGCCGTGGTTCATCGGCATCCGCGCCCTCTACTACCGCACCGACGTCTTCGACGAGCTGAAGCTCAAGCCGCCGACGACGATCGCGGAGCTCACCGAGACCGCGCGCACGATCCGGGCCAAGAAGCCCGACCTGTACGGCATAGCCGTCGGCGGCGAGTACACCTTCGGCGCCCTGCCCTTCGTCTGGGACGCCGGCGGCGACATCACCACGCTCGACAGCCCCGAGTCCCGCAAGGGCGTCAAGGCCTACACCGACCTGCTGTCCGACGACATCTGCCCGGCCCAGGCCTGCGCCTCGCTGACCGGCGGCAAGACCGTCGAGCTGTTCGCCAGCGGCAAGGCCGCCATGGGCATCCTGGGCAACTTCAGCCGCTCGGCCGTGGACGCGGGCGCGGCGGCGGGCAAGTACAAGGTCATCCCGCTGCCCGGCGCGGCCCCCGGCTCGATCGCCCCGGCCTTCGCCGGCGGCAACAACCTGGGCGTGATGAAGAACGCCAAGCACCGCACGCTGGCCAACGACTTCGTCAAGCTGCTCGGCGGCAAGGCGTACCAGGCCAAGATGTACGAGGCCATGGGCAACCTGCCCACGCTGACCGGCGTACGGGAGGAGCTGGCGGCCAAGGACCCGTTCCTGAAGCCGTTCCTCGACACGGTGGCCAAGGGCACCAAGTTCGTGCCGATCGACCCGGCCTGGGTGAAGATCGACAACGGCAAGGTCATCCCGACGATGCTGCAGAAGGTCGCCACCAAGCAGGCGACCGTCGAGGAGGCGACCACCGAGGCCGCCGCCGCGGTGAAGGCCGCCTTCGGGTGACGCGCGTCTCACGAGCCAGGCCGTGGGTGTACCTGCTGCCCACGGCGGCCGTGCTCGGGCCGATGTTCGGCTACCCGTTGTACATGCTGGGCCTGCTGTCGGTCTTCGACTACCGGCAGGCCCAGGTCAGCGGCGGGGAGCCGACCCGGTTCCTGGGGTTCGGGAACTACGCGAGGCTTCTGTCGGACGAGCGCTTCTGGAGTGTGCTCGTCCAGACGGTGGTCTTCGCGGCGGCGCTGGTGCTGGCGACGCTCGTCGTCGGCGCCGCGCTCGCGATCGTCATGGACAAGGCCGCGCCGTGGGCGCGCACCACGCTGTCGCTGGCGGCGCTCGGCGCGTGGGCGGCCCCGGCGATCACCGGCTCGACCGTGTGGATGTTCCTGTTCGACGCCGACCTGGGCCTGGTCAACCAGGTGCTCGGGCTCGACGGCTACAACTGGTTCTACGACAAGTGGGTGACGTTCGGCGTGGTCGGGGCCACGGTCGTGTGGCACTCGTTCCCGTTCGTGATGGTGACCCTGTACGCCGGGATGAAGGCGATCCCCGGCGAGGTCCTGGAGGCCGCGGCCCTGGACGGCGCCTCCGCGGTGGGCACCTTCTGGCGCGTGACGATGCCGATGCTCAGGCCGCTGGTGACGATCGTGGTGATCCAGTCGATCATCTGGGACTTCAAGATCTTCACGCAGATCTACGTCATGACCAACGGAGGCGGGATCGCGGGCCAGAACACCGTGCTCAACGTCTACGCCTACCAGACGGCCTTCGGCTCGTCGGAGTACGGCCTCGGGGCCGCGATCGGGGTGGTGATGGCGCTGATCCTGCTGGCGGTGACGCTGGTCTACATCCGCGCGCTCTACCGGACGGGGGAGAAGCTGTGAGGGGCCGCTGGATCGCCAACGCGGTGGCGCTGGTGGTCGCGCTGCTCACGGCCTTCCCGCTCTACTGGATGGCGCTGTCGGCGCTGAAGCCGGCCGGTGAGATCCAGTCGCTGGACGTACGCCCGTGGACGGCCCATCCGACCCTGGAGAACTTCGCCCGGGTCCTGACCGGCGAGGGCTTCGCCCGCTACCTCCTCAACAGCGCGCTGGTGGCGCTGGCCGTGGTGGTGCTGTCGGCCCTGATCGCCTTCCTCGCGGCGGTGGCGGTGACGCGCTTCAACTTCCGCTTCAGGACCACCGTGCTGATCATGTTCCTGATCGCGCAGATGGTGCCGGTGGAGGCGCTCACGATCCCGCTGTTCTTCGTGGTGCGCGACCTTCAGCTGCTCAACACGCTGGGCGCGCTGGTGCTGGTGCAGCTCGCGTTCTCGCTGCCGTTCGCGATCTGGATGATGCGCGGGTTCGTGGCGGCGGTGCCGGAGGCGCTGGAGGAGGCGGCCATGATCGACGGGGCCGGCCGGGCCACGGTGCTCTGGCGCATCCTGTTCCCGCTGGTCGCGCCGGGGCTCGTGGCGACCAGCGTGTTCTCCTTCATCACCGCGTGGAACGACTTCATCTTCGCCAGGACCTTCATCATCTCCGCCAAGGAGAACCAGACCCTGCCCTCGGCGCTGCTCGTCTTCTTCAAGCCCGACGAGAACGACTGGGGCGGGATCATGGCCGCCTCGACGCTGATGACGATCCCCGTGCTGATCTTCTTCGTGGTGGTCCAGCGCAGGCTCGTCTCGGGCTTGGGCGGTGCGGTGAAGAGCTGATCGCGTGAAGAGCTGATTGCGTGAAGAGCTAGGAGCGTGACGCGCCGAGCACGGTGGCGATCTCGTGCCGGTCGCCGGGGGCGAGGAACTCCAGCAGCCTCGCCCCTTCCTCCTCGGCCGCCCGCAGGTCGGCGGGGGCGAACGGCTTCCACTGGTGGATCGTGAGCGTCGAGGCGCCCTTCTCGGTGCTCACCGTCCAGTCGCCCGCGGTGAACCCGTCCACGAGGATGAGCCGCCACTGGACGTTGGCCTTGACGAACGCGCCGCCCACCTCAAGGGCCCGCGGGGTGATGAACCTCGTCCGGTCGGCGTATCCGAGGAAGACGTTGTCGAAGTCATACATGAGCCGCACGGGCACCGAAATATCGGCGGACGGCAGGGTCATGTCCGGCAGGTCGTACAGGACGCGATCGTCCTCGGCGCGGTAACGCACCAGATCCATGCCCTTGACCACGTCGGCCAGCCGGGTCAGCCCCGACCAGGTCTGCACGTCCTTCACCGAGGCCGGACCGAACGCCCGCAGATACCGCCGCACCATCTCCTCGGCGGACATCGGCGGCTCGGAGTTCCCCAGCCACGACTCGGCGGAGGTGTGCGCGATCGGCCCGCTACGCCCCCACAGGCCGCGCGGCGGCACCTGCACCAGCGGCACCAGCCAGCGCACGACCTGGCTCAGCGCGTGCGGGTCGTTGCCCGGCCAGCGCTCCGCCAGCGCCTTGCCCAGCTCGGCGAAGCTCAGCGCCCGCTCCTCCACGAGCGCGCGACCGGCCACCGCCAGCTCGTCGAGGTCGACGCCGGACAGCCGCCTGACGAAGGTCGTCCTGGTGCCCCGCTCGGCCACCGGGTCCAGCAGGGGCCGCAGCGCCAGGCAGTCGCGGGCCGTGACCAGGTGGATGGTCGAGCGTTGCAGCGCGATCCTGACCAGCTCACGGTTGTCCAGCAGCGCGGAGGCGGCCAGCGGGTCGAACCCCTCGATCCGGTTCCACAGCCCGGCGTACCAGGTGTGCGGGGTCTGCGCCTGCAGGCCGAACAGGTGCTCGACCACCTCGACCACCGACAGGTCCGTACGGCGCAGCAGCAGTTGCCGCTCCATCGCGGCCCGGTTGAGCGCCCGGAGGCTGAGGACGGGATCCATGGCCCTACCGTAGAGGCAATCGCGGCATGTCCGCTTCCGCGATTCTGGGTACGGTGGCGGTGTTGTGCTGACCTTCCAGGTACTCGGCCCGCTCACCGTCCACGTCGACGATGAGCCCTTGGTGCTGGGGCGGCCGCGGCAGCGCTCGGTCCTGGCCAGGCTGCTGGCCGCCGGCGGCCAGGTGGTGCCCGTGGACCGGCTCATCGACGACCTCTACGCCGACGAGGCGCCGCCCAAGGCGCTGGCCGCCGTCCAGAGCTACATCTCCAACCTGCGCCGGGCGCTCGAACCCGGCCGCTCGCCACGCTCCACCGGCGGGGTGCTGGTGACCGTTCCGCCCGGCTACGCGGTACGGCTGCCCGCCGGCGCCGTGGACGCCTGGCGGTTCGAGAGCCTGGTGCGTGACCCGTCGGCCGATGCCACGGCGCTGGCCGAGGCGCTCGCGCTGTGGCGCGGGCCCGCCTACCAGGAGTTCGCCGGTCTGGCGTGGGCCGACGCCGAGGCGGCCAGGCTGGACGAGCTGCGCGCCTCGGCCGTCGAACGGCACGCGGGGGAGCTGATCGGGCAGGGCGGGGCGGCGCGGGCCGTACCGGATCTGGAGGGGCTCGTCGGCGCGTACCCCCTGCGCGAGGGGGCGTGGGCCCTGCTGGCGCGGGCCCTGTACCGATGCGGGCGGCAGGGAGAGGCGCTGGGGGCGCTGCGGCGGGCCCGCGCCCACCTGGTGGAGGAGCTCGGCGTCGATCCCGGGCCCGAGCTGCGGCGGCTGGAGGAGGACATCCTCGCCCAGGCCGCCCATCTCAGCGACCGGCCCGCCCCCGCCGCGCCGCCCGAGCGGCCGGTCGTGCCGGTGCGGCCGTACGTGGGCAGGCGCGGGGAGCTGGCCGGCGTGCTCGCGCTGCCCGCGGGGGTCGTGCTGGTCAGCGGGGAGCCCGGCGCGGGCAAGACGGCCTTCATCGAGCAGGTCAGGACCCGGCTCGTGGCGGAGGGATGGGCGGCCGGCTGGGGACGCTGCCCCGAGCACGAGGGCGCGCCGCCCGGCTGGGCCTGGGCCGAGCTGCTGCGGGAGCTGGCCGCCAGGGTGCCGCCCGACGACCCCGAGGCGCTGGCTCCCTTGCTGCGCGACGCCGCGGTCCGGGGCGACGCGGCCACCGCGCGCTTCCGGCTGCACCGCGCGGTCGCCGCCTTCGCGGGCGCGGCGGCGGCCAGGCAGCCGCTCCTGATCGTCCTGGACGACCTGCACCGCGCCGACGCCGAGACGCTCGCCCTGCTCACCCACGTCATCGCCGAGAACACCGCCGCCCGCCTCCTGGTGATCGGCTCCTACCGCCACACCGAGCCCAGCGAACGCCTGGCCGACGCCCTGGCCGCGATCGCCGCCCACGGACCGCTGCGCGTCGAGCTGGGCGGGTTGTCGCGGGACGAGGTGGCCGAACTGGTCCGGGTCACCTGCGCCCGCCCGGCCCCGCCCGAGGCGGTCGCCGAGATCGCCGAACGCACCGGCGGCAACCCGTTCTTCGTCAGGGAGACCGCGCGGCTGCTCGACTCCGAGGGCACGGTCGCCGTCCCCGCGGGCGTGCGGGACGTGCTGCGCCGCCGCCTGGCCCGCCTGCCCGCGCAGGCGCGGACCATCCTGCGGCACGGCGCGGTCATCGGCAGGGAGAGCGGCGTCGCCGTCCTCACCGCCGTCAGCGGCGGCGACGAGGAGGCGGTGCTGGAGGCGATCGAGTCCGGCCTGGTCACCGGGCTGCTGACCGAGCCGGAGGCGGGCCGGCTGCGCTTCGCCCACGTGCTCATCCGCGACACGCTCTACGACGACCTGTCACGCATCCGCCGGGCGCGGCTGCACGGCCAGGTCGCCCGCGCGATCGAGGAACACGAGCCCGACGACGTGGCCGCCCTGGCCCACCACTACCTCGCCGCCGCGGAGCGGGCGAAAGCCGTTCACTATGCCAGGCTCGCCGCGCGGCAGGCCGAGCGGCGCTTCGCCTTCGCGCAGGCGGCCGAGCTGTGGCAGCACGCGCTCGACGGCTTCGACGGCACCGCCCGCGAGCGCCTGGAGCTCACGCTGGCGAAGGTCTCCGCCCTGGCCAACGACGGACGGCTGGTCGAGGCCCGCACCCACCGCACCAGGGCGGTGCGCGAGGCGCTGCCGCTCGGCGATCCCGAGCTGCTGGCGCGGGTGATCGTCTCCTTCGACGTGCCGATGTTCTGGAGCAGCAGGGAGTACGGCGGGCTCGACACGGATCTGCTCGCCGCGGTCGAGTCGGCGCTGGAGTCGCTGCCTTCCGGCGACGGCAGGGCCCGCTGCCAGTTGCTGACCACGCTCGCCTTCGAGCTGGAGGGCGAACCCACCGAACGCGGTTACCTGGCCTCCCGGGAGGCCGTCGCCATGGCCCGCCGCCTGGGCGACCCCGGCCTGCTGACCCTGGCGCTGAACGGCCGCCACCACGAGAGCTTCCGCTACGACGGCCTGGCCGAGCGCGAGGAGATCGGTCGCGAACTGCTCACCATCGCCGAGGCCGACGGCACCCTGGAGGTGCTGGCCCACCTGATGCTCATGCAGAGCGCCACCGGGCGCGCCGACTTCGCCGCCGCCGACCACCACGCCGCGCGGGCCACCCGCCACGGCCTCGCGCTGCCCGAGGCCGTGGCCGGCTTCTACCGCGGCCTGCGCGCGGCCCTGGCCGAGGACTACACCGAGGCGGAGCGCCGCTACCGCGCCGCCGCCAGGCAGGCCGGCCGCCTCGGCATGTGGCAGCACGAGGCCGGCGTGCTCCTGCTGGCCCTGTACGGCATGCACCTGATGCGCGGCGACGTCTCCCCGCTGCTGCCCGAGATCGAGCCCTGGACCGGCTACGAACCCTGGCGGGACCAGGTCACCGAGCTCCACGCGCTGGCCCTGTGCCACGCGGGCCGCGCGGACGAGGCGCGGGCCGGGCTGTCCGGCCCGCCGAAGCCGATCAGGCGCGACTACTTCTGGCACTTCCTCACCGCCGTCCGCGCCCTGCTCGGCATCGCGCTCGACGACCGGCCGCGCATGGAGTCGGCCTACACCGACCTGCTGCCCGTGGAGGCCCAGCCCGTGGGCGGCACCGGCTACCTGGCCGTCTGGCCCACGGCTCAGGTCCTCGGTGACGTGGCCGCCCACCTGGGCCGTCCCGCGGACCGGCACTATCAGCACGCCCTGGAGATAGCGGAGCGGGCGGGCGTGGCCCCCTGGATCGCCGCCGCCCGCGCCCGCCTCGGCGGTCAGCCGAACAGCAGCCGCTCGCGCCGGGCGTAGCGGCCCCGGGTGAGGGCCAGCAGCACGCGGAACGGCGCGCCCGCGTCGGCCAGCAGCCCGTCCATCTCCTGCTTGGTGGCGTAGCGGGCCAGCCACGGCACGGTGAAGGTCAGCTCCTTGAGCGTGGCCCGCTTGGCCACCTGCTTCTCCACCCACGCGTACGCGTGGTGCGGCACGAACCGGGAGACGATCGGGAACAGGTCGGACTCCTCCTCGGCGATGTGCTCGTCGAGCAGCGCGAGCAGTTCCGCCAGCTCGCTCCCGAGCGTGGCCGGGTCGCCGTGCACGGCCCCGCGGCAGCGGTTCAGCAGCGGCTCCAGCATCTGGTGATCGTCGGTGAACGGGTTGAGGTCCACGGCCCGCCCGGCGGTGCTCTCGATGATCGGCCACAGCAGGTCGTCCTCGTTGGCGTGATGGTGGTCGATCTCGACGAGCAGGCTGGAGACGTACTCGCGCAGGACCGCCACCCGCGCGACGCCCAGCGACCCGGGCCGGGCGAGCAGGGCGGTCAGCCGTCGCAGGTCGGCGAGCATGGCCCGGTGGATGACGTACATCGAGGTCAGGTTGGGCTCGGGCTCCTGCCCGCCGCCGCGGCGAGGCGTGAACGTGGGGATCTGTACGGTGCTCATGCGGTCAGCATGAGCCCCCGCTCTTTCCGTCCTCTGGTGGCGTACTTGTCGCCGGATCAGCAACTGCTGCGGTAGGAGGCCTCGGGGATGAGCTTCGCCCACTCGGCCTCGCTGAGCGCGCCGCCCGCCCGCGCGCACACCTGCTCGGCCGCGAGCAGCGGGTCGATCGGCGACTGCTGCACCTCACCGCCGGGCTGCACGACGAACAGCCGCCGCCCGTCGTCGCTGAAGGCCATGTCGGCGGGGTAGGCGTCCACCGGCGCCTGGCCGACCTCGCGCAGCGAGTCCGCCTCCCAGAGCTCCACCCGCTCGCCGCCGACGGCCAGCAGCCTTCCGTCGGGGGAGAAGCGCAGGTGCAGGGCGCCGGAGGAGACGGGCGCCGTCCGGCCCTTGCGGGCCGTCAGGTCCCACAGGAGCATACGGCCGTCCTCGCCGAGCACGTAGCCGAGCGTGCGGCCGTCGGGGCTGAAGGCGACGGCGTCGGGCGCCAGGTTGCGCACCCCGGCGGGGTCGCGGGTGACCCGGCCGCTGCTCAGCTCGACCAGGTCGGCGCCGGCGGCCAGGGTCCTGCCGTCGGGGCTGAAGGCCAGCGCGGAGCTGCCCACGCCGGACAGCGTGCGGGTCTTGCGGCCGTCGCGCACGCTCCACAGGTCGATGTCCGGCCCGCGCACGACCGCGAGCGTGCCGCCGTCGGGCGACAGCCGTACGGCGGAGGGCTCGTGGCCGGTGTCGATGGCGTTGACGCGGCGGCCGGCGGCCACGTCCCAGATCACGACCGGGTCGGCGGCGACGGCCAGCAGCGTGCCGCCGTCGTCGAAGGCGAGGTCGCCGGTGCCCTGGATGCGGCCGATCGGCTGCTTCTTGAGCGCGTCGGTGAGCTTGATCGCGCCGGAGACCTGCAGCGCGGTCACCCTGCCGCCGGGGGAGAGCCGGGCCATGCCCATGCTGACGGCCTCCTCGTCGGGCGTCAGCTCGACCGCGCTGGAGACGTCGACGGAGACGACCGAGCCCGAGCCCTTCACGTAGCGCAGCGCGCGGCCGTCGCCGGAGAAGGCGAGCGCGGCATCGGCCTGCCTGACGGGGTACTGGCCGAGGATGCCGGCGTCGGCCACCCGCCAGAGCTGGGCCTGGTCCTCCAGCCGCTCGGCCAGGAACCTGCCGTCCGGGCTGAAGACCACGGGCAGCAGCGAGCCGCCCCTGCTCGGCAGCAGGCGGCGCCCGCCGGTGGCGGTGTCGACGAGCGTGATCCCCGTGGAGCCGGTGACGGCCAGTTGGGAGCCGTCCGGGCTGAAGGCCAGTGGCAGCTCCGCCCCGCTCTTGGCGACCGGCACGTCCACCTGCACGGTGGCGGTGCGCTTGCGGGAGCGCAGGTCCCACAGCTCGGCCCGGCCGCCGTCCTCGGCGGAGCCCAGCGCGGCCCAGCGGCCGTCGCGGGAGACGGCGTAGGTCCGGCCCGTCAGATCGAGCGGCAGCGGCGCGCCGTCGGCGGGGTAGAGCTCGGTCCTGCCCCCGGCGGACAGGGCCAGCAAGCGGCCACCGGCCAGCAGTTCCACCGCGTCGCCCTGCGGGCGGGCGGCGCCGACCTGCCTGCCCGTGGCCAGCTCGACCGTGCGTACCGTCGAGCCGTCGGAGACTGCCGCCCTGGCGCCGTCGTCGCTGATCGCCTCGACCTGCCCGCCCGGCACCCTGGCCCTGCCGGTCGCCCTGCCGGTGGCGATGTCCCAGGTGACGACCTGGTCGCCGGCCCGCTTGAGCAGGCTCTTGCCGTCGAAGGCCAGGTGGTAGGCGGCCGACGGCACGATCTCCGGATCGGTGAACACGCTCACCTCCGGCTGGGCCAGCGAATGCTGCAGCGCGGTCCTGGCCTCGAAGACCGGCGACAGGCTCCAGGCCGCCACGCTCAGCCGCATCGCCGCCCGCGGGTCCGTCGCGCGCATCGCCTCCGCCCTGGCCGCCACCGCCCGCGCGTTGGCCTGCGCGAGCTGCTCGCTGAGGTCCTGGCTCTGCCGTACGGCCAGCACCGACGCCGAGACGGCGACCGCCAGCAGCGCCGCCATCGCGGCCAGGGCCAGCCCGCGCCGGCGCCCGCGCCGCCTGGCCTGCGCGGCGCTGCGGTCGAGGAAGTCGCGTTCGAGGGCGTTGAGGTCCAGGTGGCGGCGGGTGGTGGCGGCCCAGCCGAGCGCGGTGTCCAGGGCGCTGCCGTGGTAGAGGTCGGCGGCGCGGCGGCGGTGGGCCTGCCAGTGGAGGGCGGCGCCGCGCAGCCTGCCGTGCACGGCCAGGCCGTCGCGGTCGTCGGCCACCCAGGAGCGCAGCCTGGGCCAGGCGTGGTAGAGCGCGGCGCTGGCCGGGGCGACCAGGTCGTCGGAGACGGCCACGAGCCTGCCGGTCTCGGTGTCCTCGGGGGCGACCTTGAGGCTGCGCCGTACCAGGAGACCGGCCTCCGCGAAGTGGGCCAGCACGCCGAGGTCCTCGGCCTCGTCGCGCGGGATGCGGCGGAGCGTCTCGCCGTCGAGCATCCGCAGCAGCAGGCCGGGCACGGCGCGCTGCTGCTCGGGGGTGAGCGCGGCGTAGACCTCCTCGGCGACCTCGCCCAGCGGCCGCTCGCCGCCGAGGCCGTCCGGCGGCTTGACCTCGGCCGCCAGCTCCGCGCCGGCGCTCGGCTCCGCGCTGCCCAGCAGCCCGAGCAGCAGTTCGGGGGCGGTCGGGCGCGCGGCGGGGTCCTTGGCCAGCGCGCGGGCGACCAGCGAGCGCAGCGGCTCGGCCACGTCGCCGGGGTCGGGGTCGACCGTGAGCACCCGGTGCATGACGCCGCCGAGGCTCTCGGCCTGGAACGGGTCCTCGCCGGTGGCGGCGAACAGCACCACCCCGCCCCAGGCGAACACGTCGGCGGGCGGCCCGGCGCGGCGGCCGGTGAAGACCTCGGGCGCCATGTAGGTGGGGGTGCCGCCGATGAAGCTCGTGCTCGCCCCGTCGGTGGTACGCGCGACGCCGAAGTCGATCACCCGCGGCCCGTCCGGACCGAGCAGCACGTTCTCCGGCTTGAGGTCGCGGTGCACCACGCCCGAGCTGTGGACGGCGGCCAGCGCGGTGGCCAGCGCGACGGCCAGCCTGAGCAGGGAGTCGCCGGAGTAGGGGCCGTGGCGTTCGAGCGCCTGGCGCAGGTTGGGGCCCTCGACGAACTCACTGACGATGTACGGCCGCTCGGCGTCCAGCCTGGCCTCGACCACGCGGGCGGTGCAGAAGGAGGCCACCCGGCCGGTCGCCGCCGCCTCCTTGGCCAGTTGCCCGCTCAGCCCGCCGTGCAGGACCTTCACCGCGAAGCGGCGGCCCTCGGCGTCGTAGGCGTCGTAGACGACGCCCTGGCCGCCCGCGCCGAGCCGGCCGGCCAGCCAGTAGCCGCCAAGCCGTTCGGGGTCACCGGGCACCAAGCGCATCGTCACTGCCCCTTAGATGCGCACAACGCGGAATTGGTTGGCAGCGGCAACGCCACAGGTCCCTCGCGCGCCTCGAGGGACCCGTGCGTCATGATCATTATGACAGGGGTTTCCACTCCGTCCGCAGCACGGACATCGTCACCGAGTCGTACCACTGTCCCTCCCACAGCAGCGCGTCACGCTGCACGCCCTCCCGCACGAAGCCGACCTTCTCGTAGACGTGCTTGGCGCGGTCGTTGAAATCGTATACGCCCAGCTCGATGCGGTGCAGAGGGGTCGTGGCGAAGGCGTGGCCGAGCACCAGGCGGATGGCCTCGGTGCCGTAACCCTTGCCGAACGCCCGCGCGCCGACCAGCGCGATGCGCAGGTTGCACGACAGGTTGTCCTTGTCGAGCTCGTTGAGCACGACCTCGCCGACGTACCCGTCCGCGGCCATGATGGCCAGGTCGAGCCGGTCCTCGTGGTCGCGTCGCGTGGTGTACCACTCCAGGGCCGCCTTGGGGGAGATCCCGTCGTGGGTGTGGGAGCCCGTGAGCCGGGCGACCTCGGGGTCGTCGCACAGCTCGATCAGGCCCTCGACGTGCTCGGGCCCGACGGGTACGAGGGTCACCCGGTCACCGGCGAGGGTGGGTTTGTTCGCGAACATTTCCCTAATTTATAGAGCCTCGTAAATGGTTGTCGCCGTGTTTTCCGGGGTGGCCGTGGAGACGTCGAGCCGCAGGTCGGCGAGCTGCAGGAAGTACGGCCCGCGCCGCGCCCGCATGGCGGAGGGCGAGAACTCCGGGCGGTGGTCGGACGAGCGCATCCGCTGGGCCAGGATCTCGTCGGGGGCGTCCAGCCAGACCACGAAGGCCGCGCGCAGCGCCTCGCGTACCCGCGGGTCCTCCACGGTGCTGGCCGCCGCCGCGATCACCTGGGGCGGCTCGGTCAGCGCGTGGAGCACGTGCTCGGCCTCCCTCCGGTGCAGCACGTCCGCGCCCTCCGCCTTCGCGATCTCGGCGGCGCTGGCGCCGTAGCGTCCGCGCAGGTACGGGTCGCTGTCGCTGAGCGGCACGCCCAGCTCGCGGGCCAGCAGTTTGCCGACGGTCGTCTTGCCCGAGCCCATGAGCCCGATCACGACGACAGGTTTGTTCTTCGACATGGGGATAGGTGTTTCCTCTGGAGGTGCATTATGACAATCGCCGGAGGCATCATCCTCATCATGCTCGGCGCGATCCTGACCTGGGCGGTCGAGTTCGACCTCGCCGGTCTTGACATCAATGTGATCGGCGTCGTCCTCATGATCGGTGGTCTGGCCGGGTTGCTGTTCGGTCTGTACCGGATGCACGTTACCCGCAGGGTGATCGAGGAGCCGATCTACGAGGACCCGCACGCGCGCCGTACGACGACGGTCTACGAGGAGAGGCGGCGGATCGACGAGCCGCCGCTGTAAAGGGTCTTGTGCGTACCCCGGGTCGCCGGGGTACGGTGGCGCGGTCCGAACGCGGGAGCCCGGTGCAACGGGCTGAGAGGACGGCTGGAGCAGCCGCCGACCGCCAGAACCTGATCCGGGTAATGCCGGCGAAGGGAGTTTGCGCGATGAGTGACGCGCGCTTTTCCAAGATCCATCTCGGTGATCTGCGGGTCCCCATGCGGCGGGTGCACCTGTCGAACGGGACGTCGGTGGAGCTGTACGACACCTCCGGGCCGGACAACCCCGACATCACGCGGGGCCTGCCGCGGTCGCGGGAGGTGTGGGTGCTCGAACGCGGCGACGTCGCCCGCTACGGCGGCCGCCAGGTGCGGCCCATCGACGACGGCTTCAAGGAGCAGCAGGCCTGGGCCCGCGCGAACACCGAGGTCTTCCCCGGCGACGGGCGCAAGCCGCTGCGGGCCACCGGGGCGCCGGTGACCCAGCTCGCCTACGCGCGGCGGGGCGTGGTCACCAAGGAGATGGAGTTCGTCGCGGTCAGGGAAGGAGTGAGCGGCGAGTTCGTGCGCAAGGAGGTGGCGGCCGGTCGGGCGATCATCCCGGCCAACGTCAACCATCCGGAGAGCGAGCCGATGGTCATCGGCCGCAACTTCCACGTGAAGATCAACGCCAACATCGGCAACTCCGCGGTCGCCTCCTCGATCTCCGAGGAGGTGGAGAAGATGACCTGGGCCACCCGGTGGGGCGCCGACACCGTGATGGACCTGTCCACCGGCCGCAACATTCACACCACCCGCGAGTGGATCATCAGGAACGCGCCGGTGCCGATCGGGACCGTCCCGATCTACCAGGCGCTGGAGAAGGTCGGCGGCGTGGCGGCCGACCTGTCGTGGGAGGTCTACCGGGACACGCTGGTCGAGCAGTGCGAGCAGGGCGTCGACTACATGACCGTGCACGCGGGGGTACGGCTGGCGTACGTGCCGCTGACCGCGCGGCGCAAGACCGGCATCGTCTCGCGCGGCGGCTCGATCATGGCGGCGTGGTGCCTGGCCCACCACCGGGAGAGCTTCCTCTACGAGCACTTCGAGGAGATGTGCGAGCTGCTGGCGAGCTACGACGTGGCCTTCTCGCTCGGGGACGGCCTGCGGCCCGGCTCGATCGCCGACGCCAACGACGAGGCGCAGTTCGCTGAGCTGCGCACGCTGGGCGAGCTGACGAAGATCGCCCGCGCGCACGACGTGCAGGTCATGATCGAGGGGCCCGGCCACGTGCCCATGCACAAGATCAAGGAGAACGTGGACCTGCAGCGCGAGATCTGCGACGACGCCCCGTTCTACACGCTGGGCCCGCTGGTGACCGACGTCGCGCCGGGCTACGACCACATCACCTCGGGCATCGGCGCCGCGATGATCGGCTGGTACGGCACCGCCATGCTCTGCTACGTCACCCCCAAGGAGCATCTGGGCCTGCCGGACAAGGACGATGTCAAGACCGGCGTCATCACCTACAAGATCGCGGCCCATGCCGCCGACCTCGCCAAGGGGCACCCCCGGGCGCAGGAGTGGGACGACGCGCTGTCGGACGCCCGCTTCGAGTTCCGCTGGGAGGACCAGTTCAACCTGTCGCTGGACCCGGTGACGGCCCGGTCGTTCCACGACGCGACGCTCCCGGCCGAGCCCGCCAAGACCGCGCATTTCTGCAGTATGTGCGGGCCGAAGTTCTGTTCGATGAAGATCACCCACGATGTCCGGAAATATGCGGAGGAACATGGATTGACGGACTCCGCGGCCATTCAGGCGGGCATGGCGGAGAAGGCGGTGGAGTTCACTGAGAGGGGTGGCGAGGTCTATCTGGATCCGGCGGACCCAAAATAGCGAGTAGGACTCACATTGGGTCTTGACTGGCGTCTGTAAGGAGCCCACGCTGAGGGCGTGATCAGCCGCATACTCGCCGTCCTGGTCGCCATCGCCCTGCTCGCGTTACCCGCCCCCGCGTCATCCCGCAGCGAGCAGCCCGTGAGCGGCTTCATCGACGCGCACAGCCATCTGATGTCCTACGAAGCGTTCGGCGGCAAGCTGCTCTGCGGCAAGCCGTTCGATCCGGGCGGCATCGCCAGGGCTCTGGTCGACTGCCTCGACCACTTCCCGAACGGCGAAGCCGCCTGGTTCGAGAACTTCACCCGCACCGGACAGCCGACCGGCACCCACGACCCGGTCGGCTGGCCCACGTTCAAGAGCTGGCCGGCGCACGACTCGCTGACCCACCAGCAGGCCTACTACACCTGGATCGAGCGCGCCTGGCGCGGCGGGCTGCGGATCATGGTGAACGACCTCGTGGCCAACCGCCAGCTCTGCGAGATCTACCCGCTGAAGACCAACCCCTGTGACGAGATGGGCTCCATCCGCCTGGAGGCCCGCCGTACGTTCGAGATGCAGGACTACATCGACCAGCAGAGCGGCGGCCCCGGCCAGGGCTGGTTCCGCGTGGTCAGGAGCCCGGCCGAGGCCCGCTCTGTCATCGCCGCCGGGAAGCTCGCCGTGGTGCTCGGCATCGAGACCTCCGAGCCGTTCGGCTGCCGGCAGACGCTCGGCATCCCCCACTGCACCAAGGCCCAGATCGACCGGGGCCTGGATGAGATGTACCAGCTCGGCGTCCGCTCCATGTTCGTCTGCCACAAGTACGACAACGCCCTGTGCGGCGTCCGCTTCGACTCCGGCACCCAGGGCGTCATCGTCAACCTGGGCAACTTCCTGTCGTCGGGCCGCTTCTGGCAGACGGAGGCGTGCACGGGACCGCAGCGCGACAACACGATCTCGCCCGCGGTGCTCCCGCCCGAACTGGCCCGCTGGCTGCCGCCCGGCGTCAGCCTGCCCGTCTACCCGCCGGGGCCGCACTGCAACAGACGCGGGCTCACCTCACTCGGTGAGCACATGGTCAAGGGCATGATGAGCCGCGGCATGCTCATCGAGGTGGACCACATGAGCGTCAAGGCCGCCGACCGGACGCTCACCCTCCTGGAGCAGGCCGGCTACGCGGGCGTGATCTCCTCGCACAGCTGGACCGACGCCCTCAACTACCAGCGGATCTACCGGCTCGGCGGCATGGTCACCTCATACGGCCACGGGGCCGAGGGGTTCGCCGACGCCTGGCGCGAGACCAAGCCCCTGCGCGACGCGGCGGGCCGCCCCGGGTTCGGGTACGGCCTCGACGCCAACGGGCTGGGCAAGCTGCCGGGTCCCCGGGCCGGCAGCGCGGTGGCGTACCCCTTCCACTCCCACGACGGCTCGGTCAGCTTCGACCGGCACAGCACGGGACAGCGGACATGGGACTACAACGTGGACGGCGTCGCCAACTACGGCCTGGTGCCCGACTGGATCGAGGACATCAGGTCGCTGGCCGGCGACGCGTTCGTCCAGGACATGGCTCAGGGGGCCGAGGCCTACCTGAGGACCTGGGAAGCGGCTGAAACGGTTGTGAGGTGAGGGTAGGCGGGCCGGTTCTGTCCGGCCCGCCTACCTCACACATTGAAGATGCTGACTCCGCCGGGACCCACGAGGAATCCCAGCACGATGAGGACGATGCCCCACAGGATGTCCCGCCGGGCCAGGATGACGTAGATCCCGGCGACGACGAGGATGACGGCGATGATCCAGAGCAATGTAGCCATGGACCTGCTGCTGCCCTCAGGACTTCTCCTCTAACGTGCCCTTGGTGCGATAGATGTCCGTGATGGGCTGGATGAGCCAGAACCACCCGGCGGTGAGTGCCACCGCGCCGCCGAACAAGGTGGCCGGCCAGGCGTTCAGCACCACTTCGGCCACCATGGCCACGGCCGCGGTCATGGCGACCAGCAGAAACGCCGCTCCCGCGATGCCCAGCGAGTTGGCGCGTTTGATCATGCGCTCCTTGAGCCCGGTGCGGAAGAACACCCGGTGCTGCGCCGCGGGCGTGATGAAGCACACCGACGCCATCGCGGCGCCCATGAGCGCGATGAAGAACAGCCACAGGCCTACGGTGTCCACTTTGCCGAAGCCTTGCTGAAAGGGAACCGTCAGCAGGAAGGCGAAGAGCACCTGAACCCCGGTGACCGCGACGCGCAGGCCCTGCAGCAACTCGGTCAGCTCGCGATCCACCCGTTCTTTGTGGGACTCGCCGTGAGAAGTGTCCGTCATGCTCGGGCGCTACCCCGCAGAGGCGCTGACATACCGGCCGGAGTCTGGATACGATCCGCGGCAACGGAACTTCGGCGGAGCCGCCCATGATCAACGAATGGATTCCACCCGGGGTCGATGCCACCCGGCCGAGCGTGGCTCGTGTATACGACGCGCTGCTGGGCGGCACCGAGAACTTCACCGTGGACCGGGCCGTGGCGGAACGCCTGACCGCCGCGGTCCCCGAGGTGGTCAGCCTCGTCTGGTGCAACCGCTCCTTCGTCGGCCGGGTCACCGACCATCTGGTGCGCGACGCCGGCGTCACCCAGCTCATCGACCTGGGCGCGGGCCTGCCGACGATCGAGAACACCCACGAGGTCGCCCAGTTCGCCAACCCCGAGGCCCGCGTCGTCTACGTGGACCTCGACCCGATGGTGGAGCCGCACGCCCGCTCGATCCTGCGTACCAACCTGCGCGCCACGGCCATCACCGCGGACGCCACGGACGTGGACGCCGTGCTCGGCGACCCCGACCTGCTCGACCTGATCGACTTCTCCCGGCCGGTGGGCCTGCTCATGATGAGCCTGCTGCACCTGTTCCCCGACGAGGACGACCCGCACGGGCTGGTCAAGCAGTACATGGAGGCGCTGCCGCGCGGCAGCTACCTGGCCGCGTCCAACATGATGACCTCCTACAACCCCAAGGCGAAGGCGCTGGAGGCGATGCTGCACGCCACGATGGGGACCGGCCGCTTCCGCACCGCCGAGTCGATCAACCGCTTCTACGACGGGCTGGACATGGTCAGCCCCGGCCTCGTCCACCTTCCCCACTGGCGTCCCGAGGGCAGTCCCGGGCCGCTGGAGACCTGGGAGGAACTCCTGCTGGGCGGCGTGGCCCGTAAGCCCTAAGGGTGGGCCGTCCAGCCGGTCTCGTCCGCCCACGCCTCGGCGACCACGATGACCAGGTCCACGACCGGATCCTTGACGTCGGCGTACTCGCCCGTCTCACGCACCGCCCCGGCCAGCCGCCGCTTGAAGTCCGCATAAGCCGGTACGGCCGCCGGATGCGCCCGGAACCAGTCGCGAAACAGCAGCGCCAGGCGGTCGTTGGGCGCGTCGAGCACCCGCACGTGCAGGTTGACCTCGTCACCGGGGCGCCCCCGCCGGGTCCAGAGCCGCTTGGCCCACCTGGCGGGGTCGTCCTCCAGCCCGGCGGGCACGTGGTCGCGCCGGTACGGCGACATCGTGAACCCCAGCGCCTCCAGGGGCCCGCCGAAGACCCGCTCGGCCTCGTCCAGGTCGAGGACGCTGACCTGGAGATCGAACAGCGGCTTGGCCGCCATGCCGGGGATCGAGGTGCTGCCGATGTGCTCCACGTGTATGGCCACCGGCCCGAGCGCGCGCCGGAGGTCGGCGCACAGGCGCGCCGCCTCCCCTTGCCAGGCGGGATCATGGGGCACGACGACAGGGCGTTCGGTCATCGGGCCAGGGTCTCAGAGGCGGCCGTTGCGCCGCAAAACGTCCACGGCGTTGACGGTGGCGACGCCGCGCCACTCCAGGGCTCCGGCGGGCGAGATCTTCGCGTACTCGACGGTCCAGCCGCCGTCCGCCTTCTGCGCGGCGGCCAGCCGGTCGAGGTCGGCCTCGATCTGGGCCGGCGTGAACAGGGCACGCGCCGGGCGATCGGGGTACGGGGCCAGGTCGAGCGGGGTGAGCTTCTCGTCGGCAGTCCCGCCCTCCACGGGGATCTCGCCGCTGTCCGGGATCAGCTTGGCCAGGCCGTCCAGGAGGGCGGCGGCCTCGGGCTCGCGGTCGTGGACGGCGTCCAGGAAGCGGATGGCGAAGGACAGCACGTAGGCGTGAGGGCGGGAGTCCAGCGCGCGGACGGCGTCCAGGCAGTAGCGGATCGCGCGGGCCGGCCACGGATGCCCCGCCACCGACGGGACGCGCAGGGCCGCCGCCGCGCTCACGGCGGTGATCTGCAGCGAGGAGGTCGTGGCGTCGCCGCCGCCCCACCACGGGGCGGTGCCCGCCCGCACGGTCAGCGGCAGCGAGAACGGCAGGCCGCCGTCGGGCAGCGTCACCGTCTCCAGCCAGTCGCACAGCTGCTCCGCCTGGACGGCGACGATCGGGGCGATCTCGGCGAACACCTCGAAGGCGTGCAGGGCGGCGCCCGGCTGGCTCTCCGGGGAACGCAGGTCGGGCTCCAGGCCCCAGCCGTAGCCGCCGTCCGGGTTGCGGTAGGCGTCCACCGCGGACAGAAGGCCGGCGGGGTCGCCGGAGCCGAGCAGGACATCGAAGCGCCGCCGGTCCAGGACACGCGCGTGCGTGGCCATGAAGTCGGCGGCGGCGGTCAGGTCAACGGTCATGACCCCATCCTTCCCGCCCGCCGCCGGACCGGTCTTGCAAGTTTCCGCCGTGTCTAGCCGCGGCGGGCGGCGGAGGTGACGCGCTTGAGAATGCGGTCCCACTCGGTGCCGAACGGGTTGTCCTGCACCAGGTAGGTCCAGGTGGCGGAGGGGCGCTTCAGGTCGGGCTCCGGCGACTCGAACGCCTCCAGCGAGCGCCGCTCGATCTCGGCCTGCAGCGACTTGTACTCCGCGACCGCCTCGCGGTGGAACTCGTCGATCGGGCTCATCCGGCCGAGCGCCCGCAGGTGGATGCCCTCGCGCAGGTCGGTGAGGAAGGCCAGGTGCTCGGTCCAGCAGGTGTCGATCGCGTGCAGGACGATCTGGCGCGCGGTCTCCTCGCGGGTGTCCTCGGGCAGCGAGTCCCAGCGCTCGGCGTCGGCCTCGGCCAGCGCCTTGGCGGCGGAGTCGGTGTGGAGGACCTTGTCGCGCCACTCCAGGATCAGCTCGCGCTGGTGTTCAAGCAGCCGGGTGTAGCGCCAGGTGTTGCGGTGGATCTCCAGGTTGACGCCTTCGGCCACCCGCTGGGCGTGGCCGACCAGGTAGGCGCCGCGGCGGTGGCGTACCAGGCCGTCGGGGTCGGCGGCGGGCGGGCGCTCGTCCGGGACGAACTGGGTGATCAGGTCGTCCTGCATGCTGACGAAGAAGACCGAGCCGCCCGGGTCGCCCTGGCGGCCGGCCCGGCCGCGCAACTGGTCGTCCAGGCGGCTGCTGACGTGGCGGCCGGAGCCGATCAGGTACAGGCCGCCGAGCTCGGCCACGCCGTCGCCCAGGCGGATGTCGGTGCCGCGGCCGGCCATCTGGGTGGAGACCGTGATGGCGCCGCGCTCGCCGGCCCTGGCGATGATCGCCGCCTCTTCCGCGTCGTTCTTGGCGTTGAGGACGACGGGCTCCAGGTTACGGCGCTGCAGGAGCTTGGCGAGGTTCTCCGACTCGGCCACGTCAAGGGTGCCGATGAGGATCGGGCGGCCGGTGGCGTGCGCCTCCTGGATCTCCTCGACCAGCGCCGCGTCCTTGTCGGGCACGGTCGGGTAGATCCGGTCGGGCTCGTCCTCGCGGATGGCGGGGGTGTTGGGGGGGATGACGGCGACCTTCAGGCCGTAGAACTCGCCGAGCTGCTCGCTGACCGCGACCGCCGTGCCGGTCATGCCGGAAATCTTGGGATAACGCTTGATCAGGCCCTGGATGGTGAGCGAGTCGAGGATCTCGCCCTTCTCGCTGGGCGGCAGCGCCTCCTTGGCCTCCACAGCCGCCTGAAGACCGTCCGGCCAGCGCTGCAGCAGCGCCACCCGGCCGCGCGAGGGGTTGATCAGCTGGACCTTGCCGTCGCGCACGATGTAGTCGACGTCCTTGGCCAGCAGCGCGTGGGCGTGCAGGGCCAGGTTCAGCTCGATGAGCGTGCCCGGCTCGTTCTCGTCGTAGAGCTCGACGTCGAGGATGTTCTCCACGCTGTCGGCGCCCTTCGGCGTCAGGTAGACGTTGCGCGCGCCCTCGTCGATCTCGTAGTGGTAGCCGCGCACCAGCGTGCGCACGAGCGCCGCCATCTCCGGTACGGCGCTGCCCTCGTCGGCCGCCCCCGCCATCACGAGCGGCACCCGGGCCTCGTCCACGAGCACCGAGTCCGCCTCGTCGATCAGCGCCACCTCGGGCTCCGGCACCACGATCGCCGCCGCGTCGGTACGCAGCCGGTCGCGCAGCACGTCGAAGCCGATCTCGCTGACCGGGCCGTAGGTGACGTCGCGGGAGTAGGCGGCGCGGCGCTCCTCGGGAGTGGAGTTCTGCCCGATCCAGCCGACGCTGACGCCCATGGCCTCGTAGAAGGGCGCCATCCACTCGGCGTCACGCCTGGCCAGATAGTCGTTGACCGACATCACGTGCACGCGCTTGCCCTGCAGGGCGTACCCGGCCGCCGCCATCGCGCCGGACAGGGTCTTGCCCTCGCCGGTCGCCATCTCGGCGACGTGACCGTGGAGGAGCGCGAGCGTGCCGAGCAACTGCACGTCGTACGGCCGCAGGCCGAGCGTCCGGTCGGCGGCCTCGCGGGCGACGGCGCAGAACTCGGCCAGATCGTCCATGGACGGCTCGGGCAGCTCGTCGAGCTTGCCGATCCGGTCGGCGCGGGTGTTCGCCGTCTTGACGATCTTCATGTACGGGCTCAGGTTCACCCCTCCTGGACGGTCCAGGAGATTCCTGATCATTCCGGTAATCGAGGCCACGGTTCCTCCAACGCGCGCTCCCTCGGCACCGTTCCCCCTGATTCCCCCGATAAGGGGTCCGGTACGGCAGGCACCGCCGTACCGGACCCTAACTCACCTTTGCCCGTGCACGGTCAGAACCACGACAGCGGCCAGCAGCAGAACGCATCCTGACCAGGCCAGAAGCGTCAGCCTTTCGCCGAACAGCACCACTCCTATCATCGCCGCTCCGACGGCCTCGCCGAGCGAGATGACCGAGACGGTCGCGGCCGGGAGCGCGGTGAGGGAGCGGAAGAACAGCGCGTAGGCCAGGGCCGTCGGGACCGCGCCCAGGAACAGCAGGGTGGCGGCCGAGGCCGGCGTGAACTCCGGCAGGATGCCCCCCGCCAGCGCGAACGGCGCCAGGCACACGGCGCCCACCACGAACCCGCCCACGGCGGTGGTCTCCGGGTCGCTGTTGTGGCGGCGGGAGTAGAGGGTGACGGCGGCGTAGCCGAGCGCGGACAGCAGCGACCACGCCACGCCCGCCGCGGCCCCTTCCGCCGGGCCGCCGCCCGTGAGCAGGGTCAGGCCCGCGAGCGCGGCGGCCAGCGCGATGAGGCCGACGCGGCTGAGGCGCTCGTTCAGCAGGAACCTTCCGCCCAGGGCGGTGAGGACGGGAGTGGCGCCCATCGTGACGACGGTGGCCAGGGCGATGCCGGACTCGGCGATGGCCGCGAAGTAGGCCGCCTGGTACACGGCCATCCCCACCCCGACCACGCAGATCCGCCACACCTTCGCCGGCCTCTTGGCCATCGCCCGGTAACCCGCCGAACCCGCGGCATCGGTGCGCCCGTCGCCCGCTGTAACAGTGCGCCGGTCTGCGCCGTCGTCCCTTCTCGCCGATGCGGCGCCGAAAAGCGTGGGGAGCGTGCGGCCTCGGGTCTGCCCGGTGGGCCCTTCCGCTCCAGAGCGCCCCGCTGTCCCGGTGAGGCCCACCGGCCTGGTGTGCCCCGCGGCGCCAGTCTGCCGGTCGCCCGCCGTAACGGTGCGCCGGTTTCCGCCGTCGTCTCTGCCCGCCGACGCGGCGCTGAAAAGCCGGGGAGTGCGGGAGTGGCCGAGGTGGCGTGACGGGGCGGAGCGGGTGGGGCGGAGGAGGAGGGGGAGGAGGAAGGCGGCGCCCAGGAGGTGGCGCCAGAACGAGACGGAGACCGGGTCCAAGGTGGTGAACAGGAGCGAGCCGGCGGCGCCGCCGGTGCCCCAGGCGGCTGCGGCGACGGCGGCGTACACCACGCCGCGGCGCGCGGAAATCGGGGTCATGACTGATCTTTCCGGATGAGGTGGATGAGGCCCGCGCGCGGGCAGCGCTCACCACCGGGGCCCAGCCTTGGGGTATCCGGGGAAGGAGGTCAGCCGCCCGCTAGAGGGCGGGCGGCGGGGAGCAGATCAGTCGTCCGTGCATGTCGCCCACCCTAATGGGCCAGGTCCCGGTACTTCATCTGGAATTCGCCCACGCGTCCGTGATCAGGCGGAAGTCGTCCAGGGAGGCCGGACGGCCGTCGATCTGGGTGCCGACCACGTGCTCGCGGAAGAGGGCGTGCAGCCGTACCACCGCGCCGGAGGCGTTGCGGAAGCCGTGCGGCGTCCCCGGCGGGACGAAGATGACGGTGCCGGGCCCCACGAGGCGGGTCTCGTCGCCGAGGAAGGCCTCGGCCTCGCCCTCGTCGATGATGAGCACCTCCTCCCCGGTGTGCCGGTGCAGGGGGATGCCCTCGCCGTCGGCCAGGTGCTCGAAGTTGAGCACGATGTCCTTGACGTAGTCGCCGTCGGCGCGGACCGGGTCCATGACGGGCCAGGTGAGGGAACGCGGCTTGGCGGGGTCGGGGAAGGGCCGGTAGTCGGGCCTGTCGATGATCGTCATGCCTCCGATCGTGGACCCACCCGAAATTTCGCGGAAGACCGCACTTTTTCCTGCTCAAGGCACTTCCACATACCTGACAGAAGATGGCAGGTACGGCGGGCAGAGTAGCCCCCATGACAACCAAGGCCAAACTTCTCGCGTTCACCCTCGACTGCGCCGAGCCCAAGCGGCTCGCCGAGTTCTACCATCAGATCACCGGCTACGAGATCCAGTACTCAGAAGACGAGTACGCCGCCGTCGGCGACGGTACGGTGTCCATCTACTTCGGCCGCGTGCCGGATCGCAAGCCGGTCACCTGGCCGAGTCCCGACAAGCAGTTCCACTTCGACTTCCGGGTTCCGGACGTGGAGAAGGCGGTCGCCGAGTACGTGGAGCTCGGAGCCACGAAGCCCGAGTTTCAACCGGGTGTGACCGAGGAAGGCACCCAATGGGTGGTGCTCCAGGATCCCGAAGGACATCTCTTCTGTGTATGCCCTTCCTCCTAAAGGCTGATCCGGGAGCGGACACCGAGCCATAAGCTGGGTCAATGCTCTTGAAAGGTTCCTTGCCCCTCTGCGGGCGCCCATGACGTGGGTCGGTCTGGCGATTGCTCTGGCAGGGGCACTGGGATACGCGCTCGGCGCGGCGCTGCAACAGTACGAGGCGGTCGCTCAGGGGGCGACGCTCAAGCTCGTCAAACGCCCGCGCTGGTGGATCGGGGGCGTCATCGGGTTCACCGGCGCCAGCCTGCACGCGGTGGCGCTGAGCTTCGCGCCGCTCGTCGTGGTGCAGCCGATCAGCGTGGCCACGCTGGTGTTCGCGGTGCCGCTGGCGGCGTTCATGTATGGGCGCAAGCCGTACAAGGCGGAGATCTTTGGTTCTGTCGCGGTCGCGGTGGGGTTGCTGTGGCTGATGCTGCTTGTTCCGCAGCAGCACGTGACGCCGCGGCTGGGGACGCCGGCGGCGCTCGCGTTCCTGGCGGTGATCGGCGTCGTCGTGCTGATCACGCAGGTGGCGGCGCGGCGGGTCGAGGGGGCGAACAAGGCGCTGCTGCTCTCGGTGGGGGCGGGCGCGGTCACGGCCAGTGTGTCCACGTTCGTACGCGTGGTCGGGGGCGGGCTTGAGGGCGATCTGAGCAGGCTGCTGCACTGGTTCACGCTGGCGGTGCCGGTCCTGCTGATCTGCGCGGTGGTGCTGCTGCAGAAGTCCTACGCGGTGGGATATTTCGGTATCGCCTACGCCGGGGTGCAGGTGATCGACCCGATCACCTCGGTACTGGCCGGCGCGATCCTGCTCGGTGAGCCGCTGCCGACCAGCCCGTCGACCGCCGTGCCCGCGATCATCGCCGCGGCGCTGACCGTCGGCGGCACGATCACGCTCGGCCGGTTGACGCCCGACCACTCGAAGGACCGGCCGGCGAAGGTGGCCGCCAGCCCAGAACCGAGTCCATTGCCCGCAACATCAGATCTGAGCTGAACCGGCCCGCCGCCCTCATGCCGAGATCCCGCAGCCCGATCGCCACCGGGTTGCGGATCTTCGTCACCCTGCAGATCGCCATGGACCTGCGGACGATCTCCGCCGTACGGCCCAGCCGCGCCTCGGTGTAACCGGCCAGGTCCCCGCCCGCGTGGTGCGCGAGCACGACCGCGTCCTCGATCGCCTGGCAGGCGCCCTGCCCGAGGTTGGGCGTCATCGGGTGGGCCGCGTCGCCGAGCAGCGCCACCCGGCCCTGGTGCAGGCGAGGCAGCGGGGCCCGCATGGAGTACACGTCGTTGCGCAGGATCGCGCCCGGATCCACCGCCTCCAGCATCGCGGGGATCGGCTGGTGCCAGCTCCCGAAGCGCCGCAGCAGCTCGGCGCGCTCGTCGTCGGACCGCCCGCCAGGGGCGGCGAGGTCGGTGGCGTAGAAGTACACGATGTCGCCGGCGAGCTGATGAGTCCCGAACACCAGGCCGGAGCCCCAGCTCTCCGCGCTGTGGACGGTCGCGCCCTCGGGCCGCCGCAGCAGCCCGCGCCAGGCGGTGACCCCCGAGTAGACGGGCTCCGGGTGTCCGGGGAAGAGCCGCCGCCTGGTCCCGGAGCGGATGCCGTCGGCCGCGACGACCAGGTCGGCCCGGAACGTCTCCCGCCCGGTCTCAACGGCGCCGCCCTCGGGGTCCAGATCGGTGACCTCGGTGTTCAGGCGGATGTTCGCCCGGCCGAGTCCGTCGGCCAGCAGGTCCACGAGCACGCGCCGCAGCATGAGCACGACGCCGTCGCCGTAGCGGACCCGCGCGCTTTCCTGCGAGGTCTGTGACAGCCAGCGCCCGTCCGGCTTGCGCACCCCGGCGGCGCCCTGCACACGGGCCAGTTCGCGTACCGGGTCCCCGAGCCCGACGGTGTCCAGGGCGTGCAGCCCGTTCGGGGAGACGGCCAGTCCCGATCCCACGTTCTCCAGCGCGGGGGCCCGTTCCAGAACCGTCACGTCCCAGCCCTTGAGCCGGAGCGCCAGCCCCGCGGTCAGCCCGCCCACGCCGCCGCCGATCACCACTGCCGTCGCCATCGCCCACTCCCTCACTACGCCTGTAGTTCGCGACGGTACTACAGGCGTAGTTTCGACTACAAGTGTAGTATCCGGTGCCGTGAACCGTTCCGAGCTCATCGCGGACACCGCGATCGCATTGCTGTCCGAGCGGGGCATGCGCGGCCTGACCCACCGCGCCGTGGACGAGGCCGCGGGGCTCCCGCCGGGCTCCACCTCCAACCTGGCCCGCACCCGCGCCGCCCTCCTGGAGCTCACGCTGAACCGCCTCACCGTCCTGGAGCGCAGAACGTTCGAAGCGGTGATGGAGCCCGGCACCGACCCGATCGACCTGCTCGCCACCGCCCTCCACAAGCAGCTCCAGGACAGCCGCCGCACGCTGGCCCGTTACGAGCTCGCCCTGGAGGCCACCCGCCGCCCGGAACTGCGCACGATCTACGACGCGGCCGGCAGCCAGTTCCGCGCGCCCGCCACCGCCATCGCCGCCGCCCTGGGCTCGCCCGATCCGGTACGGCACGGCCGCCAGCTCATCGCCTACGCCGAGGGCCTGGTGTTCGACGCGCTGGCCGGGGCCGGCGAGATCCCTTGCTACGAGGACCTGCGCAAAGGCCTCGAAGAGGTCGTGCGCGGCATGACCGGGCGGTGATCCTCAACGCGGGCCGGTGCGCGGCGGCCGGCACAGGCCGCGGAAGGGCAGTTCGGGCAGGTGCTGGGCCCACTCCTCCCGGCTGAGCCCGCCCGAGTCGGCGCAGATCGCCTCGGCCGACCTGGCCGCGGCCACCGGGGCGGCCCGGCGCCCGCCGTCGGCGGCGATCGACAGCACCGTCCCGCGCCCGGCCAGCACCCAGATGCCCGCGCTCGACTGATCGAAGACCGCCTGCACCGGCCGGTCCCCACCGGCCAGCGGCACCTGCCGGTCCACCGTGAGCGTGCCGCTCGCCACCCGCCAGACCCGCACCCGGTCGCTGTCGGTCCCGGCCAGGTACTTGCCGTCGGGGCTGAAGCGCAGCGTGCCCGACGCGGGCTGCAGCGGCGTCGACAGCGTCGGCACCCCGGTCAGGTCGTAGAGCTGCACCCCGTCCTCGCCGGCGATGGCCACCCGCGAGCCGTCGGGGCCGAAGGCGGTGTAGTCGGGCGGCATCCGCTCCAGCCACGGCGCGGGGGTGACCCGGCCCGTGTGCAGGTCGTCGATCACCGAGCGGCGGCCGTCGAACTCCAGCACCCGCCGGTCGTCCGGCCCCACCACCACGAACCGGCCGGCGAACGCCTCCTCGTCCAGGCCGAGGTTCCAGGCCCACCGCTCGCCGTACTCGCTGCCCTCGGCGAACAGGAAGGCACCTCCCGGGCTGAACCACGCCGCGTGCCGGCCCGGCTGGCTGAGCCCCCGGGCGAACCTCACCTTGACCCCACCTTGCAACGTCGTGTCCCAGAAGTAAGTGCGTTCGATGCCGACGAGCGCGAGGTCACGTTCCAGCGACGACCAGGCGATGGCCCGGATCTTCTCCGGCGGGCCGGGCGTGGTGGCGAGCTGCTCACCGGTGAGGGTGTCGAAGATCCGCAGCACGCCGTCGGTCAGGGCGGCCAGCTTCCTGCCGTCGGCGCTCAGCGTGTGCAGCGACCGCTCGGTCGCCGTCGGGTCGGTGAAGGAACCGCTCACCGGGTCGGTGTCGGACTTGGCGAGCTGCCGCTCCGCCTCCGGCACCGGCGCCAGGGCCCAGGAGGTGAAGCTCAGCTTGCGGGCCAGCACCGGGTCGCTCGGCCTGATCGTCTCCGCCCTGGTGGCCGCGACCCTGGCCATCGCCTCGTCGACCTGGCCCTGGGCGGTGCCGTACTGCCAGATCGCGACCGCGAGCACCGCGACCGCCACCGACGCCGCCACGATCCAGCGGCGCCGGCCCCTGCGCCGTCCCGACGTCAGCCCCGCGTCGAGGAAGGCCTGCTCGTCGCCGCCCAGCGTGACGTGCCGCCGCCCGGTGGCCGCCCAGGCCAGCGCCCGGTCGAGCGTGCCGTCGTGGAACAGGTCGGCCTCGCGCCGTCCGCCGCTCTCCCACCGCCGCGCCGCCCGAGCCAGCTCCCGGTGTACGGCCAGCCCGTCGCGCTCGGCGTCGAGCCATTCGTGCAGCCTCGGCCACGCCCGCAGGAGCGCCCCGCAGCCCATGGTCACGCTCTCGTCGTCGCGGGCCAGGAGCCCGGCCTCGCCGTACACCTCAAGCACGCGCTCGATCGCGGCGGCCTGCTCCGGCGTGCGCCCGGCCACGAGCTCGGCCCGCCGGACGGTCACGCGGGTGTCGTCGCCGCGCTCGTCCATGCCCACCAGGCGCAGCAGCACCTCGGGGACGAGTTCCTGCTCGGCCCGGCTGAGCGCGGCGTAGAGCCGCTCGGCGCGGGTTCCGAGCGGCAGGTCGTGCACCGGCTCGGGCGGGAGTAATCGGCCCTGCTGCGACTGCGGCTGGTCCAGCAGCGACATGAGCAGTTGCCTGGCGCCGGGGCGGCGTTCGGGGTCGGCATGGAGGGCGGCGGTGACCAGGTCGGCCAGCGCGAGGTCCAGCTCGGCCAGGCCGCCCGCGGCGAAGGCGAGCAGCCGGCCCCAGGCGCGTACGTCGTCGGCGGGCCCGCACGCGTCTCCGGTGCCGAGGCCGACCAGGCGGGGGCCCGCGTCGGTGAGCAGGACGGCGCCCGGGTCGAGCGCGCCGTGGACGGCGCCGGCCTCGTGGATGGCGGCCAGTGCGGTGGCCGTGGCGGCGGCCAGGCGGTAGAGGTCGTCGGCGGAGTAGGGGCCCCGGGTCTCGACGGCCTGGCGCAGGCTGTGTCCCTCGACGTACTCGCTGATCAGGTAGGTGGCGGCGACCTCGACGACGGCGGCGACGTGCAGGCTCTTCACGCGTCGCAGCGGCTCGGTGTCCTCCGGCGGGACGCACTGGGTCAGGGCACGGCGCAGCCCCGACTCGTCGTAGGCCTCAACGGTGCGCCCACCGAGCCGGATGCCCAGCCAGTAGTCCCCCAGCCGATCATCCATCAGGGATTAGACGCCGCCTTTCGGCTAACGGTTCAGGCGAGCCCGGTGCTCGGGCCACTCCTCTTCGAGGATGCCGAAATAGGCGGAATCGCGCCAGGTGCCGTCGGGGCGTCTGCGGTGCCGGCGCAGGGTTCCCTCGTGGACGCCGCCGATGCGGGCGACCGCCGCCTTTGAGCGTTCGTTGAGGTCGTCGGTCTTGAACATCACCCGGTTGTAGCCGAGGGAGAAGGCGTGGTCGATCAGGAGGATCTTGCAGTTGGTGTTGACCCCGGTACGCCAGGCGGCGCGGCCGTACCAGGTCCAGCCGATCTCGATGCTCTCGTCGAACCCGGGCACGTCCGCGTAGGTCGTCTGGCCGATGGCGCGGCCCCGGTGAATCACGGCGAACGAGACGTGGTTGGCGGTGACGCCCTTGACGATCCGGGCCAGCTCCTCCTTGGTGCGCGGGGTGGGCGCGGGCATCCAGCGCCAGACCTCGTCGTCGTCGCCTCCGGCGGCGAACAGGTCGGGGACGTGGTCGAGGGTGAGCGGTTCGAGCCGGACGACGTCGTTCTCGAGCACGGTGGGAGCGGGCATGCGCGCGGTCATGCGGCTCAGCTTAGAGGGCGGGTTGACCTGGGTTTATGGCCACCTGCGGGGAAATGTGGGAGACCACTGTGGACGGTCATACCGACCGGTCGGTAAGGTCGCGCTATGGACTTCGCCTTCGACAGCGTCACCGAGGACCTGCGCGAGCGCCTGCTCCGCTTCATGGACGAATGTGTCTATCCGGCCGAGGCAGCCTTCGAGGAACAGGCCGCGGAGAGCGGCTGGAGCGCGCCCCCGCTCCTGGCCGACCTCAAGGACGAGGCCAGGAAACGCGGGTTGTGGAACCTGTTCCTGCCCGGGGACCACGGCGCGGGGCTGACGAACCTCCAGTACGCCCCGCTGGCGGAGATCATGGGCAGGTCACCGGCCATCGCGCCGGTGGCCACCAACTGCGCCGCGCCCGACACGGGCAACATGGAGGTCCTCTCCATGTTCGGCAGCGAGTGGCAGCGCAAGGAGTGGCTGCGGCCCCTGCTGGACGGCGAGATCCGCTCCGCGTTCGCGATGACCGAGCCCGACGTGGCCTCCTCCGACGCCACCAACATCGCGACCTCGATCACCCGCGACGGCGGCGAGTACGTCATCAACGGCCGCAAGTGGTTCATCTCCGGCGCCATGAACCCCAACTGCAAGATCTTCATCGTCATGGGCAAGACGGACCCCGAGGCGCCCTCACACCGCCAGCAGAGCATGATCCTGGTCCCGCGCGACACCCCCGGCCTGCACATCAAGCGCGGCATGCACGTCTTCGGCTACACCGACGCCGACCACGGCGGCCACGCCGAGATGGTCTTCGAGGACGTCAGGGTGCCCGCCGAGAACCTCGTCGGCGAGGAGGGCGGCGGCTTCGCGGTCGCCCAGGCCCGCCTCGGCCCCGGCCGCATCCACCACTGCATGCGCCTGATCGGCATGGCCGAGCGGGCCGTGGAGATGATGTGCAAGCGGGCGCTGGCCCGCACCACCTTCGGCAAGCCCGTCGCCCAGCAGGGTGTGGTCCAGGACTGGATCGCCGAGTCCCGCATCAAGATCGAGCAGCTGCGGCTGCTGGTGCTGAAGACCGCCTGGCTCATGGACACCGTCGGCAACCGCGGCGCCCACACCGAGATCCAGGCCATCAAGATCTCCACGCCGATCACCGTGGAGTGGATCCTCGACAAGGCCATCCAGGTCCACGGCGCGGGCGGCGTCTCCCAGGACTTCCCGCTGGCCGGCCTGTGGGCGGGCGCCCGCTCGCTCAGGTTCGCCGACGGGCCGGACGAGGTGCACAAACGTTCTCTTGCCTACCGGGAGCTGAAGAAGTGGATGTAAGGGACAGGATCGCCGGCCTGCTCGCCTCGGCCGACCCCGCCGACCAGGTGGGCTTCCTGCGGGCCCGTTTCGACGCCGGGCTGGCGTGGGTGCACTTCCCCGAAGGGCTCGGCGGCCTCGGCGCGCCCCGCGACCTGCAGCAGGTCGTGGAGAAGGAGCTCGCCCACACCCCGCAGCCCAACCTCGGCCTGCAGGCCATCGGCCTCGGCATGGCCGCGCCGACGATCCTCGCCTTCGGCACCCGGGAGCAGAAGGAACGGTTCCTGCGCCCCCTCTACACCGGCGAGGAGATCTGGTGCCAGCTCTTCTCCGAGCCCGGCGCCGGATCCGACCTGGCCACCCTCGCCACCCGCGCGGTACGCGACGGCGACGAATGGGTCGTCGACGGCCAGAAGGTATGGACCTCGGGAGCCCACCACGCCCGCTGGGCCATCCTCGTCACCCGCACCGACCCGGACGTGCCCAAGCACCGCGGCATGACCTACTTCGTCTGCGACATGAGCGCCCCCGGCGTCGAGGTACGCCCGCTGCGCCAGATCACCGGCGAGGCCGAGTTCAACGAGGTCTTCCTCACCGGCGTGCGCCTGTCCGACGACCTGCGGCTCGGCGAGGTCGGCGACGGCTGGCGGGTCGCCCAGACCACGCTCATGAACGAGCGCGTCGCCATCGGCGGCACCCCGGGCCGCCGGGGCGGCGGCATGATCGGCGTCGTCTCCGACACCTGGCGCTCCAACCCCGGCCTGCGCACCCCCGAACTCCACCAGCGCCTGCTCCAGCTCTGGGTCGAGTCCGAGGTGACCCGCCTGTCCGCGGTACGGCTGCGCGAACAACTGGCCGCCGGCCAGCCCGGCCCCGAAGGCTCCGGCATGAAGCTCTCCTTCGCCAAGCTCAACCAGGAGCTCACCGGCCTGGACCTGGAGCTGCGCCGCGACCTCGGCTACGACGACTGGTCGTTCCGCCGCTCCGAGGACGTCGACATGCTCGGCCGCGGCCCCGGCTACCGCTACCTGCGCGCCAAGGGCAACTCCATCGAGGGCGGCACCTCGGAGATCCTGCGCAACATCGTCTCCGAACGCGTGCTCGGCCTGCCCTCGGAACCCCGCATCGACAAGGACGTGCCCTGGAAGGACCTGCCGCGGTGACCACTCTGCTGTACACGGAGGTCGAGGAGGAGCTGCGGGCCGCCGTCCGCGCGCTGCTGACCGACCGCTGCCCGCCCTCGGCGGTGCTGAAGCGCGTGGAGTCCCCCGCGCCCTACGACCTCGACCTGTGGAAGACGCTCTCCCGCGAGATCGGCGTCGCGAGCCTGCTCGTCCCCGAGTCCTACGGCGGCGCCGGCGCCTCGGCCACCGAGGTGGCCGTCGTCCTGGAGGAACTGGGCAGGGCGGTGGCGCCGGTGCCGTTCTTCACCAGTTCGGTCCTGGCCACCAAGGCCGCGCTGGACACGGGGGCCGTCGGCCTGCTCGGCGAACTGGCCTCCGGCGACACGACCGCCGCGCTCGCCGTCCCCTTCACCGCGACCCCCTACCGCCGGGCCGCCGCCACCGTGGAGGTGTCCGGCGCGACCCTCACCGGCACGGTCGCGGACGTGGCGGGCGCCGAGGCGGCCGACGTGCTGCTGGTACCGGCCGGTGACGCGCTCTACCTGGTCGAGGCCGGGCACGCGGAAGTCACCACGCGCCCCTCGCTCGACCTGACCAGGCCCGTCGCCACCGTCACCTTCTCCGGGGCCGCCGCCGCGCGCCTCGGGGCCTGCGACGTGGCCGAGGTCCTGCGGTTCGGGGCCGGGCTGCTGGCCTCGGAACAGCTCGGCGTGGCCGAGTGGTGCCTGGAGACCACGCTGGCCTACGTCCGCGAACGCCACCAGTTCGCCCGGCCGATCGGCTCCTTCCAGGCGATCAAGCACCGGCTGGCCGACCTCTGGCTGGACGTGGTCCGTGCCAGGGCCGCCGCGCGCAACGCCGCCGCCGACGGCTCCGGCCTGGCGGTCGCGGTGGCCCAGGCGTGGAACGCGGGCGTGGCCGTACATGTGGCGGAGGAGGCGGTGCAGTTGCACGGCGGGATCGGGATGACCTGGGAGCATCCCCTCCACCTCTACCTGAAGCGCGCGAAGGCCGCCGAGATCGCGCTCGGCACGCCCGGCGACCATCGCGCGGCGCTGGCGGAGCTAGCAGATCTTCCTGGGTGACAGGCCCGGCAGATACCGCGCCCAGGCGGCCGGCGACAGCTCGCCGTCCTGGGCGCAGATGCCGCGCAGCGCCCGTTCCGGGTCCACGGCGATCGTTCGCCGCTGCCCGTCGGCGCCGACCGCCAGGACGTCGGCGCCCTGGGCCAGGACGGGCTCGGCGACCTCCACCGGCTGGCCGAGCCTGGCGCCGGTCCGTACCTCCCAGAGCGTCAGCCCCTCCTGCCCGGCGGCGGCCAGCACGGCGCCGTCCCGCGAGAACATCAGCGCCCGCACCCGCTTCCCGGTCGCCAGCGGCGGGCCGAGCGGGGCGCGCAGGCCGGTGTCCCAGAGCGTGACGTGGCCGAGCGTGTTGCCGGTCGCCGCCATCCTGCCGTCGGCGCTGAAGGCGACCACCCCGGCGGCCTTGCCGTTGGCGTTGGGCACCGACGGCGCGGCGGTCAGCGGGTCCACGGTGTAGACGCGCTCGTCGTCGTACGCGACCAGCAGCAGCCCGTCGGGCCGCCAGGCCAGTCCGGGCCCGCTCACCCCCGCCACGCGGCGTACCTGCCCGGCGGCGTGCAGTTCGACCCAGTCCTTCGAGGCCACGGCCAGCGTCCTGCCGTCGGGGGAGAAGGCCAGGCCCGCGACCGGGGAGGAGCTCAGCGTGCTGGTCCTGCTGCTCTCGGCCAGGTCCCAGATGTCCACGGACGGCTGGCCCGGGGTAGCCACGGCCAGGCGCCCGCCGTCCCAGCTGAAGGTCATGAGGGTGGCGGTGCTCGGCAGGGTGGCGGTGAGCCTGCCCGAGTCCCAGAGCGTGATCGTGGTTCCGTCGGCCACGGCCAGGATCCGGCCGTCCCTGCTCAGGGTGCGCGTTCCGGGGCCGAAGGGCGGCTGCGCGGTGGCCGGGACCGTGTAGGTCCGCACCCGGCCGCCCGCGCCGGCGTACCGCACCCCGGACGGCCCGACCACCGGTGCCCGGTCCGTGGCCTCGCGTCCCTGCGGCGAGTCGCGGAGGTGCAGCATGCGCTGCCAGGTTCCGGTCCGCCAGACGGTGACGCCCTCCTGGCCGCCCTGGGCGAGCAGCCGGCCGTCGGGGGAGTAGGACAGGGACGAGGCGGCGGGACCGGTGCTCGCCAGCGTCCGGCCGCTGGACAGGTCATGGACGCGGGTGCCCGAAGGGCCCGACAGGACGACCGTGGCGCCGTCGGGGCCGAGCGCCCCGGTCGTGACGGCGTCCCGGAGCGCGGCCAGCCATGGGAGGTCGAGTTTGCCGCCGCCCTCCCAGATCTCCGGCGGCCTGGGCGCGACCACGTCACTGGCGACCGAGGTGGCCAGCACCCGCCGCCCGTCCGTGCTCAACTTGCTCATCGGCCGCGCCGTCACCTGCCCGCCGTCCGTCCGCCACAACACCCCCAAGCCCGACTTGTCGGTCGTGGACAGCGTCTCGCCCTGATACGACAGCGCCAGCGCCGCCTTCACCGGCAACGAGCGCAGCAGGATGCCGGAACGTGTGTCGAACACCCGCACGTCACCCGTCGTGGCGACGGCCAGGGTGGTGCCCGCCGGGTTCAGCGCCGCCAGCCGCGCCGAACGCCCCGCGCCCCTGATCTCCATCAGCAACGTCTTGGCCACCGGGTCCCACACCCGCGCCGTACCCCCGCGCACCGCCACGAGCCAGCGCCCCGCCTGGTCGAAGGTATACACGGAGTCGGCACCGGCGTCCGGGTCGGCGAACACGTCACGCACGGGGTCCGTCGCCGCCGCCATCAGCGCCGAGCGCGCCTCCGGCACGGGCGCCAGCCGCCACGCCGCCGCGCTCAACTGCCGCGCCGTGATCGGGTCGGTGGTCCGCAGCGTCCCCGCCGTCCCGGCCAGTGCCTTGGCCGTCGTCTCGGAGAGCGCCCGCGTCGCCGTACCGGCCTGCCAGAAGGCCACGCCCGCTACGGCCAGCGCCGCCGCGAGCAGGACCGCGAGCACGCCCGCCGCCACCCCCCGCCGCCGCGCCCTGACCCCGGCCAGCCGCGTCCCGGCCGCGACGAACTCCTGTTCGGTACGGCTCAGCGCCACCATCCGCCGCCCACCGGCGGCCCAGCCCAGGACGGTGTTCAGCCGCTCACCCTGCGGCAGATCCGCCGCCCGCCGCCCCTTCCGCTGCCAGGCCTCGGCCGCCTCGGCCAGCGACCGCCGGACGACCAGCTCACCCCGCTCACCCTCCAGCCACTCACGCAGCCGCGGCCAGGCCCGCAACAACGCCGAGTGCGCCAGCACCACACCCCCGCCATCCCCTCCCGGCAGTCCCGGCTGGCCCGCGCCGTTCGGCCCTTCCGGCCCTCTCGGCTTGCTCGCGTCATCCGGCCGTTCCGCGGCACTCGGCTCTCCCTCGCCGCTCGGCTCCCCTTTGCCGGGCTTTCCACCTCGGCTGCCAGGGGTCGGCGGTCGGGTGTGGAGGAGACCGGCGTCGGTGTACCTCTGGATGACCAGGGCGGCGGCAGGCCCGACGAGCGGGCTGGTGTCGGAGCCGTCGGGGGTCCGGCCGGTCAGGTGGAGGAAGACCGCGGGGGCGGCGTCCTGTTCCGCCCGGCTCAGGCCGGCGTACACCTGCTCCGCCAGCTCTCCCAGCGACGGCTCCGGCGCGTCGGTGCGCAGGCCGCGGGCGGTCCCGGCGCCCTCGGCCAGCGGGTCGCCCGAGCTGTCCAGCAGCTTCAGCAGCAGGTCGCGGGCGGACGGCCGCCGGTCGGGGTCCTCGTCGAGCGCCTGCGCCACCAGGTCACGCAGCGGCGGCTCCAGCGCCGCCCCGGAGCCGGTCTCCTCACCGGTGGCGGCGAACAGCGTCAGGCGCCCCCACGCGTACACGTCGGCCTCGGGCGTCTGGTCCTCGGTCCCGGAGGGCCGGCCCGTGGAAGGGGGCAGGCCGAAGTCGATCACCTTGGGGCCGTCGGGGCCGAGCAGGACGTTGTCCGGCGTGAGATCCCGGTGCGCCACCCCGGCCTCGTGGATCGCGGTGAGCGCGGTGGCCGCGCCGGTGGCCAGGCGGTGCAGGTCCCCGCCCTGGTACGGGCCGGACTCGCCGACCTTCACCCGCAGGCTCGGCCCGGCCACGAACTCGCTCACCACGTACGGCGTGCCCCCGTCCACCCCGGCGTCCAGCACCCGGGACACGCAGAAGGGCCGGACCCGCCGGGCCGCCTCGACCTCACGCTGGTCCGGCGCGGTGTGCAGTGCCTTGAGCGCGTACCGCTCGCCGTCGTCGTCGTAGGCCTCGTAGACCACACCCTGGCCGCCGCTGCCCAGGCGTCCGGCTATCCAGTAGCCGCCGAGGTGTTCGGGATCCGTCTTCACAAAGACTTAGATGATGCGCAAAATCCGGCGGTTGTCCATGGGTAGGGGGTCACGGCTTGAGGGAGGTCAGGAGGAGCTCGGCGAACTGGCGGCCCACTTCGCCCCCCGACAGCGGCCCGTCGGTGTGGTACCAGCTGCCCAGGTGGTGCACCGAGCCGAAGAAGAAGTCGACGACGATCTCGGCCTGGATGTCCTCGCGGAAGACGCCTTCGCGCTGCCCCTCGGTGACGAGGTCCCGGAAACGCTCGTGGTAGCGTCGGCGCTCGGCCCGCACGCTCTTCTGCGTCTCCGGGGCCAGCAGGTGCATCGACCGGAAGAAGATCTTGGAATCGTCGAGGTTGGCCGTGGTGGTCTCGACCACGTCGGCGGCGGCGTCGCGCAGCCGTTCCCTGACCGGGCGGCGTTCGTCGGCGATCTGCGTCAGCCGTTCCATCTGCATCCGCAGGACCCGCGCGTAGATCTCATGCAGCAGGTCATCCTTGGAGTCAAAGTAGTGGTACATGGCGCCCTTGGTCACTCCGGCGGCGGCCACGATCTCCTGCACCGAGGTGCCCTCGAACCCGCGCTCGGCGAACAGCCTCGTCGCCTCGCTGAGCAGCCGCCGGCGCACCGGCTCATCCTTCCCCGTCACGAACCCCAGCATACCGACTGGTCGGTTGAGCGTCTTGCGCGTGATTCGCGGTGCTATTTCCCTCACCTTAGGGTGGCCTTTGTTTGATATTGGGTATCACGTGACGTGGCGAGGGATCTCCGGCGTGGCAGATCCAAGTATTTCCTAGCAACTCGGGGAGTTTGCCGTGCCTGGTGGCTCGATCTATGTGCAGCAGGACCCGAAGTTCACGGGGTCGTCGCCCCAGTGGTACTACGAGAAGTTCTGGAGGGAGGACACCAGAAACCGTCGTCGCAACCGTGCGATCAAGGCCGCCGTGGGCTTCGCGGCCGGCCTGGCTCTGGCGATCCGCTTCGACCTGCCGTTCCCCGCGCTCTACGCGCTGGGCCTGGCCGGCATCGTGGCGGGCGCCGACTGGTACTGGTACTGGGCGCAGTTCCGCGCCACCGCGGTCTGGCGAGGACGCCGCCGCGGTGAGGCGATCACCGGCAAGACACTGCGCCGCGCGCTGACCAAGCAGGGTTACCGCGTGCTGGACGGCCGCGCGATCCGCGGCCAGGCCTCCATCGATCATCTGGTCATCGGCCCCGGCGGTGTCTGGATCATCGACAACGAGTCCTGGAGCCCGGACACCGAGATCGCCTCCTACGGCGGCCGGCTGTTCTTCGGCGAGAAGTTCGGCACCAAGGTCGCCAAGGGCCTGGTGGAGACCGGCCACGCGTTCGCCGAGCTCCTCACCAAGGAGACCGGCATCCCGGTCACGATCACCCCGATGGTCGCGGTGCACTGCGGGATGATGCCGAGAGGCGGCCTGCTCACGGCCGAGGGTCTCACCCTCCTCAAGCCGCACCTGGCGCCCCGCATGATCCGGGCGACCTCGTCCGCGGCGCTGAGCACCACGCAGGTGGAACTCCTGGCCCGCATCGCCGCCCGGGAACTCCACCGCATGTGAGCACGTGGGCGCCGTCCGCCGGCGGCGCTTCGCTCGGCCGGTCCATAGCACGGAGTGCGGTTGATCGCATGATGGATACGGTGCGGGTCAATCAGGGTGACACCCGATCGGAATTGTTCACACTAGACATATGGCTCCCGCTCCTCAGCAACCGCAGGCGTTCGCTCACCTGAGCGCGCCCAACGCCGCGTTCTACCGGGAGATCCTGGTGGCGTTCGCGCGGGCGAAGGAGCGGTTCGTGGTCCACCTGCGGCCGGAGGAGGTCGCGGCGGAGCTACGGCGCGACAGCGACGACCAGCTCGCCCAGGCGCTCAAGCGGCTCGTCGACTGGGGCAACCTGCGCTCCGACGCCGACACCGGCAGGGTCTCCTCGGTCGAGGACTTCCACCGCAAACGGCTGCTGTTCCAGCTGACCGCCGCCGGCCAGGCCGCCGAGCAGGCCATCGCCTTCTACGAGGAGGCGATCGGCCGGCGGGGACAACTCCAGGCGGTGGCGCTCGGCGACATCGCCGACCAGCTCCAGGCCCTGGTCACGCTGAGCGGGCAGGACGACCCCGACCCGGCGGGCGTCCACCTGATCCTGATCTCTCTGGCCGAGCGGTTCGCGTCGCTGGCCGACAACGCGCGGGCGTTCATGGCGTCGCTGCGGCGCGCGATCGACTTCGCCGACGGCGACGTGGACGGCTTCATCGCCTACAAGGAGCGGTTGATCGACTACATCAACCGCTTCATCGCCGAGCTGGCCAACTCCGGGGCCCGCATCGCCCGGCTGCTGCTCGAACTGGAGGAACTGGGCCAGCACGGGCTGCTGGAGACGGCCGCGCGGCGCGAGGCCGCCGACGCGGTGCCGGACGGCGCCGACGCCGCGGCCGAGTACGCCAAGGTGCTGGCCGGCTGGGAGAACAAATGGCGTGGCCTGCGCGACTGGTTCGTCTCGCGCGACGTCGGCCACCCGTCACAGGCCCGGCTGCTGCGGCAGTCGGCGGTCACCGCGATCAAGCAGCTCATCGACACCGTCGGCCTGCTCAACGAGCGGCGATCCGGCCGATCGGACCGCTCGGCCGACTTCAGGACGCTGGCCAAGTGGTTCGCCGACGCGCCGGACGAGGCCGCGATGCACCGGCTCTGGCGGGCCGCGTTCGGGCTGGCCCCGGCCCGGCATCTGACGATCCCGCCGCAGGAGATCGCCGACGTCCCCGCCTCCACCCCGTGGGCGCAGGCGCCGCCGATCCGGATCTCGCCGCAGCTTCGCCGTACCGGATCCTATGAACGGCGCGGCAGGCCCAACAAGGTGGCCGACCGCTCGCAGGCCCGCCGGGTTCTGCTGGAGCGGGCCGAGCGGGAGGCGGCGCAGACGGCGCGGGCGCGCGAGCGGCTGCGCACGGACGGGCCGGTACTGCTGTCGCGGCTGGGCGTGCTGGACCCGATGGCCTTCCGGCTGTTCCTGGGGCTGCTCGGGGACGCGCTGTCGGCCCGCGGGCCGCACGACACGGAGGTGAAGACCACCACCGGCGACGGTTCGATGGAGGTACGGCTCACGCTGGTGCCGGACGGCGGGATGGTCGCGATCGAGACCGAGGACGGGGTGCTGACCGGCCCCGAGCACGTGATCGAGATCACGGTGGTCGCGTGACCCCCGAGGAGGAGCTGGCCCAGTGCCAGGCGGCGCTGCGCGCCCTGCTGATGAGCCCGCTGCTGCGCGACCCCGAGAAGCTCGTGCTGGTCCGGCGGCACGCCGCCGAGCTGCGCGACTGGCTGACCAGGGAGACCGGCTGGCGGCTCGTCGTGGACGCGGAGTCGGCCCGGTTGTTCAAGGCGGTACCCGACACCCTGGACGCGACCCGTCCCGCGCTCGGCCGGGCGGGCGAGCCGTTCGGGCGGCGGCGTTATGTAGTGCTCTGCCTGGCGCTGTCGGTGCTCGAACGGGCCGACGCGCAGACCACGCTGGGCAAGCTGGCCGAGGAGGTGCTGGACGCGGGCGCCGAGCACGCCTTCACGCTCGGCAGCAGGGCCGAGCGCGGGGACCTGGTGGCGGTGGTCCGTACGCTGCTCGGCTGGGGAGTTCTCGACCGGGTCTCGGGTGATGAGGAGGCGTACCTGGCCGAGACCGGCGACGTGCTCTACGACGTACGGCGCAAGGTGCTGGCCGGGCTGCTCACCGGGCTGCGCGGGCCGTCCACGATCACCGCCGAGTCCTTCGAGGAACGGCTGGCCGAGCTGACGGCCGAGCCGTACGCCGACACCGACGACCTGCGCAACCAGGCGATACGCCGCCGCCTGACCAGGTGGCTGCTGGACGATCCGGTCCTGTACTTCAAGGATCTGGGGGCGGACGAGCTGGCGTACCTGACCTCGCAGCGGCACGCCGTCATCCGCAGGATCGAGCAGGCCACGGGCCTGGTCGCCGAGGTCAGGGCGGAGGGCATCGCCATGGTCGACCCCGACGACGAGCTGACCGACGTACGGCTGCCCGAGCAGCGCACCGACGGCCACGTCACCTTGCTGGTCGCCGAGCGCCTGGCCGCGCTGGGCAGCGCCTCGACCGAGGAGCTCAGGGCGTTCGTCCGGCATGCGGCGGCCGAGCACACCTCCTTCTGGCGCAAGGGCGTCACCGATCCGGGCGCGGAGGACGGCCTGCTGGCGGTGGCGCTCGGCAAGCTCACCGCCCTGCGCCTGGCGCACGTGGAGGGGAGCCGGGTCACCGGCCTGCCGGCCATCTCCCGCTACGCGCTCGATCCGCCTACGGTCAAAGGAAACTGATGCTGCCCACCCCCGGCGCGGAGCGCTGGAAGCCGCTGCGCGCGGGCCTGGTCGACATGTTCTACTACGACGTCGAGGAGTTCCATTTCCACGACGGCCGCCTGCTGCTGCGCGGCAACAACGGCACCGGCAAGTCGAAGGTGCTCGCGCTCACCCTGCCCTTCCTGCTGGACGGCGAGCTGACCTCGCACCGGGTCGAGCCGGACGGCGACCGGCAGAAGCGCATGGAGTGGAACCTGCTGCTCGGCGGGAAACATCCGCATCCTGAGCGGCTCGGCTACACGTGGCTGGAGTTCGGCCGCCGCGCCGCCGACGGCGGCCAGGAGTTCCGCACGATCGGCTGCGGGCTGAAGGCGGTGCGAGACCGGGGCGTGGTCAGGCACTGGTTCTTCGTCACCCCGCAGCGCGTCGGAGCGGGACTGAGCCTGATCTCACCCACCGGCGTGGCGCTGACCAGGGAGAACCTGCGCGAGGCCGTGGACGGCCACGGCATGGTCTACGACCGGGCGGCCGACTACCGGCGCGCGGTGGACGAGGCGCTGTTCTGGCTGGGCGAGCACCGCTACGAGGCGCTGGTCAACCTGCTGATCCAGCTCCGCCAGCCGCAGCTGTCGAAGCGGCCGGACGAGAAGCTGCTGTCCAGGGCCCTCACCGAGGCGCTGCCCCCGCTCAGCTCCACGCTGCTGGCCACGGTCGCCGACGCCTTCCGCGGCCTGGACGAGGAACGCGACGCGCTGCGCGGCCTGGACGAGGCGCGCAAGGCCGCGGCCGGCTTCCTGGACCACTACCGCGCGTACGCGGCCACGGCCACCAAGCGGAAGGCGGCCGGGCCCAGGCTCACGCAGAGCCGCTACGAGCAGCTCGGCCGCGACCTGGCCGAGGCGGAGCTGCGCCAGTCGAAGGCGGAAGCCGAGCTGGAGTCGGTCGACGACCTGCTCAGCGAGCTGGCCACGGAGAAGAACCTGCTCGACGCCCGCCGTACGGCGCTGCAGCAGAGCCCGGAGATGCGTGACGCGGAGCGGCTGGACCAGACGCGCGAGGAGGCGGGCCGACTGGCCGAGCACGCCCAGCGCACCGGCAAGGAACTGAGCCGCGCCGACGGCGAGACCGGGCGGCTGGCCCGCCGGGCCGAGACCGCGCGCGAGAAGGCCGCGCGGGCGCAGGAGGAGCACGACACGATCCACCACGCGGCGGCGGACGCGGCGGGCCGGGCCGGGGTCGAGCTGTCCGAGTCCCGGCGCGAGGCCGAGAACGCCGTCGTCCGCCAGGAGCACGCGATCGCCCAGCTTGAGCGGCTGCTGCGGGCGGTGGCCGACGCCGCCGCCGGTGTCACGACGGCCAGGGCCGAGGTCGACCGGCTGACCGGTGAGCTCACCGAGGCCGCGGAGGCGATCGCGCTGGCCGGGCAGGTGGCCGGGGATCGGGCCGCCGAGCTGCTGGACTCCTTCACCGGCTACCTCACCGGGCTGAGCGAGCTGTGGGTGGCCGACCGGGACGGCGTGCTGGCCGTACTCCGGGACTGGGCGGAGAACGCGGCGGGACCCAACCCCGCGGCCGCCGCCGTGGACGACGCGCTGAGACAGGCCACGGCGGCGCTCGCCCGGCGCGAGACGGAGCTGGACGCCGAGCTCGCCGCCGCCCGGCTGGCCGCCGACGAGCTGGCCGTGGAGATCGCCCGGCTGGAGGCGGGCGGCCACGACGCGCCGCCCGCCCCGCACACCCGCGCCCCTCGCGGCGACACCCGGCCGGGCGCGCCGCTGTGGAAGGTCGTGGACTTCGCCGACGGGGTGCCCGCCGATCACCGCGCCGGTCTCGAGGCTGCCCTGGAGGCCTCGGGCCTGCTGGACGCGTGGCTGACCCCGCAGGCCGAGCTGATACTCGGCGACACGGTGATCCTGCGCGGCAGGGTGACCGGGCCGTCCTGCGCCAACGTGCTGCGCCCCGCGATCGACCGCGCCGACCCGCAGGCCGCCGCGCTCGACGACGCGATCGTGCTCTCCGTGCTGGCCGGGATCGGGCTCGGGCCCGGCTCGCCGACCTGGATCGCCACCGACGGCCGCTGGGTCAACGGCCTGCTGGCCGGCGCCTGGCACAAGTCCGGCGCCGACCACAACGGCGAGGGCGCGCGCGAGTCCGCCCGCCGCGCCCGCCTGGCCGCGCTCGCCCGGGAACTCGCCGACGCCACGCTGCGCGCCGACGACCTCGACCGCGACAAGCAGGATCTCGCGGTACGGCAGGCCGTCCTGGCCGCCGAGCACCGCGCCCTCCCCTCCGACGCCCCGGTCCGCGAGGCCCACGTGAAGCTGGCCGGAGCCCACGAGCACCGCAGGACGATTCACGAGCGCCACCAGCGCGCCGTCGGCGTGATGAACACCCGGCAGGCCGAGCTCGACGCGGCCCAGGTCAGGGCGGCCGAGTTCGCCGGTGACGTGGGCCTGCCGGCCGAGCACGGGCCGCTGGGGGAGATCAGGGCTTCGCTGGCGGAGTACCGGCTGGAGCTGGCCAGGTTGTGGCCGGCCGTACACGCGCTGAACTCGGCCCGCGAGGACGAGCGTGAGGCCGCGCAGGAGGTCGCGCTCGCGGCCGAGCGGCTGGCCGAGGCGGCGCAGCTGGCCGCGGAGGCGGGGGAGCGGGCACGGGCGGCGGCCGAGGTGTACCGCTCGCTCGCCGAGACGGCGGGCGCGGCGGTGGAGGAGCTGTTCCGCCGCCTGGAGGAGGTACGGCAGGAGCTGCGCGGGCGCGACCGTGCCGAGAACGACGCCCGCGCCAGGCAGCAGCGGCTGGCGACCGAACGCGGCAAGGCAGAAGGTGTGCGCGAACGGCTGGCCGGCGAGATCGTCGAGGCCACGCGCGCCAGGGACGAGGCGGTGCGCGACTTCCGCGCGTTCGCCGCGACCGGCCTGCTCAAGGTCGCGCTGCCCGGCCGCGACATGCCGGACCCGGCCACCGCCTGGTCGGCCACGCCCACGGTCGTCCTCGCGCGGGCGGTCAACGCCGACCTGGAGGCGGTCGACGACGGCGACGGCCCGTGGGAACGCGTGCAGCGCAAGGTCGCCGACGAGCACAAGCTCCTGTCCGACGCGATGGCCAGGCAGGGCCACTCGGCGGGGCTGACCGTCACGGAAGGCGTCATGATCGTCGACGTGACGTTCCAGGGCCGGGCCCGCGACATCCCCGACCTGGTGGCCGCGCTGGCGGAGGAGACGGCCGGCCGCGCCCGGCTGCTGTCGGCCAAGGAGCGCGAGCTGCTGGAGAACCACCTGCTCAACGAGGTCGCCGGAACGCTGCACGAGCTCATCGCGGCGGCCGAGACCGAGGTCGGCAGCATGAACGAGGAACTCCAGTCGCGCCCCACCTCCACCGGCATGCGGCTGCGCCTGGTGTGGAAGACCGCGAAGAACGCCCCGGAAGGCCTCGACCGCGTCCGCGGCAAGCTGCGCCAGACCGTCGACGCGTGGTCGCAGGACGACCGGACGGCGGTCGGCTCCTTCCTGCAGGAACGCATCGCCAGGGAGCACGCCGACAACCCGGCGGCGGGCTGGATCGAGGCGCTGACCAGGGCCCTGGACTACCGGGTGTGGCACGAGTTCGCCATCCAGCGGCTCCAGGAGGGCCAGTGGCGGCCCGCCACCGGTCCCGCCTCGGGCGGCGAGCGGGTGCTGGCCGCCTCGGTGCCGCTGTTCGCCGCCGCGTCCGCGCACTACAAGTCGGCGGGCAACCCGCACGCGCCGCGCCTGGTCGCGCTCGACGAGGCGTTCGCCGGGGTGGACGACGACTCGCGGGCCAAGTGCCTCGGCCTGCTGGCCACCTTCGACATGGACGTGGTGATGACCAGCGAGCGCGAGTGGGGCTGCTACCCGCAGGTGCCCGGCTTGGCCATCGCCCAGCTGTCGCGGCACGACGGCATCGACGCGGTCCTGGTCACACCGTGGCGCTGGGACGGCAGGGAGCGCCGCCGGGTCGAACGCCCTTCACCGGGAGGAGGCCTGGCCGATGAGTGACCGGCTCGCGCGGCTTCTGGGCGGGGACGAGCTGGCGTGGCTGGTGGACCGGGCGCGTACCCGCCTGGAACGCGGCAGGCCGCTGACCGGCTCGGTCTCGCTGGCGGGCGCGACGCACGGCCAGCGGCGGGCGGCCGAGACGCTGCTCGGCCGCCGGGCCGGGAGCGGGGCCTCGCTGTCGGTGTCGCTGGAGGAGGTCGACCGGGTGCTGCGGGCCAGCGGCGCCTGCGACGGCCTCGCCGAGGCGGTCGCGCTCCTGCGCGGCCCGATCCGCGACCTGACCGCCCTGGCCGCCGACCGCGACACCGCCTGGCGCACCGCGTTCGCGGTCTTGGACACGCACCTCGCCAGGCGCGCCGGGGACGGGCAGGATCTCGCGGGGTGGCGGGGCTGGCTGGACTCCTCCGGTCTGGTACGCAGGCTCGCGCCCGAACCCGCCGACGCCGGGTCGCTGCTGGACCGGCTCGTCGCGGTGCTGGCGCGGCTGCCGTCCACGGGCGTGCCGATCGGCCGGCTGGCCGCCGAGACCTGCGGCGACGCGCACGCGCTCGACGACGGCCGCCCGGTGGCGACCCTGGCCCTGTCGGCGGCCCGCGCCCTGGCCGGTCTGCCGTACGCGGCCGAAGGCGGCGCCGATGCCAGGCGGGCGGCCTGGGCGGCGGTCGGGGTGCACCTGGACGAGCTGTCGTCGCTGGTCCTGAGCCTTGGCCTGCCCGGCGACCCCACGCCGGGCGAGCCGCACGTGCGCACGCTGCGCCAGCTCCGCCGCGCGGACCCGATCGCCGCGGGCCTGGTGCGCCTGTGCGAGAACCCGGTCGTGGTGGCCGCCGCCGCGGACGACCTCGGCGCCGCCTGCCCGCCCCTGGTCTGCGTGAACGGCCGGCCGTCCGCGGCCGTCTGGCGGCTGCTCGGCCTGCTGGCCGCCGGGGGATCGTCGTTCGCCTACCACGGCGACTTCGACTGGGGCGGCGTCGCGATCGCCGCGGCCGTCCACGAGCGCGTGGGGTTCACGCCGTGGCGATACGACGCCGCGTCCTATCGGCGGGCGGCCGGTGACGCCCCGCTGGCAGGACGCGCCGTGCCCACGCCCTGGGACCCGCCGCTGTCGGAGGCGATGCGGCGGCGGGCGGTCCGCGTGGAGGAGGAGCTGGTCCTGTCCGAGCTGCTGAGCGACCTGGCCGCGCCTCAGGCGAAGACGTCCTGCTGGTAGCGGCCCGCGGCGTCGAGCGCCGCCAGCCACTCCTCGCCCGGCCGCCCGGTCTTGCCGTGGTGGATGGCGAGGAAGGCCTGCCGTACGGCGGGGGCCATGCGCAGCCCGTCGCCGCAGACGTACACGTGGGCGCCCCGCTCCAGCAGCTCCCACACCCGGTCGGCCTGCTCGGCCAGCGCGTCCTGGACGAGGCGGCCGTCGCGCGCGGAGAAGGCGACGTGCGCGTCCGGCGCCCACGCCGCCACGTCCGCGCGGTAGAGCCAGTCGTGCTCCGGATGGCGGCAGCCGGTGAACACCAGGGCGGGCCCGGTGGCGCCCCGCAGCGCCCGGTCCTCCAGGAAGCCGCGCAGCGGGGCGAACCCGGTCCCGGGACCGACCATGATCACCGGCGTCGCCGGGTCGGCGGGCAGCCGGAACGGCGGGGCGGGCACGCGGACGTAGCCGTAGAACACCTCGCCCTCCGCCAGCCCCGCCAGGTACGCCGAGGCCATCCCCCGATACTCGCCCGTCCCCGACCAGGCCGCGCCCTCCACCAGCCCGACCGTGATCCGGATGCGCCCGGGGTCGGCCAGCGGCGAGGACGAGGCGGAGTAGTAGCGCGGCTTGATCGGCCCCGCCAGCTCCAGGAACACGGGCAGCGGCAGCTCGATCGCGGGGAAGCGGTCGAGCAGGGCCAGCACCGAGACGCGCTTGGCCAGGATCTCGTCGGCGTAGCCCTCGGTCAGCTCCCCGAGCTGCCGGGTGGTCCAGGGGCAGGCGGTGTGCGCGGCCAGCATGGACAGGTCCGCGCGGGTGGCCACCTGCTGCAGTTCCACGAAGTCGGTCAGCAGAAGGCCGGCGGTGACCGGGGTGTCCAGGGGGAGATGGGTGGCGCCCTGGGCGCGCAGCCGTACCACCTGGTCGCGGGGGACGCGCAGCACACGCAGCGCCCACTCCACCAGCTCGGGGTCGTTCTTGGCGAAGACCGCCAGGTGGTCGCCGGCGGCGTAGGCGACGCCTTCCGGCAGTTCGGCCACGATCGAGCGCACGCCCGCCCGCGGCGCCTCCTTCGAGAAGTCCCACAGCCCTGACGGGTCGCCGGTCAGCTCCTCGTTGGAGACCACCCGCAGCGGCACCGCCCGCTCGGACACGACCGCGGGCCGTACCTCGGCCTCGGTCAGGACCTCCATCTCGTAGCGCGGCCCCGCCGCCTCCGCCGAGGCCGCGTACTCCTCGGCGAGCGCCGCCCACAACCGCGCCGTCCACGCCGAGACGTCCCCGTCGAAGTCGCCGTCCGCGTCCGCCTCACCCCTTTCGATCAGGGGTACGGCTCCCGCCGCCACCAGCTTGTCGAACGCCCGGCGGGGGAAGTCCTGGTAGGTGGGCCACTGGGTGTTGCCGCAGCCGAGCACGGCCAGCCGTACGCCGGAAAGGTCGGGAAGTTCTTCCAGCGCGTCGAAGCGCTGGGCGTTGTCGGGCGCGCGGCCGTTGTAGGAGGAGGTGACGACCAGCAGCAGGCCGTCGGCGGGCGGCCGCAGGTCGTCGAGCGTGGTCAGCGTGGTGGCGAAGCCGGCCCGGCCGGCCCGCTCGGCCAGGCGTTCGGCGAGGTCGGAACAGGTGCCGAGGTTGGAGCCGTAGGCCACCGTGAGCGGGGTGCCGGTGACGGCGAGATCCTGCTGCTGTTCGTGCTGTTCGGGGACCGGCTCCTGGGCGGCGCCGCGCTCGTGGGGGCGGCGCTCGCGGACCCGTACCGTGAAGCCGTCCGGCTTGAGGGTGAGGGTCTGCTTGGTCTTGATCTTGTAGGCGGTGGGGTCGGAGACGGCGAACCGGCGCAGGACCATCGCGAGCGCGAGGCGGGCCTCGGTGAGGGCGAACTGGCGGCCGATGCAGGCACGCTCGCCGTTGCCGAACGGTTTGTACGCCGATTTATGATGATTTTTACGGTTTTCGGGGAGCCAGCGGTCGATGTCGAACTCCTCCGGCCGGTCCCAGGCCTTCGGGCTGCGGTGCAGCGACGGCAGCACGACGACCGCCTGCTGGCCGGCGCGTACCGGATAGGAACCGCCGATCACCGTGTCCTCGAACGCCGACACCGAGAAGGCGGGGATCGGCGACCACACGCGCAGCGTCTCCTCCAGTACGCGCGAGATCACGTCCAGCTTCATGATCGTCTCGTAGGTCGGCGGGGTGTCGCCGGGCATCAGGGCGTCGACCTCGGCGTAGGCCCTGGCCAGAGTGTGCGGGTCGCGCAGCAGGTTGTACAGGGCGAAGGAGAGCAGGCCGCTGGTCGTCTCGTGCCCGGCGATGAGGAAGGTGATGACCTGGTCGCGGATGTTCGCATCCGACAGCCGCTCGCCGGTGCGCGGGTCGGTCGCCTCCATCATCAGGCCGAGCAGGTCGGAGGCGCCTGACGGCCGCGCGGTGCGCTGCTCGATCACCTCCTCGACCAGAGCCCGCATCGTCTGGATGTCGCGCTCGTAGGCCTCCTGGCGCTTGCGCAGCATCTTGGTGACCACGGGCGGCTGGCGCAGGCGCAGCATCGCCTCGGTCAGCGCCGAGCCCATCGCGCGCAGGAACGGGTGCAGCTCGGGCTGGTCGAAGGAGCGGAAGCGGTAGCCGAAACCGGTCAGCGAGATCGTGTCCAGGGTCAGCCTGGTCATGTCGTCGGACACGGGCAGGTCCTGCCCCTGACGGGCGGCCCAGGAGTCGATCAGCTGGTCGGCGACCTCCAGCATCTGCGGGAAGTAGGCGCGCATCGAGCGCTGGCTGAAGGCGGGCATCAGGATGCGGTGCGCGTGGCCCCAGACGGGCTCGTCGTGCCGGGCGGTGAACAGGGCGTCGCCGCCCAGGTCGCGCAGGAAGGACAGCGGCGGCTGGATGCCCTTGTGGAAACGGCTCTCGTCGCAGAGTTCCTCGACGAGGTCGGGGTCGTAGACGAACAGGACGTCGCTGCCGAGCAGGTTCAGCCGGAACAGGCCCTCCTCGTAACGGGCGGCCAGCTCGTCGAAATAGGCGGCCGGCGAGTGGGCCGGCACCTGAAGCATGTTGCCGAGCAGGGGCAGACCAGGCGGTGAGGGGATCATGGGTACTCCAATGGGTCAGCCATACACCGTATGGCGGACGCTACCATACGGCGTATGGCAGTGAGCGCGCGGAGGGGTGCCCCTCTGACTCCGGAAGAGATCTACGCCGCGGCGTGGCGGCTGATCGACGCGGGCGGCGTGGAAGGGCTGTCCATGCGCAAGCTCGCCGCCGAACTGGACGTCAACCCCATGTCGGTCTACCACCACGTCGAGAACAAGACCGCCCTGCTCCACGAGCTCTGCCTCAGGGCCGCCGGCCGGCTCGCGATCCCCCCCGACGACGGCTCGCCGTGGCAGGACCAGATGCGGGCGCTCGGCCACGCCTACCGCGAACTGGCCCGCCGGCAGCCGTCGCTGTGGCGGTACGTGTTCAACCACCCCGAGGTGATGAGCAGGCAGCAGGGCGGATTGTGGGAGGTGCTCGACCGCCTCCTGCGCACGGCCGGAGTCCCGGAGGACGAACTGCCACGGACGGCCGAGATCCTCAGCTCGTTCGTCAGCGGCTTCATCTTCTCCGAGTCGACCGGCGGCGTCCGCCCCGACGCCTTCGACGACGCCGTCACCCTGCTGATCGGCGGCCTGGAAGCGTACCTGGACCGGTAACGTCGCATTCATGGATCTACACGTGGGTTGCGCGATGTGGAGTCATTCCCGCTGGGGGCTTCCGCAGGGCGAGCGGCTCGCCTCCTACGCCTCCCGGTGCAACGCGGTCGAAGGCAACACCACCTTCTACGCCACGCCGTCCCGCGCCACCGTCGAGACCTGGGCGGCTCAGACCCCGGCCGACTTCCGCTTCGTGATCAAACTGCCCAAGACGATCACCCACGAAGGCCGACTCGGTGACGTCGGCGACCAGGTCCGCGCCTTCCTCCACGCGATCGAACCCCTCGGCTCCCGCGCCCACGCCCTGTGGGTGCAGCTGCCCGGCTCCTTCTCCCCGTCCGATCTGGGCGTGCTGGCCACGTTCCTGCGCCGCATGCCCACGGCTTACAACTACGCGGTCGAGGTACGGCACCGAGCCTTCTTCGACCACGCCCCGTCCATCGGGAACCTGGAGCGGCTGCTGGGTGACCTGGACGCCGAATGGGTGCCGTTCGACACCGTCACGCTCTTCGAAAGCCCGCCGTCCAGCGACGCCGAGCGGGACGCGTGGACCAAGAAACCCCGTGTCCCCCGCCGCTCGCACGCCCTCACCGAACGCCCGATCGTCCGCTACCTCGGCCGCGACGACACCGCCAGGACCGTCGAAGGCTGGCGGTTCTGGGTGGAGACGGCCGCGGCCTGGCTGCGCGAAGGGCGATCACCGACGGTCTTCGTCCACACCCCCGACAACGCCGAGGCGCTGACCCTGGCCCGCCGCTTCCACGACGAGGTACGCGCCCAGCTCCCCGGCCTCGCCCCGCTGCCTGAGCCGGTGGCCGACGAGCCGCCGCTCACCCTGTTCTGACCCGATCAGCCTCTTTTCGGGTCAGGCCTGGGCAAGCCGCTGACCGCCTGAGAAAGAGGCGCCGGGCCTGCCATCCTGGGCCGGTCATGGCGGAGTACGCGGCGGCGCTGGCAGCCTTCCAACGAGTGACGGCCCTGGCCATCGAACACCACGCCGCACTGGACACCGCCACCCGGCTGATGCACGCCCACGCCTGGGTCGGGGGCGGCGCCACGGCGTTCACGACCGACCTCACGGGACACCGGACCAGGCTCCAGTCCTCCCTGTCCGCCGCGATGCGCGCTATGGCCGACCTGGTCGTACGGCAGGGCGGCCCGAACCCCGCGATCCCCGCCGTGACCACCTCACCGACCGGCGCGAGCGCCCCGGCAGGCGCGTTCCGTGGAATCGACCCGCAGGCGATGGCCACACTGGCATCGGCCCTGGACCAAGCGGCACACACACTCGCGCCGGCCGGTGCCCGCCTGGGTTCCGAACTGACCGGACACGGCCTGTCCGCCCAGCCGGGCCACACCCTCGGCCAGGTGGCCGGCTGGTCTGCGGAAAGCAGCCGGGACCTGCGACAACGCCTGTCCCGCATCCAGCGATCCGTTCCCTGGAGCACACTTCCCGCCGGCCGGGCGGCGTACGACCTGTTCGGCGCCCATGCGCCGGGCTCCGCTCAGGTCCGCCGGCTCCTGAACCAGATCGCCGCCGGAGACGCCGGGGCAGTCCGCGCGCTGCTGGCCGTACAGGAAAAGGGACAGGACACAAGCCTGGCCGCCCGCGTGAACACCTGGTGGCACACCCTGCCCGAGGACTCCCGCCTGACCACCCTCGCCGGATTCGGCAACCTCAACGGCCTGCCCGCGACCATCCGCGACCAGGCCAACCGCCACTGGCTGAGCGCGGAAAAGGCCCGCCTGACCACAGAACTGGAGAAGACGGCCATCGACCACCCAGAACACCTGGGCACCTGGGAGAAGATCGCCAACCAGCTCCGCCGCCTGAACCTCATCGAACAGGAACTCCAGCCCCGCCCCGGCTACCCGAGCCCGCTGCTGCTCGCCTTCGACCTGACCGGCAACGGCAGGCTGATCATCTCCTGGGGCAACCCCGACACCGCCGACATCACCGTCACCAACGTCTCCGGCCTCACCTCCGGACTGGACGCCGCCCACGGCGACCTGGAACGCGCCCGAGCCCTATGGCGCCAGGCAGCGGTAACCGGCGGCGGAAAATCCATAGCCTCCATCACCTGGCTGGGCTACGACGCACCCCAAATCGACCCCGGACTCTTCGATCCCGGCAAATCCGTAGCCTTCCAAGGCGCCGCCGCGAAGGGCGGCGCCGCCCTGGCCTCCTTCACCGACGGCCTGCGCGCCTCCCACCACCCCTCCAGTACGGCCCGCGCGGTCGTCATCGGCCACAGCTACGGCTCCCTCACCAGCGGCCACGCCGCCACCCTCCGCCCAGGCCGCCTGGCCGACGACCTCATCCTGGTCGGCAGCCCCGGAGTAGGCGTCAACCACGCCAGCGAACTGGGCCTCGACCCGAAACACGTCTGGGTAGGCGAGGCCGGCGGCGACCCGGTAACCACATTGGGCAGCTTCGGGGCGGATCCGGGGGACGATTCGTTCGGCGCCCACCGCTTTCCCGTGGGCCGGGAGGTCTACACAGCCGCTCACAGCAGCTATTGGGACGCCGGATCCACCTCATTGCGCAACATGGGCCGGCTCATCAACGGCCAATACGACCATCTGACAATGCCTCGGCCGGGTAGCGGCCAGCCCCAACTCCTCATGCCTGAGATCGACCCCGCCCTGGCCCGCAAGCCGAACAGGTGACGATGTGCTCCGTGCTCTCCTTGCTCTTTTTCTCCTCCTCTTGACGGGATGCGCCGTGAACAAGCCCACTCTCAGCCAGACACAGGCGATTGCCCTCAACGACAAGCTGATCAACGAGACGGTTCAAGCGGTTACTCCCAAACCTAGGCTGGAGGTGATCGCGTCCTTCAACACGCCAAGTGGTTGCCTGGGCGAAGGTGCCTCCGAAAATCAGATCATCGTGAGCCGCGCATACTGGCTGCGCGATGTTCCGAAAGATCAAAATCTGGCTATTTCTCGGCAGATTCGGGTGTTCTGGCAGTCTCAAGGTCATCGCATCGTATCCATGGGGAGTAACGGCAATCCGGACCTGAGTGGGGAGTCTCAGCCTGACGGCTTCAGGTTGTTCCTTACCTGGGCTGAGGGTGACGATCTCTTTCTCGGTGCATCGTCCACCTGCATCTGGCCCGAAGGAACTCCAGCCCGCTGACCATGACTGATGCCCACGGTGCGGGACATTCATTGCGTGACGAGCTGGACACCACCTGGCAGGGATCGTGCTGCGCGGGGCCGTCTCGGTGCGTATCCCGCTCGGCTCCTAGCGGGCTGGGCTCCCGTACCTTGGTCATGAACGGGCTGCCCACATGAAGGAAGACACCATGAAGCGCATCGGGATCATCGGCGTGGGCGAGATCGGCCGGGCCATCGTGGTGGGTCTTTGTGAGGGAGCGGGGGAGCCGCCCGAGGTGTTCCTCTCCCCGCGGGGAGCGCGCACGGCCGCGGAGTTGTCCTCGTCCTACGACAGCGTGCGGGTGTGCGCGGACAACCAGGCCGTGGTGGACCGCTCCGAGCTGGTCATCATCGCCGTACGTCCCTACGACCGGCAGGAGGCGCTGGCCGGCCTGCGGGTGGACGCGGGCAAGATCGTGGTCAGCCTGATGGCCGGTGTCGGCATCGATGACGTGCGCCGGGTGCTCGCCACCGACGGTCCCGTGGTGCGGGCCATTCCGCTGCCGCCCGTACGCGAACGCGACTCCGTGACGGTGACGTGCCCGTCGCACCCGGAGGTGGACGCGCTCTTCGAACGGCTGGGCGGTGCGCTCCCGGTCGAGGACGAGGCGGGCTTCAACGTCTTCTCCGCGCTGACGGGGACGCTGACCACCCACTACTCCTACCTCGCCACGCTCGCGTCGTGGGCCGCCGGCCAGGGCGTGCCCAAGGAGGTCGCGGACCGCTACGTTCGCGGCCTCTTCCAGGGCGTCGGGCGCAGCCTGGGCGACGAGGCCCGCTCCCTGAGTCAGCTCGCGGCCGACCACGAGACCCCGAACGGGAGTAACGAACGCGTCCGAACGACCTGGTTCAACGACGCCAACTCCGAAGCTCTCGGCAAGGTCCTCGACGATCTGCTCGCCCGGCTCAAATAGCCTAGTCGTGGGCGATGTGCAGGAGCTGGCGCCACAGCAGCACCACGAACACCGCGGAGCCGGCGAACGCGAACCAGAACGGCGCCGCCACCCCGAAGCTGGTGGCCAGGATGCCGCCGATCAGGGAACCGACGACCAGGCCGCCGAAGACGCAGATGGTGTTGACGGCGCCCACCCGGCCCTGCAGCTCACGCGGGACCGCCCGCTGGCGGATGGTGACCGAGGTGGTGCCCCAGATGAAGGCGTGCGCGCCGAAGACCAGGAAGATGCCTCCGGCCACCCATGGCGAATGGGTCAGGGCCAGTCCCAGGTGGGTGAGGGTCTCGATGATGAGCCCGATCCGCATCAGCGCGCCGAGGCTGAGCCTGCGGGTGATGGTGCCATACAGCGCGGTGCCGATGAGACCGCCGATCCCGCTGATGGTGCTCATCAGGCCGAAGCCGATGTCACCGAGGCCGAGCTGGTCCTGGGCATACAGGACGAGCACCGACCAGGCGGCGCCGAACGTGAAGTTGAAGATCAGGATGGTGAGCGCCAGCGTGCGTACCGCCGCGTGCTTGATGGTCCACCGGAACCCGGCGACGAGCTCCCGGATCGTGTCGGGCTTGGGGTCGCCGGCCTGCCGGCCGTGGGGCGGCAGGCTGATCCGGCTGACCAGCAGGACTCCCGCCAGCACCAGCAGCAGCTGGCTGGCGAACGGCCAGGTGTAGCCCACGGCGAACAGCGCGGCGCCGATCGGCGGCCCGGCGAGCTGGTTGAGCGTGATGAACCCGGTGCCCAGGCGGGCGTTGGCGACCACGAGATCGTCCCGGTCGACCATCGTCGGGGTCAGCGTGGCCGTCGCGTTGTCGGCGAACACCTCGGCGACGGCTCTGAGCGTCAGCATGATCAGCGCCGTCACGACCGTCACCGTGCCGGTGGCCAGGAGGACGACGAGCACCGCGAGCACCACCGCGCGGGCCAGGTTCGCGACCATCACGATCCGGCGCCGGTCGTGCCGGTCCGACAGCACCCCGGCGTAGAGGCTGAAGAGCAGTTGCGGGGCCCAGCCCACCAGCGCCGACAGTGAGATCATCAGCGGGTCGCGGGTCAACGACGCGATCAGCAACGGCCCGGCGGCGGCCGCGAGCCCGTCGCCGAGATTCGTCAGCCAGCTCGACGCGAGCAACCAACGGAACCCTGTCCCCAGCCGGGCCGGCAGGACCCGTTCCACCACTCTGATCACGAGCGCAAAACCATACTTTTCATTGCCTACCTGCGGCAATGTGTTTTTCCTCTGTCAGCCGGCCTGTCCCCATTCGAGAACGACCTGGAACTGCGCCTCCGACGAGGTCTTCGCGATGGCCACGTCGGCCTCGCCGGAGATCTTGATACCGAACGTGAGCTCCAGCCGGTCCGGCGGGTTCTCGATGTCGCGCAGCTTGCGCGCGATGCTCTCCACGGCCGGGGTCACGCTGGTGATCGCCGCCTGCAGGGTGCTGCCGGCCTGGCGGAGAGCGCGGGCGGCGCGACCCGCCCGCTGGATCTCCTCGGCTTCCGCGGGCTCGACCTCGACGACCAGCCTGCCGCCGCCGTCCAGCGGTATCTCCACGTAGGTCACGAAGGGAGCGTACGGCAAGCCAGGCCGTTTGGGCTTAGCGTGGTTCGCATGCGGACGAGCGCCCCGAGCGTGGCCGGTGTGCTGGGCCGGGATGGGTGGCCGGTGGGGGCCGCCTTCCCCGTGACCGGCGAGCATCTGATCACCGCGGCCCACGTGGTGAGCCTGGCCGCCGGCCTCGACTTCGAGCTCGATCCCCCGCCGGAGGGCCGCGTCCCGGTGACCTTCCTGACCGGTGGCGCCCGGCTCGACGCCGAGATCATGCTCTGGGACGGGGAACACGACGTCGCCGTCCTCCGCCTCGGCCGGAACGTGGACGTGGCGCCCGCGCCGCTCGTCGACCACGCCTCCTTCGGCGAGCGGGTCGCCATGCTCGGCTTTCCCGACGGCAAGGAGCAGGGGGTGTGGAGCGTGGGTGTGCTCCGCGGCCCCCAGTCGCAAGGCTGGCTCCAGGTCGACGTCGAGGAGGGCAGCCGGTTTCACCTCGAGCGCGGGTTCTCCGGCACACCCGCCTGGCACCTCGATCGCGGCGACGTCGTCGGCATGGTGGTCGCCGCGTGGACGGGCGACCGGCGCAGCGGCTACCTCATCCCCACCGCCAAACTGCTGGAGGCCTGGCCGGGGTTACGCGACGCCGTACGGCCGCTCTCGCCCTTCCGCGGACTGCTGCCGTTCGGGCGCGAGCACACCGCCAGCTTCTTCGGCCGCTCGGACGAGGTCGCCCGGATCGCCCGGCTCGTCGCGGAACGTCCGGTGGTGACGGTCACCGGGCCGTCCGGCGTGGGCAAGTCCTCGATCATCCAGGCGGGCGTGATCCCGCGCCTCCAAGGCCCGGCGGTCGCCCTCTTCCGGCCGGGACAGGGACGGAGCCCGCTGCACGCGCTCGCCCTCGCGCTGACCCATGGGGAAGCGGCCGACCGCCTCACCCGGGCCGACGAGCTCGCCGGGCATCTGGAGCACGGCGCCATGCCGGAGCTGGTCAGCGCGGTTCTCGACCAGCTCGGCGCATCCCGGCTCATCCTGGTCGTCGACCAGCTGGAAGAGGTGCTCTCCGCACCGGCGGAGCAGCGTACCGCCTTCGCCAGAGCCCTGCTCCACGCCGAGCGGCCGAACTCCGCGCTCGGCGTGCTGGCCGCGCTACGGACCGACTACCTGACCCCCGTCCTGCGCGACGCGGAGCTCGCGCCGCTCGCGGCGGGGGAGCGCACCATCAACGTGGGCGAGCTCTCCACCCGCGGCCTGCGTGACGCGGTGCTCGAACCGATCACGCGGATTCCGCTGGTGGACTACGAGCGGGGCCTCGCCGTCCGGCTGCTGGACGACCTCGGGGTGGGGCCTGGACGGCTCCCTCTGCTGCAGTTCACCCTGGCCCAGCTCTGGGAACGCCAGTCGGGCGGGAAGCTGACACACCAGGCCTACGAGGAGATCGGCGGCGTACGCGAAGGCCTGAACCGCTTCGCCGAGCAGGTCTGGGGAGAGCTGACCGCGGACGAGCGGCGGGACGCCGAGCGCCTGCTCATCCAGCTGACCCGCCCGGACCCGGAGGGCCAGGAGATCACCCGGCGGAGCGCGCCGCGCGAGCAGCTCGACGCGGCGCAGTGGGCGGTGGCGCAACGCCTCGCCGTCTCCCGCCTGGTCGTCGTGGAGGAGGGGCGCCGCGCGGACCTCGTCCACGAGGCGCTGGTCACGCGCTGGACCCGGCTGCGGGAGCTCGCCCGGCAGGCCCGCGAATTCCGGCTCTGGCAGGAGTCACTGCGCCGGCGGATCGCGCTCTGGCGGCGGCACGACCGCCTCCCCGCCCGGTTGCTCGCCGGCGCGGACCTCGGCGACGCGCTGCGCCGCCTCAGGCAGCGGCCCGAAGATCTGAGCGAGGAGGAGCGGGAGTTCATCGGGCTCAGCGTACGGCGGCGCCGATCCGTCAGACGGCGGCGCGCGGCCGGCCTGGCCGTGGTGGTGGCTGCCGGGCTCGCCGTCTGGATCCCGCTCAGCGGCGCGGTCTCCGCCAACGCCGCGCAGACCCTGCTCGAACGGGCCGAGCAGCGAGCCGCCACGGACCCCTACGGCGCGGCCCAGCTGGCCATCCGCGCCCACAGGACACGGGACACCCCGGACACCCGCAAGAAGATCCACGAGTTGTACGGCGACGCCCTGCCGCTGGCCCGGATCATCCCGGACACCTCGGTCGGCCTCGTGTCCTTCAAGGGGGAGGCCCGCCCCGGCGGCAGCTTGTCCGGAAAAATCACGACAGACGGCCGGGCGCTGCTCACCCGCTCCCCGGACAGCAGAGTCGTCCTGTGGCGGCTCGGCAACGGCACCGCGTACCCGGTGACTCTGCCCGGCGAGGGCGCCGACGGCGCGAACCGCATCGCCCTCAGCGCCGACGGCCGCTACGCCGCAGCCACCTACACCGCCAGGATCGCGGTCACTCCGTACAGCCGGGTACCCGACGGCATGTGTGTGATCAAGGTGCCTGACTCGCCCACCGCGCACGAAGCCTTCACCGTGGTGCGCACCTGCCTGGTCGTCACCGACCTCGCCCGCATGGCCACCGTCTTCGCCCTTGTGCTGCCGGACAACGTCGTGCCGGGAGCGCTCTCCATCGATCCGGAGGGGCAGAGCGTCGGGCTCGTCACGGCCGTGGCAGGGAAGACCAGCATGATGCGCTGGGACCTGCCCGGCGGCAAGGCGCTGCCCGCGGTTCCGCTGGAGGTGGGCCCCACCGACTCGATCTCGTTCTTCCGGCTCGTCGCCGGCGGTGCCGTACTCGGACATCTGGTCTTTTCCACCGACACGAAGGCGGGCAGGCAGAACGCGACCGGTCACCGGCTGCTTCGCCTGGCCTTCGACGGCGCCACCACCGTGCTGCACGAGAGCCTGGCGAGCTCCATCGTCACGATGAGCGCGGACGGACGCCGGGTGGCGGCGTTCGAGGAACGTGAGAAGCAGCCGGCCTTCCTCGTCTGGGATGCCGAGACCGGCCGGCAGATCGCCCGGCTGGACGACATGAGCCTCTCGGAGTCGGTCGGCTCGCCCGCCTTCGACGCCACCGGATCCACCCTCCACAACACCTGGCTCGACTTCCCGCTCGCCCAGCCGAGCAGCCTGTCGCTGGAGGACATGCGGGTCTTCGCCACCCAGTTGAGCGACGCGCAGCGGGTCACCCGCTGGTCGATTCCCGGCGGGCGACGTGCCGAGCAGCTCCGCCTGCCCATGGCCTGGCGGACCCTGCTCCCGGTGGGCGACGACGGATTCGCCCTGGTCGCCGCTGACCAGATCGGGCTCCTGCTGCCCGCGGGCGGGCGGAGCGCCGCCGACCGGCTCGCCACGATGGCGGCGCGGGGCGCCGAGGCCGCCTCGCCCGGGGTCGAGGCGGAGCTGGCTCATCTGTGCCGGGTGTACGGAGAGCTGGCCGCCGAGTCCGACGAGATCAAGAAGCTGGTGCCGGACGGCGGCCACACCGACCCGCTCTGCCCCTGACGGTCGCCTGCGTGCCGGGTCGGACGGCGGCGGTAGGTGCTGGGGCCGGTGCCGAAGGTCCGGGAGAAGGACGATGGACGGGTGAATCCCCAGCGGGCGCCGATCACCTGAACAGGCTGTGACCTCGACCTGCCCCAGGCTCAGGATCCGGGTTCACGCTCGGAACCCTGACCACGGCCCTGGACACCACATGCCGGTACCAGTCGGCCCTGTCCTTCGGCACGACCTCGTCCGTGGACATCCGCACCCACACGACGGTCTCCTCTCACGAAGCGCTGGACCGGGGTTGGGGCACCGTCCGCTACGCTGCCAACCGTCCCGGCACCCTTGCGTACCCGCGGCCGACCGGTATATGAACGAAACGCCCTTAAGAGGCGGATGCCCCACTGATCGGTGATCTTGGGGATGATCCCGCCTACGCGGGATCACAGGTTCTCACCAGCTCAGAAGGACTACGGTGACGGGCTGCTGTGCCAGGCACGCAGGATTCCTGTCCAATACTTGCACGGACGACTCGCCTGCCTCCGTGTGTGGATATCTATGAGGAAGTTGCCGAGCTGACAGCGCATCGACATGACCGACGCCTGGGAACTGCGCGGTGGGTGGCGCCTCGGTCTACGGCTCGCACGCAGACGATCCCCGTCCTCTTCACCGTGATCTTTGTCCAGTTGGGCTTCCCCTCCGGGAAGAGAAAGGCCACTACGTGACTCAGCAGTTCCAGGAGCACCACACCTGGCCGCAGGACCTCAGGCGCGAGCTGGAAATCCACCTGGCCGACTGGTCTCAGCGCACGGGGATCGCGGTGGAGACCTGGGCCCTGCCTGCGGAACCTGTGTCAGGTCCGGTGGCCGACACCGCCCTGGCCTGCATCTTGGAAGCTCTCTCCAACGTCGAACGGCACAGCCAGGCGCAGACCGTGTCCATCGCCGTGACGGTGAACCGGGGCGGCCTGCGCCTCACGGTAAGCGACGACGGTCGCGGCTTTCACGAGGCAGTGGACGGCAAGGGCATGGCCATCATGAGAACGCGCATGGCCGCAGTCGGCGGTTCCTGCTCCATCAACGGCACCCCGGGCGGCGGCACCACTGTCACGGGCGTGATCCCCCGAGCCCGCGACCAGCTGTATTGACGCGATCCGAAAGGGTCGACGCGATGCTGATCTACGGTAGATGCCACCTGCGATCAGCCCGGACGAGTACGCCGGTCACTACAACACGCATCGACCGCACCAGCCCTGCCGGCAACGCCCACCCAACCATGACAAACACAGCGCCGTAGGTGTTAGGCGGTGCGATCACGAGAACCACCGAGCCGCGTGACCGGCCCGATGAAACGCCGGCTCAGACCACGTGTACGAGTTTTGAAGCGGCACAGCCCTGTCGCGCCGTGGTAGTCGACAAAGGAATTCGCGAGGCATTACCTGCGAGTTCTGGACAGAGTCTCGAGGTACCGACGGACGCTTGCGGATTCCTCCGTTCTGCGGGGCGCTTTGGTAAGGCTGGAATCCAAGCCTTCCGACGGCCAGAACTGTATGCACCATTCCTCGACTCCATGTGGAGGAACATCTTCGTCTGGCCAGCTCCAGCCGGTTCCCGGACGACGGCTTGCTCTGATCGCCCAGTCGCCGGCGTCTTTACGCAGATCCATGGGAACGGGCGGGGGACCGCTGCCGAACAGCTCGCTCAAGTAGACGAGACCTGAGCTGGAGTAGAAAGACGTCGTCTTACTTCTCTCCCAGGAGCCGGAGATGTCAGGAGGAGGGCCATCCCATAGCTCCAGAACCACCGGGGTATCGTGCCACGGGGCGCTGCTCAGGAATACCGCCCAGTTCAAGGTCGCCTCGAACCAGGAGCCCTGGCTGAGGCGTGCTGAGATCTCCTCCAGGCGAGGCCAGCCAGGTGGCTCGTCCAGCGTCCCCTCCTGATCTCTCAGTAAGAATTCGCTTCTCTCCACTGTGATGACCTCGCGGAGACGTTCAACGAGTTGAGACATTCATTCTCCGTACGTCCCGATGGCGCAGTGTGCGGCCTCCGCGTGGAGACCGCACACTGCGTTTAGGCGGGCGTCACCGTCCACAGGGCGACTGTTCTTGACCGTCAGTCTCTCTATGGTGGCGACGGCATCTGTGCCCTGTCTCCGTCCTGCGGTGGTCGTCGCCGCGGCGGCGACGGACGTGTTCGTGTCGGCCTGGATCTGAGCGGCGGTCTGGACGACGTTGTAGACGCGCACCTCGCCGGTCATCAGCGCCTGCGCGACTTGCGCGCCGTTGGAGGATCGATTTCTGCTCGCAGGACTGCTGCGCCACCCTGCCCATGGACAGGCCTGGAGGTGGCCGCACTCGGCGGCTCCGCTGTGTGGGACATGCGGCTCCCGTCACATAAGGAGTCCGAGCTGCGGCCGGTTTGAGCCGTCAGACCCCTCGCCTGGATGAGGGCAGGAGTCTATGAGAACCGAGAAACCCCAGCTCAGCGCACTGAACTGGGGTTTCGATCGGGTGCGCCGCCAGGGACTCGAACCCCGGACCCGCTGATTAAGAGTCAGCTGCTCTAACCAACTGAGCTAGCGGCGCTTGCAGAGAGGAATATACCGGGTCCTCCCCACCAAGCGCGAATCGATACCGGACGGCCTCAGCTATTAGAATAAAGTTCGGCCTACCCGCCTCGACAGGAGCGCTATGTTCGACTCGCCCGCCGATGTGTCCGTGCGGCTCGCCGCCGCCAGCTACCTCTCCGACGATTCCATAGCCACCTCCGTCTACCTGGCCGCCGCCCTCGGCAAGCCGCTGCTCGCCGAAGGACCGGCGGGGGTGGGGAAGACCCAGCTGGCCAAAGCCGTGGCGGAGGCGACCGGGGCGACGTTGATCAGGTTGCAGTGCTACGAGGGGCTGGATGAGGCTCGGGCACTCTATGAGTGGAACTACAAGAAGCAACTGCTCAGGATTCAGGCGACCAGCACCGATGAGGACATCTTCGGTGAGGAGTTCCTGCTGGAGCGGCCGTTGCTCAAGGCGGTGCGGGCCAGTGAGCCCACGGTGCTGCTCATCGATGAGATGGACAAGGCGGATGTCGAGGTCGAGGGCCTGCTGCTGGAGCTGTTGTCGGATTTTCAGGTGACGATTCCGGAGCTGGGGACGATCGCTGCCGTTCGCCGGCCGTACGTGGTGCTGACCTCGAACGCGACGCGTGAGCTGTCCGAGGCGCTCAAGCGGCGGTGTCTCTATCTGCACATCGCTTATCCGACGCCGGAGCGGGAGCGGGACATCGTGCTCAGCCAGGTTCCCTCCATCCGGGCGGATCTGGCTGAGCAACTGGCGCGGACCGTGGCCACGCTCAGGGCGCTGGAGCTGAAGAAGGCGCCGTCGGTGGCGGAGACGGTGGACTGGGCGCGGACGCTGCTGGCGCTGGGCCGGGACGAGCTGGATGAGGAGACGGTCGCCGCCACGCTCGGGGTGGTGCTCAAGCACAACTCCGACCATGTGCGGGCGGTCAAGGAGCTCGGGCTCTGATGTCGCTGGTCGACAGGCATGTCGGGTTCGTGCACGCGTTGCGCGAGGCGGGGGTGCCGGTGTCGCTGGCCGAGGGGCTGGATGCCGCGCGGGCGCTGCGGGTGATCGATCTGTCGCAGCGGGAGGCGCTGCGGGCCGCGTACGCGACCACGCTGATCAAGAAGCCGGGGTATCGGGCCGGGTTCGACGTGCTGTTCGACCTGTGGTTCCCGCCGGTGATCAGCGGGCTGCACGTCCCGGCGGATCAGGACGGCGATCCTCGTGAACGGCTGGCCGGCCTGCTGGTCGACTCCGGCGACGCGGAGATGGCGGAGTTCGCCCGCGCCATGGTCGAGCGGTTCGGACGCCAGCCCGCCGGACCGGGGCGGCAGAACTGGTTCAGCTACAGCGTCCTGCGCGCCCTGTCGCCGGAGACGCTCATGGCGCGCATCCTGCGGGAGGTCCTGGCCGGTCAGGAACGCGGCGGCCTCGCCGAGAAGACGGCCCGGCAACGGGTGAACGCCAATATCGCGCGATTTCAGGATGCGGTGGCGGCGGACGTCCGGCGGCGCATCGCCGAGGACTCCGGCGTCGAGCGCATCGCCCGCTCCACCGTGAAGCCGCCGCTCGACCAGATCGACTTCCTGCGCGTCACCAAAGCGGACCTGGCACGGCTGCGCAGGGAGGTGTACCCGCTGGCCCGCAGGCTGGCGGCACGCCTCACGATCAAGCAGCGGCGCGGCCGCCGGGGGCGCCTGGACTTCCGGTGGACCGTCCGTGCCTCGCTGCAGAGCGGCGGGGTGCCGCTGACGACGGTGTTCAAGCCGCCCCGGCCGCACCGCCCCGAGCTGGTGGTGTTGTGCGACACCAGCGATTCGGTGGCGTCGTTCGCACATTTCACGCTGTTGCTCACCTACGCCCTGAGGGAGCAGTTCACGAAGGTACGCGCGTTCGGCTTCGTGGACCGGGTGGACGAGATCACCAGATTCTTCGTCCCCGGCGCTGACGTCGTCGAGGCGATGACCACGCTGGCCAACGAGTCCGACATGATCAGGTTCGGGCGTACCAACTACGGCCACGCCTTCGAGGGCTTCGCTGAGCGGTACGGCGACGCCGTAGGACCCAAGACGTCCTTGCTCATCCTCGGCGACGCCCGCAGCAACTACCAGCCCCCGGCCCTGGACACGCTGAAGGCCCTGACTGCCAAGGCCCGCCACGCGTACTGGCTCAACCCGGAACCCACCGCCCAATGGGACACCGGCGACTCGATCGCCTCTTCCTACGCCACGGTGATCCCCATGCATGAATGTCGAAATGTCCAACAACTGACAGCATTCATCGAGACACTCGCATAAGTCGAGACAGGGGCCCGGGGCTGGGTTACGTTCCCGTCAGACACCCAGTCCCGTCGAGGGGGCACCATGAGCTACACCCTGCTCAAAGGCGAGTTCGTCATCCGCTACCCCGATCTTCCCCGCCAGGGGCCGGAGCCGGACGGCGACACGGTCAAGTTCAAGCCTGACGCCCCCGCGCTGGTCGAGGGCCTGCCCCGCCCCACGGGAACGCCCCCGAAGATCAACGGCCGCGGCATCTCCACCCGCCTGGAGGCGATCGACGCCCTGGAGACGCACTTCGGCGACACCCACCAGGAGTTGCGGGGAGCCAACGCCGCCCGCGACGAACTGCTGCGCCTGCTCGGCTTCACCAATGTGGTCTACTTCCCCGATCTGCCGAACAAGGTCCAGTCGGCCGACCAGGACTCGATCCGCGGCCACGTGCTGTCGAACGGCATCGACGGCAACGGCCGCCTGATCGCCTTCGCCTTCCCCGGCGAGCATCCGGGCGCGGACGGCTCGGCGGTGTTCCTGGACGAGGCCGGAGTGGACCGTTCCGTCAACGCCGCCCTGATCAAGAACGGCCTGGCCTACCCGGCCTTCTACGCCACCCTGCCCGCGAGCCTGCGCGAGCACCTGGCCACGGCCTCACGTACCGCGCGCGACGGCAACGCGGGCATCTGGCCCAGATCCACCGGCGACCCGAACGGCACCGCCAAGATCGCCGACCTCCACGCCCTGCAGCAAGCGGTGATCTGGCCCAAGCTGTTCCGCCGGCTCGTCCCCTATCTGGCCTCGGGCCGCACGACGTTCGACGGCTTCGACGCGTGGCTGCGTGAGGACCCGGTCAACCGCGACGACCAGCTCTTCCTGCTGCAGAAGGGCGAATACGGCAACATGCACGACGTCGTACGCGCCGCCGGGAACGAGATCCAGCTCACCGCTTGGCCCGAGGACTTCATCATCAGCCCCGACCCGGCCCCGCCCGGCGCGCCCGTCCACCCGAGGCCCGCGGCGATCGGCGACGTCCTCATCGTGGCCGCGCTCCCCGACCCGGTGGGCCCCGACGGGGGCCGCGAGCGCGTCACGCTGATCAACACGACGCCGAGCCCGGTCAACCTGCAGGAATGGGCGCTGCTCGACGCCGCGGGCGGCCGGCACGCCCTGTCCGGCACGCTCGGCGGCGGCGACGTCCACCAGGTGACGCTGAGCGGCGCGCTCCAGCTCGGCAACGCGGGCGACGCGCTGGTCCTCACCGACGGCGCGGGCGCGCTGGTCGACCAGGTCTCCTACAAACCCGAGGCGGTGCTGGCCGGCCGTACGATCTGCTTCGGGCGCTAACCCCCACCCATCCATTACGGCCCAGCCGCCCCACCCCCACCCGCCGACGCGGGCGGGGGCCGATCGTGGGGGTCGCTTCTCACGCCGGACACACGCACCACCGCAACGGCCAACCTCGACCGGCCAAGTGGTACCAATGACGGATGATCGGAATGTCGGAGTCCACGACCGCCGAGCGCTACCTCAGCTTCGGCCGGTCGGAGGCGAAGGGGAACTCGCCCGCCTACGCCGCACGCTGCGAGGAGATCGCCGGGGACGCCGCCTTCCTGGCCCTGCTGGACGGGCTGCCCGAGCCGAAACGGCAGCCCAACCTGCTGTTCGCCGCCGTCCGTTTCCTCGGCGGCCCGGTCGGCGGCGGGCTGAGGGAATGGGCCGCCGCCCACTGGGGCGAGGTGACGGCCGTCATGCTGGCCCGTAGCACCCAGACCAACGAGCCGGGCCGGTGCGCGAGCCTGCTGCCGTTGCTGGCCCGGCTGCCGCAGCCGCTGGCGCTGATCGAGGTCGGGGCGTCGGCAGGGCTCTGCCTGTTTCCGGATAAATACCGATACGAGTACTCCGGTCATCCGCCCTTCGGGCCCGCGAGCCCGGTGACGCTGGCCTGCCGTACCGAAGGACCGCTTCCCCAGCGGATGCCGGACGTGGCCTGGCGGGCCGGGATCGACCTCAACCCGATCGACATCACCGACCTCGAGCAGACCCGCTGGCTGGAGGCGCTCGTCTGGCCCGAGCAGCACGAGCGGCTGGCGCGGCTGCGCGCCGCGCTCGACCTGGCGCGGGCCGAACCGCGGCCCCTGATCGTGCGCGGCGACCTCAACGAGCACGTCGAGGAGCTCGTCGCGCGGGCGCCGTCAGGGGCGACCACGGTGGTCTTCCACAGCGCCGTGCTCTGGTACCTCGCGCGGGAGGACCGTGAGCGGTTCGCGCGGACGATGCGGCGGCTGCCGGCGCGCTGGATCTCCAACGAGGCGGAGCCGGGGCGGGAGGGGTTCACGCTGGCGCTGGACGGCGAGCCCGTGGCGCGCACGGGCCCGCACGGCCAGTTCCTGGAGTGGCTCTAGCGGGCGCGGGAGCGCCACAGGAGCCAGACGAAGTACGGCGTGCCGATCAGCGCCGTCACCAGCCCGGCCGGAACCTGGGCGGGCGCGATGACCGTGCGGCCGAGGGTGTCGGCCAGGCTGACCAGGAGCGCGCCCAGCAGCGCGGCCACCGGGAGCACGCGCGCGTGCTTGGCGCCGACCAGGGCCCGCGCGGCGTGCGGGGCGACCAGGCCGACGAATCCCACCACGCCGACGGCCGACACCGCCGTCGCGGTCAGCACGACGGAGGCGGCCAGGGCGGCCAGCCGTACCGGCTCAAGGGGGACGCCGAGCACGCGCGGCGTGTCCTCGTTGAGCGCGAGCAGGTCCAGGTCGCGGCGGAGCCAGGCGATCAGCGGGACGGACACCACCAGCGCCAGCGCGACCGGGATCAGCTGGATCGGCATCCGGCCGTAGGTGGAGCCGGACAGCCAGGTCAGGGCCTTCGCGGTGTTCCAGGGGTCCGACTTGACGATGATCATGACGGTCATCGCCGTGCAGGCCGACTGGACGGCGACGCCGATGAGGACGAGCCGGTCGGAGTTCAGGCCGCCGCGCCAGGACAGCAGGTAGACCAGCCCGAACGCGACCAGCGCGCCCGCGCTCGCCGCGCCCGTCATCGCCCAGATGCCCGCCATCGGCACCGTCGTCAGCAGGGCGATCGCGCCCACTCCGGCTCCCGTGGTCACGCCGAGCACGCCGGGCTCGGCGAGCGGGTTGCGGCAGACCGCCTGCACGGCGGTGCCGGCCACGGCGAGCGCCGCGCCGGCCAGCAGCGCGGCGAGCACGCGCGGGTAGCGCTGGTCGAGGACGTAGGTGAGGGCCCGACCGGTACGGCCCTGCAGCCAGTTGGCCACGTCCCCGGTGAGCAGCCACGTGTCGCCGCCCAGCATGCCGAGCACCGCGGCCCCGGCCAGGAGCGCGAGGCAGAGAGCGACGACGATGAGGAAAGCGGTCCGGGAACGGCCGGCGACCGTGCGTACGGCGGGCGGCTGCCGGGTGGGACCGGCGTCGCGGTAGCGGCGGGCCAGCCAGATCATGACCACCGCGCCCAGCAGCGTCGTGACCACGCCGGGCGGCACGTCCACTCCGGCCTGCGCGCCGAGCACGGCCCGCAGCAGGATGTCGGAGCCGAGCACGATGAGCGCCCCGGCCAGCGCGGACAGCGGCAGCAACGAGCGGTTGCGGTGCAGCCCGGGGATCGACCTGGGCAGCAGCCTCACGATCACCGGCGCGCAGAGGCCGACGAAGCCGATGGGTCCGGCGATGGTCACGGCCGCCGCCGCCAGCACCACGGCCAGCAACGTCAGCACGAGGCGCAGCCTGCGTACGTTGACGCCGAGCACGGAGGCGGTGTCGTCGCCCAGGCCGAGGATGTCCAGCTTGGGACCGGCGGCCATGGCGGCCAGCAGGCAGGCCAGGATGACCGGGCCGAGCTGGGTGACCGCGTCCAGGTCGCTCTGGACCAGCGAGCCGCTGCCCCAGGCGTACAGGCCGGTCGTGCCCTCCTGGAAGAGGATCATGACGAGGTTGGTCAGCGAGCCGAGCGCCAGCGCGGTGGCGGAACCGGCGAGGATGAGCCGGGTGGTGCCGGTACGCCCGCCCGCCGACAACGCCAGCACCAGCGCGGCGGCGGCCAGCCCGCCGAAGAACGCGAGGCCGCCGGAGAGCACGAGCGGCAGCGAGAGGCCGAACGCGGCCGCCGTGGCGACGGTCAGGTACGCGCCGTTGCTGACGGCGAGCGTGTCCGGCGAGGCCATCGGGTTGCGGGCGACCGACTGCAGCAGCGAGCCCGCCGCGCCGAGCGCGACGCCGACCGCGATCCCGGCCAGCAGCCGGGGCAGGCGGGAGGCCAGCAGTACCCTGGCCGCCTCGTCGCTGCGGCCGAAAAGGCCGGACAGCACGTCCATGGCGCCCACCGAGGAGGTGCCCTGGGTGATGTGCACGGCCGAGACCAGCACGAGGGCCGCCAGCGCGAGGAGAAAGACCCCCGCGGTCCCGACCCGCCGCAACGGCGTGATCGGGACCTCGACGGACGTGAGCGTGCTCAAGCGGTGAGGGCCTTGACGAGCGCCTCCGCGTACTGCTTGCACGACGCCGGGCCACCGAAGGTCCAGATGCCGTCGGGCAGCTTGGTGACGCCCTGCTTCTTCACGAACGGCAGCGACTTCCAGATGGCGTTCGAGGCCAGGCCGTCGGCGAAGACGTCGACGCCGTCGGAGGCGCTGTAGAAGAAGCGGGTCTCGGCGTCCTTGAGCGCGGTCAGGCCCTCGACGTCGGTGTTGCCGAGGCCCCAGACCTTGTCGACCTTGCCGCTCCAGGCGTTCTTGAGCCCGAGCCCCTCGGCCACGTCGGAGACCAGCGCGCCCTTGCCGAACAGGCGGACGGAGATCGTGCTGCCTTCCTTCCACCCGTCGGCCATGGCGAACGGCTTGCCCGCGACGCCGGCGGCGGCCAGCTTCTGCTTGCCGTCGGCCAGGGCGGCGTCGAAGTCCGACAGCGCCTTGTCCGCCTCCGCCGTCTTGCCGACCGCGGTGGCGAGCGTCTTGAACTCCTCGCGCATGCGCTGGAAGTTGCCCGTCGCGTCGCTGCCCTTGAAGACCAGCACCGGCGCGATCTTCTCCACCTGGGCCACCAGGCCCTCGTCGTCGGTCTCCATGACGACGAGGTCGGGCTGGAGGGAGGCGATGGAGTCGACGCTCGGCTCGGTACGCAGGCCGACGTCCTTGACCGACGCGTCGAGCGGGGCCGCGGTCACCCAGGTGGCGTAGCCCTTGACGTCGGCGGCGCCGACCGGCATCACGCCGAGGCTGGCCAGCATCTCGGTCTCGCCCCATTCGAGGCTGACGACCCTGCTGGCCGGGCGCTCGAGCGTGATCGGCTTGCCCCGCGCGTCGGTCACGGTGACCGGGGTGGCGGTGGCGGGAGCCGTACCCCCGGGGGTGGAGGACGCGGCGGGGACGGGGGTCTCGGTGGTGCCGCAGGCGCTGAGAGCGGCGATCGCGGCCAGGGCCGCGAGGGCCGTGCGCAGGGGGAGCATGTCTTTCCTGTCAGGTCGCGACGGGCAGGTGCCGGCCGATCGGCCGGGTGCGCACCGTGCCCGTCTGGGGGTCTTGCGTGACGTCGATGCGGATGCCGTAGGCGTCGGTGAGGAGCTCTTCTGTGAGCACCTCGGCGGGCGGGCCGTCGGCCCGTACCCGGCCCTCGTGCAGCAGCACGATGCGGTCGGCGATCTCGGCCGCCTGGTTGAGGTCGTGGAGCACGATGCCGATGGCGACGTCGTGCTCGTCGGCCAGGTCGCGGACGAGCTCCAGCAACTCGACCTGGTAACGCAGGTCGAGGAACGTGGTGGGCTCGTCCAGCAGCAGGACGGCGGTGTCCTGCGCCAGGCAGGTGGCCAGCCACACGCGCTGGAGTTCGCCGCCGGACAGCTCGTCCACCGGGCGGCCGGCCATCGCGGCGACGCCGGTCAGCGTCATCGCGCGGGCGACGGCGGCGGCACCGTCGGGGTCGCCGGCCTTCCAGCGGCCCCGGTACGGGTGGCGGCCGTAGCCGACCACGTCGCTGACCTGCACCCCGCTCGGGGTGGGGCGGCTCTGCGCGAGCAGCGTGACGCGGCGGGCGAAGTCGCGGGGCGACAGGTCCAGTGCGGACCCGCCGTCGCCGAACGTCACCGTGCCCGCTTCGGGACGGTGCAGCCTGGCCAGCGCGCGCAGAAGCGTGGACTTGCCGCTGCCGTTCGGGCCCACCAGAGCGGTCACCTGGCCGGGGCGGAGGTCGATACGGCCCTCTTCGACCACGCACGTACCGTGGTAGCTGAGGCGGAGATCGGCTCCGGCCAGCGAGATCTTCCCTGTCACGGGCATAAGGTTAGGCTACCCTTGCCTAAAGTCAATCCTTTGTGACCAGCTGTCGATTTCCGCTCGCCTCGTTTGTCGGATGGGTAAAGCACCGGACGACGAAGGAGACGGAACATGTCCAGAGCGATAGAGGTGCGCTGGCAGGGCGAGCTGGAGGGCACGCCGGAGCAGGTCTGGGAGGCCATCACCGTCCGCGCGGACGGCTGGCTGTGGAAGATCGTCTACGAGCCGCGCGTGGGCGGCAGTGAGACAGGACTCACAGCGGCGGGCGGCACCGTGACGGTCTGGGAGCCGCACAGCCACTTCACCACCCGCGGGCCCGACCTCGACGGCTTCAACCAGCTCGACTTCGTGCTGGAGCCGCGCGGCGCGAAGACCTTCCTCAGCTACATCCACAACGGCGTCCTGCCCGACGACGACTACGACATCCAGGCCGACGCCTGCCGTCAGCACACCGCCTTCTACAACCACTCACTCGGCCAGTACGTGCGCCACTTCGCCGGCCTCCGCTGCGACTACGTCACCGCGGAGGCCGAGGTGGGCTTCGCCGCCGTCCGCGCCGCGCTCGGCCTGCCGGCCGAGGTCGAAGCCGGTGACAGGGTACGGCTGACGCCCGCCGGCCTGACCCCGATCGACGGCGTCGTCGACTACGCCACGCCCGCCTTCCTCGGTGTCAGGAGCGACGACGCGCTGTACCGTTTCTACGGCCGCGACGTGTGGGGCTGGCCGGTCGGCGTGGCCCACCACCTGTTCGCGGGCGGCGACTCCAGCGCGGACTGGAACGCCTGGCTGGTCAAGGAGGTGGCGTGATGCCCCAGTACGCGGTGCTCATCTTCGAGGCCGTACCGCCCGAGAACCTCCCGCCCGAGGTCATGCAGGGCCACATGGACCTGCCCGGGAAGATCGCGGAGAAGGGCGGCAGGACCATCGCCGGGCTGGCGCTCGACCAGCCGGGCACCGCCACGGTCATCCGCGGCGGCCTGGTGACCGACGGGCCGTTCATCGAGACCAAGGAGGCGCTCGGCGGCGTCTTCGTCATCGAGGCGCGCGACCTCGACCACGCGCTGACGCTGGCCGCGATGACGCCGATCGTGGAGGGCTGCGTGGAGGTCAGGCCGCTGATCGGCTTCGAGGTGGTGAGCTGAGCTCCACGGCCCGTTCGGCCGAGCGGGCCGTGGAGGACGCGCACCGCGGCGAGTGGGCCTACGTTCTCGCCGCCACGGTGCGCGTCACCCGCGACCTCGACGCCGCCGAGGAGGCCGTCCAGGACGCCTACCTCCAGGCACTGCGCACCTGGGCGAAGGACGGCGTGCCTGAACGGCCCGGCGCGTGGCTGACCACGGTCGCCCGGCGCACCGCGCTCAACGCCATGCGGCGCGAGCGGACCCTCGCCGCCAAGCTGCCGTTGCTCGTCGGCGTCGAGGAGGAGACGCCGGAGACGCCGGAGACGGGCGCCGTGCCCGACGACCGGCTCCGGCTGATCTTCACCTGCTGCCATCCCGCGCTGGCCCCCGAGGCGCGGGTCGCGCTCACGTTGCGGCTGGTGTGCGGGGTGGCGACGCCGGACATCGCCGGGGCCTTCCTGGTCTCAGAACCGACGATGGCGGCCCGGATCACCAGGGCCAAGAAGAAGATCGCGGCGGCGCACATCCCCTACGCGGTGCCGTACGCGGAGGATCTGCCCGTGCGCGTCGACGCGGTGCTGACCGTGATCCACCTGCTGTACTCGACCGGCCACACCGCGCGCTCCGGCCGCGACCTGGTGCGTGACGAGCTCACCGGCCGCGCTCTCGACCTGGCGCGCATGCTGGTCCGGCTGCTGCCCGCCGACCGGGAGGCCACCGGGCTGCTGGCGCTCCTGCTGGTGCACCAGGCCAGGCGGGCCACCCGTACCGACGGGGCGGGGCGGCTGCTGCGGCTGGAGGAGCAGGACCGCTCGCTGTGGGACCGCGAGCTGATCGCCGAGGCCGACCGGCTCATCGTCGGCGCGCTCACCGCGGGAGCGCCCGGCCGCTTCACGCTGCAGGCCGCGATCGCCGCGCTGCACGCCCAGGCGTCCAGCTACGACGAGACGGACTGGCCGCAGATCCTCATCCTGTACGGCGAGCTGCTGCGGATCTGGCCGTCACCCGTGGTCGCGCTCAACCGGGCGGTGGCCCTGGCCATGGTCGAGGGTCCGGCCGCCGCGCTGGAGGCGATCGAGGAGCTGGAGCGCGAGGGCCGCCTGGCCGGGTACCGCTACCTGCCGGCGGCCAAGGCCGAACTCCTGCACCGGCTGGGCCGCGACGCCGAGGCGGTCGAGGCGTACCGGGCCGCGCTGGAGCTCAGCGACAACGCCGCCGAGCAGGAGTTCCTGCAGGAGCGCGCCAGAACTGTCGGTGCCATGTGGCACGGTGTGGAACTGTGGCCCAACCCCTGAAAGAGCTCGTCAACGCCGCCTCCGTCGGGGTCCTCGCCGACGGCCTCGCCGCCTCGCTGCCCGGCTTCGCCCGCGAGCGCTTCGTCCACGAGGCCGTCTCCGGTCTCGGCCCGCTGGAGCTCAAGGACCGCGTGCGGCACGTCGCGAGCACGCTCGGCCTGGTCGCCGGCCTGCCGTTCCCCTCCGTGGCCGCCGCCCTGCGGGCCGGCGCGCCCAAGTTCGACATGTGGAGCGGCTGGCCCGCCACCGACTACGTCGCGCTCCACGGGCTCGGCCACCTCGACGTCGCGATGGAGACGCTGGCCGCGATCACACCGCACGCCACCGCCGAGTTCGCCGTGCGGCCCTTCCTGGAGCGTCACGGGCAGGCCGCCCTGGAGATCATGTACGGCTGGGCGGGCTCGGCCGACGAGCACCTGCGCCGCCTGGCCTCCGAGGGCACCCGGCCCAGACTGCCCTGGGCCACGCGGGTGAGCTGGCTGATGGAACCGGGGCCGACACTGCCGATCCTCAACCGGCTGCGCGACGACCCGAGCGAGTACGTGCGCCGGTCCGTGGCCAACCACGTCAACGACTTCACGAAGGGGCATCCGGAGGCGGCGATCGCGTTGCTGGCCGGGTGGCGGGCTTCGGGCGGGTCTCATGTGGAGAAGGTGGTGCGGCATGCCGTACGAGGGTTGTTGCGTGACGGGCATCCCGAGGCGCTGGGGCTGGTCGGGGCGCGGGCGGGCGGGGGCGCGGTGGAGTCGCTGACGCTGGCTGCCGGGCAGGTGGCGGTGGGGGAGAAGCTGCCGTTCACCGTGGTGGTCACGGCTTCGGAACCCGGGCCGGTGGTGTTGCGCTACGCGGTGTGCCGTGCGGGGTCGCGGCGGGTGTTCCACCTGGGCGAGCGGGTGGCGGGGGTGGCGGGGGAGGCCTTCTCGGTGACCAAGTCCCACTCGTTCCGGCCGGTGACCACCCGTGTGGAGCCTCCGGGGCCGCGCACACTGGAAATCATGGTCAACGGCGTGGTCAGAGCCAGCGCCGCCTTCCACCTCACCCCCTGACCCAAGCCACTCGCACCCCCTGACCCCACAAGCGGCTGAACCCGCCGGTTCCCCCGGCGCGACCGGCCGCGCCCCGGCATTGCCGCCGGAACCCGGTACGACGCCTGCCACGACGGGTTGCACCAGGCCGAACCCCCGGCACGTCCGGCCGTGCCCCGGCGCTGTTGCCGGAACGCGGGGACGGCCGCTGGACCCGATCCGTGATCTGGGACCGCCAAAAGCGGCGCCGCACTCCGGGCGCTTGCCCGCGGGGCGAAAGGCCGTAGCCCAAGGGACGGGCGGAAGGGCTGATCGGGGGCGTGGCGTGGGTCAGGTGGACGGGCTGATCGGGGCGTGGCGTGGGTTGGCTGGGGGTGGGCGTAAGGGGAGGGGTCAGGGTGGGGTGGTGCGGTCGCGGCGGGCCTGGCGGCGGCGGGTCATGCGGTCTGTGGGGTCTGCTGGGTCCGTGGGGGACGGGGGTGGTTCCTGGGTCAGGTGGCGGGCCAGGGCTGCGACGGTGGGGTGAGTGTAGAGGGTGGTCAGGGGGAGACGGCGGCCCAGGGCGGTTTCGAGGTGGAGTTGGACCTTGGCCATCAGGAGCGAGTGGCCGCCGGTGTCGAAGAAGTTCTGGTCTCTGGGCACCTGGGGGAGGTCCAGGGCGGTGCGCCAGGCGGCGGCGATCACTTCCTCCAGGCCGGTGAGGGTGGACGCCCGGGTGACGGGCTGGTGTGTGGGGAGCGCGGCGGTGTCCACCTTGCCGGTCGGGGTCAACGGGAAGGCGCTGAGGGCGGTGAACGTGGTCGGCAGCATGTACTCGGGTAGCACGCCGGACAGGGCGTCCCGGAGCCCGGCGGCGGACTCGGCGATGACGTAGGCGTGGAGGTGTTCGTCACGGGCCACGACGGTCGCCTTGGACACGCCGGGGAGCGCGGACAGGGCGGCCTCCACCTCGCCAAGCTCCACGCGGTGGCCGCGGATCTTGACCTGGCGGTCCAGGCGGCCGAGGTAGGCGATGCGGCCGTCGGGCAGGAGGCGGCCCAGGTCGCCGGTCAGGTAGTAGCGGGTGCCGTCGGGGTCCGTGCCGAACCTGGCGGCGTCCCCGGCGGGCGCGCACCAGTAGTCGGCCAGGTAGGGGCTTCTGATCACGATCTGCCCCTCCGGGCCGGGCGGCTCCAGGGTGACCCGGGTGCCGGGGAGGGGGCGGCCGATGGGGACGACTCCGGCCGGTACGAGGGCGGCGTCGGCCTGGGTGAGGTGGTTCTGGACGGCGAAGGAGATCTCGGTGGCGCCGTAGCCGTTGACGAGGACGCAGGAGTCGCCGAAGTGGCGGCGGAAGCGGTCCAGGTCGGCGCCCACCACGGCCTCGCCGCCCAGCACGATGGCGCGCATCCGCGACAGCCGTTCACCGTCCGCGAGCGCATCCACCAGATAACGGAAAACCGTCGGCGTGGAGTGATAAATGGTGATCTCTCGGGCGGCTGCGGCCAGCTCCGACAGGCCCGCCGCCCGCACGTCCACCGGCACCACGCACGCCCCGTTCAGCAGGGCGGAGAACGTGTCGGTCACCGCCATGTCGAAGCTGAACGACGACAGCACGCTGACCCGGTCGGACGGCCCGATTCGCAGGTTGTTCGTGTGGGCGGCGACCTGGAACAACACCCCCCGATGCGTCTGCACGACCCCCTTCGGCTCCCCGGTCGAGCCCGAGGTGAACAGGATGTACGCCGCCGAGTCCGGATCCACCGGCACCCAGCCGGACGGCTCCTCGGCCAGGGCGGTCACGTCCACCACGCGGCACCCCTCCAGCAGCTCACCCGCCAAAGCCAGGTGGCCGGGCGAGGTCAGCACCACGTCCGCGCCGGCCAGGGCGGCCATGCGGCGCAGCCGTACCGGCGGATAGCGCGGATCGAGCGGCACGTAGGCCGCGCCCGCGCCCAATGTGCCGAGGATCGCGGCGATCGTCCGCTCGCCGTGGTCGAGCAGCAGCGCCACCCGCCGCGCCCCGCGCACCGCGGCCGCCACCAGCCCGGCGCGACGGGCGAGTTCGGCGTAGGTGAGGCCGTCGAGCGCGGGCCGGTCGGGGTGGGCACGGGCGGCGGCGAGGAAGCGGGCGGGGATCGACTCGGCCAGCCATTCGGCGCGGAACTCCCGGTGTTCCGGGACGACGAGCGTGCTCACGTCATCGCCACCAGGACCTTGCGCGTGCCGGTGAAGGCGTGCCGGCCGTGCAGGACCAGCATGTTGTCGATCACCAGGACGTCTCCTTCCCGCCACGGCTCGGCCCACTCGCCGGCGCGGGCGACCTCGCGCACGTGGTCGAGATCGCCTGCGGGGATGGGGGTGCCGTCGCCGTAGAGGGCGTGCAGGGGGAGTTCCTCCTCCGACTCGACCAGGCCGAGCAGCGCCTCGGCCTCGTCGGCGGGCAGGGAGGAGACGTGCCACTGCTCGGCCTGGTTGAACCAGACCTCCTCGCCGGTCAGCGGGTGCTTCCTGGTGGCCGGGCGCGTCTGCCGTACGCGGAGATCGCCCTCGTCGCTCCAGGTGAACCGCGCGCCCGCCGCGCGCAGGACAGACTCGACCTCGGCGCGGTCGGCGGTCTCGTAGGTGTCCTGCCAGGACTTGCCCAGGCCGAAGCCGCCGTGGAGGTTCTGCAGGTAGGTGACGCCGCGGGTGGTGAAGCGTTCGCGGACCTCGGGGTCGAGCACGGCCAGCAGGGCGCGGCCGTCCGAGATCGGGGTGGCGCCGCCGGTGTCGGCGGCGTCGAGGCAGCAGAAGAACAGGCGCTCGGGCCACAGCGCCGCCTGCGAGAGTTCGTTGTGCAGGGAGATGCGGTATTCGGCCGGGTACTCGGTGGAGGTCCAGACTCCCTCGTGTACGGCTTCGCGCGGCGAGTTGCCGTGCCGGTAGGTGGTGAACGGCTCGCCGAACTCGCGTACCACCTGATGGAACTCCCCGGCGGACGAGACGCCGAGCCCGCGCAGGAGCACGGCGCCGTGCTCGCGCAGGAGTTCGGCCGTCTTCACCGGGTCGGCGTGGTCGAGCGTGGCGACGGTGGTGGCAGGCATGGTCACTCCTGAGGGGTGGGCATCGCGCGGGTACGGGGCACGGGGGACAGGGCCAGAATGACCACGGGGACGAGCGCCCCGAGCGCGCAGATGATCAGCGTGGGCCTGACGCCGATCCCGGCGGCCAGCAGTCCGGCCAGCGCGGCGCCGACGGGCGCGAAGGCCAGCGCGACGGCGCGCTGCGAGGCCATCACGCGGCCCTGGAGCCGGTCGGGCGTGGCGCCCTGTCTGAGCACGGTGTGGTTGACGCCCGCAATCGGGCCGGTCACGCCGAGCAGGAACTGCGAGATGCCGATCATGGTCAGCGCGAGCCAGAACGGCCCGGTGGCCAGCGCGATGAGGATGAGCGAGCCGTTGCCGACCACGGTCGCCCAGAAGAAGCCGGGCCCCATGCCGATCCGCTTCATCACCGGTACGGCCAGCAGCGACCCGAGAATCGCCCCCGGAGCGCCGACCGCGAACATCACACCCACCCAGTACGGCTCCATGCCCAGGCTCTTGGTGATCCAGAACGGCAGCAGCACCTGGATGCCGGTGAAGAAGAACATGTAGAAGCCGCTGGCGATGACGCCGGGCCGTACCAGAGGCTGCCGCCAGACCCAGACCAGCCCCTCCTTGATCGAGGAGATCACGCCCGGCCGGTCCGCCGAGGGATCCTGCCGCGGCTCCTCCTTCTTGATCAGCGCGCACAGGACCGCTGAGGCGAAGAACGAGACCACGTCGATGACCAGGATCACCGCGGCGCTGACGGTGGTGACCAGCGCGGACCCGAGCGTGTTCCCGGCGATCTTGCCGACCGAGGTGCTGAGCTGCAGCTTGGCGTTGCCGTCGCCGAGCTGCTCGCGCCCCACCAGGAACGGCAGGTGCGACATGTTGGCCACCTCGAAGAACACGTACATGGTGACCAGCACGAACGACACGAAACCCAGCCAGATGAGGTTGAGCGAGCCGGTCAGCCAGAGCACGGGGATGAGCATGAGCGCGAACCCGCGCACCACGTCCGTGACGATCATCGTGGGCCGCTTGCGGAACCGGTCCGCCCAGAAACCGGCGAACAGGAACAGCAGCATCGGCACCCGCCCGATCGCGCCGAGGAAGCCGAGCTGCTCCTCGGACGCGCTGAGCAGGACGATCGCGACGAGCGGGAACGCCACCTCGGTGACGGCGTTGCCGAAGGCGGAGGCGGTGAACCCGCTCCACAACTTCAGGAAGTCCCTGTGCTTCCACAGGCTGGGCGTCTCGGGCGGCGCATCACTGGCCGTCGTCTCCTGTGCCATGATCCATCCACCTCCTCCATTCGGTTGCGGTGCGGGCGACGTAGGGCGGGAAGAACGAGCTGAAACGGGCGCCGGGCAGGTAGCCGACGTCGAGCCGGTCACAGACCGCGCGCCAGCCGTAGTCCTCGTCGAGGGAGACGCCGTCCCCCTCGGGGATGAGCAGGACGGCGCGGCCGTCGTAGGGCTCGTGGGTGTAGTGGCCGACGGCGTGGGCGTTGGCGCGGAAGACGTCCAGGTAGCGCCGGATGTAGGCGAGGTCGTCGGGTCGCTGGCGGAGCGTGCCCTCGCTGGAGGCGGCGTTGATGACCGACAGCAGTTGCTCGGCCGGTTCCAGATGCCTGAACTCCTGGATGTCCACCGTGGTCAGCCCGCCGGCCAGCGCGTGCCCCATGAGTTCCAGGTCGTCCTCCAGCGACCTGCGGACGACCGGTTCGTCGGCCGAGGACCAGGCCAGGAAGACGGCCGGCACCTCCTCGCCGGCCGAGCGCAGCCGCCTGGCCACCTCCAGCGCGATGTTGCCGCCGATGCAGAACCCGCCGAGCGCGTAGGGGCCGTGCGGGCGCACCGAACGGACATAGGCGGCGTACGCCTCGGCCATCTCGGCGATCGTCGCGTGTGGCGTCTCGCCTTCGGCCAGGCCGTGCGCGGGGATCGCGTAGACGGGCTGGTCCTCGCCGAGCGCGGTGGCGAGCGGCTGGTAGCGGAAGACCTCCCCGCCGAGCGCGTGGATGAGGAAGACGGGGGTACGGTCCCCGCCCTCGCGCAGCGGGACGATCCGGCCCTTGCCGACCGGCGTGTCCGCGTCGTGCCGCAGCGCGGCGGCGAGCTGGGCGACCGTGGGCGCGGGCAGGATCGTGGCGACCGGCACTTCCCGGCCGAGGTCCTGGCGCAGCCGCATGGCCAGGCGCAGCGCGAGCAGGGAGTGGCCGCCGAGGGCGAAGAAGTCGTCGCGGATCCCGACCTCCTCCACGCCGAGCACGTCGGCGAAGAGCTTGGCGAGGTGCTCTTCCAGCTCGTCGCGCGGCGCCTCGTACGGCGGGCGCGGCGCCGGAGCCGGATCGGGCAGCGCCTTGCGGTCGAGCTTGCCGTTGGCCGTGGTCGGCAGCCGTTCCAGCGACAGGAACGCGCTCGGCACCATGTGCTCGGGCAGCCGCGCCCGCAGGAACGCGGTGACGTCGGACAGCTCGGCCACGGTGCCGGGTTCGAGCACGACGTAACAGGCCAGCCCGCCCTTGTACGGCACCACGACCGCGCTCCTGATGTTCGGGTGCAGGCCGATCGTGGCCTCGACCTCGCCGGGTTCGACCCGCATGCCGCGGATCTTGACCTGGTGGTCGATGCGGCCCAGATACTCGACCTCGCCGTCGGGCAGCCAGCGGGCCAGGTCGCCGGTGCGGTAGAGGCGTCCGCCGTCCGGGTGCGGGGTGAACTGGGCGGCGGTCAGCGCCGGCCGCCCCCGGTAGCCGTCGGCCAGCCCGGCTCCGGCGATGCACAGCTCGCCGGGGGTGCCGATCGGGACGCGCCGGGCGTTCCTGTCGAGGATCTCGATGCTGATGCCGGTGATCGGTTTTCCGATGGGGGTACGGCTCTCGCCCGGCCGGCAGGCGTGCCAGGTGACGTCGACGGCCGCTTCGGTCGGGCCGTACAGGTTGTGGAGTTCGACGCCGGGGAAGGCGGTGTGGAAGCGTTCGGCCAGCGAGGTGGGCAGGGCCTCGCCCGAGCAGATCACCCGCCGCAGTGATGGCAGGCTCGGGGTCTCCTCGACCAGGGCCTCCAGCATCGACGGGACGAAGTGCAGGGTGGTCACGGCGTGTTCGCGGATGAGGCGGGTCAGGGCCGCGGTGTCGCGGTGGTCGTCGGGGCCCGCCACGATCGTCCCCGCGCCGGCGATGAGCGGCCAGAACAACTCCCAGACCGAGACGTCGAAGGTGAACGGCGTCTTGTGCAGGATCCGGTCCTCTGGAGTGAGCGGGAAGGCGTCCGACATCCAGAGCAGGCGGTTCACGATGGCCGCGTGGGAGACGACCACGCCCTTGGGGTTGCCGGTGGAGCCCGAGGTGTAGATCACATAGGCCGGAGCATGTGGCGAAACTTCCGGCAACCCACCCCACCTGCCTCCGCTCGATGCGGTGGGCAGCAGAGAGGCGGTGGGCGGAGGGGCGGTGGGTGGGAGAGGGGCGGTGGGGGGCACGGTCGTGTGGCTGGGGAAGCGGTCGGCGGAGTCGGTGATGATCACCTGGGCGTCGGCGTCGCCGGTCAGGAAGGTCAGCCGTTCGTCGGGGTAGGAAGGCTCCAGCGGCAGGTACGCGCCCCCGGCGGCCACCACCGCGTGTACCGCCACCACCAGGTCCACGCTCCGCGGCAGGCACACCCCCACCACCGACCCGGCCCCGACCCCGGCGGCCTGAAGCGCACCGGCCAAATCCCGGACCCGTCCCGAAAAATCGGTGTAAGTCAGGGTGGAGCCGGAAGGCCCCACCACGGCCACCGCATCAGGCGTCCGCTCCGCCTGCGCCGCCAGCAGCGCGGGCAGGGTGCCAGAGACGCCCGGCCCGGTGGCGTTCCACCCGGCGATCACCGCCGCGTCCGCCGCCACGTACCCGCCGCTCTCCCGCGGATCGATGGCCAGGTCGGCGGCGACGTCGGCGAACGCCCGCCGGTAGTACGCGGCCGCCCGCTCGATCTGGCCGGCGGCGAACTGCGTGCGGTCGTACTTCAACGTCAGCCCGAGCCGCCGCGTCCGCGGCGACCAGGTGAAGTTGGCGGCGTAGGCCAGGTTCGTCTGCTCGAAGAACTCGGTCTCCGACACGGCCAGGCCGTCCCCGCCCAGCTCACGGTAGGCCTTGAAGTCCCGGTAGTCGAAGAGCGCGTCGAAGGCCGGGGCCCGTCCGGTGAGCCGCTGGATCTCGAAGAGCGGGTAGTGGCGGTGGGGGTGGAGCGCGACCTCGGTCTCGAAGACGCCTCTGATCAACGCCTCCCAGGTGGGCACGTCGGTGCGTACCCGCAGCGGAACGGTGTTGAGGAACAGCCCGAGCACCTCGCCCGCGGCCTCGTGTTCGGGCCGCCCGTGCGTGACCACGCCGGTGACGGCCTCGCCCTCGCCGGTGAGCAGGGCGAGAACCCGCAGGTGGCAGGCGAGCAGCACCGTGCGCAGCGGCACCCGCAGCCGCGTGGCCGCCTCCGCCAGGCCGGCGACCACGGGCTCGTCCATGGCGACCGGATGGGACACGGCCTGCTCGGTGTCACCGGCCCGGTAGCCGGGCAGCCTCGGAAGGACGCCGTCGGGGGCCTCGTCGAGCAGGTCCCGCCAGAACCCGGCGGTCTTCTCGTCGGCGATCGCCGCCTTCTCCGTGGCCACGAAGTCGCGGAAGCTCGGCTCCAGCGGCTCCACCGGCAGCGGGGTTCCCGCCAGGTGCGCGGAGTAGCGGCGCAGCAGGTCGCCGGTGAGCGTGGAGACGCTCCAGCCGTCCAGGATCGCGTGGTGGAAGCTGAGCCCGAGCCCGAACTCCGCCTCGCCCCTGACCTCCACCGCCACCCGGAACAGCGGCGCGCTCCCGTAGTCGAACGCCCGGCCGCGCTCCGCCTCGCCCCAGGCCCCGATCGGCTCGGCGACCTCGGCCAGCGGCGGCTCGACCTCGTCCCACACGAGCTGGAGCGGTTCCTCGAAGCCGGTGAGGTCGAACGACGTGCGCAGCACCGCGTGCCGCGCCATGACCTCCCGCAGCGCCGCACGCAGCGCCGCGGCGTCGTAGCGTCCGTGCAGCACGAGCGTGAACACGTCGTGGTACGTCGGCGACCCCTCCTGGTAGGAGCTGTGGAACAACATGCCCGCCTGCAGCGTGGTGAGCGGGTAGGCGTCCTGCAGCGCCGTCATGGTCGCCCTCCTTGGAAGCGTTGCTTGATGCGGTCCAGGTCACCGGCCCCGAGCAGGCCGAACGCGGCGCGGGTGGCGCTCTCGGCGGCCGGGCCGCGCTCCAGCGTGGTGGCCAGTTCGCGCACGGTCTGGTGCGTGAACAGCCGCTCCAGGGCCAGCCGGTAGCCGCGGCCCCGCAGCCTGGCCACGACCTTGAGCGACTGGATGGAGTCGCCGCCCAGGGCGAAGAAGTTGTCGTGCGCGCCGACGTCCCCGACGCCGAGCACCTGCGCCCACACCTGGGCGACCGCCTCCTCCTCCGGCCCGGCGGGCGGCTCGTGGACGGGCGCGGCGGCCGGACGGGGTTCGGGCAGCGCGTGCCGGTCGAGCTTGCCGTTCGGGGTGAGCGGCAGTTCCTCCAGCACCGCGTACTGGGCCGGGACCAGGTGCTCGGGCAGCCGGACGCGCAGGTGGGCGGTGAGCGCGACCAGGTCGATCTCCGTCTCGGCGACCAGGTAGCCGACCAGCGCGCCGCGCCGGGCCAGGACCACCGCGGACCTGACCGAGGGGTGCGCGGTGAGCGCCGCCTCGACCTCGCCGGGTTCGACCCGGATGCCGCGGATCTTGACCTGGTGGTCGATGCGGCCCAGGTACTCGATCTCGCCGTCGGGTAGCCAGCGGGCCAGGTCGCCGGTCCGGTAGAGGCGGCCGTGCGGCGAGGGCGTGAACTGCCGCGCGGTCAGCCCCGGCCGCCCCAGATACCCGTGGGCCAGGCCGATGCCGCCGACGCACAGCTCGCCGGGCGCGCCGATCGGGACCCGCTCGCCGTTCCCGTCGAGGATCTCGACGCGGATGCCGGTGATGGGCCGTCCGATGGGGGTACGGCTCTCGCCCGGCTCGCAGGCGTGCCAGGTGACGTCGACGGCCGCTTCGGTCGGGCCGTAGAGATTGTGCAACTCGGTGTCCGGCAGGGCGGCATGGAAGCGTCCGGCCAGCGAGGTGGGCAGGGCCTCGCCCGAGCAGATCACCCGCCGGAGAGAGGGCAACGCGGGCCGTTCCTCCAGCAGGGCGTCCAGCAGCGAGGGCACGAAGTGGACCGTGGTCACCCGGTGCTCGCCGATCAGCCGGACCAGCTCGGCGGTGTCCCGGTGCGCCTCAGGCCCGGCCACGACCATCCGCGCACCCGCGATGAGCGGCCAGAACAACTCCCAGACCGAGACGTCGAAGGTGAACGGCGTCTTGTGCAGGATCCGGTCCTCTGGAGTGAGCGGGAAGGCCTCGGACATCCATCGCAGCCGGTTGGAGATGGCCGCATGCGAGATCACGACCCCCTTGGGGTTGCCCGTGGAGCCCGAGGTGTAGATCACGTAGGCCGGAGCATGCGGCGAAATGTCCGGCATCGGGCCGCCCTCTTGCGAGGCCGCAGGGGAGAGGGTCGTGCGGCCGGGGAAGCGGTCCGGCTGGTCCGTGATGATCACCTGGGCGTTGGCGTCGCCGGTCAGGAAGGTCAGCCGTTCGTCGGGATAGGAAGGCTCCAGCGGCAGGTACGCGCCCCCGGCGGCCACCACCGCGTGTACCGCCACCACCAGGTCCACGCTCCGCGGCAGGCACACCCCCACCACCGACCCGACCCCGACCCCGGCGGCCTGAAGCGCACCGGCCAACCCCCGGACCCGTCCCGAAAAATCGGTGTAAGTCAGGGCGGAGCCAGAAGGCCCCACCACGGCCACCGCATCCGGCGTCGCCGCCACCTGCCGGGCCAGCAGCTCGGGCAACGACGGCGACGACGCGAACGAGCCGGTGTCGTTCCACTCCTCGATCAGCGCGTTCTCGGCAGGCGTGAGCAGCGGCAACGAGGAGACCGGCCGGTCCGGATCGGCCACCGCCGCGGTCAGCAGGGCGAGGAAGCGGGCGGCCAGCCGTTCGATCGTGCCCGCGTCGAACAGGTCGGTGCGGTACTCCAGGATGCCGTGCAGCCCGTCCGGCTCCCGCCGCAGATAGAGCGTCAGGTCGAACTTGGCGTGCGCGGTCCCCGACGGCAGCCACTCGAACCGCAGCCCGCCCGCCGACACCGGCGGCCGCTCGGCGTCCTCCAGGCTGAGCATCACCTGCACCAGCGGCGTGCCGCCCAGGTCACGCCGCGGCTGCAGGTCCTCGATCAGCACCTCGAACGGCACCTCGTCGTTGGCGAAGGCCTCCAGCGACGTCGTCCTGACCTGCTTGAGCAGCTCGCGGAAGGTCGGGTCGGCCGACAGGTCCGCCCGGACGGCCAGCGTGTTGAGGAAGAAGCCGAGCAGCGACTCCACCTCGGGCCTGGGCCGGTTCGCGGCGGGCGTGCCGACCAGGATGTCGTCCTGGCCGGAGTGCCGGGCCAGCAGGACCGAGAAGGCCGCGAGCAGCGTCATGAACAGCGAGGCGTTCTCCTCGGCGCCCAGCCCGCGCAGCCGCTCGGCCAGCGGCGCCGGAACGCTGATCGGCACGTTCGCCCCCGCGTAGCTCCGCCGGGACGGCCGGAGCCGGTCGGCGGGCAGTTCCAGCCGCTCGGGCCGCCCGGCCAGCCGCGCCCGCCAGTACGCCAGCTGCGTCTCCCGCAACGGCCCTTCGACCCGGGCCCGCTGCCAGGCGGCGTAGTCGGCGTACTGCACCGGCAGCTCCGGCAGGCCGGGCCGCCGGTCCTCGCCCAGGGCCGCGTAGATCTCGGCCAGTTCGCTCTGGAACAACACCGCCGACCAGGCGTCGTTGACCACGTGGTGCAGAGTGACGAGCAGGACGTGGTCGTCGGCCGCCATGCGGACCAGGTGGGCGCGCAACGGTGGCTCGGTGGTCAGGTCGAAGCGCCGCGACGCCTCCTCCTCCAGCAGCCGCAGGGCCTGAGCCGGTCCGCCGCCGGGCAGCTCGGTGACGGTGAAGGGCACCTCTGGCTCGTCCTCGACCCGCACGATCAGGTCGTCGTCGCGTTCTTCCAGCCGCGATCGCAGCACCTCGTGGCGGTCGGCGACGCCGAGCAGGGCGCGCGCCAGCCGTACCGGATCGAGGTCGCCGCGCACGCGCAGGCAGACGTGCGTGTTGTAGACGGCGGCGGCCGGTTCGAGCTGGTCGAGGAACCACAGGCGGCGCTGGCCGTAGGAGGCGGGCAGGCCGGTGCCGCGCGGGACCGGCACGACCGGCGGCAGCCGCTCGCCCCGCTTGCTCAGGGCGGCGTCGACCTTCGCGGCGAGCCCGGAGACGGTCGGGTTCTCGAACAGGGCGCGCAGCGGCGGCGCGGCGCCGAAGGCGGTCCTGACCCGGCTCATCAGCTTGATCGCGAGCAGGGAGTGGCCGCCGAGCTCCAGGAAGCTGTCGTCCCTGCCGACTGGGCCGCAGTCGAGCAGTTGCCCGAACAACGCGGCGATCAGTTCCTCGGTCGCGCCGGACGGCGGCGCGCCCGCGCTCGCGGCGGCGGCGACCGGCGCGGGCAGGCGGGCGCGGTCGAGCTTGCCGTGAGCGGCCAGCGGCAGCCCGTCCATGGAGACGAAGTGCGCGGGCACCATGTAGTCGGGCAGCCGCTCGGCCAGGTACGCCCGCAGCGCGGCGGCCTCGACCGCGCCGACCACGTACGCGGTCAGCTCGCCGTCGCGGGCCAGGACGGCACACTCGCGCACGGCCGGGTACGCGGCGATCGCCGCCTGCACCTCGCCGGGCTCCACGCGGAACCCGCGGATCTTGACCTGGTCGTCGGCCCGGCCCAGGAACTCCACGGAGCCGTCGGGCAGCCGCCTGGCCCGGTCGCCGGTCCGGTAGAGCCGGGCGCCCGGCACGCCGGAGAACGGGTCGGGCACGAAGACCGCCGCCGTCGCGGCCGGGCGGCCGAGATAGCCGCGGCTGACGCTCACGCCGCCCACGCACAGTTCGCCGGGCACCCCGTCGGGCACCGGCCGCAGGCCGGCGTCCAGGACGTAGGCCGTGGCGTGGGGCAGCGCGTGGCCGACCGGGGTGGTGGTTCCGGCGCCGTGCGGCGTCTGGTCGCCGGCCAGGGCGAGCACGCCGACGGTCGTCTCGGTGGGGCCGTAGTGGTTGACGACCGACCGTTCGGGACCGGCCGCGGCGCGCAGCTCGCGTACCCACTCCCAGCGTGAGGCCTCGCCGCCGAGCACGAGCGTGCGGCGGGGGAGCAGCGCGGCCGGGTCGGGCAGCCCGCTCTGCAGGGCGGCCAGGTGCGACGGCGTGATCTTGTAGATGTCGACGGCCTCGCGGCGCAGGTGCTCGGCGACCCAGTAGGCGTCGGTGGCCAGCTCGCGCGGCACCAGGTGGAGCGTGCCGCCGGTCAGCAGCGCGCCGAAGAAGACGGTGATCGCGAAGTCGTAGGTGAGCGGCTGCAGCATCGACAGGCGGCGGCCGGGCGCGAGGCCGAGCAGGCCGGTGACGCCGGAGACGTAGGCGGTCAGCTCGCCGTCGGCGACGCCCACGCCCTTCGGCCGCCCGGTCGAGCCGGAGGTGTAGATCACGTACGCGAGCTGGCCGGGATGCCGCGCCACCGCGGGCGCCGCCTCGCCGGGCGCGTCGGCCGGGTCGAGGATCGGCAGCCCCGTCTCGGGCAGCCCGGTCGCCCGGCCGGTGACGATCGCGGTCGCCCCGGAGTCGGCGAGCTGGTAGCGCACCCGCTCCACCGGATGCCGCGCGTCCAGCGGCAGGAACGCCGCCCCCGCCTTCAGCACGCCCAGCACCGCGACGGCCAGCTCCACGTCGTTGCCGAGCAGGACCGCGATCGGCCTGTCCTGCCGCGCGTGCGGGGCCAGGAGCGCGGCCAGCCGCCCCGAGCGCCGGTCCAGCTCGCCGTAGGTCAGCGCGCCGCCGTCCGCGTCGGCGACCGCCACCGCGCCGGGCCGCTCACGCACGAGCGCGGCGAACACCTCCGTGACGCTCTTCCGCTCCGGCATCTCCCCGGTACGGCCCCGCGGTTCCTCCCCGGGCAGCAGAATCGGCAGCCGCCCCACCGGAGTGGCCGGATCGTCGAGCACGCCGCCGAGCAGCAGCCGGTACCGGGCGGCGAAGCCCTCGGCCCACTCCGCGTCGAACAGGGCCTTGGCGTACTCCATCCGCCCGCTGATCCGCTCGCCCTCCTCGACGAGGTCGATCAGCAGGTCCACCTTGGCGGTGCCGTTGCGCAACTGGATGTTCTCGGCCAGCGGCAGCAGGTTGAAGACGATCTGGTGCAGCGGCTCGCCGTCGGCGCCCTCGGTGCGTACCTCCTCGACCAGGCGCTCGTAGGGCGCCTCCTGGTTGTCCAGCGCGTCGAGCAGGTTCGCCCGCACCTGGGCGAGCAGGTCGGTGAACGGCACCTCGCGGCGGCAGTCGCCGCGCACCACCACGGTGTTGACCATGATGCCGATCAGCCCGGCGGTCTCGGGCCGGTCCCGGCCGGAGACCGGCGTGCCCACGAGCACGTCCTCGCGGCCGGTCAGCCGCCCTACCAGCGCCTGCAGGGCGGCCAGCAGCACGGCGAACGGCGTCGCGCCGCGGGCCGCCGCCAGCTCGCGCACCCGCCGCGTGAGCTCGGGCGGCAGGTCGAAGCCGACGTCGCCGCCCGCGTGCCGGGAGATCTCCGGGTCGGGGGCGCGCGGGGAGAGCTCCAGCGGGGGCGGCGGCTCGGCCAGCTGTTTCTTCCAGTACGCGAGCTGGTCGGCCAGTTCGCCGTCGTCCCACCGGCCACGTTGCCAGGCGGCGAAGTCGCCGTACTGGATGGGCAGTTCCGGCAGGGTTCTGCCGTCGTAGAGGGCGGCCAGCTCGGTGATGAAGATCTCCACCGAGGTGCCGTCGAAGATGATGTGGTGGAAGAGGAAGAACCCCTGCCACTCGTCCTCGCTCAGCCGGAAGAGCTTGGTCTGCCACAGCGGCGGCCGGTCCAGCGGGATGGGGCGGGCGGCGTCGGCGGCGTGGATCTCCGCCAGCCGCGCCGCCCGCTCGCGCTCGTCCAGCCCGCGCAGGTCGGTCCGCTCGACCTCCACGTGGAGCTCGGGCAGCACGATCTGCGCCAGCTCGCCGTCGCGCAGCTCCAGCCCGGTGCGCAGCGTCTCGTGCCGCTTCACCAGCTCCCGCAGCGCCGCCTCGAACCGGTCAGGGTCCAGGCCGCGCCGCAGCAGCTTGACGAACGCGATGTTGTACGCCGTCAGACCGGGCTCCATCTGGTCCACGAACCAGAGGCGCTCCTGCCCGAACGAGGCGGGGAGCACGTAGCCTTCCATGCTCATCCGCCCATGGCCGTACGCAGGCTGAGCGGCCGCATGTCCGTCCAGACCTGGTCGATGTGGTCGAGGCACTCCTGCCGCGAGCCGGCGAAGCCGGACTCCCGCCAGCCTGCGGGCGCCGGGCGGTCGGCGGCCCAGACCGAGTACTGCTCCTCGTCGTTGATCACTACCTTGAAGTCCGGCATCGCGAGCTCCTTTCCGGGGGGATGAGTCCTAGGACATGCGCCGGGCGACGCGGGGGATCGGCGCCGACGCGGACGGGGTGGCGGCGGGGGCCGCGCCGTCCTGGGCGGCCCTGAGCGATTCGATCTTGGCCGCCATCTGCGCGACGGTCGGCGCCTCGAACAGCGCCCGCATCGGCAGCCGCACCCCGACCGTTGTTCTGACCTGCGCGATGAGCTGGACCGCGACGAGCGAGTTGCCGCCCAGGTCGATGAAGTCGTCGTCGGCGGCGATGTCCTTCACCCCGAGCACACCGCTCCAGATCCCGGCCAGCGTCGTCTGCAGCTCGCCCTCGGGCGCCAGGAAGTCGCCGTCGCGGACCACCCGCACGGCCTCGGCCGCCTGCTCCGGCGCGGGCTCGCCGGCGGAGAAACGCCGCTCGCCCTCGATGATCTCGGCGATCGCCATCGAGCTGATCACCATCTGCGCGCCCGCGTCGGCGGCCAGCGCGCGGCGGAACGCCTCGACGCCGTCCACCGGCCGGATGCCGTCGCTCGGCTCCCCGCTCGCCCCGGCGTAGCTCCAGCCGGTCGGCGCGGCCTCGGGCACGTCGCCCAGCGCGGTCACCGTGCCCGGCTCGACCTGGCGTACCTCGAAGTCCTCGATCTCCACCAGGACCTTGCCTGACTCGTCGATGAGCGTGAAGTTCAGCGCCACCATCCGGCTGTCCTCGCGGAAGTCGCCCATGCGCAGATGGCTGTAGAAGCGGGCGGGCAGCCGGTCGTGGACACGCACGGTCCCGTACGCCAGCGGCATGTAAGAAAGCCCCGTCTGGCGGCCGTCGCCGGTGCCGTAGGAGGTGGCGATGTCGAGCAGCACCGGGTGCAGCCCCCACCGGTCCAGGTCGGCGGCCACCGCGTCGATCGCCTCGACCAGGCCGATCTGCTCGCGCTCGCCGAACCAGACCTGCTCGGGGTGGTGCCAGCTCGGCCCGAAGTTGAGCACGCTGTCGTGGACGCCGACGATCTCCTCGGCGCCGGCCTTGCGCAGCCCGCCCAGCAGCGCGTCCAGGTCCACCCGCGCGGGCGGCCGCTCCTCGACCCAGACGGCGCCGCCCCGGGCGTGCATGCCCTCGTGGGTACGCAGCTCCAGCTCGCCGCCGTCCGCTGTCGTGACCACCTCCACGACCACCTCGCCGGTGGTGCCGGGCCGTACGGCCAGCGGCTTGACGAAGGCCAGGTCGCGCAGTTCGATGATGTGGCCGGGACCGGGGCTGGGCACGACCGCCTCGAACGCGGCCCGCACGCACTCCAGCTGCCCCGTCCCCGGCATGATCGGGACCTCGCCCATCCGGTGCTCGTCCAGCATCGCGTGGGTCTCGGCCGAGACCGGGCCGCGTACCTCGTGGCCGATCCGGCTGCGCAGGATGCCGTGCTCGACGGGCACCGCGGCGGTGACGCCGGCGTTCCTGCCGACGGCGGCCGGGGCGTCGGTGTCGGCGGCCATGCCCACCTCCAGCCAGACGCCCCAGTTGAGTGAGAGGATGCGCGGGCCGTTCCGGCGGGAGCGGGCGAAGGCGTCCTCGAAGGCGTTGCCCGCCGTGTAGTCCACCTGGCCGAAGCCGCCGGCGATGCCGGTCACCGAGGAGCACAGGGCGACGAAGTCCAGGTCGAGGTCGCCGAAGGCGTTCCAGAGGGCGAGCGTGCCGTAGATCTTGGGAGCGAGGACGGCCTGCGCCTCCTCACGTTCCTTCAGCTCGACCATGCCGCCGCCGGGCAGGCCGGCCGCGTGCACGATGCCGTCCAGGCCGCCGAGTTCGGCCACCGCCTCCTCGCGGATCCGGCGCAGCCGTACCGGGTCGGTCACGTCGGCGGCGACGACCTTCACCGAGCCGCCCGCGGCCTCGACCCGCCGGATCGCGGCCGCGGCCCGCGCGGTGCGGGGGTCGCCCTCGCGCAGTCCCGAACGGCTCAGCAGCACGATCCGCGCGCCCAGCCGGGTGCCGAGCTCCTCGGCCATGGTGATGCCGATGCCGCCGGTGCCACCGGTGATCAGGTAGCGTCCGCCGGGCTTGAGCACGTCGCCCGGCACGTCGGCGGGCAGCGGCGCCGGACGGAAGCCGCGCTGCCAGCGCCGCCCGTTGCGCAGGGCCAGCGTGCCCTGCCCGGCGGGCCGGCGCAGCTCGGCCAGCAGCGCCTTCACCGGCGTGCCCGCCGGGTCCAGGTCCAGGTGGCCGACGGTCAGGCCGTCGATCTCGACCGGCGCGACCTGGGCGATCCCGGCCACGGTGGCGTGCTCGGGACGGGTCAGGTCGTGGCCCAGCACGTCCTGGGTGCCGTCGGTGACCACGTCGATCCGCACGCCGGCGGCCACCTGCGCGGCGGCCAGCGCCTGCGTCAGCCAGAGCAGGCTGTAGAGACCGTTCTCCTGCGCGGCGGCCGTCGCGTCCGGGTCGGTCCCGGCCGGGTGACCGGTCAGCGGCCAGGCGTGCACGATCCTCGCCGGTACGCCGCCGTCGTTCACCAGCGCCTCGACCAGCGCGTCATAGCCCGCCCGATCGCCGGGCACGAGCGCGTACCCGTCCGCGAGCCGCGCGAAGCCGGGCCCGGGACGCACGGTGACGACCTCCGTGCCCCCCTCCCGCAACGCCGCGACCAGTTCCTCGCCCCGGCCGTCGCCGGCGAAGACCAGGCACCGGGCGAACCGCTCACCGGCCGCGACCGTCGGCACCTCGTTCCAGGCGGGCACCTCGAACCAGTCGTCCAGACCCCGCGGCCCCGACGGCAGCACCGGGGCGGCGACCGCCTCCGGCGCCGAAGGGCTGAGGAAGTGATACTCCCGCTCGTACGGATACCCGGGCAGCGGCGCCCGCTGTCCCGGCACCGGGATGTCCACCGCGACCCCCGCGGTCCACAACCGCCCGGCCGAGGTCAGCAGCGTCTCGGCCGCGCCCGCCCGCTCGGTCGCCGCGGGCAGGCTGGCCAGCGGCGCCAGGCCGTCCTTCGGCGTCTGCATCCGGGCCAGGCCGGCCAGCTGCTTGCCCGGCCCGCACTCCAGCAGCACCCACCGGCCCTCGGCCAGCAGCGTCGCCACGCAGTCGGCGAACCGCACCGGCCGCCGCAGGTGCCCGGCCCAGTACGCCGGGTCCACGGCCTCCTCCGGGGTGATCCAGTCGCCGGTCACGTTCGACAGGAACGGCAGCCGCGGCGCCTGCCTCGGCACCGCGGCGACCACCTCGGTGAACTCGGCCAGGATCGGGTCCATCATCGGTGAGTGGAAGGCGTGCGAGGTGCGCAGCGCGGTGGTCTTGACGTCCTCGTCCTTCAGCCGGGCCGCGAACGCGTCCACCGCCGCCGCGGGCCCCGCCACCACGCAGACGCCGGGGCCGTTCACGGTGGCGATGCCCACGCCCTCGGGCAGCCGCGCCGCCACCCACTCCTCGTCCCGCTGTACGGCCAGCATCGACCCGGCCGGCATCGACTGCATCAACCGGCCACGGGCGCACACCAGGCGTACCGCGTCGGGCAGGGTGAAGACGCCGGCGAGCGTGGCCGCCACGTACTCGCCGATCGAGTGGCCGATCATGGCCGCCGGTTCGACGCCCCAGTGCCGCCAGAGCTTGGCCAGGCCGTACTCGATCATGAAGAGGGCGGGCTGGGTGCGGCGGGTCTCGCGCAGCAGCGCGTCGGACTCCGGGCCGCGGCCGAACATCGCCGCCCGCAGGTCCTCGCCCAGCTCGGCCGCGGCGATCTCGGCGCACTCGTCGATCGCCGCGGCGAAGACCGGCTCCGTCTCGTACAGGTCCGCGCCCATGCCCGCGTACTGGGCGCCCTGGCCGGAGAACAGCAGCGCGACGCCGGGCGCCGGGTCGCCGGCGGTGCCGGTGAGAAAGCGGCGGCGTTCGCGCAGCGCGCTCACCGCGTCGGTCAGGTCGGCGGCGACCACGGCGGCGCGGTGTTTGTAGACCGAGCGGCCCACGTCGAGCGTGTGGGCGACGTCGTCCAGGACCAGGTCCGCGGTCTTCTCCAGGTGGGCGGCGAGCTGGTCGCGGGCGGTGCTCAGGGCGCCGGCCGTACGGGCGGACAGGCGCAGCAGGCGGGGACGGCCCGCGGGGGCGGGACGCGGCTCGGGTGCGGGCGCCTCCTGGAGCACCACGTGCGCGTTCGTGCCGCCGATGCCGAACGAGCTGACCGCCGCCCGCCTCGGCTCGCCGTCCGCCAGCCACTTGGTGGGCGCGGTGACCACGTAGAACGGGCCGGCGTCGAAGTCGATGGCCGGGTTCGGCTCGTCGAAGTTGATGCTCGGCGGGATCATCCCGTGCTCCAGCGTGAGCACCGCCTTGATCAGGCCGATCACGCCGGAGGCCTGGCTGAGGTGGCCGATGTTGGACTTCACCGAGCCGATGCCGCACCAGCCGGTGTCCTGGGCGTCGCGGCCGTAGACGCTGGTCAGCGCGGCCACCTCGATCGGGTCGCCGAGCGCGGTGCCGGTGCCGTGCGCCTCGACGTAGCCGACGGTGCGCGGGTCCACGTTCGCGACGCCGAGCGCCTCCTGGATGACCGCGGCCTGGCCCTCGACGCTCGGCGCCGAGAAGCCCGCCTTGCCGGCGCCGTCGTTGTTGATCGCGTTGCCCAGGATCAGGCCCCTGATGTGGTCGCCGTCGGCCTGCGCGTCGCTGAGCCGCTTGAGCATGATCACGCCGGTGCCGCTGCCCCAGATGGTGCCGTCGGCCTTGGCGTCGAACGGGCGTACGTGGCCGTCGGAGGAGGTGAAGCCGTCCATGGACGGGTAGCCGAGCCCCCACGGGAACTCCAGGCACACGCCGCCGGCCAGCGCCATGTCGCACTCGGCGCTGCGCAGCGCCTCGCAGGCCAGGTGGACGGCCACCAGCGACGACGAGCAGGCCGTCGAGACCGTCATGCTCGGGCCGCGCAGGTCCAGGCGGTAGGAGACGGTGGTGGCGATGTAGTCGATGTTGTTGCTGACCGCCACGCCGACGCCGATGGCGCCGAGCGACTGGGCGGCGTGGGTGCGGATGTTCAGCCACTGGTAGACGCTCGGGCCGGTGCCGGTGTAGACGCCGATGTCGCCGTCGAAGCGGGTGGCGTCGTAACCGGCGTTGAGCAGCGTCGCGTGCGCCTGCTCCAGGAAGACGCGAAGCTGCGGGTCGGCGATCTCGGCCTCGCGCGGGTTCATGCCGAACAGGCCCGCGTCGAAGTACTCCATGTCGCTGATGATCTGGGCGGCGGGCACGAAGGCCGGGTGCTCGACCATCTCGCGGTTGGCGCCCAGCGCGAGCTGCTCCTCCAGCGTGGTCGTGGTCAGCGAGTCGTGGCCGGCGACGAGGTTGCGCCAGAACTCCTCGATGCTGGCCGCGCCCGGCACCCGGGCGCTCATGCCGATGATGGCGATGGGCTCGGCGGCGAACTCCGTCACTAGATCCTCCTGCGCTTCTCCTGCCGGCTCCGGCGGGCCTGGGCGCGCCGGTCGGCTCTGTTCAGTTCTGGCGTGCCGGACTCCCCGTCGAGGAAGGCCGCGAGTCCACGGACTGTCGTGTGCTTGAAGAGGTCGACGATGGTCAGCTCCCGGCCGAGCAGCGCCGCGAGGCGGGCCCTGACCCTGACCATGGCCAGCGAGTTGCCGCCGGCGTCGAAGAAGTTCGCGGTGGCGCCGACCTCGTCCTCGCGGTCGAGCACCTCTCGCCAGACCCGGGCGACCAGCCGCTCGGTCACCGTGACCGGCCGCGACGAGCCGGCCATGGGCGCCGCCCGCGCCGGGCTCTCGCCCGGCGCCTTGCCGGGCAGCTCACGCGCACCCTCGGCCAGTGCGGCGGCGCCGGGCAGTTCGTGGGCGCCGATCGGGGCGTGCGGGTCGGCCGCCGCCGCCGCGAGCAGCGCGCCGTAGGCCGACAGCAGCCGCTCCACGCGCGCGGCCGTGTACAGGTCGGCGTTGTAGACGCAGTCGATCGCGTACGCGCCGTCGCGCTCGACCGCGTAGATCGTCAGGTCGAACGGCGAGCCGGCCACCCCGGGCACCGCCCGCTCCGAGCGCACCCCGGTCAGCGGCAGCCTGGGCTCGGGGAAGTTGTAGACGTTGAACAGCACCTGCACCAGCGGTGCCCGGCCCGGGTCGCGGGGCACGGCGACCGCGTCCACGATCCGGTCCAGCGCCACCGCGTGGTGACCGAGGGCGGACAGGAACTCGCCGGCGGCGGCGCGTACCCGGTCGGCGAAGCTGTCGCCGGCGCCCGCGCGCAGCCGGAGCGGCACCACCTCCAGGAAGAAGCCGACCAGGTCGTGGAAGGCCTCGTGCCTGCGGTCGGCCGACGGCGTGCCGACCAGGACGTCGTCGCGGCCGGTGACCCGGCGCACCACCTCGGCGAAGGCGGCCAGCATGGCGGTGGGCGGGGTCGTGCCGAGCTCGACGGCCAGCGTCCTGAGCGCGCCGGCGGTGTGCGCGCCCAGCGTGAGGCTCGCCCGGCCGCCCGCGTAGGTCTGCACCGGCGGCCGGGGGTGGTCGCGGGGCAGGTCCAGCACGACGGGGGCGCCGTCGAGGTGGGTCTTCCACCAGTTCAGGTGGTCCTGGCCGTGCTCGCGTTCCTGGCGGTCGCGCCAGGCCACGTAGTCGGCGAACCGCGCGGGCGGGGCGGACAGGTCCTCGCCCGCATAGGCCCGGCCGAGATCCTCCAGGAACGGGCGCTGCGACCAGCCGTCGAAGACCGCGTGGTGGAAGGTGAGCGCCAGCACGTGCTCCCGCTCCCCGAGCCGCAGCAGCCTGGCCCGCCACAACGGCCCCGCCGCCAGCTCGAAACGATGCCCGGACTCCTGCGCCAGCACCGCCTCCAGCCGCTCCTCGGCAACGTCCTCCACCACCAGCCGCACCGCCGCCGGCGGGTCCACCTCCACGTACGGCACGCCCGCCGCGTCCGGCACCCGCCAGCGCAGGACCTCGTGCCGGGCGATCACCGTGGCCAGCGCGTCGCCCAGCGCGGCCACGTCCAGCGGCCCGTGCAGGCGTTCGGCCAGGGCGAGGTTGTAGGCGGTGGCGCCGGGGGCGAGCTTGTCCACGAACCACAGGCGGCGCTGCGCCGGTGACAGCGCGGGCGGGCTGCCGGTGGGGAGCCGCTCCGCCCGTGGACCCGCGGCGGCGGCGCGGGCCGCGAAGCCGCCCAGGGTCCGCCCGGCGAACACGTCCTCCACGGCGACGGCCAGCTCAAGCGTGCTGCCCACGGCCGCGACCAGGCGCATCGCGGCCACGGAGTCGCCGCCCATGGCGAAGAAGTCGTCCTCCATCGCGGCATCCCGGTAATGCAGCACCTGGGTCCACAGGTCGGCCAGCGCGCGTTCCAGCGGGGTGACGGGCACAGCCGCAGCGACCCCGCCGCCGTCCGGCGTCCGGCCGTTCCCGGCCGAGCCGCCGTCCGGTGTCCGGTCATTCTCGGCCAGGGCGCGCAGGGCCAGGCCGTTCACCTTGCCCGAGGGGGTCAGGGGGAGGGCGGCGAGCCGTACGAGCTGGGCGGGGACCATCGCGGCCGGCAGGCGTTCGGCGCAGTGGGCGAGGAGGTCGGCGGAGTCCGCGTCCGGGCTGCAGAAGGCGACCAGCCGCGGACCCGAGGGTCCGTCCACGGCCTCGACCACCGCGTGCTCGACCGACGGGTGGGCCCGCAGGACGGTCTCGACCTCGCCGATCTCCACCCGCTGCCCGCGGATCTTGACCTGGCGGTCGCTGCGGCCCAGGAAGTGCAGGCCCTCCTCGTCGCGCCTGGCCAGGTCCCCGGTGCGGTAGAGGCGGGCGCCGTGCCCGGAGGGGTCGGGCACGAAGCGGTCGGCGGTCAGCGCGGGACGGCCCAGGTAGCCCCTGGCCACGCCGGTGCCGCCGAGCAGCAGTTCCCCGGTGCCGCCGTCGGGTACGGCGCCGGTCGTCTCGTCGAAGACCGCCGCCGTGTAGCCGGGCAGCGGGGCGCCGATCGGAAGGGAGCGCTCCCAGCGGCCGCGCGCCTCGAAGGAGGTGGCCCAGACGGTCGCCTCGGTGGGGCCGTAGCAGTTGAGGAAGCGCTTGCCGGTCGAGGTCCAGCGCTCGACCTGCTCGGGCCCGGGGGCCTCGCCGCCGGTGATGACGGTACGCCACTCCGGCAGCCCGGCCGGTTCCAGCAGGGTCAGCAGCACCACCGGGATCCAGCCCCAGTCCACCCGGTGCTCGGCCACGAACCGTTGCAGCCGGGCAGGGTCGGCCCGGTCGGCGTCCCCGGCGAGCTGCAACGCGCCGCCGGTGGCCAGCGTGACGAAGATGTCCAGCACGGACAGGTCGAACGTGAGCGCGGCGAACCCCAGCGCCCTGGTGTCCGGCCCCGCCCCGGTGTGCCGGGCGAAGCCGTCGGCGAACGCCGCCACGCTGTGCTGCTCGACCACGACGCCCTTGGGCCGCCCGGTCGAGCCCGAGGTGTACAGGACGTAGGCGGCGTTGCCCGGCCCGGCGCCCGACGGCGGGCACGGACCGTCGTCACCGTCATCGGCGCGCACCCGCCGCACGCCGGTGAACCCGGCCGCGGTGTCGTCGTCGACGATCACGGTGGTGATGCCCGCGTCGGCGAGGATCTCTCCGCGCCGGACGGGCGGGCCGTCAGGGTCGAACGGCACGTACGCGCCACCGGCCCGCAGCACGCCCAGGATCGCGACGATCATCGACGGCCGGCGCCGCAGGCAGACGCCCACCAGCGTCTCGGGGCCGACGCCGAGGGCGCGCAGCCGGACCGCCAGCCGCTCGGCACGGACGGCGAGCTCGCCATAGGTGAGCACGTCCGCCCACTGCCGGACGGCCACCGCGCCGGGCCGCCGCGCGGCACGGGAGAGGATGAGATCAGCCAGGCTCACGCGAGACCTCCGGGAGTCGCGGGATCGACCAGGTGCAGGCGCAGTTCGTTGAAGTAGCCGCGGCCCCGCGCGTCGGGCAGCCATGCCTGCCCGGGACCGGGCAGCAGCTCGGTGATCGTGACCTTCACGCCGTCGCCCGCGCGCGCCTTGGCCGAGCGCAGCATCATGCAGAGCATCGAGGCGTAGAACGGGCTGGTCAGATCGACATAGGTGGGTTTGATCTCGCTGCTCAGCTTGACGAAGACCTGCTCAGGCAGGCCCAGGGCCAGGCGCCAGCGGCGTACGGCGAGGTAGCGCTCGCGCTCGCCGGTCACCTCGGTCAGGCCGCTCTCCCCGGCCGTGGTCCGCCAGGTCTCCCGGGCGACGACGAGACGGCCGATGGAGATCCGCGGCGTGTGCCCGCCCGCGGCGGCCAGCTTGAAGCCGTCGACCGCGTGGATCGCCAGAAGCTCGGAGAACACCTCGACGAGCGGCCAGCGCTGCCCGTACGGCGCGACGGCGACCAGGTCGCCGCCGAGGTCGCGGACCTGGATCGAGGTCGCGGGCAGGATCGTGGCCGGGTCGGAGCCGGGCGCGGCGGTCCAGCCGAGCCGGCGCACGCCGGGACCCGCCAGCGCGCGCGAGACCCTGCCGGTGTGCAGCGGCCAGGTGTCCGGGTAGAGCGGCGCGAGGCGGGCCGGGCCGATGTCGGCGTCGAGGGCCTCGGCGAGCGCGCCGGGGTCCGGGTGGGCGCCGGTGAACACCCAGGTGTCGAACGTCGGCCAGGCCGCGTGCATCTCGCCGAGCACGACGGTGTAGTCGCCCCGGTTGACCGCGTCCGCGTCGGGCGCGCAGATCTGCAGGTCGGGGGCGTGCAACCGGCCCGCCCACCAGCCGGGGCGCGCCGCCGGGAAGGTACGCGCCACCGCCCCGGCCAGCTCGGCGGCGGTCAGCCGTACCTGGGAGGTGCCTTCGGGAAGGTCGTCCAGGCCGAACACCGCGCGCCAGCGGGCGGCGAAGCCGGCCGCCACGTCGTCCACCGGCCGCCGCGCCGAGCCGAACAGGGCGCCCTGGGCCAGGTACCACACGTCGGCCAGCAGGACCTCGCCCTCGGTGTCGGCCCGCAGCTCGTCGTAGAGCTCGCGCAGCGCGGCGCCGTAGACCCTGACCAGTTCGACGGTCAGCCAGCGGGCGGCCTGGAGCATCAGCGCCATCGGCTCGGCGAGGTCGTCGAGGAGCTGACCGCCGAAGACCACGCGCAGGTCGCGGGTGGTGTCCTCGTAGAGCAGGCCGCGACCGGCGTAGGTCTGCCCGGGGCGGCGCACGCTCTCGCCGACGACCGAGGTGAACCGGTCGTTCAGCGCGAGCAGGGCGGTCAGAAGCTCTTCTGGGTCGCCCGCCGCGTCGGCCACCCGGTCACGGGCGGCGCGCAGGTCCTTGAAGACGGCCAGCGCGCCGGGGTGGCCGGCGCGGGTCAGCAGCTTGTGCACGTGCCGCTCGGCCTCCTCGGTGACCGGCACGTTGCCCGTCCAGTCGATCAGCTCGCGCTCGGCCAGCATGTCGAGGGTCAGGTAGACGTCGTCGGGGGACCTGAAGCCGGCCGTGCCGATCAGCTCGCCGGCGATCTCCACGGCGGGCCGCCCGTCGCAGCGGCTCAGGACCGCCTCCTCGGCCGCGGAGATCGGCACGGGCGGGAAGGCCGGGCGCAGCAGTTTGCGTCCGGCCAGGGTCAGGTGCGGCTGGAGGACCGGCGGGTAGCCGCGGCGTACGGCGGGGTCCTCGGCGAGCTTGGCGGCCAGCGCCCTCAGCGCCCAGTCCTCGAAGCGGACGCGGCGGCCGGCCAGCAGGCCGGGGCCGGGCTCGGCGGTGACCGCGGGGCCGTCCGCGCGGATCGCGGCCCAGGTGACCGGGCCGAAGAAGCCGACGCTGTCGTTCTTGGCGGTGTAGCGCTGCCAGTACTTGAGGATGATCTGCTCGCGTTCGCGGCGCTTGTTGTTGCGCTTCTGGCCGGGCCCGCCCTTGACCAGGCCGTCGAGCGCGGCGAGGGCGGTGCGGTTCTGCCAGATGACGGCCTCGCGGAACAACGGGTCCGCGGCCAGCTCGCAGGCGTCCTCGCTGCCGGCGGCGAGCGCGGCGGCCAGCGTCTTGGCGAAGGTCTCCCCGTCGAGTTCCCCGGCGAGGAAGGCGTCGGCGGCCCGCGCGCACTCGGGGGCGGAGAAGCGCGCCAGTCCGTCCGCGGGGAAGCCGGTGCTGCGCAGCACCGCGTCCTTCCACACCGACCAGCCCGTCCCGCCCAGCGGGAGCAGGTGGCGCGGCTGCCTGCCGAGGTCGTGGCAGATCGCGTCCAGGATCTGCGGGGCGCGCTCGTGCACGAAGAAGTGGCCGCCGGGCTCGATCCGCAACTCGAAGCCGGCCGTGCTCTCGCGGCGCCAGCCGTCCACGAGCCCGGGGTCGATGGACGGGTCGTCCCGGCCGGCGAAGGCCGTGATCGGCACCTCCAGCGGGGCCTCGCGCTCGTAGACGTAGGAGTCCAGCCAGGCGAAGTCGGCGCGGAAGACCGGCAGCAGCAGCTCGCGCATCTCGGGGTCGTCGAGGATCTGCCTCGGCATCCCGCCGAGCTCCGTCAGCCGCGTGAACAGCGCCTCGTCGTCCGCCCTGGCCAGCACCGACAGCGGTTCGACCGTGTCGGGCGCGCGGCACGCGCTCACGTACAGCGCCAGTGGCGGCTCCTCGCCGCGCCTGCGCAGCTCCCGTACGACCTCGAAGCCCAGCCGCCCGCCCATGGAATGCCCGAAGATCGCGTACGGCCGGCCGCCCGCCTGCCCGGCGATGTCGTCGGCGAGCTGGGCCACGTCCACGTCCGGCGGCTCCAGGAACCGTGCCTCCCGTCCGGGCAGCGCCACGGGGCGCACGTCCAGCCGGTGCCCGGCGATCGCCGGCCAGGCGCGGAAGGCGCTCGGCGCGCCGCCGGCGTAGGGGATGCAGAAGAGGATGGGGGTGGTCATCGCGGGATCTCCGACCAGTACGTACGTCGCTCGAACGGGTAACCGGGCAGCGGGACCCGGCGGGCGCCGGGATACTCGGGCGGAGTAACGACCTCGCCGCGCAGCCACCGCTCGGCCGGCTCGTACGGGGCGTCGCCCGTCCGGGGAGCCGGGACCACGGTGCCCGGCGCGGCGGTGGCCAGGGCGGCGACGGCGCCGGGGAGGTCTTCAGCCAGGACGGCCGTGCGGTGGGTGAAGAAGCGGCGTCCGTTCCACAGGGTGTGGGCGACGTCGTCGAGGCGAAGTTCGGGATGGGCGGCGAGGTGGGCGGCGAGGGCGGCCGCGAGCCGGGAGAGCGCCTCGGGGGTGCGGGCCGAGAGGGGGAGCGCGTGCCGGCCGGTGACCGGGGGGCGCTCGGGTGGTTCGGGGGGCTGTTCGACGATCACGTGGGCGTTGGTGCCGCCGAGTCCGAACGAGCTGACTCCGGCCCGCCGTACGGGATCCTCCCAGGTCACGGTCTGCTGGGGGATCACGAACGGCACATCCCCCAGATCCGGATTTTTCGTCTTGAAGTGGAGATTGGCTGGAATCAGCCCGGTCTGTACGGCCAGCACCGCTTTGATCAGCCCCACCGCCCCGGCGGCGGCGTCAAGGTTGCCCAGGTTGGTCTTGACCGACCCCAGCACCAGCGGCCCCCGGAACACCCGCGCCAGCGCCGCCACCTCGATCGCGTCGCCCACCGGCGTACCGCTGCCGTGAGCCTCCACGAACCCGATGTCGCCCGGCTTCAGCTCCGCCCCCGCCAGCGCCTCGGCCACCACGGCCGCCTGGCCCTCCAGCCCGGGAGCGGCGAACCCGGCACGGGCCGCGCCGTCGTTGGCGACCGCCCAGCCGCGCAGCACGCCGTACACGTGGTTGCGGTCGGTGAGCGCGTCCTCCATGCGCTTGAGCGCGAGCACCGCGACCCCGCTGCCGTAGGCGGCGCCCTGGGCGGCGGCGTCGAACGCGCGGCAGCGGCCGTCCGGGGCGACCATCCCGCCCTCGACGTGCTTGAAGCGCGGCTCGATGACGCTCACCCCGCCCGCCAGCGCCAGGTCGCAGCGGTAGTCGAGCAGGCTCTGCGCCGCCTGGCAGACCGCGACGAGCGAACTGGAGCAGGCGGTCTGCACGGCCACCGCCGGGCCGGTGAGACCCAGCCGGTAGGCGGCCTGCGCGGGCAGGTAGTCGGCCGCCCAGCCGGGGGCCAGCCGTTCCTCCCAGTCGTCGGGCTGGCCTCCCGCCAGGAGCCGGTACAGGAAGTACCGGTTGACCGAGGAGCCGGCGAAGACGCCGACGACGCCGTCGTAGGAGCCGGGTGCGTGGCCGGCGTCCTCCATGCACGCCCACGCCTGCTCGACGAAGAGCCGCTGCTGCGGGTCCATGCGCACGGCCTCGTCCGCCGGCACGCCGAAGAAGGCGGCGTCGAAGCCGTCCACGCCGTCCACCCGGCCGCCGGACGGCACGTGCGCGGGGTCGGCGATCAGCCGTTCCGGCAGGCCGAGCGCGCGCAGCTCCGCCTCGGTGTAGTCGTGCACGGAGTCCACGCCGTCGAGGAGGTTGCGCCAGAGCTCCGCCACCCCGGCCGCACCGGGGAAGCGGCCGGCCACGCCGACGATGGCGATCTCGTCGCCGGTGTACGAGCCGTCCATCAGCCGAGGACCGCCCGAGCCACGTCCTCGGCGCCGTCCACCATGATCTGGGCGGAGCGGGGCAGCACCTCGTAGTCGGCGGTGGAGTAGCTGCCCGAGCCGTGCACCACCACGTCGCGCGGCGCCTCGACCAGGCCGCGGTCGATCGCGTTCAGCACCCCGGTCAGCGCCATGACCAGCGACCATTCGCGCAGCGTCCGGAAGTCGGCGGGCAGCTCGCGACCGGTGCCGGCGAGCATCTCGCGCAGCCGCGGGTAACGCTCGACGCACTCGGCCAGCGAGACCACGATGCCGTCGCCGCCGTGCCTGGCGATCAGCTCGTTCATGGCCGGCGAGGTGGCCGGGCGGTGGGTGTAGAAGGTCGGGTCGAGCACCTCCGCCGGGTCGTAGGTGACCTGCGGGAAGCGGGGGTCGGCGCTCTGCACGTAGCGCCCGTCCACCGCCTCGTAGACGGGCGCGTTGTCCCGCTCGAAGCCGCCGTGGCGCAGGTTGAGCACCATGTCCGGGGTGCCGAGGTGCTGCACCAGCAGGCTCGCCGGGCGGGCCGCCGGGTCGGCCAGGCCCGCGAGCTCCAGGACCTCCCGGCCGCGGTGGTAGCCGAGCAGGCCGAAGGCGCTGGAGACCGCGTGCGCGTGCAGGCGCGGCCCAGCGTCGGGGGCGGCGCGCTGCTCGAAGAACGCGCGGGCGGTGTCGGCCACCAGGTAGTTGCCCAGCTCCAGCGAGAACCACAGGTTGCCGCCCGCGGCGCGGAACTCGCCCGCGTACTTGTCCGCGAACCGGCGGCCGATGGCCTTGACGTCCTCCGGGTGCTCGCCGCCGTAGACCAGCATCGGGTTGAGCGCGGCCAGGGCCGGATCGGACGACAGGCGCGAGGCGCGCAGCTTGGCCTGGCACGATTCGGGCGCCAGGATGACCACGCGCAGCTCGGCGGGGTCGGCCAGGCCGTGGTCGATCGCGCGCAGCACCGCGTCGCGCAGGGCGGTGCCCTTGTTGGCCGAGGTCGGGGAGAAGATCGTGATCGGCTCGCCGTAGCGGCGGATGTACTCCACCGCGCGGGCCACGATGAGCAGCGAGGCGAACGTCTTCGTGGTGCCGGTGCCCGGGTTGCCGGCCAGGTCCAGGAGGCTGAGGTCGTGCCCGCCGTAGTCGCCGAGCGGCCGCCACGCCGCCGTCGCCACGTCGAGGAAGCCGCGTACGTCGTCGTCGAGCTCCGGCAGCAGGAAGCCGGGGGAGAAGCCGGCCGGCTCCCTGACCGGCTCCGGGTCGGCGACGCAGGCCGCGATCGAGCGGGGCAACTGGTCGTAGAAGTCGGTCAGCAGGTTGGCGGTCGTCTCGACGGTGCTTAAGGAGTTCGGCATGGCGTCAGCGCCCTCTTCCTGGCGATGGTCCTGGTGAGACCGTGGTGGTGCGGCGGTTCCGGGTTCGGGACCGCTGAAGTGGGTCAGGCCGGTTCGCGGCCGGTGTCCTGCCGGCCGGCCGCCGCGCGGCGCAGCCGGGTTCTGAGCTGATCGAGGGCGGCGGTGGCCGGCTCCAGGTCGGTGACGGGGAAGCCGCCGGCGAGGTCGGGTGCGACGGCGGCCAGCTGTTCTCGTGCGGCGGGCGCGAAGGTGACGCGGCCGTCTTCGACGACCACGCCGTCGCGCAGGGCCGCCCGCTGGTTGAAGTCGACCGCCTCCTTCTCCTCCACGCCGTACGGCAGGCGCAGCCGTACCCCCGCGGCGAGCGAGGCGTGGACCGGATACCCGCCGGGCAGCCCCAGCGGTCCTGGCAGGTGGGTGGGCACGTCGTGGCCCGCGACCAGGGCGGCGACCAGCCGGGCGGCGGCCAGGCCGGTGACGTGGTTGAGCTCGGCGCGCCCGGCGGCGCGCTGCGCGGCCAGCAGGCCGCCCACGTCCTCCAGTTCGCGATCCTCTTCCCCGTCTCCGAGCCAGGCGCGCGCCTCCGGGTGGTCGTCCCGTGGCGGATAGAGGTGGCTGTGGTGGGCGAGCATCCGCAGCTCACGCTGGTCGGACAGGCCGAGCGCGGCCTGCGCGCTCGCGGCGAGCAGCGCCGCGTTGCCGACGCCGCACCACAGGGGCAGGCCCAGCGCCGCGGCGAGGGGGTTCACCGCGTCGGGGAAGCAGGCGTTGATCACCCAGGTCCCCGCGGGGACCGCACGGGCGACCCGGAGCGCGGCCTCCGCCTGGAAGGGCAGCGTGACCCCGAATCCCGCCTTTCCCAGGAATTCCGTCCATTTGGAGGGGGAATTCTGGCGTTCCCAGGGTGACTGGGTGGAGGCGGCGACGAGCACGCCATTGGGAACGATCTGACCGAGCGTCTCCGCGAGTGCTTCATTGCTGGTCAAGCTGCTTTTTCGGGCCTCGAAGACGACCGGGGCGCCGGAAAGAGCGGCGCGAGTTGACGACACATAGGTGGCTTCGCGTGTTTTGTCGATGTTACGGCCGAGTATCACAACACGGATCGGGCTGGTCGCGACCACGGCGAGCGAGTAACAGAATGCGCGAGCCAGGCTCCCCGTCCCGACCAGGGCCAATACGGTGGCATCGCTCATGCTGAGCAGGCCTGTTTGAAAATTGAACAAGAAAGGTGGTGCACGATCAGACCCCCAACGGACCGACTGGCGAAGCAGTCGCTAAGGGTGTTTCCCCGTCGGCCACCACCCGCAGTTGGGTGACCGGGCACCCATACTGGTTGTGGGCGATCTGACATGTCAATACCGGGATATGTCGCGATATAAAGTGAGCATCATGGATATTTCGTGGAATGGAGTAGTGGCGTGAGCTGGCATTTCCTTTGGTAAACAAACTTTTCTTCCAGGGGTAATGCCAGGTCAAGGGTGATCATCCTGAGTCGCGGCTCGAACACCGGCCCCGTGGGATACTTCCGGCCATGTTCACCCGAGGCGAGACCGCCCTGACGGTCACCGTGCCCGCCGCCGAGCAGGTCGTGGGCCCGTGGCGGCGGCGCTACGACCCGTCGACCGCCTACGGCGTGCCCGCCCACGTGACCGTGCTCTACCCGTTCCTCGACGCCTCCCGGGTGGACGAGGGCGCGCTGCGCGAGCTGTTCGCCGCCCGCGAACGCTTCGATCTGGTCTTCGAGCGGCTCGCGCGTTTTCCCGGCGTGGTCTACCTGGCTCCCGAGCCGGCGGAGCCGGTCAGGAAGCTGACCGAGGCAGTGGTGGCGCGGTGGCCGCAGGCGCGGCCGTACCAGGGGAAATATGGGGAGATCACGCCGCACCTCACGGTTGGGCAGGGGCTGGACGACGAGGGCGCGGACGCGATCGAGCGCGGCCTGAGCGGGCTGCCGGTGCGGATGCGGGCCAGCGGCGTGACGCTGGAGGTCTTCGACGGCGAGATGTGGCGGCGGCGGGCGTGCTTCCCGTTCGGGGAGGTCGGGGAGGCGGAGTTCGCCTACCCGGGGCCGCTGCGGGACGAACTGGTCGCGGCGATCCTGGCCGGGCGCAAGACCGCGACGAGTTCGCTGCTGGCCGACTACGAGCACGAGGACGAGCCCCTGCCGGTGGCGGGCTCCTGGGACGCGCTGATCGACTCGGCCGGGCGGCGCGTGGCGCTGCTGGAGACCACCGAGGTGAAGGTGGTGCCGATCCGGGAGATCGACGAGCGCTTCGCCCACGACGAGGGCGAGGACTACGCCGGGGTCGCCGAGTGGCGGGCCGGGCACGAGCGGTTCTGGCTCAGCCCCGAGCACGTGGCCTACCTGGGCCGCGCGCCCGTGATCGACGACGACACCCTCGTGGTGACCGAACGCTTCCGTGTGCTGGAGACCCTGTGAACGACGGAGACTACGGCCTGCCCGGCTCGCTGGCGCGCGTCCTCGACGAGATCGCCGGCGAGCGGCGGGCCCAGGACGTGCGCTGGGGCATCCAGGACATCCCCGATGGAACCTCCCCTTCCCGTACGCCCGCCGCCGACGCCGCCAAGCGCGAGACCTCGGCCGCGGGTGACGACGGCACGCTGACCTGGCGGCACATCCTGGCCGAAGAGGTGCTTGAGGCGTTCGCGGAGTCCGACCCCGAGGCGCTGCGCACCGAGCTGATCCAGGTCGCGGCCGTCGCGGTCAAATGGGCCCAGGCGCTCGACCGCCGCGCGGTCACGGCGGGAACGTCCCCAGCCCTTCGTGCGACACCCGCCACCCCTCAGGAAACCGGCCGGCCATGAGCGCCACGGCCACGAGCAGCCCGCCGTTGGCCGGCAGATAGACCGACAGCCCGCCGGGAAACTGCGGCACGTGCCCGGTGGGCAGGTAGTGGTTCTTGCGGGTGTCCATGAGCAGCGCGTCGACCGCGTCGCCCGGACGGCCGAGCCGGGTGGCGCACATGGCCAGCACCGGGTAGTCCCATCCCCACGTGCTCCCCAGATCCCAGGTACGCAGCACGTGGTCGAACGTGGCCGACATGACCCCGGGGTCGATCAGCGGGGTGGCGGGCAGGAAGCCGAGTGCCATGAGCATCGACGGGTGGTCGTCGGTCAGCGTGTACGGCTCGGTGGCGACCGCCGCGTACACACCGTCGCGCACCAGCGGCCTGGCAAGACCGCGCAGCACCGCGTCCCACCCGGGCTCCCGCTCCAGGCCGAGCCGCTCGCGCCATTCCTGCGCGACCCGCAGGCCCCAGTGCCAGTAGGCCAGCTCGAAGGTGGGGTCGGCGGTGCGGGCCCGGCCGGGGAAGTACGTCTCCTGCGCCGGGACCAGCGGCGGCCCGAGGTGGTGGACGCCGTCCTCGTCCGGCTCGGCGTAGGAGGCCATGAACTCGGCTGTGGCGAAGACCAGGTCGGCGTAGCGTTCCAGCGCCCCGGGCACGCCGTTGTGCCGGAGCAGTTCGGCGTAGTGGATCGGATGCGGCTGCTGCCAGATGAGGAAGGCGCCGATCGGGCTGGGCGCCTCGCGGCCGTCCCGGCCGACCTGCTTGGGCCAGCGCGCGCCGGAGTACCCCTGCTCCGCGGCGGTCCGGCGGGCCGAGCCCAGGATCTCGCGGTACCAGCCGAGACCGCGTTCGAGCAGCTCGGGCCGTCCCCACAGGACGAAGTGGGCGGCGTGCCACCAGTGCATCTCCAGATGGAACTTGCCGCCCCAGGAGTTGTGCACGAGCCCCGACTCCTGCGGCGGCGCCGACCCCGAGCAGTGCACGGCGGTCAGGTACTGCGAGAGCACCACCCGCCGCTCCAGCTCGCCCGCCCGCGGATCGGCGCTCCCCTCGAAGCTGACCGCCGCGCCGGACATCCAGTACGCCCGCCAGTGCCCGGCCGCCGCCCGCGCCACCGCGTCGAAGGCGGGCGGCTCGTCCGGCGCCTCGGCGGAGAAGGCGGCGCTCAGCCTCAGCTCCGCCGCCCCGGTGCCCACCACCGGGCCGGGCCCCCAGCGCCCGTCGGTCCGCACCCGCACGTGGTAGCGCGCGTCACCGACCTCGCGCACGATCCCGTCCGGCCCGTAGCAGGTGGTCTGCGCCAGCCGCTCGCCCGGGGAGAGCGGATCGGTCTGCCCGGGAAAGGTGATCGCGACGCCCAGCGCACCGGCCGCGAGCAACGGCGAGCGCACCCGCGCGGCGACCACGTCCAGCTCGGGATGGACCACGGTCCGCACCTCGACCGGCTGCCCGCCGAGCAGGAAGGCCGAGCGCACGCTGCCCGTCCACAGGTCGAGCTCCACGCGCGGGTCGGTCAGCTCCAGCGCCGGGTCGAACCGCAGCCCGATCCGCCCGAGATCGAGCCGCCGCGGATTGGCGTACAGCCAGCCGCCCGCGTCGGCGGAGGCCACGCCGTCCGCCCCGATCCGCATCCGGTCGGGGTAGCGCACCGTGCGGGTGCGGGTGGAATAGCCCGTCGCCGCCTCCTCCAGCCGGTACGGCACGCCGGGATCGGTGGAGTACCACCCCCAGCTCGACTGGATCCGCAGCGGCACCGGAAAGTCGTCGGCGTCGAAGACCTGAGGCCTGCGCCGAGGCGGCAGCTCGTGCGCCTCCGGGAACGTCTGCAGCCCGGTCACGTCCACGTTGACCGCGAAGTCGCCGTTGCCCAGGCTGAGCGTGCACGAGGGATGCCAGGACGTGAGCACCACCGAGTGCCGCCGCACCAGCCGCTCCCTGTCGATCACGCCTGCTCCTTCGCGGCCAGGCCGAGCCGGGCCGCGCGCCGGGCCGCCTGCCGGTCCGGATCGGGCACCAGCGCCGACAGCAGCAGCCGCCGCGTGTACGGATCACGCGGCTCGGTGGTCACCTGCTCGGCGTCGCCGGTCTCGACCAGCACGCCCCGCGACATGACCGCGACCCGGTCGCTGACGTTGCGCACCACCGCCAGATCGTGCGAGATGAACAGATAGCTCACCCCGGTGTCGCGCTGGATCTCGGTGAGCAGGCCGAGCACCTGCGCCTGCGTCGAGACGTCGAGCGCCGAGACGGGTTCGTCGCAGATGATCAGGCGCGGGCCGAGGGCGAGCGCGCGGGCGATGGCCACCCGCTGGCGCTGCCCGCCGGACAGCTCGCGGGCGCGCCGCGCGCCGGTGCCGGCCGGCAGCTCGACCCGGTCGAGCAGCAGGGCGATGCGCCGGTCGGCCTCCGCCCGGTCGGCCACGCCGTGCGCGAGCAGCGGCTCGACCAGGATGTCGTGGATGCTCATGGCCGGGTTGAGCGAGCTGAACGGGTCCTGGAAGACCGCCTGGATCTGGCGGGCGCGGGCACGGCGGGCGGGAAGCGGCTGCCCGCCGTACCGGATGGAGCCGCCGACGACCGGCGCGAGGCCCAGCACCGCGCGGCCGAGCGTCGTCTTGCCCGAGCCGGACTCGCCGACCAGCCCGAGCGTCTCGCCCTCGCCGACGGTCAGGCTGACCTCCTTGAGCACCCGCACCGGCGGGCGCCGCAGCCCGCGCTGCGGATAGTCCACCCGCAGCCGGTCGATCTCCAGCAGCGGCGCCCCGACCGCCGCGCTCCGCTCCCGCCGCGCGGCGTTGTGCGGGTTGGCTGCCAGCAGATCCTTCGTGTACGGCTGCGCCGGCTGGGCGAACAGCGTCCGCGTGGGCGCGCTCTCCACGAGGCGCCCGTCGCGCATCACCGTGACCCGGTCGCACATGTCCGCCACCACGCCCAGGTCGTGGGTCACCAGCAGCACCGCCATGTCGCGTTCACCGCGCAGGGAACGCAGCAGGTCGAGCACCTCGGCCTGCACGGTGACGTCCAGCGCCGTGGTGGGCTCGTCGGCCACCAGCAGCTCGGGGTCGCAGGAGATGGCTCCGGCGATGAGCACGCGCTGGGCGGTGCCGCCGGAGATCTCGTGCGGGTAGGCGCGGTAGATGCGCTCGGGCTCGGCGATCCCCACCCTGGCCAGCAGTTCGAGCGCCCGGCGGCGGGCGGCCCGCCCGGACAGGCCGAGGTGCGCGCGCAGCGGCTCGACGAGCTGGCTGCCCACGCGGAAGCTCGGGTCGAGGTTGGACATCGGCTCCTGGGAGACGTAGCCGATGCGGGGGCCGCGGACGCGGTTCAGCTCGCGTTCGGTCAGCTTGGTCAGTTCGGCCCCGGCGAAGCGGACCGAACCGGCGGCGACCCGGCCGCTCGGCGGCAGCAGGCCGAGGGCGGCGAGGACGGTCTGGGTCTTGCCCGAGCCGGACTCGCCGACCAGGCCGACGACCTCGCCCGGCCGTACCTGGAGGTCGACGCCGTCGACGACGGTGACCTCGCCGCCGGCCGTACGGTGCGTGACCGTGAGGCCGGAGACGGCGAGCAGGGCGCCGTCGGCGAGGGCCGGGGCGGGGGAGGAGGCGGCGGGCCGACGGGTAGAGGGGGCGCGGCCCGCCGCCTGGATCGGGGTGTCCTCGAGCGCGTCGCGTACGGCGTTGCCGAGGACCGTCACCGCGAGCACGGTCGCGGCGATGGCCAGACCCGGCCAGATCGACAGCCATGGGGCGCGGAAGACGTTGGCGGCGGCGTCGTTGAGCATCGCTCCCCAGCTCGCCGCGCCGGGCTCGCCGAGGCCGAGGAAGTCGATGCCGGCCTGGAGCAGCAGGGCCGCGCCGAACAGCAGCGGCGCCTGCACGATGATCGCCGAGCGGACCACCGGCAGCACGTGCCTGCGCACGACGCGCAGGTCGGACAGCCCGGACACGCGGGCGGCGTCGATGTAGAACTCGCCGCGCACCCGCATGGTCGCGGCGCGGACGAGCCGGTAGATGGACGGCGAGGCCAGGAAGCCGACGAACGCCATGGTGCCGACGAGGTCCGGGCCCATCACCGCGACGAAGGCCAGAACGACGATGAACGCCGGCAGCGCCATCAGCAGGTTGAACAACCAGCTCGCCACCGCGTCCGCCCATCGAGCGAAATATCCGGCCAGCGTCCCGGCCACGACGCCCATCACCAGCGCCACCCCGGCCGCCAGCAGCGCGCCCGACACGGTGGCACGGGTGCCGTGCAGCAGTCGGCTGAGCACGTCGCGGCCGGAGCCGTCGCCGCCCAGCGGATGCCCGGGGCCGGGACCGGCCAGCGCGGCGCGCAGGTCCACCTCGTCCGGCCCGTACGGCGCCAGCCACGCCCCGGCCACCGCCGCGACCACGACCAGCAGCAACACGACGGCGGCCACGAGCGCGGCGGGTCTTCTGAGAAGGCTCATGGGGTGCGCACCTTCGGGTCGAGCCAGCTCACCAGCAGGTCGACGACCAGGTTGACGGTGAGCACGATGAGCACGCCGACCACCACCACGCCCAGCACCACCGGGATGTCGGAGCGGCTGGAGGCGGCGGCGGCCAGGCTGCCGAGCCCGTTGATCGCGAAGATCTGCTCGACGATGATGGCCCCGCCGAGCAGGCCGATGAACTGCAGGCTGACCACGGTCAGCGCCGTGGGCGCGGCGTTGCGCAGCACGTGGCGCAGCAGCAGCCGGCGCCGGGGCAGGCCCCGGCTGCGCAGCGTGCGCACGTAGTCCTGGTTCAGCACGGCCGCCACCGCGTTGCGGGTCTGCGCCGCCACGGCCGCCACCGACCCGGCGGCGATCGCCACGACCGGCAGCAGCAGCGAACGCGCCCAGTCGGCCGGGCTCTCCGCGAACGCCACGTACCCGGTCGCGGGAAGCCACCGCAACTGCACCGCGAACACGATGACCAGCAGCAACGCCACCCACATCCCCGGTACGGCGAAGCCGAGCGCCGCCGCGACCTGCAGAGCCCGGTCCAGCCAGCCGCGCCGCAGCGCCGCCGCCATGCCGAAGGCGATGCCGGCCACCGCCGAGACCAGCGTCGCGATGACCGCCAGCGAGACCGTGACGGGCAGCCGGGCGGTGATCGTCTCGACCACCGGCAGCCCGGTGAACCACGACACCCCCAGATCCCCCCGTACGGCCCCGCCCAGCCAGTCCAGGTAGCGCACGCTGACCGGCCGGTCCAGCCCGAGCTCCACCCGCTTGGCGGCGACCTGCTCGGGCGTGGCCGTCATGCCGAGCAGGTTGTGCGTGGGGTCGGGCACCAGCGTGGTGAGCAGCGAGGTGAGCGCGGTGATGACGACGAGCAGGACGCCCGCCGCGATCAGCCGCCGCGACAGCAGCCTGAGCACCTCAGCCCACCGGGTGGTAGTCGCGCAGGAAGACGAAGATCTGGTCGGCCGCGGCGTCGATCCTGACCTTGTCCTTCTTCCAGACCATGAGGTTGGTGGCGGCGTACAGCGGGGCGAACCACGCCTGCTCCACCACATGGGTGTTGAGCTCCTGGAACAGCCTGCCGCGCTCGGCCTCCTCCGCGACGGCGATCCGGTCCATGAGCTTGGCGACCACCGGGTCCTCCACGTGGAACGGGTTGAAGACCCCGCCCTTGGCCAGGAACAGCGAGGCGTCCAGCCAGTTCTCGGTGGCGGTGTAGGTGTACATGAAGGCCGGGTAGGTGCCGGCCAGGTACTGCTGGGTGATCAGGTTGCTGGAGACCGGCTTGTACTTCACCTTGATGCCGATCTGGCCGAGCTGCTGGGCGACGATCGGGTAGAGCGCGGGCACGTAGGTGTTCTCGCTGGGCAGGGTGAGCTCGAAGCCGTCCGGGTAGCCCGCCTCGGCCAGCAGCCGCTTGGCCTTGTCCGGGTCGTAGGGGTAGCGGGAGTTGAGCGCGGCCAGGTAGGCGGGGGTGCCGGCGGCGAACATCTGGGTACGCCGGTCGCCGTTGCCCTTGTCGACCGCCTTGAGAATGCCCTCGGCGTCGAGGCCGTGGTTTATGGCCTGCCGTACCTTGACCTTGGCCAGCGGGGGAGCAAGCTTGCCCGCGCGGTCGACGATCCACATGCCCATGATCAGGCCGGGCATCTTCCTGTGCTCCAGGCCCGCGCCCTGAACCTGCGGCAGGCTGGCCATGGGCACGCCGCCGGCGTCGACCTGGCCGCTGAGCGCGGCGTTGGCCATCGCGTTGGTGTCGGGCAGCGCCTTCATCACCAGCTTGTCGAAGCCGAACGTGGCCGGCAGGGAGTACTTGGGGTTGCGGGTGAAGGTGTAGGACGTGCCGCGGGTGCTGGCGTTCAGGTCCAGCACGTACGGCCCGCTGCCCACCGGGTTGGTCTTGAGTGTGGCGAAGGCCTTGGGGCTGGCGATCATGCCGGGCACCATCGAGAGCTGGTAGAGCAGGCCGGGATCGGGCTTCTTGAGCTTGACCGTCAGCTCTGCCGGGCCGGTGGCCTCGACGCTCGCGATGCCGGCCAGCGCCGACTGGGTGGCGCCCGGTGTGCTCAGCCCGCGATCCAGGTTCGCCTTGACCGCGGCGGCGTCGAGCGCGGTGCCGTCGGAGAAGGTCAGGCCCTCGCGGATGGTCATGGTCAGCGTGGTCTTGGGCTGGTCGTAGGCCCAGGTGGTGGCCACGCCGGGCGAGACGGAGAAGTCGGCGTTGAGCGTGGTCAGGGACGAGTAGACGGCCTGCAGGTAGCCCAGGGAGTTGCCCCCGGCGCCGACGGCTGGGTCCCAGGACGAGACGTCGGCCGCTACGGCCAGGGTGAGCATGCGCTCCGCCGTGGCGGCGCGTTCGGCAGCGCCGCCGGAACATGCGGTGCCCGTGACTGCGAGGGCGACGGCGGCGGCCGCCAAGGCCGTCCCGCGAGATCTCGGCATCGGAACCTCCTCGGATGGGGGTGTGGCGAGGCTAACAAAAACTACCTATCAATTGGTAGGCTTTTGGTAACGATGCCGATCCGAGGAGTTCACATGCCCGTCGACCCGCAGATCGCCCCCCTGATCGCCATGATCCACTCCCAGCCTCCGGCCCCCCACGACCCCGTCGCCCGCCGCCGCATGAACGCCGAGCGCAAGGCGGAAGGGGTCAACCCCTATGGCGACTACGTGCAGGTGGAGCCCGAGATCGCGACGGTCTTCGAGGAGAAGGTCAAGGTCGCCGGCCCGGACGGCGAGATCACCGTGCGCGTGTACCGTCCGGCGGAGGAGAACGCCGGGGCGATGGTGCTCTTCCACGGCGGCGGCTGGCTGATGGGCACGATCGACGACAGCGACCGCCGCTCACGCGCCATCGCCGCGGGCGCCGGCGTCGTGGTGGTCAACGTGGACTACCGGCTGGCGCCCGAGTTCCCCTTCCCCGTTCCCGCCGAGGACTGCTACCGCGCGTTCGAGTGGACCGTCGAGCAGGCCGGGCGGCTCGGGTTCGACCCCACGCGGGTGGGCGTGGGCGGCGAGAGCGCCGGCGGCAACCTGAGCGCGGCCGTGTCGCTGCTGGCCAAGGAGCGGGGCGGGCCCATGCCGGTGATCCAGGTGATGGAGATCCCCGCCTTCGACCTGACGATGTCCTCACCCACCGTGGAGACCTACGCCGAGGGGCACGTGCTGACGAAGTCCGAGTTGGAGTGGTGCGTGGGCACCTACCTGTCCGGGCACGACGCCACCGACCCCATCGCCTCGCCGCTGCACGCCGCCGACCTGACCGGGCTGCCGCCCGCGGTGATCCTCTCGGCCGAGTGCGACCCGCTGGCCGGCGACGCCCGCCGCTATGCTGCGCGGCTGGCCGAGGCAGGGGTGCCGGTGACCTTCCGCGAGTTCCCCGGGCACGTCCACGGCTCACACACCCTGACCGGGATGCTGGCCTCCTCACGCGAGTGGCGCACGACCGTCGTGAACGCGGTCACCGCCATCATGACCCCCTGACCTACAGCGGACCTGCGGTGCGGACCCGCGTCGTACGTGCCGTTGACCTGGGCTCATGTGCGGTGGCACAAGGGATGGCCGTTATGCTGCCGCACATGGGTGACCCACGGATCGCGCGCCTGGCCGCCGAGCTGCTGGAGGACGTGGAGGGGCTCGCCGACCGCATGTTCGCCGCCATCGTGGCCGAGGACGAGACCTACGCGGCCATGCCGGCGGAACGGCTGGCCGAGGTGCGCGAGTACAACCGGCGCAACCTCGACGAACACCTGCTCGACCTGGCGGAACAGCGTCCCGTCAAGGCCGTGGCGTCCAGGGAGACCGCGCGCCGCCGGGCCGAGCAGGGGGTGCCGCTGGGCACGGTGCTGCACGCCTACCGCATCGGGTTCCGGGTGGTCTGGGAGAGTCTGGTCGAGCGGGCCATGGCCGCCCCCGGCTACCCGGTCGAGACGCTCGCCACCTCGATGACCGAGGTCTGGTCGCTCATCGACGGCTACTCCGTGGCGGTCACCGACAGCTACCACGAGGCCATGCTGGAGCTGGCCAGGCAGGACGAGCGCGAGCGCCAGGTGCTGCTCGACGCCCTGATCGAGGGGCGGGTCACCGACTGGAGTGTGCTGGGCGGCAGCGCGCACGCGCTCGGGCTGCCGGCGCGCGGGCCGTACGTGTGCGTGGTGGCCGACCCGGCGGTGCCGTTGTCCACGATCGGGCTGCGCGGCGCGTGGCGGCTGCGCGCCGACGACCAGGTGGGCATCGTGGCCGACTCGGGTGCGGTGCGGGCGGCGCTGGCCGGGCGCGGCAGGATCGGGATCAGCGCCCCCTACGAACGGTTGCCGCAGACCGCCGCCGCCTTCCGCCTGGCCAGGCTCGTGTGGGCGGGACTGCCACCGGGCAGCAGGGAGGCGGCCACGGTGGACAGCCGCCCGATCGGCGCGCTCGTCGCGGCCGCCCCCGACCTGGCCGAACGGGTCACCGCCGCGGTACTCGGCCCCGTACTCGACCGCCCCGACGCCGAGGCCCTGCTGGAGGTGCTGTCGGCGTGGATGGAGAGCGGCGAGTCCACCTCGGAGCTGGCCCGAAGGCTCTACTGCCACCGCAACACCGTCCGCAACCGGCTGAGCAGGATCGAACGCCTCACCGGCCGGTCGCTGGAGCGCCCCGGGGACGTGGCCGCCCTGTACGCCGCCCTGATCGGCCACCGGCTTGTGCCAGCGCCCAAACCCTGACCGGAAAGCCGTGTCTATGGCCCAGTGCCGTTAGAACGAGATTCCAGGAAAATGGAGCCACCGCCCTTATCGCTGAAGGCAGGCGCCATGGAGATCATCGTCGAGACCCGGCCGGGCAAGCTGCGCGGCCAGCTGGAGGATGGCGTCGCCGTCTTCCGCGGCGTGCCGTACGCCGCACCGCCCTTCGGCGAGCTGCGCTTCCGCGCGCCCGAGCCGCCGCAACCATGGGAGGGCGTGCGCGACGCGCTCGCCAACGGCCCCACGGCGGCCAAGCGCGGCTACCGCCCGCCGCTGGACGAGATCCTCGCCGAGGTGGCCATCCCGGGCGAGGACTGTCTCAACCTCAACCTCTGGACACCCGGACTCGACGGGCGCCGGCCGGTCATGGTGTGGATCCACGGCGGCTCCAACCGCAACGGCTCCAACGCCGTCCCCCTGTACGACGGCGGCGCGTTCGCCCGCGACGGCGTGGTGATGGTGGCGATCAACTACCGGCTGGGCGTCGAGGGCTGGGCCAGTTTCCCCGACGCGCCGGACAACCGCGGGCTGCTCGACCAGATCGCCGCGCTGACCTGGGTACGGGAGAACATCGAGGCGTTCGGCGGCGATCCGGACAACGTCACCGTCTTCGGCGAGTCGGCCGGCGCGATCGACCTCGGGGTACTGCTCGGCGTACCGGCGGCCCGGCGGCTGCTGAACCGGGCGATCATCCAGAGCGGCGGGCCCGCCGCCGGCCATCGCGCGGCCGTCAGGAAGGCGACCGGCCAGATCGCCCGCCGCCTCGGCGTGCCCGCGACCGCCGCCGCCTTCGCCGACGTGGACCAGGAGCGGCTGCTCGACGCGCAGGCCGCGGTCATGAGCAGGAGCGGCCTGGCCGGCGGGCCCGAGCTGGGGCCCGTGATCGACGGCGAGCTGGTCGCCGGGCCGCCGGAGGAGAACGTCGACCCCGAGGTGGAGGTGCTGATCGGGCACACCACGGAGGAGTATCGGCTGTGGTTCGTGCCGAACGGCGGCGTCGACCGTATGGGGCCGCTGATGGCCCGCCTGGCGATGCTCAAGATGGGGGTGAAGGGGCGGGTCTGGCGCGGCTATCAGGCGCTGTACCAGGGGGCGAAGCCGGGCGAGGTGTTCGGGCTCGTGCTCACCGACCGCCTGGTACGGCTGGCCAACCGCCGCCTGGCCGAGGGACGGCCGATCGGGCGCACGTGGCTGTACGAGTTCGCCTGGCGCTCGCCCGAGCGGGACTTGGGCGCGGCCCACGCCATGGAGATCCCGTTCGTCTTCGACGCGCTGGCCATGCCCGAGTCGCGCTTGATGGTGGGGGAGAACCCGCCGCAGGGCCTGGCCGACGAGATGCACGCGGCGTGGGTGCGCTTCGCCACCACCGGGGAGCCGGGCTGGCCCGCGTGGAACCCCTCGACCCGGCCGACGATGGTCTTCGACGCCGAATCGGCGGTCGTGGAGGACAATCGCGCGGAGGTGCACGCCCTCTGGGTTTAGGGCAGGTCGTGCTGGAGCGACAGCGCGTACGCCTCGATGCGCTCGACCAGGTCCACCTGCTCGGGATCCAGCAGCCATTGGGTGGCCAGGCCGTCGAGCGTGGCGATGATCTCGGCCGCCTTGCCCTCCGGGTCGAGGTCCGCCCGGATCTCGCCGCGCTCCTGGCCCGTCCGCAGCGCTCCTGCCACCAGGGCGCGCATCGCCCGGTAGCGCTCGCGGAAGTACTCGTGCGCGGGCGCGCCGGGCTCCAGGTTCTCCGCCACCAGGACCGCGAACAGCTTGGTCAGCCCGCGTTCCTCCCGGTTGCGCCGGGCGAAGGCGGGCATCTCGCGGATCGTGTCCAGCCCGCCGAGCGCCGCAGCCTCGCGGGCGAAGTCAAGGCTCCTGCCGTCGCGCCATTCGATGACCGCGCGCAGCAGGCCCTCCTTGTTGCGGAAGTGGTAGAGCAGCCCCGGCTCGGTGATGCCCACACGCTGGGCGATCTCGGTCATCCCGGTGCCGCGGAAGCCGGTGCGGGCGAAGAGTTCGGCGGCCACGGCCGCGATCTCCTCCTTACGGTTCTTCATATGGACAACTTACTTAGTTGTAAGTAAGCATGCCTCATGGACATCGCAGCTCCCCGCTTCGAACACCTCGACGACGCTCTTGGCCTGGGCGAAAGCCGTCCGAGACTCTCCTGGATCGTTGATTGCGAAAGCCCAGGATGGCACCAGAGCGCCTACGAGATCTCGGCACGCGGCGAGCGCGTCCTGGTCGAGTCGGCGGAGTCGGTATTGGTCCCGTGGCCGTTCGCGCCGCTGGCCGCCCGCGAGCGCGTGGAGGTCCGCGTCCGCGTGCGCGACGCGGAGGGCGCGTGGTCGGACTGGAGCCCGCCCGCCGTCGCCGAGGCCGGCCTGCTCGGCCCGGCCGACTGGACCGCGCGCTTCGTCGCGCCGCCGGGCGAGGAGCAACTCCTGCGCGGCGAGTTCACGGTACGGCCCGCCGTAACGTCGGCCAGGCTCTACGCCACCGCGCTCGGCGTCTACGAGATCGAGCTCAACGGCGTCACGGTCGGCGACCACGTCATGGCGCCCGGCTGGACCAGCTACACCCACCGCCTGCGCTACCAGACCTACGACGTCACCCCGCTCCTGCGCCCCGGCCCCAACACGCTCGGCGCGATCCTCGGCGAGGGCTGGTACCGGGGCCGCCTGGGTTTCCAGGGCGGTACCGTCGCGGTCTACGGTGAGCGCCTCGCGCTGCTGGCCCAGCTGGAGATCACCTACGCCGACGGCACCGTCCAGCGGTACGGCACCGGCCCCGGCTGGCAATGCGCCCCCGGCCCCATCCTGGCCAGCGGCATCTACGACGGCGAGACCCACGACGCCCGCCTGCGGACGCCCGCCGACTGGCGCCCCGTGGACCCGCTGGAGCACGACCTGTCCACGCTGGTGGCGCCCAGCGGCCCGCCGGTGCGCCGTACCCAGGAACTCGCCCCGACGGAGATCCTGACCTCCCCCTCGGGACAGACCATCCTCGACTTCGGCCAGAACCTCGTCGGCCGCCTGCGGATCACCGCCCGCGGGCAGGCGGGCGAGCGCGTCGTCCTGCGCCACGCGGAGGTGCTGGAGGCGGGTGAACTGTCCGTCCGCCCCCTGCGCACCGCCGCCGCCACCGACGTCTACATCCTGCGCGGCGACGCCGAAGAGGTCTGGGAACCGCGCTTCACCTTCCACGGCTTCCGCTACGCCTCCGTCGAAGGACCCGTGGACCCGGCGCTGGTCCGCGCCGTCGTCTGCCACACCGACATGGAGCGCACCGGCCACTTCGAGTGCTCGGACCCGCTGGTCAACCGCCTGCACGAGAACGTGGTGTGGAGCATGCGCGGCAACTTCCTCGACCTGCCCACCGACTGCCCCCAGCGCGACGAACGCCTCGGCTGGACCGGCGACCTCCAGGTCTTCACCCCCGCCGCCGCCTTCCTGCACGACTGCGCCGGAATGCTCACCTCATGGCTGGCCGACCTCGCCGCCGAACAGGCGCCGAGCGGCGCCGTCCCCGTCGTGGTCCCCAACGTGCTCGGTGAGCGCGCCGTGATCGCCGCCGCCGGGTGGGGCGACGCCGCCGTCCTGGTCCCCTGGACCCTCTTTCAGCGGTACGGCGACGCCGGGCTCCTGGAACGGCAGTTTCCCAGCATGCGGCGCTATGTCGACCATGTCGCGGAGCTGGCGGGCCATGGCGTTTGGGACACCGGGTACCAGTTCGGCGACTGGCTGGACCCGGCCGCGCCGCCGGACAAGCCGGGCGACGGGCGTACACCCAAGGAGGTTGTCGCCACCGCCTACCTCGCGCACTCCGCAAGGGTCGTCGCGCAGGCGGCGGCGGTCCTGGGACAGGACGCCGGCCCCTACACCGCGCTGTCAGCCCAGGTCCGGCAGGCCTTCGCGGCCGCGTATGTGTCGCCGGAGGGAATGGTGCTGGGGGATTCGGCCACCGGGTACGCGCTCGCCCTGCGCTTCGACCTGCTTCCCACGCGGGAGCAGCGGGTGTTCGCCGGCGAACGGCTGGCCCGGGTACTGGCCGACGGCGGCCACCACATAGCGACGGGCTTCCTCGGAACCCCGGAGGTGTGCGACGCCCTGACCGAGGCCGGGCAGGTGGAGGCCGCGTACCGGCTGCTGCTCCAGCGAGAATGCCCGTCCTGGCTGTACGCCGTGACGATGGGCGCCACCACTATCTGGGAACGATGGGACAGCATGCTGCCCGACGGCACCGTGAACCCGGGCGAGATGACATCGTTCAACCACTACGCGTTCGGCGCGGTGGCCGACTGGCTGCACCGCGTGGTGGCCGGAATAGCCCCGGCGGCGCCGGGCTACCGCCGCATCCTGCTGTCCCCCCGCCCAGGCGCGAACTTGACGTCCGCGCAAGCAACCCTCCGCACCCCGTACGGAAGGGCCGAACTCTCCTGGACCCTGACCAAGAACACAATGACCACAGACGCCGTAATCCCCCCCAACACCACAGCCCTGGTCACCCTCCCCCACACACCCCCCTTCACCATCCAATCCGGCACCCACCACTGGACCACCCCTTGGCCAGAGGCAGATTGCACAAACCCGCACTAGCGCCTGCCCATGACGCGTGGACATGGCTCATGGCCTGCATTGGTCGCCCTCTTGGCCCGCCGCCTTGCTCGTCGCTGTCCCGTCCACCTCTGTGCACTGCTCCGGCTCGTTCGCGTGCCACGGACAGCACCGACCGGCAACAGGGGTCGGCACGGCCGCCCGTCCAGGCGGCAGCCGTACCCCCGTCGATGGTCTTGAGAATGGGTGGTTTCGGGGCGTTGACCGGAATGACATAGCTCACCTAGCCTGTCTGCTACCAATCAGTTGGTAGGTTTTTGGAGGGCGCATGGAAGACCGGCCCGGTCTGGTGGAAAAGCTCGCCTTCTTCGGCGGTGTCGCGGGTGGGGCGCTGATGGGCGCGGCCTCCGGCTTCCTCCTGCTGTACCTCACCGACGTCGTCGGCATCGGCGCGGCAGCCGTAGGCACCCTGATGCTGGTGGCCAGGATCGTCGACGGCGCGAGCGACCCGATCATGGGCTACCTAGTCGACCACCTACCAGTCACTCGGTGGGGCCGGTTCCGCCTCTACGTGCTCATCGGCGGCATCCTCTGCGCCGTCTGCCTGGTGGCGCTCTTCGCCGCCCCAGCCTGGTTCCCGAACGCCCTGCTCGCCGCCTGGATCACCTACCTGCTGTGGGGCCTGCTGCTCGATCTGTTCCAGATCCCGGTGACGTCGTTGCTGCCCGTGGTGGCCGGCGACGCGCGTACCAGAAGTCAGCTCGCGAGCATCGTCGGCCTCACCGGCCTGCTGGCGGCGGCGCTGAGCACCGGCGCCACGCTCCCGATCGTCAAGGCGCTGGGGGGCGGCACGGGCGGCTGGCTCACGTACGTCAGCATGATCGCCCTGGTGGGCTGCGTCCTGGTGACCGTCATGGCGGTGCGCGTGCGCGAGCGCGTCAAGCCGTTGTCGCCGGAGCGCTACCGCCTGTCCGACGTACGCCGCGTCTTCTTCGCCCACCGCGCCGTCCCGATCCTGCTCACCTCCAAAGTGGCGGTACAGGCGGCCAGCGGCTCCCTCACCGCCGCCATGCCGTACTTCTTCCTCTACTACATCGGCGACCAGGCCTACCTCTCCGCCGCGGCCCTGGTCATGGCCGTGCCCATGGTCGTCGGCGCGATCGTGGTCCCCGTCATGGCCAGGCGGCACGGCGCCAAACCCTGGTACCTCCTCAGCCTCGCCGTCTCCATCGCCGGCCTCGCCCTGCTGATGGCCGTCCCGCCGACCCCCCTGCCGGTGCTCGCCTGCTTCGCGCTGACGGGCTTCGGTTTCGGCGGCGCCGTAGCGCTGGGTCTGGTCCTGCTCGCCGAACTCGCCGACTACACCGAGTGGCAGTACGGCTTCCGCACCGAAGCCTCCCTCGCCGCCATGACCTCGTTCGCCACCAAGGCGGGCAGCGGTGTGGGCGGCGGCCTGCTCGCGTACACGCTGGCCGCCACCGGCTACCGCAGCGGCGGCGTCGCTCAGGACCCAGAAGCGATCCAGGGCATCCTGTACGCCCAAAGCCTGATCCCGGCCGCCATCGGCATAGTCGGCGCCCTGGCCTTCGCCGCGTACCCGATCACCCGCGAAATAGCCTCCCGCGCCGCCGCCGACCTGGCCGACCGCAAACTCCTCGCCACCCAGCCCTGACCCCGATCCAGGGGCTGCATGCGGTGTGCCGGGATGGATGCACCTGGCCCTGCCATGCTTTCTCCAACTGGCCCGGCTCCAGGCCTCGGCCCGTCCGGGATGCACATCTGGCCGGACTTCTGACCCGGTCGGCATCACTGGTGCCGAGTGTTCGTCCCGGGGGTGGGTACACGTGGTGCCCGCTGGGCTGACGGCTCGCTCACCTCGGTCGGGGGTGTCGCGGCGCCCAGGAAGGTCCGGCCTCCCGGTTGGATCCTGTGGCAAGGTCTGGCCCCCGGGTTGGGTCCGGTGGCTTTGGTGGCAGGCGGCATCCGGTGGTCGTGGTTGTGCGCTGTTCGGAGATGGGTGGAGGCCAGAGACGACTCGGGGGCGGGTGGGTGGCTCGAGGGGTGTCCCGGAAAGTGGGGGCGACGGGGACGCGCGGGAGAAAGCTACCGAGTGCTTGGTAGCTGAGCGATGGAAAACCTACCGACTGATTGGTAATTTTTGGTAAGGTTTGTTGCATGGTAGCCAAGAGGCGCTATGCCGTCGGGGTGGCTCGCAGGGAGCAGATTCTCGAGGCCGCTCGTGAGGTGTTCAGCGTCAGGGGCTACCGCGGTGGGTCCATGCGGGACGTGGCCGCGCGCGTGGGGCTCAGTCTGGCGGGGGTGTTGCATTACTTCCCGTCCAAAGAGGACCTGCTGGCTGAGGTGCTTCAGCAGCGTGATGACATCGACATTCCGTGGTTCGAGGAGAAGTGGGCTGAGCTGGGGAGCTTTCGGCTGGCGGTGCGGGAGCTTCAGGTTCGGAACATGGGGCGGGCCGGGGTCATGCGGTTGTTCGTCACGTTGTCGGCCGAGGCTGCCGATGCCCAGCATCCGGCGCACGACTTCTTCGCGAAGCGGTACAGGACCAGTCGTGAGCTGTTCTCGGCCACGCTGGCCAAGGCTCGGGAGCGGGGCGAGGTGGTGGAGGGCGCGAGCGGGCCGCTGCTGATCGCCGTGCTGGACGGGCTGCAGGTGCAGTGGTTGCTGGAGCCGGACTTCGACCTTCTGACCGCCCTGGACGCCTACCTCGACAGCATTACGCGATAGCCGTCGCCAGGGGTGAGGTGATTCCGCGACCCATGGGGCCTGCATCGCTGATGGGGGTTCGTGTTTCTGGTGGGTTCGCGTGCCGCCGCAGGTCTCCACCCGGGCGCGCATGCGGGTCCGCGGTTCTGTGGCTGCGCTTCCGGGGCGCCGGTGGTGGTGACGGTGGTGACGGTGACGGTGACGCCGGTGGTGGTGACGGTGGTGACGGTGACGGTGACGCCGGTGGTGGTGACGGTGGTGACGGTGACGGTGACGCCGGTGGTGGTGACGGTGGTGACGGTGGCGGTTGGGCGTCATGCCGGAGCGTAGGTGTGGGTTCTGGTGTCTGGGTGGCTGGGTGTGGCCGTGTGGATGTGCTCGCCGAGATGCGCGTGCCGGCCCTGCGGGAGTTGTGGTGGGCGGTGCTGGGAGGTAAAAACGACCTATCGGTTGGTTGATTTGTTAGGGTGGCGAGTATGCCGTCGAAACGACCGTACGCCGTGGGGATCGCGCGGAGGATGCAGATCCTTCAGGCGGCCCGAGAGCTCTTCAGCGTCCGTGGTTACCGGGGCGCGTCAATGCGGGATGTGGCGGCGGAGGTCGGGCTGACGCTGGCTGGGGTGCTGCACTACTTTCCGTCCAAGGAAGAGTTGCTGGCCGAGGTGCTTCAGCAGCGGACCGACATGGACGTCCCCTGGTTCGAGCAGACGTGGGCTGAGCTGGGGAGTTTTCGGCTGGCTGTTCGCGAGTTGATGGTGCGGAATATGGCCGACCCCGGGGTTATGCGGTTGTTTGTGACGCTTTCGGCGGAGGCCACCGATCCTGGGCATCCCGCGCATGACTTCTTCGTCAAGCGGTACCGGACGAGCCGGGAGCTGTTCTCGGCCACGCTGGCCAAGGCCCGTGCCAACGGGGAGATCACCCGGCCGGTGAACGGGCCGTTGCTGATCGCCGTGCTCGATGGTCTGCAGATCCAGTGGCTCATCGAGTCGGACTTCGACCTGCTTGGAGCGCTTGACGCCTATCTGGACTCCATTACCGGGTGATCCCCGCCGAGTATGTGCCCGACCGGCTCCCTCACCGCCCGGCCCCGGTCACCCGGTTCCGGACGTGCCGGTCGGGCCGCTTTGCGGCACCGGCCCGAGCCGAACAAACCCACGCCGCCGCTCCGGCTCACGCGGAGAACGCCGTGTGAGGAGCGGACTCACCACGCAAGCGGCTCTTGGGGGCAGCTGTCTCAGGGTGCATGCGACTTCGCGGGCAGTGGGTCGCCGACCGAGCGGTCGTGGGGCGGCGACCGGGGGGTCGTGGGGCGGCGATGTCACAGGGCAGGCTGCCAAGGAGGCAGCCATCTCACGGAGCCTGCGCTCCGGGGCATCGACTCGCCGATCGAGCCGCGTAGATGCAGCGGTCTCGAAAGGCGAGCGGCCACCGGGACAGCGATCTCAAGTCCGTGCGGCATCGGGGCGGCGGTTTCACGGTGTGTGCGGCCTTGGGGGCGGCGGTCTCACGGTGTGCGCGGCTTCAGAGGCAGGGACCTTACGGTGCGTGCGGCTTCGGGCGGGGGCCTCACCAGGGGAACGGTTTCACCAGCCCGCCCGCTCATTCACCTCGTCAGCCAGCTTGTCCAACCGCTCCGGATCCAGATAGGCCCCAGGAAACCGGGCAAGCCGCCGTACCGGCACCGATCCCGCCATCCGCAGAGCCGGCTCGGTGAGAAACCGCGAGTGCGACTGCCCGGTCTCGGCAGGCGGTCGCATCTCCCGTTGCAGCACATCCAGCCCACCCGGCGCCGCCAGCCAATCAGCCAAAGGCGAATCAGGCGTGATGGCCGCCGGTAGAGGCTGTTTGGTGCCCTCCATCGCCACCGTGGCCGCCACCCGCAGGTCCCGGGAAGAAGCGCCGACGTGGATGGTGGCGGTGCCCGGGTCGATGGTCCAGCGGCGCCGTACCGGATGGAAGTAGGCGAAGTCCCGGAAGGCGAGATAGAAGCGCACGGTCGTGGAGGCACCCGGCTCCAGGGGGACTTTTCGGAAGGCGCGCAGTTCGCGGGCGGGGCGGCGGACGTCGTGGCCGGGGGCGGCGACGTAGACCTGCGCCACCTCCTGACCGGCCCGGTCGCCGAGGTTGGTGATGCGGACGCTGACGCGGACGACGAGTTCCTCGCCGGAGCCGCGCGTGTGGACATCGAGGTCGGAGTAGCCGAACTCGGTGTAAGACAGGCCGTGCCCGAACGGGTAGCTGACCGGCGCGTCGAGCGCGTCGTGGTAGCGGTAGCCGACGAAGACGCCCTCGGTGTAGCGGACGGTGCCGAGTTCGCCGGGGAAGTCGAGGTAGGAGGCGGTGTCCTCCAGGCGCAGCGGGATGGTCTCGGCCAGGCGCCCGGACGGGTTGACCTCGCCGTAGAGGATGTCGGCGATCGCGCCGCCGCCGGCCTGTCCGAGCAACCATCCTTCCAGTACGGCCGAGGCCGCCCCCTCCCAGTCCGCGACCCGGACCACGCCGCCGTTGGACAGCACGACGACCACCCGCGTCCCCGTGGCGGCCACGACGTCGAGCAACGCGCGCTGATTGTCCGGAAGCTCCAGATGCGTACGGTCGTATCCCTCACCCTCGTCCTCCGGCGGCAGCCCGAGGCAGACGACCGTGGTCGCGGGGCGCGCCGCGACGGCCCGCGCCTCCTCCTCCAGCTCGGGGGAACGGCCGGCGTCGCCCAGCCGGTATCCGGGCGCGTACTCCAGCTCCCGCCCGGCCAGCGCGCGCATCTCGGTGAGCACGTCGTCCAGCCGCGTGGGCACGATGTGGGAGCTGCCCGCCCCCTGATATCGGGGGGTACGCGCGAGTTCGCCCACCACCGCCACCGAATCCTGGAACCCCAGAGGCAGCACCCCGTCGTTCTTCAGCAACACGGCGCACTGACCCGCCACCTCGCGCGCCAGCCGGTGGTGCGCGCCGGCGTCGAACGTCCCCTCACCGGGCTGGGCCCGCGCGACCAGCGCTAGGACGCGGGCGGCGGAGGCGTCCAGCAGCTCCTGGTCGAGCGCGCCGGCCTCGACCGCCTTGACCACCGAAGCGTCGGAGGCCCGGCCGGAGGTCGGCATCTCCAGGTCCAGGCCGGCCCACAGCGCCGCCACCCGGTCGTCGACCGCGCCCCAGTCGGACACGACGACGCCACGGAAGCCCCACTCCTCGCGCAGCACCTCGGTGAGCAGCCACGGATGTTCGGAGGCGTACACGCCGTTGACCCGGTTGTACGCGCTCATCACCATCCACGGCTTCGCAACGGTGACGACGTGCTGGAAGGCGGGGAGGTAGATCTCGCGCAGGGTGCGTTCGTCGACCTCGGCGCTGACGCGCATGCGGTCGGTCTCCTGGTTGTTGGCCGCGAAGTGCTTGACGGCGGCGCCGACACCCTGCGACTGGATGCCGAGGACGAGCGCGGCGCCGAGCACGCCGGACAGGCGCGGGTCCTCGGAGAAGTACTCGAAGTTGCGGCCGCACAGCGGGGAGCGCTTGATGTTGACGCCGGGGCCGAGCAGTACCTGCACGTCCATGGCACGCGACTCCCGGCCGAGCGCCTCGCCCACCCTGCGCACGAGCTCCGGGTCCCAGGAGGAGCCGAGCGCCACGGCGGGCGGGAAGCAGGTGGCGGGCGTACTGTGCCCGACTCCCAGATGGTCGCCGTCGTCCGGCTGGCGGCGTACGCCGTGCGGCCCGTCGCTGAGCGTGATCGACGGTATCCCGGCCCGCTCGATCGCCTGGGTGCGCCAGAGCGACTCGCCGGAGGTGAGCGCGGCTCGCTCGGCGAGGGTGAGCCGGTCGAGAGGGTTGTCTGTCATGCGTTTCCTTTCGCGGTCAGGGCGCGCAGTACGGCGAGGCTAACAAAAACTACCGATCAATTGGTAGGCATTTGCCGAGGCCGTTGACGGGGTGATTCGCGGGCCCTACGGTGAGGCTACCAATCAGTCGGTAGGTTTTTTGGAGCAGCGCATGCGCAGACGCACCGCCGTACTGTCCGCCGCCTGCCTGATCACGGCAGCGTGCTTAACCGCGACCACCCCGGCCGCCGCCCACACCACCCCACCTTCAACCACCACCCTCGCCCCGTCCGACCAGACCGGGACCGCCCTCACCCTGTCTGGCCAGAACAGCACAACCCCGAACGGCACCCCTGCGAACGGCACCCCCGTGAAGTTCGCGCTTGTGAACGGGACGCCTGTGAGGGGCACGCCTGTGGAGGGCAAGGCCACAGACGGACCGGCAGGGGACGGCCGGGCCACGAACGGCATACCTGCGAACGAGACGTCCGGGGCTGGGACACCGGGGGATGGGTGGCCCGGGGCCGGGGCACCCAAGGATGGGGCGCCCGGGGATGGGACACCCGGGGCCCAGACGCCCGGTGATGGCGCGCTCAGGAATGGATCCCCCCGGGGCGGGTCGCCCAGGGATGGGGCGCCCAAGGATGGGACGCCCACGGGCAGCACGCCCGGGGACGGCGAGGCCGTGGAAGGACTGGCCGCGGAGGAGGCGGCCAAGGATTTGCTGACCGGGCCGCTGGCCCAGCCCGTGTGGTTGTGCCGTCCCGGCAAGGCGGCCAACCCCTGTGGCCAGGATGCCGCCGGCAACCCCACCGACCCCGTGATCACCGGCAGGTACCCGGACGGCCACCAGGTCGGCCTGGACGCCACCGTCATCCGCCCCGACGGCACCACGACGAACGAACCGCTACCCCCACCCCAGTCCCCGAAGGTGGACTGCTTCTACGCCTACCCCACCGTCAACCTGCTGGCCAACCCGCTCCTCCTGCTAGGCGGCAACCCGCCGGTAGCCAGGGAGAGCGAGGCCGCCGTCACGCTGACGCAGATGGGCCGCCTGACGAGCAACTGCCGGGTGTTCGTGCCGCTCTACCGCCAGGTCGCCCTCACCGGCTACCTGCTGGGCGCCATCATCCCGCCGCACTTCGAGACCGCGTACCAGGACCTGAAGCAGGCCTTCCGCCAGTACTGGACCACCGACAACATCGACCCTGCCACCGGCAAGCGGCGCGGTGTCATCCTGCTCGGCCACTCGCAGGGCGCCTTTCACCTGGCCCGCCTGCTGCAGGAGGAGTTCGACGGCAACGCGGCCAACACGAAGAGCCTGGTAGCCGCCTACATCGTCGGCGCCGAGGTCAGGGTGCCGGTCAATGCGCCGTCCGGGGGCGGCTCGGACCCGGTCTCGACGTTCCAGCACCTGCCGGCGTGTGAACGGCCCAGCAGCCAGGCCCCCATGCCGGTCGGCTGCGTGGTGGCGTTCAACTCGGCCGATCTGCAGCCGGGCCATGAGGAGACGGTCGCCTTCGGCCGCGCGCCGGACCCGGCTCACCGCGTCCTGTGCGTGAACCCGGCCGCCGTCCTGGCCGGTGGACCCGCCGACGCGACCACACCCATGCGCCCCTACATGCCGACCAAGAAGCTCCTCAGGGGGAACCTGCTGGCGCCGGCCGGTTCGCTCAGCCTGCTGCTCAACTTCACGCCGACCGCGCATCCGACGGGCTTCGCGGCGTACGCGGACCTGGCCACGGGAAGGTGCGCGCGCACCGACACCAGCAAGGGCAGGCTCGACTGGCTGCAGGTGGACGGGCTGGACGGCATCCGTTCCTCCCACTCGGCCCTGGGCCTGCACGTTCTCGACTACAACGTCGACGGCGGCGGCCTGGCCGCACTCGCCGCGGCCCAGGCCGCCGCCTGGACCGCGAGCGCCGGATAGCACACCTCACGTACGGGACAACAGGTCGCGGAGGGCCTTGAGCACCAGCTCAGGGTCCTCTTCGGCGACGAAATGCCCGCTGGTGATCGTGCGATGCTCAAGGTCCGGCGCCCAGGCGCCCCAGAGCGCGACGGCGTCGTAGGGCAGCACGGCACCCCAGTCCTGCTGCAGTACGGTCACCGGCATGCCCAGCCGCCGCCCCGCCGCCCGATCGGCCAGATCATGCTCACGGTCGACCCCGGCGCTGGCCCGGTAGTCGGCCACGATCGAGGTCACGGCCTCGCGCGAGGCCCGCAGGTACTCCGCCCGCACGTCGGCGGGGATCGCCTCGGCCCGGAGCACCCACGTGTCGAGAAAGTGCCCGAAGAACTCGTCGGGCGCCGCGGCGATCAGCCGTTCCGGCAACCCGGGCGGCTGCGCCATCAGGTAGAGGTGGAACCCGACCGCGGCCGCCACCCCGTTCATGACCTCCCACATGTCCAGCGTGGGCAGCATGTCGATCGGCGCCAGATGGGTGATCGCGTCCGGATGGTCCAGCCCTGCGCGGAAGGCGACGAGCCCGCCCCGGTCGTGCCCGGCCAGGGCGAACCGGTCGTGCCCGAGCGCACGGGCCAGGTTGACGACGTCCTGAGCCATGCGCCGCTTGGAGTAGGTCTGCCCGTCGAGGTCGGCCGGCTTGTCGCTGGCGCCGTACCCGCGCAGGTCGGGGACGATCACCTGATGGCCGGCGGCGAGGGCGGGGGCGACGTGCCGCCAGATGAGATGGGTCTGCGGAAAGCCGTGCAGGAGCACGATCGGCGAGCCGGAGCCGCCGACGGCCACGTTGAGCGAGACGTCCCCGTCGACGGGGACGCGCTGGTAGGTGAATCCTTCGATACCGGTCATGGGGAACAGCCTGGAGGGCGGGTGTTGAAGAACGATGGAATCCGTCTTCAACGCCCGAGCGCGGCCAGGGCGGCCTCCAGGGCGGCCTTGCCGTGGACGACCTCGTGCGTTCCGGCCTCCGACAGGCCGAGGGCGAGCAGGCCGCGGGCGTAGGCGATCCTGGGGTCGGCGGGGGAGAAGGGGTCGGCGGGCGGCGGGTCGAGCGCCCCCACCAGGGCCAGCGCGCGGGCCACCACGAGCGTGCTGCCCACCGTCAGCTCGGGGTCGGGCGCGCCGCGGTGGCGCCGGTCCATGGCGGCCAGGCACGACGCCTCCTCCAGCAGCAGGTCGCGGGCGCCGGGATCGGTCATGGCACGTTCCGCGGCGCCGGTGACGGCCGCCAGCCAGCTCGCCTGCACGGTGGCGAGCGCCGCGCGCCGCTCCGCCTCGGGCGTGCGGGCGAGCGCGAAGTCCCGCAGCAGGTCGTGGTAGCGGTAGCGACCGGCGGCGGCCGACTCCAGCAGGCTGAGGTCCACGAGCTCCTCGCAGGTCCGCTCGGCTTCCCGCGCGTCGCGGCCGAGCACCGCCGCCGCCAGCTCCACGGTCAGTTCGGCGCTGTCGGGTACGGCCAGCCGCCGAAACCCCCTGGCCAGCTCCTCCCCGAGCTGGTCATAGCTCAGCGCGAACGACGCCTCCACCCCCAGATCCCCCACCCGCAGCTCACCCAGGCGCTGCGCGGACAGCCGGGCCAGCAGGTCCTCGACGCTCCACCGGGGCCGGGCAGCCAGCCGCGCTCCGGCCACCCGCACCGCCAGCGGCAGGTACCCGCACGCCTCCACCACCCGCGCGGCCGTCCGCCCGGAAGGAACCCGGGCGACCGCGGTGAACAGGGCGACGGCCTCGCGTTCCGTCAGCACGTCCAGGTCCACGTGCCGGGCGCCGATGAGGTCGGACAGCCGGGCGCGGCTGGTGACCAGCACCCCGCTGCCCGGCCCGGACGGCAGCAGCGGCCGGACCTGGGCCGCCGAGGCCGCGTTGTCCAGCAGGAACAGCACCCGCCTGTCCACGGTGAGCGTGCGCAGCAGGGCGGCCCGTTCATCCGGGCCGGGCGGGACGCGCCCGGCGCCGAGGGCGTCGAGGAAACGTTCGAGCACCAGGGCGGGGTCGGCCGGGTCCGCGCCGGCGCCGCGCAGGTCCACGTGGAGCTGGCCGTCGGGGTAGCGCTCCCTGACCCGGTGGGCCACGTGGACGGCCAGCGCCGTCTTCCCGACGCCGCCGAGCCCGGAGATCGCCACCACACCGGTCCGCAGGAGTTCCTCGACCGCCTCCACGGCCGCCCGCCGCCCGGTGAAGTCGGGAATGTCCCCCGGCAACTGGGCAGGGAGCGGGCCTGCCGTACCGGAAGGAAGCGGTCCGGTGGGAAGTGAGCCCGTGATGACCTGCTGGTAGACGTCGGCGAGTTCGGACGACGGCTCGACTCCCAGCTCCTCGTCCAGGACGCGGCGCGCCTCGGTGAAGACCCCGATCGCCTCCGACTGCCGCCCGGCCCGGTACAGCGCCCGCATCAGCAGGGCGCGCACGCCCTCCCGCAGCGGGTACGCGGCCACCAGCGCGCTCAGCTCGCCGGTCACCTCCATCCCGGACTCCAGGTCGGCGGCCAGCCGCCGCTCCAGCACCGCCAGCCGCTCCTCCTCCAGCGCGGCCCGCCTGGCCTCGGCGTAAGGGCCGGGCAGGTCGGCCAGCGCCTCACCCCGCCACAGGGCCAGCGCCTCGGGCAGCCGCCCGGCGTCCCGCAGCCGCTCGAACTCCGCCAGATCGGTGGAGACCTGGCCGAGCCGGTAACCGGATCCGACGGACACCAGCGCCTCCCGGCCGAGCACGCCGCGCAGCCGGGAGGCGTAGGTCCGCAGGACGTTGCGGGCGGTGGCGGGCGGGTCGTCCGCCCACAGCACGTCGATGAGCTGGTCACGGCCGAGCGTGCGGCCCTCGGCCAGGACCAGGGCGGCCAGCAGCAGCCGCTGCTTGGGCGAGCCCAGGTCGAGCTCGACCGGCCCGCGCCGCGCGCGGACCGGGCCGAGCAGGCCGAGGTGCGGCGTTTCGTCCATCCTTCGACCTTACGGGTGCATCAGCGTGTCCTTGCTGATCCGGCCGATGTCGTCCACGCAGCGGCCGAGGCCGAGCGCGACCGTCTCGACCGGGCGCTCGGCCCGCTGGACCGGCACCTCCAGTTCGAGCCGCAGCCGCCGCGCCAGTCCGCGCATGAGCGCGCCGCCGCCGGTCAGCACCGCGCCCCGGTCGGCCACGTCGGCGGCCAGGTCGGGGGAGCAGCGCTCGATGACCTCACGGGCGGCTCGTACGATCATGCTGACGGTCTGCCGGGTGGCCTCGTACACCTGCCCGGCGGAGATCGCCACGATGCCGGCCCGGCCGGAGCGGTCGACGCCCCGCACGCTCGCCGTCCGGGTCACGGGCCGCCAGGCCGAGCCGATGCCGCGCTTGGCCACCTCGGCGGACTGCTCGGTGATGTCGAGGCCGTGGTCGTGCTTGACCTGGGCGACGATGGCCCGGTTGACGTCGGCGCCGCCGGACTGGACGGTGGCGGCGTGCACGACGCTGGCGCACGAGACGACGGCGATCCTGGTGGTGTCGCGGCCGATGTCGATGATCATGTTCCCGGCCGCCTCCCTGACCGGCAGCCCGGCGCCCAGCGCGGCGGCCAGGCCGTGGTGGACGAGGTAGACGCGCCGCGCCTCGGCCTGGAAGGCCAGGTCGCGCAGGGCGTTGCCGGCGAAGCCCGTGCTGTCGGCGGGCAGCGCGATGACCATGCGCGGCCGGGAGAACGGATGGCCGTGCACCTTGCGCAGGAAGTGCCGGATCATGCGCGTGGTCAGGTCCACGTCGGCGGGGACGCCGCCGACGACGGGCCGGATCGCGACGGGCTCGGGGCCGGTGCCCGCCGGGGTGTCGGCGCCGTAGCCGATCACCTTGCCGGTGGTGGCGCAGCGGACGACGAGTGAGGGTTCGTTGATGACGATGCCGCGCTTCCTGGCGTAGATCTGGGTGCTGGCTGCTCCGAGGTCCAGCGCCAGATCCTGGCCCAGGATGCGCATGGGGTTCATATCGCACCAATCGGTCGGCGGGTCATGTTGAGCCTCATATCCGGCGAAGTTCCACCACAACCTCAAGAACGTTCGATCCTTTGACGGGTTGAGTAGGGCTACTCACCTCATATGCGCTTAAAGCCCCATGTGTCGGCCCGCCTCCAGGCCAGAACCTGGTCACATGAACGGCCTCTACGCACTCAAGCCCTGGTACGCCGCCCGGCTGGGTGGCGTGCGCGCCCTCCTGGTCGCCCGCGAGGTACCCCCGTGGGTCATCACCGCCGCCGGGGTCGCCTTCGCGGCCGCGGCGGGAGCCGTACTGGCGACCGCTTCTCCAGGGCCGCTCGCCGCGCTCGCCGTCGCGCTGCTCCTGGCCGCCCGGCTGGCCTGCGCCAACCTCGACGGCGGCGTCGCCCGCGAGAGCGGGCGCGCCACCCGGTTCGGCGCCGTCGTCAACGAGCTGGGCGACCGCCTGGCCGAACTGGCCGTGCTCGCCGGCTGCCTCGTCCTGGCCCCGCCCGCGCTCGTGGCGAGCGCGGCGCTGGCGGCCACCCTGCCGTCGTGGGTCGCGCTGGCCGGTGCCGCCGCGGGGGCGCGGCGCGCGCAGGGCGGCCCCGTGGGCAAGACCGAGCGCTGCGTGCTGCTGGTCGCCTTCGCCCTCACGGGCTGGGCGCCGTGGCTGATCGTGCTCGCCGCCGGCTCGGCGATCACCGCTGTGGTACGGCTGGCGCGCATCGGAAAGGAACTGGCGTGATACTCGAGACCGCTCCCTTCCTGGCCGGCGCGCTCGGCGCCAGCGGCGTGGCCGTGTGGATCTCGCACCGGCGCGAGCTCGTCCAGCGCTGGCTGACCTGGGCCGTGGCCGCCCCGGTGGTGACGCTGGCGCTGCTGGCCGGTCCGGTCGGCGCGGCGGCGCTGGCCGCGGCGCTCGGCGTCGTGTGCGCCGCCGAGTACGCCCGGCTGGTCCGGCTGCGCCCGCCGGAGGCCCTGATCCTCGCCGGCGCCGCCGCCGTGCTGCCGTTCCTGCCCTCGCCGCTCGCCGCGGGCCCGTTGCTGCTGCTGGCGCTCGTCCTCGTCCCGGTGCTCGGCGGCGACGCCGAGGACGGCGGCAGGCGGGCCGCGTACTCGGTCTTCGGACTGCTCTGGATCGCGCCGCTGAGCGCCCTGGCCACGCTCGCCCCGGCGACCGCGTTCGCCCTCGTCCTGGCCGTCGCGCTCGCCGACGTCTGCGCCTGGTGCGGCGGCAGGCTCCTGGGCGGGCCCGCACTGTCGCCGCTGTCACCGGCCAAGACCTGGGGCGGGGTCGCCGGCGGCGCCGCGGGCGGCCTGACGGTCCTGTTCCTGCTGGGCGAGCTCACCCCGGTCACCGCGCTGGCCGTGGCCATCGGAGCGCCGATCGGCGACCTGCTGGAGTCGATGCTCAAGCGGGGCGCCGGGGTCAAGGACGCGGGCACCTGGCTGCCCGGCTTCGGCGGCCTGCTGGACCGCGTGGACTCGCTGCTCGTGGCGCTGGCCGTCGTGGTGGTGCTGCCGTGAGGTTCGGGGCCGCGATGCGGCGGCGGCTGTGGCGTACCGCCTTCGCCTGCAGCGGCGGCCTGGCCGTCGAGGGGCCGGTGCCGGGCGGGCCGTGCGTCGTGGTCGCCAACCACTGCTCCCACGCCGACACCGCCGCCCTGCTGGCCGCGCTGCCCGCGCGGCTGCGTCCGTCCGTGGCCGCCGCCGCCGACTACTGGTTCGCCAACCGGGCGCGGGCGCTGGTCTGCCGGACGCTGGTCTCCGGCTTCCCGGTACGGCGGGGCGGCGGCGGCTCCAGAGACCTGGCGGCAGCCGTACGGCTGCTGGACCAGGGCCGGGTCCTGGTCGTCTACCCGGAGGGCACCCGCTCGCGCGACGGCCGCGTCGGCGACTTCCACGGCGGCGCGGCGCGGCTGGCCGAGGCGGCCGGCGTTCCGATCGTCCCGGTCCTGCTGGAGGGGACCGGCCGGGTGCTGCCGGTGCACGGCCGCCTGAGCCGCGCCCCGGTGACGGTCCGTTTCCTGCCGCCCGTGTCCGACCTGGAGACGGCGCACCACCTCCTGCGCTCCCGACAGCTCCCGACCACTCCCGAAGGGTGAAATTTCATGAAGTGGGCACTTATGCGGCTCCTGATGCGCACCGCCGGCCGTACCAGCCGCGGCATCCGCATCGGCTACCGCCACGGCTTCGACAGCGGCACCATGCTCGACTACGTCTACGTCAACAAGGCCCACGGCTGGCCCCTCGACCGGATCTACCTGAACTCGGTCGGCTGGCGGGCCATCCGCGCCCGCCGAGACCTGCTCAAGGAGGTCATCAGGGACGAGGTCTCCGCCAGGGCGGGCCGCGCGCTGATCCTCGACGTGGCCGCAGGCCCCGGCCGCTACCTGCAGGACGTCGCCAGGGAGCAGCCCGAGGTCGAAGTGGTCTGCCGTGACCTGGCCGCCGACGGCCTGCGCCTGGGCAGGGAACTGGCCAAGGAACGCGGCCTGGCGAACGTCCGCCACGAGCGCGGCGACGCCTTCGACCCCGAGCCGCTGGACCGGCCGGCCGACATCATCGTGGTCAGCGGGCTGTACGAGCTGATCCTGGACGACGAGACGATCAGGAAGTCCCTGGCCAGGCTGCGCGACCTGCTCGCCCACGACGGCGTACTGATCTTCACCACGCAGACCCGCCACCCGCAGCTGGAGTTCATCGCCAACGTGCTGCCCAACCGCGACGGGCGGCTGTGGGTGATGAAGTGCCGCTCGGCCGAGCAGCTGCACACCTGGGCCGTCGAGGCCGGGTACGCCGACGTCGTCAGCAGGCGGGAGAAGGTCGGCCTGTTCACGGTGACCACGGCGACTCAGCGGCCGGAATGTATGACCATGGACGCATGCAGACACGACTGATCGGTCAGACGAGTGTGAGCGCCATCGGGCTCGGCGCGATGCCGATGTCGGTGGAGGGCCACATGCCCGACGAGGAGCAGTCGATCAGGACCATCCACGCGGCCCTGGACGCCGGGATCACGCTGATCGACACCGCCGACGCCTACACGCCGACGGAGGCCGAGGTCGGGCACAACGAGCGCATCGTGGCCAAGGCGCTGGCGAGCTGGGGCGGCGACAAGGACGCGGTGCTGGTGGCCACCAAGGGCGGGCACACCCGGCCGCGCGGACGCTGGGACGTGGACGGCCGGCCTGAATACCTGAAGCAGGCCTGCGACCGCTCGCTCAAGGCGCTGGGCGTCGAGTCGATCGGGCTTTACCAGCATCACCGGCCGGACCCGGCGGTGCCGTACGAGGAGTCGATCGGCACGCTCGTGGACCTGCTCGACGCCGGGAAGATCCGGATGGCCGGGATCTCCAACGCCAACCCGGTCCAGATCAGGCAGGCCAACGAGATCCTCGGCGGGCGGCTGGTGAGCGTGCAGAACCAGTACTCGCCGAGCTTCCGGGGCAGTGAGCCGGAGGTGGACGTCTGCGAGGAGATCGGCGTGGCGTTCCTGCCGTGGGAGCCGCTGGGGGGCATGAACCACGTCGGCCGCCTCGGCCGCCGCCACGCCGCCTTCGGGGAGGTCGCGGCCGAGCGCGGGGTCTCGCCGCAGCGGGTCTGCCTGGCGTGGGAGCTGGCCAGGAGCCCGGTGATGATCCCGATCCCCGGCTCCAGCCGCCCGGCGACGATCCTCGACTCGCTGGCCGCCGCCGACCTGGAGCTCACCGCGGAGGAGCTGGCCAGGCTGGGCTGACGCGGTGCCCGGTTTCGCGTCAGGTCGGCCGTCGTGCGAAGCTGTTGTGGTCCCCAACACCAGGAGGTCCTCATGGCGGAAACACCGGAGCCGGAAGTCAGCGAAACTCCCGAGGACGAGATGAAGCGCAAGTTCCGGGAGGCCCTGGAGCGTAAGCGCAATCAGCACTCCGACTCGGGTGCGGGTGGCAGGGGCACGGATCAGTCAAAGATCCACGGCGCACACGGCCCTGCTGCCAGCAAGCGTTCGTTCCGGCGCAAGAGCGGCGGCTGAGCCGGCGTTCTGAGGGGGTACGGCTTGGCCGTACCCCCCTTTTTCTTGACCTTCTTAGGTAGATCTTCGCCCGTTTCATGGCGATTGTTTTGCTTTTGCCGTCTTTGGCACTTACAGTCCTAAGCGTTACCAGTTGGCGACCCGACCCTTCACCAGGAAGAGGCGGCCGGCTGGCGCCGAATCCCGTACCCACGGGAACCGGGGAACCAATGTTCCTTGGGGTGAATCCGACGTACGCGTCGGTAGGGCATCTCCACGCCCGAACCCGTCAGCTAACCCGGTAGGCGCGATGGAGAGGACTGATCTTTTCATGCACCACCGCGATGAACCCCCATTCCGCGTAGTTTCACCCGCCGCCTACTGAGCGGCCCCTTCCCCAGGCTTTCCCCCCGCGCTTTCGCGTAGCGTCCGTTCGGCTTTGTGCCCGGCTACGCCCCTTTGACGAGCGCATTTCCCCTGTCCCCGCACAAAGGACTTCTCTTCTTCATGTCTTCCCGCTTTGGCATGCGTTCTTTCACCATGCTCGCCTCCGTCGCCGTCATCGGCGCGGTCACCCTCAGCACCGGCGCAACCGCACACGCGGATGACTTCTCCGAGAAGAAGCCCCTTCTCAAGGGCTCCACCACCGCCTCCTACTACTGGGACGACGCCTCCGGCCGCAACGGCGACACCGGTCTTCCCGCCTCCGGCAAGCCCATGCAGAAGGGCCTGGCCGCCAGCCCGAGCTGGCCCCTCCTGACCGAGGGCTACGTCATCTACAAGGGCAAGAAGGAGCCGTTCTTCGTCGGCGACCGCGGCCCCGGGGTCCCCTCGAACAGGGGCATCATGCTCGACCTCGACGCCAAGACCTTCGCCTCGCTGACCGGCGGCAAGTTCAACTCCAGCTCGCTGACCGTCGATGGCGTCGGCGGCCAGGGCCACATCAAGATCGAGTACGTCATCACCAAGTGGGGCCCCGGCGTGGGCAAGAAGAACCACCCCGTCGCCTTCTCCACCGGCGCCTGGTCCCGCAAGGACGCCAAGCCGGCCACGCCCCCGGTCGTGACCGCGGAGGAGAAGACCGAGAAGAAGGACGAGAGGCCCGAGACCCCGGCCGCTCCCGCGCAGGTCGCCAAGAAGGCTCCCGAGCAGGCTCCTGAGAAGGCCCCCGAGCAGACCTCCGCACAGGCCTCCGAGCGGGAGAAGGCGCCGCAGGCCGAGCTGGCCGCGGCGGTCACCACCCGCGAGACCGAGTCGAACGGTGTGGGCGGCCTCGCCCTCATCAGCGCCCTGGCACTCCTGAGCGGCGGCATGTTCCTGGCCCGCGGCCGCATCCGCAAGGCGTTCGACCGCTGACCTCTTTACTCATGGGGAACAGAATGTGATTCTGTTTCCCATGACCCAGCGCGCGGCCGTCAACGGCATCGAGATCGTCTACGACAGCTTCGGCTCGCCACAAGCACGGCCACTGCTGCTCATCATGGGGCTCGGCGCCCAGCTCATCCACTGGGACGAGGAGTTCTGTGAGCTCCTCGTCGAGCAAGGTCACCATGTCGTCCGGTTCGACAACCGTGACGCCGGTGAATCCACGCATCTTCACGAGGCGGGCGTTCCGGAATTCGGATCGCCCGCTTCGCCGTACCTGCTGGCGGACATGGCGCGGGACGCGGCCGGGCTGATCGACGCGCTCGGCTGGCCCGCCGCGCACGTCGTCGGCGCGTCGATGGGCGGCATGGTCGCCCAGCAGCTCGCGATCGACCATCCCGGGCGGGTACGCACGCTGACCTCGATCATGTCCACGCCCGGACCGCAGGTCGCGCCGCCCACGCCGGAGGCGAGCGCGACCCTGATGTCGGCCCCGCCGCCCGACCGCGCGGCCGCGATCGCGCTGGCCCAGCGGACCTGGGCGGTGATCGGCTCGCCCGGCTACGACCTGGACACCGAGCGGATCGCCCTGCTGGCCGGGCTCGCCTATGACCGGGCGCACGACCCGGCGGGAACGGCCCGGCAATTGGCCGCCATTCTGGCCTCCGGTGACCGGACCGAAAGGCTGGCCCGGCTGGCCGTACCCACGCTTGTCCTGCACGGAGAGGACGACGCGCTCATTCCGGTCGCCGCCGGCCACGCAACCGCTGCGGCAATTCCGCGCGCAAGACTGGTCACGTTCCCCGGAATGGGGCACGATCTGCCCAAGCCACTCTGGTCGCGGTTCGTGGAAGAGATCACGAAACACACGGCCGGGTGACCCGCGTCGCGCGGCCGTTCCCCCACGGCGGCCGCGCGACGCCCTCAGACCTCCAGCTTCTCCTCCACGTTGCGCAGGTGGTGGCGGGCCATCGCCAGGTTGGCCCGGCCGCGGTCGAGCGCCAGGTAGAGGAACAGGCCCTTTCCGCCGCGCCCGGCCATCGGCCGGATGATGTGGTACTGGGTGCCGAGCGTGATGAGGATGTCCTCGATGGTGTCCTTGAGGCCGAGCGAGTCCATCGTGCGCATCTTCGCCTTGACCACCTCGGTGTTGCCCGCCGCCGCGACCTGCAGGTCGAGGTCCTTGGAACCGCCGAGGGCGCCCAGCGCCATGCCGCTGCCGTGATCGACCACCGCCGCGCCGACGGCGCCGTCGATGGCCATCATCTCCTTGAGGGAGACGTCGATGCCGGCCATGCGTACCTCCTTGTGTGTGTTCACCGCTGTCGCGATGCGATGGCGGCCAGCGCGGCCGCCGTCTTGCGCCCCTCCAGCCGCAGCAGGCCGAGATTGGCGCCCGGCTCGGCCACGACGGTGAGGACGATGGTGGGTCCCGCGGCGTAAAGGGCGGCGAACCCGGCGCTGGCCGACACCAGCGTCTCCTGCAGCACGCCCTTTCCCGCGAGGTCGGCCATGCGCCGGCTGAGCGCCAGCACCGCCGCCGAGAGCGCGGCGGTCTGGTCGCACCGGTCACCGGGCAGGTCGCCGGCGATCGGCAGCCCGTCCACGGTGCAGGCGACGCTGCCGCTGACCTCGGGCACGCGCTCGCGCAGCCTGCTCATCTCGCCGAGCACCCGCTCGCGGAGTTCCACGGAGGGCCTCCTTCCGTTCCGTCGCAGGGCGCGAAGGCGCAGGCTCGTCGCGGAGAACCTCACGCCAGCTCCTCCAGCGCCCTCTTCACCGCGGCCAGGACATCCGGGTCGCTCTGCGGCAGGGCCGGCGGCACCGACCGATCCAGCGCCCGCCCCCGCCGGCGCGGCATCAGCGGCGCGACCAGGAGTCCCGCGGCGGCCAGGCGCCGGACCGCGAGCAGCACCGAGTAGGCGGGCTGCCCCAGCCGGTCGGCGAGCTCGGCCGGCGTCGCCACCCGGTCGGCGCCGAGCAGGATCTCCCATTCCAGCGCGCTCACGGTCGCCCGATGTCCGGGCAGCCGCGCGGCCGGGGTCACCGGGACGTCGTCCAGTTCGGCCGAGGACCAGATCTGCGCCAACTGGGCTCTCCTTCGCGCGCATTCGCCGACCAGCCAGGCGAGCTCGAACTCCAGCCGGGTGTGCGGCCGCGGGCACTCACCCGGCCGGAACTTCGGCCGCGCCGCCGGGAGCTCGGCCGGCAGCAGGAAGTAGGCGGCGTCCAGCACCGCGCCGGCAACGCAGAACTCCAGCTCGGCCCGGCTGTAGGCGCCCGCCCCGCCGCGCGCGGTCAGCAGCCGCTCGACCGACGGCGTGCGCGGGCACTCCAGGTGGGTGATCCGCCCTTCGCGCAGGTACGCCTTGCCGGCCGGGAGCACGTTGAGCGAACCGGTGGCGCGTTCTCTGGCCAGGCCGGTGAGCAGCGTATGGACGGCGGCCACGGCGTCAGCCCCGCAGCCGGCCGGTGATCGAGCTGAGCTGGTGACGGGCCAGTGCCAGGTTGGCGCGGCCGAGGTCGAGCCGCACGTAGATCACCAGCGGGCCGTCGAAGGGCATCTCCACCGGATGGAGCAGGTGGTAGCCGTCGTCGGCGATGACGATCAGGTCGTCGATGCGGACCGTTCCACGGTGGGTGGCGCCGGCGAGGGCGTCCATGGTGACGCGCAGCGTCTCGCCGAGCGCGGGCGCCGACCGTTCGGCCTCGCCGCGCCCGCCGGAGGCCATCACGGTTCCGCTGAGGTGATCCATCACCAGGGCGTCGAGGACGCCCGGGATGTCCATCACGCTGAGGAGGCAGTCGTCAAGTGCGAGCACTGACGCAGCGTAGAGCCGGACGGCCATCCCGCCCCGGGCCGCGGGGAAGGGCTTTGTTCCCCCAGCGGAATGTATCCCCACCAGGTGGCATATATGGCCATCACCAGGGGCAATGCCCGGCTACAAGCGAAATTTCCTCACATTGTGGGTTCGTCGGGCAGCAGGGCCTTCTCGTCCGGCTTGTGGACCAGCACCTCGTCGATGTACGACTTCACCGCCGCGCTCAGCCCCACGTCGCTGCCCGCCGCCTCCGACAGGTACCACCGGTGGTCGAGCACCTCGTGGAACACCTGTGCCGTGTCGAGCTTGCGGCGCAGGTCGGCCGGGATCGCCTCGATCGTCGGCTGGAAGGCCTCGGCCAGCCACCGGTGCGCCACGATCGCCTCGTCCTCGTGCCGCAGGCCCTTGGCGACGCGGAAGCCGTCCAGGTCGTTGAGCAGCCTGCGGGCCTGGTTCTCCTCCACGTCCAGGCCGGTCAGGCGGAGCAGGCGGCGCTGGTGGTGTCCCGCGTCGACCACCTTGGGCCGCACGATCAGCCGCCCGGTGCCGACCTTGCGGCGCACCATCATCTCGGCCACGTCGAAACCGAGCAGGTTGAGCCGCCGGATACGCTGCTCGACCTTGTGCCAGTCGACCTCTTCGATGATCTCGTCCTGGGTGATCTCGCTCCACAGCCGGTGGTAGCGGGTGACGATGTCCTCTGCCGTCTCCATGGGATCGATCGACGGGTGCAGCAGGCCACCGGTCTCCAGGTCGAGCATCTCGCCGAAGATGTTGACGTGCGCGGTCTCGATGTCGGCCAGCCGCTGGCCCTCGCTGATCATCGGGTGCATCTCGCCGGTCTCGGCGTCCACCAGGTACGCGGCGAACGCGCCGGCGTCCCGGCGGAAAAGCGTGTTCGACAGCGAGCAGTCGCCCCAGTAGAAGCCGTTGAGATGCAGGCGCACCAGCAGCACGGCCAGCGCGTCGAGCAGCCTGGTCAGCGTGTCGGGGCGCAGCGTGCCGGACATCACCGCCCGGTAGGGCAGCGAGAACTGCAGGTGCCGGGTGATCAGCGCGGCGTCCAGGCCCTCGTCGCGGCCGGTGACGTAGGCGACCGGTTCCACCGACGGGGCATCCAGCCTGGCCAGGTCCCAGAGCAGCTGGTACTCGCGCTTGGCGTACCTCTCGCTGATCTCCTTGATCGCGTAGACCTTGCCGGACAGGCGGGCGAAGCGGACCACGTGCCGCGAGATGCCGCGGGGCAGGTCGACCAGATGGTGCTGCGGCCACTCGGCGAGAGGGGTCTCCCACGGCAGCCGGATCAGGTCGGGGTCACCCAGCGCGCCGGTGATCTGTAGGGGCATTTCATCAGGATATGGTGCGATCCGTGGACGAGTTTCTCTCCTGGTACTTCACCAACCACCCCATCCTCGCCAACCACCTCGGCGCCGACGGATACGACCACACGCTCGGCGACTTCTCCGCCGCCGCGCTGATCGCCGTCGAAGACGAAGAGCGCCGCTGGATCACCCGCCTGTCCGCGCTGGAGCCCCAGACCCTCGACGACGCGATCGATCGCGACCTCGTCCTGTCGCAGCTGCGCGGCTCCGTCGCCATGGCGCAGTGGCCGGCCTGGCGGCGCGACCCCGCCTACTACGTGGCCCTCGTGTTCACCTCCCTGAACACGCCCTTCCAGCAGAAGCTCAAGCCCGAGCACGAACTGGTCGCCGCCGCCGTCTCCCGGCTGGCCGAGATCCCCGGCGTCCTGGCCGACTGCCGCGCCAACCTCGACCCCACGATCGCCGCGCCGCTGCTCATCCAGCGCGGACTCGGCCAGGCCCGCACCGGCCGCCGCTTCCTCACCTCCACGCTGCCGTCGCTGGTCGACGACCCCGACCTGCGCGCCAAGCTCGCCGCCGCGGCGGAACCCGCCGCCGACGCCTTCGACCAGCTCGTCACCTTCCTCGACGGCTTCGAGTGCGGCGGCACCTGGCGCATGGGCGAACAGCTCTACACCGTCCTCCTGCGCGAGCGCGAGCTCCTCGGGTACGGCGCCGCCGACCTCCACACCAAGGGCGAACACGAGTGGGCCGCCCTCGACACCCGCATGCGCGAGGTGGCCCAGCGCGTCAACGGCACCGAAGACTGGCGCGCCGCCATGGAATCCCTCATGGACGACCACCCGCCCACCCTCGAAGCCATGCGTACCGAATACGAGGCCGAGACCCAGCGGGCCCGCGAGTTCGTCCGCGACCGCGACCTCGTCACCTTCCCCGAGGGGGAGGAGTGCAGGGTGCTGCCCTCGGCCGAGTACACGCGCCCCATCCTCGCGGTGGCCCACTACCTCGCCCCGCCGCCCCTCAGCACCTCCCGCACCGGCATCTTCTACGTGCCCTACACCCCCGACGACTTCACCGACGAGCAGATACGCCAGCGCCTGCGCACCAACGCCCGCGCCCAGATGCCGTCGATCGCGGTCCACGAGGCCTACCCGGGTCACCACTGGCACCTGTCGCACATCGCCGAGAGCCGCCGGACGGTCAGGAAGGTGTTCCGCACGCCGTACTTCACCGAGGGGTGGGCCCTGTACGTCGAGAAGATGCTGCACGAGCAGGGCTACTTCGACACACCCGCCACCGAACTGGCCCACCTGGACTGCCGCATCTTCCGCGCCGCCCGCATCGTCGTGGACACGGCGCTGCACTGCGGGGACATGACCATCGAACAGGCCGAGACCTTCATGGCCACGCGGGCGTCGTTGTCGCCGGGGACGGCGCAGGGGGAGGTCAACCGGTACTGCGCGTGGCCTACGCAGGCCCCGTCGTACCTGACGGGCGCCATCGAGATCGACCGCATCCGGGAGTCCTACCAGGGCACCCTCAAGTCCTTCCACGACCGCCTGGCCGGCTCCGGCGGCCTTCCTCTGGGCCTGGCCGAAAAAGCCCTGACCTAACCCCACCACCGACCCTCCAACCCCGCAGGCTCCGCCCTCCCACACCCCCGGGAGCCTCGGGGGTGCCGGTCTCGCGTGCTCTCGCGCCTCCGGCGCCCCCGCGGGTTTCCGCCCTTCCGGGCCGCTGCTTCCGGGCGCCTCGGGGCTCTTGGCCTGTGTCCCTTCGCGTCTCCCGGTGGCTACCGAGTCCTTCAGGGGTCGCAAAGGCGGGTCAGGGGGTGCGGCGGGGGAAGGTGGGCGGGTTGAAGGAGCGGTCGATCACCGCGGCCAACTGGTCGTCGGTCAGCACCGTGGGCTTCCCGATCGACAACCCGCGCACGTACACCTCACACAGCCACTCGAGCAGCCGGGTAGCCTCGAACGCCTGCTCCAACGTGGCGCCGATCGTCACCCCGCCGTGGTTGGCCAGCAACGCCGCCTGCTTGCCCTCCATGGCCAGCCTGACGTTCGCCGCCAGCTCAGGCGTCCCGTACGTGGCGTACTCGGCCACCCGCACCACCCCGCCCAGCATGAGCGCGTTGTAGTGCACCGGAGGCAGTTCGGTCATCGTGGTGGCCACCACCGTCCCGAACACCGAGTGCGTGTGCATGATCGCCCGCGCCGGCGTGGTGGCGTAGACGGCGAGGTGCATCGGGGTCTCGGACGACGGCTGGAGCTCGCCCTCCACCAGGTAGCCGTCCAGGTCGACGACCGGGCACCCCTCCGCGGTCAGCCGGTCGAGCTGGACCCCGGACGGGGTGACCGCGACCAGGTCGCCCTCCCTGGCGCTCAGGTTCCCGGATGAGCCGATGACCAGGCCCTGGTCGACGGCGCGCCGGCCGTACTCGCACATCTGTTGTCTGAGCTCGGCCAGCAGCATGCCGGACAATGTACCGCGACCGGGTCAGGGGATCAGGCGGCGGCCGGGCGCGGTCGCCGCGCCGTGGGCGGCGTGGATGATCTCCGTGGCGAAACCGACGCATTCGCCGCAGATCCGCACGCCCGGCCCGTTGACCATCGCCCGTCCTTGATCCACGCAGCCGCAGAACGAGCAGGCCGAAACATCCCGCTTGCCGAGTTTCCGGCCGCGTCGTCCGGGCCGGGGAGGGGGCGGGATGAGGTCGTTGAGCTCCTTCTTGATCCGCGCGGGGTCGACCCCGAGATCGTCCAGGACGCGCCGCGCCGACGAGCCGGGATCCATGGCCAGGATCCACAGCAGGTGCTGGGTGCGGGTCAGGTTCTGACCCCTGCTCGCGGCGAGGCGGCGGGCGCGCATCACGTTGTCGTACGCCTCGCCGTCCCCCACCACGCCCCCACGCGGCGCGAGCAGCCGCGCGGCCGATTCGCGGATCCCTTCCCTGGTCACCCCCACCCGGTCGAGCACGCTCGCGGCGACCCCCACCTCCAGCAGCCCGAGCAGCAGATGCTGGGTGCCCGGCACGCTGCCCTCCGCGTCCGCGAGGGCCTGCGCGACCTCGACGCACACCGACAGCCGCGGCGCGACCGGCGCCGGTTCGGCCGCGGGCCCGCCGCTCACCTCCAGCCTCGGCGCGAACCGCTGGCGGGCGGCCTGCTTGCTGATGCCGAGCCGGTCGCCGATGTCGGTCCAGGAGAGCCCGGCGGTGCGGGCGGCGTCGACGTAGTGGTCGACCATGCCATCGGCGGCGGCGCCGGCCAGCGTGGCGTAGGCGATGGCGGCTTCGAGCAGTACCAGAGGCTCCGGCGAGGCGGCCCGCTCGGCCACCGCCTCGATCATGGCCTGGGTGTTCAGCGCGTGGCTGTCCATGCCGACAACACTAAGTTGTCAACGCCGCTTCGACAACCCTAACTTGTCGCGAATCCGTCGATCGCCGCCCCCATGAGGCGTTCGAGATCCGCATGCCGCAGCCGCCCCGGATACAGCAGCAGGTGCAGGCTCAGCCCGTCGACCAGGGCGAGCAAATGCTCGGTGGCATCGTCGAGGTCCGCCTCCGCGCGTACCTCTCCCGCCGCCCGAGCCTCGACCAGCAGTCCGTGTACGGCGGCGCGCAACTCACCCGCCTCTGCCCGCTGCACCTCGGCCAGCTCTTCCGACGACAAACTCCGGCTCCAGAAGCTGACCTCCAGCCGGGTCTCCTCGGTGCGCTCCGCGTCGAGCGGAAGGTTGTCCAGCAATACCTCCCGCAAGGCCGCAAGCCCCCCGAGCTCGCCGACCTTGGCGGTCAGCCGCTCCCGGATCCGCCGATGCGACTCCCGCAACGCCGACAGCAGGATCTCGTCCTTGTCGGCGAAGTAATGGGACAGAACGCCATTGGAGAGCCCGGCCTCCTTGGCGATGGCGCGGGTGGTGGCCGCGTCGATGCCATCCCGCACGATGACCCTGCTGGCGGCGGTCAGCACGTCGCGCCGGCGCTCGTCGTGGTCCACGATCTTCGGCATGCGGGCATTGTATTGACTTTTTAGTCGGACGTCTGTCTACTAACGCGGTATGACGGTCGTCACAGTCGGCGTGCACATCGTCGACATCCTCACCCGCCCCGTGGAACACATCCCTCCGGGCCAGGACACCGTGCTCGTCGAGCAGATCCGCCTCACCGCCGCGGGCGCCGCCGCCGGCACCGCCGTGGACCTGGCCAAACTCGGCAACCAGGTGATCTCCCTTGGCGCCATAGGCGACGACGAGCTCGGCGACTTCCTCCTCATGGTCATGGGCCGGCACGGCGTGGACGTCTCCCACATCCGCCGCCGCCCCGGCGAACAGACCGCCGCCTCCATCCTCCCCATCCGCCCGGACGGCGGCCGTCCCAGCTTCCACGTCCCCGGCGCCAACCTCTCGGTCACCCCCGCCGACGTGGACCCCGGCATCCTGCGTACGGCGCAGGCCGTCCACCTGGGCGGCGTGGACGTGACCTTCGGCCTGGGCGACCCCGCGTTCTTCGCTCTGCTGGACACGCTGCGCGCCGCCGGAACCATCATCACCATGGACCTCCTCTCGGAGATGCCCGACCTCCTGGGCATGGCAAAGGCGTTCCTTCCGCACGTCGACTACGTTCTCCCCAACGAGTCCCAGGCCCTCCTCATGACCGGCGCCACGACCCTGGAGGAGGCCGCCGAAGCCCTGCTGGCCGAGGGCCCGAAGGCCGTCCTGATCACCATGGGCTCGGAGGGCAGCCAGATCTTCACCGGAGGCCCGCCGGCCGGCGACGTGGTGCCCGCCCTGAAAACCGAGGTCAGCGACACGACCGGCTGCGGCGACGCGTACTGCGCGGGCTTCGTCACCGGCCTCCTGCACGGCCAGGACGTCCTCACCGCCGCCCGCTGGGGCACGGCCGCCGCCGCCCGCGTGGCGACCGGCCTGGGCTCCGACGCGGGCATCACCGACCTCCCCTCCACCCTCGGCCTCCTGGACGACGGAAGGAATTGAGATGACAGACAGCGAACTTCGCCAGCGCGCTGCCAAGGTCGTGCCGGGCGGGATGTACGGGCATCTCAACGCCGCCATCTTCGCGCCGGGCTACCCGCAGTTCTTCGAGCGCGGGGACGGATGCCGGCAGTGGGACGTGGACGGGCGGGAGTACATCGACTTCATGTGCAGCTGGGGGCCGGTGGTGCTCGGGCACCGGCATCCCGAGGTGGAAGCGGCAGCCGCTGCTCAACTGGCCAAGGGGGACTGTCTCAACGGGCCCGGCGCGGTCATGGTCGAGCTGGCGGAGCTGCTGGTCGACACCGTGCCCAGTGCTGATTGGGCGATGTTCTCCAAGAACGGCACCGATGCCACCACGCAGGCGTTGATGGTGGCCAGGGCGGCCACGGGGCGGAACAAGGTTTTGATGGCGCACGGCGCCTACCACGGGGCCGATCCCTGGTGTACGCCGTCGCTCGCCGGGACCACGCCCAACGAGCGGGCCGATCTCGTGGAGTTCGCCTACAACTCGCCGGCCAGCCTGGAGGAGGCCGCGGCCACGGTCGAGGGTGATGTGGCGGCGATCATCGTGACGCCGTTCAAGCACGACTCGTTCGAGGATCAGGAGCTCGTGGAGCCGGAGTTCGCGCGGGGTGCGCGGGCGCTGGCCGATCGGCTGGGGGCGGCGCTGGTGATCGACGATGTCCGGGCGGGGTTCCGGATCGATCTGCGCGGGTCTTGGGAGCCGTACGGCGTGCGGCCCGACCTGACCGCCTGGTCCAAGGCGATGGCCAACGGGTACCCGATCGCCGCGGTCACCGGCACGGACGCATTGCGCGGGCCGGCGCAGACCCTGTACTCGACCGGCTCCTTCTGGTTCTCCGCCGTTGCCATGGCCGCGGCCAAGGCCACGATCGAGACCCTGCGCGACACGAACGGCATCGCCGCCATGGAGAAGGCCGGCTCCCAACTGCGCGAAGGGCTGTACGCGCAGGCCAGGTCCCACGGGTTCACCGTGAAGCAGACGGGGCCGGTGACGATTCCCTGGCTGAGCTTCGAGGGTGACGCCGATCTGTCGGTGGCCATGCATTGGAGTTCGGCGTGCTTGCGGCACGGGGTGTACATCCATCCGTGGCACAACTGGTTCATGTCCGCCGCCCACACGGAGGCCGACGTGGCCCGCGCCCTGGAGGGCACCGACGCCGCCTTCGCCGAAACCCGCGCCCACCTCGGCTGACGACCCCGGCCTCCTCCAGACCGGGCAATGCCTCGAAGTCCGGGCGAGGGCCGGGGGTACGGCGATGCGACGTGGTGGGGCCGGGCTGGGCGACGTACCGGAAAAGGTGCCGCGCCGCGCACGAGGCGGTGCGGCGCGGTCGGAGGGAGGGGTGGGTTACAGGGGGATGGCGGCGGCGGTTTGGCGCCAGATCTGGCCGTTTCGGATGATCAGGGTGCCGTAGGCGCTGACCCGGTTGTTGTTCACCGTCATGACGGCGTTGTAGAAGATGGTGTCGTTCACGGCCTGGAGGGCTTTGATCTCCGCTACCTCGGGCTTGAGTGCCAGGTAGGCGGCGAAGAAGGCGCGGATCTCCTCGGGGCCCGTCGCCACGCGGTCCAGGCGGACGATCATGGCGTCCTCGTGGTACTGGGCGAGGATGGCCTCCAGGTCGCCGTCGGCGATGGCCTTCAGCTGGCGGGTGAAGAGGTCTTCGATCATTGTGCGTCTCCGGTGACGGGGCGGGCCAGCAGGTACGCGACCTGACCGGCGCCAAGGAGCAGGACGAACAGGAGCACAACGGTCACCGGGAGCCACGAGAACACGAGGATCAGCCCGGCGCTCGCGGCGCGGACGGTGGAGGAACGGCGGTCGCCGGAGCACAGGTGTTGCAGGCCCAGCGTGGCCAGTACGAGCGCTGCGGGGATGCCCACCGACCAGCCGGACGATCCCGGGTCGGCCAGCGCGTGCTCCACCCCGATGCCGAACGCGGCCAGCCCGAGGGCGAGCGGCAGGTGCGAATACACCCACACCTGCCCAGCCAGCCGCGTGCGCAGGACGACGGACTCGTCGAGGTGACCGAAGTACAGCCACCAGAAGGCCATCGCCACCGCGATCCCGCTCAGCGCGATCAACACGCTGCCCGGCGTCACGGCGTGGCTCTTGAGGCCGAAGACGACCGCCGCGACGACTTCGCCCAGGACGATCACGACGAACAGGCCGAACCGCTCGGGGAGGTGTTCCGTCTGGGGCGGCAGTGAGCCTTGATGGCGTCGCGCGAGGAACGGCGTCGCCAGGTCGATGGCCACGGCGACGCCCCACAGGACGTACCGGATCGGCGGCTCGAACGCCAGCGACAGCAGCCAGATCGCCGCCGCGATCGCGAAGCCCTGGATGTAGCGGGTGGTGAGCGCGCGGGCCTCGGGGACGTGCTGGCGCGCCCTGATGTAGGCGACGATGAGCAGCAGGCGTACGACGACGTACGACACGGCGAACAACGCCGACCGGTTGCCGATGTCGCCGACGCTGGCGGCCATGAGGGCGATCGCGAGGATTTGCGGCAGCATGAGCAGGCGGTGGCTGACGTCGTCGGTGTCGAAGCGGTTGGCGTAGAAGACATAGCCCGCCCAGGCCCACCAGAGCGGGACGAACAGGCCGACGAAGGCCAGGCCGTTTCCATGGGCCAGTACGTCGGCGAGCTCCGCCACGGCCACGACGAACACGAGGTCGTACAGGAGTTCCAGCCAGGTGGCGCGCCTGTGGTCACCCTCGAAAAGCCTTAAGCGGGGCGGCTGCCACCGGCGTTCAGACATTCTTCAAGCCCTTCGACGTAATTGTGTAAGCATCCTAGGGCCATAGCCGACAAGACCGCCCAGACCTGGGCACAGGGGCGGAGGGTGCTCCGTCGCTCAACGGGGCTTCAAGGCAGGGGCGTGCACAAGGGCCGAGCGCGGTGGCGGGGGAGGGTGAGCGGCGCCAACGCGTGCGGGTAGCCCGCGGCGCGAAACGGGCGGTGGGGGTGAGAGCTCGCACCTGATGGCCGCACGAGCGGCGCTGCGCGGTGCTTAGCGGTGCTGACCCCTGGGAGGGGCAGCCAGGGAATGGAGTGGCCGGGAGGGGTGGTGGCGGGGAGAGGGGTGGCCCGGGAAAGGGGGGAAGGGGTGGTTTAGTTGAGGGTCAGGCAGGCTACTCGGGGGCCGGCGGTGCCCGCTGACGGCCCCGTGCTGGTGGTCGGCTGGGCGTGGATGACCAGGGCGCGGGGGAGGTGGCCCGGCTCCAGTTCCCAGTCGTTGCGGGCCGTCGCGCGTCCTGTGCCCTCGGCGTCGGTGGTGAGGTCGAGCCACACCTCGTTCGCCGCGCTGGCGCTCTTCCCGTGGTGCTGGAAGTGGGGCCCGGCGTCGTCGGGCTTGGCGCCGCACGGGTTGGTGTGCAGGTGCGCGCCGTACGCACGCTTGGGCAGCAGCCCCTCCACGACCAGCGACGACGTCGTCCTGCCGCCGATCGACTCGGCGGTCAGGCTGGCCTGGGATCCGGCGGGGGCGAGTTTGCGGTCGTAGGCGATGGCCGCGGTGTCGGCGTCGGTGAAGCGGCCGGCGCCCTTGAGCGTCACGGCGGCGGCAGGTGACGGGGCCGCCGCGGGCGTGGCGGACTGCGTGCAGCCCGCGGCCAGCAGCGGCACGAACAGCGACAGAAGGATGGCGGGCCGACGCATGGTCTCTCCCCGGAGTGACGGGCTGTGGGCCCGTCAACTCTAGCGAGTGACCGGCTACTTACGCTCCGTGTTTGGCCGCGATTTCGTCGATGATGGCCGCCAACCGGTGGTCGAGGTCGGTCAGGCCGCCCGCGTCGTGCGTGGTCAGGACCAGGTGGAGGGTACGCCACCGGATGTCGATGTCGGGATGGTGGTTCATCTCCTCGGCCTTGACCGCGATCTCGTCGACGATGCGGATGGCCGTGGGGAAGTCCGGCGCGGTGATCGTGCGCCGGAGTTCCTCACCTTCGCGGGTCCACTCACTCATGAGGGCAACGTTACTTCAAGGCCCCCGCGCCGAGCCCGGACTGGATCTGGCGCTGGAAGATGATGTAGACGATCAGCACCGGGATGATCGCCAGGTTCATGGCGGCGAACAGAGCAGGCCAGTCGGCCTCATAGCCGGCGATGGTGGAGATATCGGCGATGCCCTGCGTGATGACCCATTTCGAACGGTCGGCCGGCACGAGCGCGAGCGGCAGCAGGTACTGGTTCCACTGGCCCAGCACGTTGAAGATGGTGATGCTGATCAGGCCGGGCTTGGCCATCGGCAGCATGACCTGGAAGAACGTACGGGTGTGCGAGGCCCCGTCGATCTTCGCCGCTTCGGCCACCGCCTCCGGCAGCGTACGGAAGAAGGCGGCCAGGAAGAACACGGTGAAGGGCAGCGAGTAGGCGATGTAGACGACGATCAGGCCGAGGTAGGAGTTGAGCAGCCCGACCTGCTTCACCACGAAGAACAGCGGGGTGATCGCCAGGAACACCGGGAAGGCCATGCCGGAGACGAACAGCAGGTAGATGAGCTTACTGCCGACGAACTTGTAGCGGGCCAGCACGTACGCGGCCATCGAGCCGAACAACATCGTACCGAGCGTGCTGAAGAACACGACGATCACCGTGTTGATCATGTACTGCCCGACGTGGGCCTTCTCCCAGGCCCGGGCCCAGTTGTCCCAGCGGGCCGCGCCGGGGAACTGGAGCGCGTCGCCGAAGATCTCGGTGTTGTCCTTGAACGCGGCCAGGAACGTCCACAGGAGCGGAAGGATGATCAGCAGCGCCCAGACGGCGAGCGCGACGTGCGACAGGCCGCTCAGGGCGCTGGGCTTCGGCTTGTTTCGCATGTCAGAGTCCTCTTGCCGAGCGATGACGGATGGATGCGTGTCGCCTCGGATCCATCACATCTCGATCTTCTCGCGCCGGGTGACGCGCAGGGTCAGCACCGCGAAGGTGACCGTCAGGAAGAACAGGGCCACGCCCATCGCGGAGGCGTATCCGACCTTGCTGTAGGAGAAGGCGGTCTTGAAGATCTCCACGGGGAGCACGGTGGTGGCGCCGTCGGGCCCGCCGGCGTCCAGAGTGAGTACCTGGACCAGGGCGAAGCAGTCGAAGGCGGCGATGCCCAGGTAGACCCAGCCGACCTGGATCGTGTCACGCAGCAGTGGCAGCGTGATGCGGAAGAAGAGGGTGAACCGGCCGGCCCCGTCGAGGGAGGCGGCCTCGAAGTAGTCCTTCGGGATGGCCGACATGCCCGCGGAGAACAGCACCACGTAGAAGCCGACCGCCTGCCAGACCATGACCGCGATGAGCGACCAGAGGGCCAGGTTCGGGTCGCTCATCCAGCCGATCGGCTCGCCGCCCATTTTCATGACGGCGCCGTTGATCACGCCGCTCTCGTCGGGGCGGTAGATCGCCTTCCAGAGCACGCCGACGATGGCGACGGCCAGGACCTGGGGCGCGAAGAACACGACCTTGTAGAAGGTCGAGCCCCACACGCCCCGCATGCCGGCCCCGCGCGAGCCGCCGCCCAGGTTGAGCAGGAAGGCGAAGACCAGCGCGAGGGCGAGCACGACGAGCGGCATCACAAGCAGGACGATCCCGTGCGTCCGCAGGGCGTTCCAGAAGACCTCGTCGTTGAAGAGCCTGGTGAAGTTCTCAAACCCGACGAAGGCGGGGTTCGCCTGGTAACCGTTCCAGCTCGTCAGCGAGAGCTGAAAAGCCTGGATGTACGGACTGATCACGAAGACTACGTAAAGCGTCACCGGGACGGCGAGAAATCCCAGGACGAAACCGTACTTGCGAAGCCGCTCCATCGAGTTACGCGTTCCTGGTCTGCTTGGCGATGGAGGAGTCGGCCTTGATGTCGTCGGCCTTCTTCTGGACCTTGTCCAGGAACTCGTCGACGGTCATCCGGCCGCCCATGAGGATGTTCTGCTGCGCCCAGGCGTAGTCGAACAGCTCCTTGTACCAGCCCTCGAAGCGTGCCGAGGTGATGAGGCTCTGACCGGCGGCGGTCTGGACCTTGTTGGCCGAGGCCAGGCCCGGGGGCAGGTCGACGCCCTCGGCGGAGCCGTTCACGATGGTGAGGCTCTTGGTCTGCTGGACGAAGCCCTTCGCGCCCTCCTTGGAGAGCATGATGCGCAGGTACTCCAGCGCGCCCTGCGGGTTCTTGCCCTTGGCGGTGGCGAAGAAGACCTCGCCGGTGCCGACCTGGATGGCGCCGTAGGGCATCGTGTCGTTGGCGGTGACGGTGGGGAACGGCGCGAGGGCGTACTCGAAGGTGTCCGGCTTGTCCTTGGCCATCTCACCTTCCAGCCAGGAGCCGGTCGGGTAGAACAGGAACTTGTCCTGCAGGTGCTTGATCTGGGTCTGGGTGTGGTCCAGGCCGAGGTAGGACTTGTCGCTGTACTTCGTGAAGATCTCGTGCCAGGCGGTCACGGACGCCTTGAACGCCTCCGACTTCCAGGCGTTGTCCACCAGGTTGTCGATGTCGATGATGGCCTGGTTGCCGCCGATCTTCGCGGCCTGGTAGAGCATGTTCCACAGCATGTAGTACGGGCCCTTCTGGCCCGGGTAGGCGAACAGGTGCATGCCCTTGGCCTTGGCCTTGTCGCCCAGCGCCTTGAACTCGTCGAGGGTCTGCGGGAGCGTCCAGCCCTCCTTCTCGAAGAGCTTGCTGTTGTACCAGAGCCCGCGGTGGGACACGACGTAGTTGAGCGTCATGTCCTTGCCGTTGAGCTTGCCCTCCTCGAGCGCGGCCGGGGTGACGGTGTCGCGGACCTTCTTGCCCGGGTCGTCGAGCGCCGGGGCGTCCCAGAGCGGGCCCAGGTCGGCGACGTGGCCCTCGGCGGCCAGCGCGGCCACGTCCATGGCCTCGGGGCCGGAGTTGTTGACGACGTCGGGCGCGTCGCCGGCCAGGAAGCGCGGGCGCAGCATGGTGCCGACGTTCTGGGTGCCGGTGTGCTTGATGGAGACGCCGGCGAAGGACTTGGTGTACATCGCCTCGTGGACGAGCTTGGCGTAGTCGTCCTTGAAGCCGCCGGTGAAGATGACGACCTCAAGGCCCTTCTTGGCGTCGACGCCGAAGGGGTTCTTCGGGTCGGAGCCGGCGCTGGAGGCAGGGGCGGGGGCGGAGGCGGAGGGAGCCGCGGTGCCGCCGGTGGCGCAGGCTGAGAGCAGGCCCACCCCGGGGCCGGCGACGAACGCGGTCAGGCCGATCCGGCGCAGCAGCTGGCGCCGTGTGATCTCTCCCGGGTGGGACATACGGATCTCTCCTGAAGGGGATCAATTAGGAAAGTTTCCTAAACGTTTTGCCGAACGTACGAATGTCCGGTGACTCCCGTCAAGAGGGCGCAATCGACCCGTGACCTTGTGAGGCGCTTCCGTGACCCCTTGTCTAGAATCGTGTTCTAGAACAAGGTGGTGCCCATGATTGAGGAGTACGCGGACCGTATCTGGAACGGTGAGTCGGACGACAGCATCGTGGACACGGGCATGGACGGCAAGGGCGTCCAGCCGATCGCGGACGGGCTCGGGTGGTGGCCGGGCTTCGGCAACGTGATCACCTTCGAGACCGAGGGCGAACTGGTCCTCTTCGACACCAGCAGCCCCTTCTCGGCCGCGCAGCTCCACACCGACGTACGCGCCTGGTCGAAGGCCCCGCTGACCACGGCATTCTACTCGCATGGCCACATCGACCACGTTTTCGGCACCGCGCCCTTCGAGGAGTCCGGACCCCGCGCGACGATCTACGCCCACAAGGCAGTTGTAGCCCGTTTCCACCGCTACGTGCTGACGAACGGCTACAACGCGATCATCAACCAGCGCCAGTTCCAAGCCCCGAACCTGCGCTGGCCCACGGACTACCGTCACCCCGACGTCACCTTCGACGACTCCCTGACGGTACGGCGCGGCGGCCTCACCTTCGACCTCTTCCACGCGAAGGGCGAGACCGACGACGCGAGCGTCTGCTACGTCCCGGAACACAAGCTCCTGCTGCCCGGCGACCTGTTCATCTGGGTCACCCCGAACTGCGGCAATCCGCAGAAGGTCCAGCGCTACCCACGCGAGTGGGTCCACGCCCTGCGCCGCATGGCCGCCCTGGACGCCGAGACCATGCTCCCCAGCCACGGCGCGCCCGTCTTCGGCCGCGACCGCATCCGCACGGCGCTGCTGGAGACGGCGGAATGGCTGGAGTCCCTGGTCACCCAGGCGCTCGGCCTCCTCAACGCCGGCGCCCGCCTGGACGAGATCATGCACACGGTACGCCCGCCGGCGCACCTGGCCGACCGGCCGTACCTGCGTGCCCGCTACGACGAGCCCGAGTTCGTGGTCAGGAACCTCTGGCGGCTGTACGGCGGCTGGTACGACGGCAACCCCGCCACCCTGAAGCCCGCCCCGGACGCCGCCGTGGCCGCGGCGGTCGCCGGGCTGGCCGGCGGCGCCTCGGTGCTGGCCGACGCCGCGCTGAAGGCTCTGGGCGAGGGTGACGAGCGCCTGGCCGGGCACCTGGCCGAGATGGCCGCACTGGCCGCCCCCGGCGACCCGGGCGTGCACCGGGTCCGGGCCGAGGTCTTCGCGGCCAGGGCGGCGGGCGAACAGTCGCTGATGGCCAGAAGCGTCTTCGCCTGGGCGGCAGCAGAGTCACAAAAGCACACCAGCTAGCACGAAACGCGAACCGGTCCTGGGACAGCGAAACGGGCCCGCGCGACGCGGGCCCGTCGAAGCCGGTCGGGGTCAGGCGTGTTCGGCCGGGATGACGCCCAGCTTGCCCGCCTGGTAGTCCTCGAAGGCCTGAACCAGCTCGGCCCGCGTGTTCATGACGAACGGACCGTAGTGCGCCACCGGCTCCCCGATGGGCTCGCCGCCCAGGACGATCACCTCCAGCGCCGAACGCGGCGCCGCGGTGAGCGTGATCGCCTCACCCGAGGTGGCCAGTCCGGGCCGGTTGCCGAACCCCTCGAACACCGCCAGCTGCCCGCTGCCGAACGCCGTCTTCTCCATACCGGCGCTGCCGTTCCCGGACAGCGCGTACGCGAGCGCGTTGAAGTCCTTGCGCCACGGCAGCGTCAGGCGCGCGCCGGGGCTGAGCGAGGCGTGCAGCAGCGTGATGGGCGTCTGGGTGGAGCCGGGCCCGGCGTGCCCGCCCAGGTCGCCGGCGATCAGGCGCACCAGCGCGCCGCCGTCGTCGCTGCTGAGCAGGACGACGCTGGAGCTGCCGATGTCCTGGTAGCGGGGGGCGATCATCTTCTTGGACCCGGGGAGGTTGACCCAGAGCTGGATGCCGTGGAACAGGCCGCCCTTCTGGACGAGCCACTCCGGCGGCGCCTCCTTGTGCAGGATGCCGGCGCCGGCCGTCATCCATTGGGTGTCGCCGTTGGTGATCGTGCCGCCGCCGCCGTTGGAGTCGAGGTGGTCGATGACTCCGTCGATCATGTACGTGACGGTCTCGAAGCCGCGGTGCGGGTGCCACGGGGTGCCCTTGGGCTCGCCGGCGGCGTAGTCGACCTCGCCCATCTGGTCCATCATGACGAACGGGTCGAGGTACTGCGGCTTGATGGCGGCCAGCGCCTTGCGTACGGGGAAGCCCTCGCCCTCGAAGCCGGTGGGCGCGGTCTCGACCGCCAGCACCTTGCGCTGCGGACCGGTGTGGGCCGGGATGCGCGGGAGGGTGAGCGGGTTCTCGACGGTTACGGCGGGCATGTCGGGCTCCTTCCTGCGGTGTCTGCAGGGCCTAACCCAGTTTATCTTTCAACTATTCCAAGCCTAAGCGGAGGGGATGCGGGACATCATGCGTTCCATCCCGTTCACCCAGTTGTCGCGCAGCGCCTCCGTCGCCTTGTCGAGGTGCCCGGCCATGAGCAGTTCGGCCACCTCGCAGTGCTCGGCCGCCTCGCGTTCCAGGGGGGCGTCGTCGCCGGCGATCAGGTGGGCGTAGCGCCGCATGCCGGCCTTGACGCTGGTGATCAGGTCGAGCAGCCGCTCGTTCTGGCAGCCGCTCAGCAGCAGGTCGTGCCACTCGTCGTCGTGCCGTTCTATGATCTGCTGCTCGGCGACCGGGTCGGGGAAGTCGCGCGCCAGCCGTAGCAGCTCAGGGGCGATCTTGCGCAGGTAGCCGGGGTCGGAGGTCTCCAGTGCGAGTGACTCCAGGGCGGCGACGATCTCGCACAGCTCCCTGAACTCCCTCTTGCTCACCGGCGCGAACCGGAAGCCCCTGCCCTGGGAGCTCTCCAGCACGCCCTCGCCCGCGAGTGTGATGAGCGCCTCACGCAGGGGAGTACGGCTGACGCCGAGCTCGCCCGCCAGCGCCGCCTCGTTGATGTCCGTGCCCGCGGAAAAGTCGCCGCGATCGAGCCTTCTCAAGAGCTCGTCCCTGATCTGCTCGCGCAGTGGTCGCCGCTCGATCGGCATGGCACTCCTTCGGTGTGATCTTCCCTGTTCAGCGTAGCGCTTGACGTGATGCAAAATACTGCACTATGAATTCTGTGTACAAAATAGTACACAGCACAAGAGGAGTAAGAGTGGGGCTGACCCGGGTGCCGGGGTTGCTGTTCGGCGGGGACTACAACCCCGAGCAGTGGCCCGAGGAGGTCTGGGCCGAGGACATGAGTCTGATGGCCGAGGCCGGCGTGAACATGGCCACCGTCGCCGTGTTCTCGTGGTCGCGGCTGGAGCCGAGGCGGGGCGAGTACGACTTCGGCTGGCTCGACCGCGTCCTCGACCTCCTGCACGAGCACGGGATCGCCGCCGACCTGGCCACCGCGACCGCCACCCCGCCGCCGTGGCTGGTGCGCGAGCACCCCTCGGTGATGCCGGTGAGCGCCGACGGCGTGCGCCTGGAGTTCGGCTCCCGGCAGGGCTACTGCCCCAGCTCTCCGGTCTTCAAGGACCACGTCGTACGGCTGGCCGAGGCGATGGCCGAGCGCTACAAGGACCACCCGGCCCTGGCCATGTGGCACATCGGCAACGAGTACGCCGACCACACCCTCGAATGTTTCTGCGAGGAGTCGGCCCGGCACTTCCGCCGCTGGCTGGCCGAGCGCTACAAGGACGCCGACGGGCTCAACGCCGCCTGGGGCACCTCCTGCTGGGGCCAGCACTACACCGACCTGGCCCAGGTCGAGCCGCCCCGCACCGCCCCCGGCCCGGTCAACCCCGCGCAGCTCCTCGACTGGCGCCGCTTCTGCAGCGACGCCCTGCTGGAGCTCTTCGAGGCCGAGAAGGCCGTGCTGCGCCGGGTGACCCCCGAGGTCAAGGTCACCACGAACTTCATGAGCATCCTGCACGGCCTGGACTACTGGAAGTGGGCCGCCGCCGAGGACCTCGTCAGCGACGACGCCTACCCCGACCCCGCCGACCCGCGCTCGCACGTGGCCGTGGCCCTCAGCTACGACCTCATGCGCTCGCTGAAGCGGCAGCCGTGGCTGCTGCTGGAGTCGGCCCCGAGCGCCGTGTCGTGGCGCGAGGTCAACGCGCCCAAGCCGCCCGGCATGATGCGCCTGCACAGCCTGCAGGCGCTGGCCCACGGCTCCGACGGCGTCATGTTCTTCCAGTGGCGCCAGGCCAAGTACGGCCCGGAGAAGTTCCACTCCGCGATGCTCCCGCACGGCGGCACCGCCACCCGCGGCTGGCAGGACACCCTGCGCCTGGGCGCGGACCTGCGCAGGCTCGGCGAGGTCGCCGGCTCCCACAGCGAGGCCGAGGTCGCCCTGGTCCTCGACTGGGACAGCTGGTGGGGCCTGGAGGCGCCCGAGTCGATGCCGTCCAACCGGCTCAAGCTCAAGGACCTCCTGCTGGCCTGGTACGCGCCGCTGCACGCGCGCGGCATCGCCGTGGACCTGACGCCGCCCGGCCGGGACCTGTCCGGCTACAAGCTGGTGATCGCCCCCAACCTCTACCTCGCCGGTGACGAGCTCGCGGCGTACCGGGGAGAGCTGGTCGTGGGGCCGTTCAGCGGCGTGGTCGACGCCAACGACCAGGTGCACGACGGTGGCGCGCCGGGACCGCTGCGCGAACTGCTCGGCGTGGCCGTGGACGAGTGGTGGCCGCTGCCCGACGGCGTCCGCCAGCCCGTGGAGGGCGGCAGCGCGCACACGTGGGCGGAGTGGCTGCGGCCGATCGACGCCGAGGTGCTGGCCCGCTACCGGGGCGGCGACCTCGACGGGCGGCCCGCGATCACCCGCAAGGGCCGGGCCACCTACCTGAGCTGCCTTCTCGACGACGTGACGCCGGTTCTCGACGACGTGCTCGCCCGCGCGGGCGTCCGTGGCATCGAGCTTCCCGAGGGGGTGGAGGCCGTGCGGAGGGGCGCGTACCTCTTCCTGCTCAACCACACCGCCGAGACCCGGCGGGTCGCGCTCCCGCACCGCGGCGAGGACCTGCTCACCCAGACCACCCTCGACGGCGAGATCGAGCTCGCCCCCCGAGACGCCATCGTGTTGAAGGAGATCCGTTGACACACCCGTATATCCCGAACACCGAGCCTGGTGTCAGGGCCGAGATGCTGGCCGCCGTCGGCGCGCGGAGCGTCGAGGAGTTCTATGCCGACATTCCGGCCGAGCTCCGGCTGAACCGCCCGCTCGACCTGCCCGCGCCGCTGGTGGCCGAGCAGGATCTCGTGCGCCACATGGAGGGCCTGTTCGCCAAGAACGTGGCCGGACTGAGCTTCCTCGGGCACGGCAGCTACGCGCACTACGTCCCGGCGGTCTGCGACGAGGTCAACTCCCGCAGTGAGTTCCTCACCGCCTACGCCGGCGAGCCGTACGAGGACCACGGGCGTTTCCAGGCCTTGTTCGAGTACGTGAGCATGATGGGCGAGCTGCTCGAGATGGACGTGGTCAACGTCCCCACCTACGACGGCTACCAGGCGTCCGGCACCGCCATCCGCATGGCCTGCCGCTACACCGGCCGGCCCAAGGTCCTGCTCAGCGGCGCCATCGCCGCCGAAAAGCTGAGCAAGCTGCGTGACTTCCTCGCCCACGACATCGAGATGGTCTTCGCCCCGGTCGCCGCCAACGGCGAGATCGGCGAGGTCGCGATCGACGACACCTTCGGCGCGATCTACCTGGAGACCCCCAACGTCTACGGCGTGGTCGAGACCCGGGGCAAGGAGCTGGCCGACCTGGCGCACGCCAACGGCGCGCTGCTCGTCGTCAGCGCCGACCCGATCTCCCTCGGCGTCCTCGCGCCCCCGGCCGCCTACGGCGCCGACATCGCCTGCGGCGACATCCAGCCGCTCGGCATGCACCCGGGCTACGGCGGCGGCCACGCCGGCTACATCGCCACCCAGGACCACGAGCCGCTGGTCGCGGAGTTCCCCTCGCGCCTGTTCGGCATCGCGCCGACGAAGGTCCCCGGCGAGTACGGCTTCGGCGACGTCTACTACGACCGCACCTCCTTCGCCCACCGCGAAGAGGGCAAGGAATGGGTGGGTACGGCCGCCGCCCTGTGGGGCATCACGGCCGGTGTCTACCTGGCGCTCATGGGCCCGGAGGGAATGAAGGAGGTCGGGGAGACGATCCTGTCGCGTACCCGCTACGCCATGGACGCCCTGGGCCGGCACGTCACCGTGCGGCACAAGGACGCCGTGCACTTCCGCGAGTTCGCGATCGAGGTGCCCTCGTCCGGCGCGCTCCTGGACGGGCTGCGCGACAAGGGGATCTTCGGCGGCGTCGCCCTCGACGACCGCACGGTGCTCGTGTGCGTGACCGAGTGCCACTCCACCGACGACATCGACCGGCTCGCAGCGGCCGTCAAGGAGGTTCTGGGCGCATGAGCGGTCACGGAGAGTCGTTCGCCGAGCTGCCGGTGGCGCCGAAGCCGCCGCTGCGCCGCTTCCACCAGGCCCGGTGGGACGAGCCGATCATCTTCGAGCTCTCGCACCCGGGACGGCGCGGCATCGCCGTGCCCAAGGCCGAGGGGCCCGCGGTGGAACTGCCCGCGTCGGTGCGCCGGGAGCACGCGCCGAAGCTGCCCGAGATGTCGCAGCTGCACGTGCTGCGGCACTACCTGCGGCTGTCGCAGGAGAACCTGGGCTTCGACCTCAACATCGACGTCGGCCAGGGCACCTGCACGATGAAGTACAGCCCCAAGGTCAACGACCTGTTCGCCAAGGCGACCAATCCGCTCCACCCGCACCAGCACGAGGACACCGTGCAGGGCGTGCTGGAGATCTACTGGCGCATGGAGCGGATGCTGGCGGAGATCTCGGGGATGTCCCGGGTCTCGCTGCAGCCGGGCTCGGGGTCGGCGGCGATCTACGCCAACATCGCGATGATCCGCGCCTACCACGCCGCCAACGGCGGTGAGGGCCGCGACCAGGTCATCACCACGATGTTCTCGCACCCGTCCAACGCGGCCTGCGCCAAGACCGCCGGGTACGAGGTCATCACGCTGATGCCGGACGCCGAGGGCCTGCCGGACATCGAGGCGCTGAAGGCGGCCATCGGCCCGCGTACCGCCGCGCTGATGATCACCAACCCCGAGGACACGGGCGTCTTCAACTCGCGCATCAAGGAGTTCGTGGACCTGGTGCACTCGGTGGGCGGCCTGGCCTGCTACGACCAGGCCAACGCCAACGGCATCCTGGGCATCACGCGGGCGCGCGACGTCGGTTTCGACCTGTGCCACTTCAACCTGCACAAGACGTTCTCGACCCCGCACTCCTGCGGCGGTCCTGCGGCGGGCGCCTGTGGCGTCTCGCCGGCGCTGGAGCCGTTCCTGCCCGAGCCGACCGTCGATCGGGTGGAATTCGACGGTACTGGATTCGACGGTACTGAGCGTTTTGTGCTGAAATATCCGGAAAAGTCCGTTGGCAAGATCCGCCCGTTCCTCGGCGTCACCCCGAACGTCGTCCGGGCCTACGCATGGATCATGTCGCTGGGCGCGGAAGGGCTCCGTCAGGTCGCCGAGACCGCGGTGCTCAACAACAACTACCTCATGCACAAGATCCTCCAGATTCCCGGCGCCTCCGTCCCATGGAACAGCCGCCACGTCGAGCAGGCCCGCTACTCCTGGCAGCAGCTGTCGGAGGAGACCGGCGTGCACTCGGAGGAGATCGGCACCCGCGCCGCGGACTTCGGCGTCCACTACTGGACCTCGCACCACCCCTACCTGGTGCCCGAGCCCTTCACGCTGGAGCCCACCGAGTCCTACGCCAAGGAGGACCTCGACGAGTACGCCGCGATCCTGGCCCACGTCGCCGACGAGGCGCGCCGGGATCCGGAGTTCGTCAAGGGCGCGCCGTACAACCAGACGATCCACAAGATCGACATGACGTCGCTCGACGACCCGAAGCAGTGGGCGCCCACCTGGCGCGCCTACGTCCGCAAGCACCTGCAGGGTCAGGACTGAGCCATGTTCACTGTGGGGTTGGTGGTCAATCCGGTGGCCGGGCTCGGCGGCTCGGCCGGGCTCAAGGGCAGCGACGGGACGGACGTCCAGCGCGAGGCCCTGGCCAGGGGTGCCCGGCCGCGGGCGGGGGAGCGGGCGGCGCAGGCCGTCCGCACGCTGCTCGCCCGCCGTCCCGGCGTCCGGATCGCCACCGTCCCCGGCCCGATGGGCGTCGAAGGCGCCCACGAGCTGGTACGGCCACCGGCCCCCCGCCACCCGGAGCCCGGCAGGATCGCCGGCGGGGTGGGGCTGACGACGGCGGCGGACACCAGGGCGGCGGTGGCCGCGCTGGTCGCGCTGGCCGATGTCGACCTGCTGCTGTTCGCCGGCGGCGACGGCACCGCGCGCGACGTCCTGGACGCCGTCCGGGAGCTGGGTGAGGCGGCCCCTCCGGTTCTCGGGATCCCGGCGGGTGTCAAGGTCTACTCGGGCTGCTTCGCCCTCAGCCCGGCCACGGCCGGGTTCGTGGCCGCCGGGTTCGACGGCACGACGGCCGAGGCCGAGGTGGTGGATCTCGACGAGGAGCTCTACCGCCGCGGCGCGGTCAGTCCCCGCCTGTACGGCTCGCTCAGGGTCCCCGCGGCCCGTGCGGCGCTGTCGGGCAGGAAGGCGGGCTCGTCCGCGACGGCCGAGGGGACCGTCGAGGGCATCGCCCGCGAGGTCGCGGCCACGATGCGCCCCGGCGTCCGCTACGTCCTGGGCCCCGGCGCGACCACGCTGGCCGTGGGCAGGGAGCTGGGGCTGGCCACGACGCTGCTGGGCGTGGACGTGGTCGAGCGTGGCGGCTCGGGATTCGGCGGCGTCGGTGGTGTCGTGGTCGGTGCGGACGTCTCGGAGCCCGAGTTGTTCGAGCTGGTGAACGGCGAGCGGTCGGCGCTGGTCCTGTCGGTGATCGGCGGGCAGGGCTTCGTGCTCGGCCGCGGCAACCAGCAGGTCTCGCCCCGGGTGCTCGACGCGGTCAGGGACGGCGGAGGGGAGCTGTTCGTGCTGGCCACCCAGCAGAAGCTGGCCGCGCTCAACGGCCGGCCGCTGCTGGCCGACACCGGCGACGACGAGACAGACAGCAAGCTCAGCGGGCACGTCCGGGTGATCACCGGTTACCGCGAAAGCACGATCTACCGGATCTGTCCGGCAAGTGAGGAGTTCCAGATATGAGCACGCTCGACGGCAAGGTAGCGATCGTCACCGGCGGTGCCTCGGGCATCGGCCGCGCGACCGCGATCCTGTTCGCCAAGGAGGGCGCGAAGGTCGTCGTGGCCGACGTCGACGCCGCGGGGGCGCGGGCCGTGGCCGAGGAGGTCGGCGGCACCGCCGTACCGGCCGACGTGTCGCAGCCGAAGGACTGCGAGCTGATCGTCCGCACGGCGGTCGAGACCTACGGCGGCCTGCACGTGCTGTTCAACAACGCCGGCATCATCCGCCGCACCACCGCGCTCGACCTCGACGTCGAGGAGTGGGACCGGGTCATGGCGGTCAACGTGCGCTCGGTGTTCCTCATGAGCAAGTACGCCATCCCGGCCATGACCGAAGGCGGCTCGATCGTCAACACCGGTTCTGGCTGGGGCCTCAAGGGCGGCGGCAACGCGATCTCCTACTGCGCCTCCAAGGCGGCCGTGGTCAACATGACCAGGGCGCTGGCGATCGACCACGCCAAGGCCGGGATCCGCGTCAACTCCGTCAATCCCGGCGACACCAACACCCCGATGCTGCGCGACGAGGCCAAGCAGCTCAACGAGGACTGGGCGGCGTTCGAGAAGGACGCCGCCGACCGGCCGATGGGTCGCTCGGGCACCCCCGAGGAGATCGCTCAGGCCGTGCTCTTCCTGGCGAGTGACGCCGCCAGTTACATCACCGGATCAGCGCTCGTCGTCGACGGCGGCGGGCTCGCGTAACACCCCTCAGGAGTAAGACATGAAGCGTGCGGCGGCCGTCATCGGCATCCTCGCGATCGCTGCCACGGCATGCAGTGGCGGCGGCGGCGCACCGGGCGTCCCCGGCTCCGGCGGCAAGGACGCCGCCGGCGGCCCGGTGACCATTCGCTGGTCGGCCTGGGGGTCGGCGGAGGACATGAAGCTCTACGAGCCCCTGATCAAGGAGTTCGAGAGCAAGAACCCCAACATCAAGCTCAAGCTTGAGCCGGTGGCCAAGTACGACGACTACCACCCCAAGCTCCTCACCCAGCTGACCAGCAAGACCGCGCCCGACGTGTTCTTCGTGGGCGACGACAACATCGGCAAGTTCGTCCAGGCCGGTGTCCTGACCCCGCTCAACGACAAGCTCGCCGGCGCCGACTCCAAGAGCAAGCCCGAGGACTTCTTCGACGGCGTGTACGGCGGCGCCAAGAAGGACGGCCAGATCTACGGCGTCCCGAACGACGTCAACCCCGAGGTCCTCTGGTTCGACAAGCAGGCCCTCAAGGACGCCAGCATCACCGAGAACCCGGCCGAGCTGTACGCCGCCGGCCAGTGGACGATGCCCAAGTACCTGGAGATGGGCCAGAAACTGGTCAAGGCCGGCAAGTCCGGTTCCCTGTTCTGGAACTGGTACGGCTCCACGTACAGCATGATCCACGGCTTCGGCGGCAAGGCGTGGGACGGCGGCAAGTTCACCGCGACCACCGACCCCAAGTCCCGCGAGGCGCTGCAGACGCTGGCCAAGGGCTACCAGGACAAGACGTTCGTCTCGATCGACCTGCTCCCGGCCAGCAACGGCGGCAACACGCAGTTCCTCAAGCACAAGGCCGGTTTCTACGCCGGCGGCCGCTGGGTGATCGACATCCTCAAGAAGGGCGGCGACAAGGCCAACTACGACATCGTCCCCTTCCCCTCCCCGGACGGGAAGCCGATGTCGGGCGCCGTGGCCGCCTCCTACCTGGCGATCAACAAGGACACTCCGCACGCGAAGGAGGCCTTCCAGTTCTTCACGAACTTCGTCAGCAAGGAAGGCCAGATCACCCGCATGAAGGGCGGCGGCGCCGTGCCGTCGGTCAAGGGCGCTGAGTCGGTCGTCCTGGACGGCTACCCCGAGCACGCGCAGACCCTGATCGACGTGCGTGACAACGGCTTCGCCAACTACCCGGAGGAGGTCGCCGTGCCGGGCCTGACCAAGGACATCAACGACCACCTGCTGAAGGTCTGGCAGGGCAAGGTCCCCGTCGAGCAGGGCATGACCGAGCTGCAGAAGCTCGTCGAAGGCAAGCTCGGCTAGTGGCGACGCTCACCCGCCCCACGGCCGCCCCGGCCCGGACCTCCGCCAAGAAGGTCCGGAACCGGGACGGCCTGTGGGCCGCCTTCTTCCTCGCGCCGCAGGTGCTCGGCCTGGTGTTGTTCCTCATCGTGCCGCTGCTGTTCGCCGTGGTCCTGGCGTTCATGAAGTGGGACGGTCTCGGCGCCACGGAGTGGGTCGGCTTCGACAACTTCGCCGCCCAGCTGAGCAGCCCGGACTTCGGCAGGGCCGTCTGGAACACGGTCGCGATCGCGCTGATCACCGTGCCCGTGGGCCTGACCCTGGCCGTGCTGGTCGCGGTGGGGCTCAACAACCTCAAGGGCAGCAACGTCTACCGCGTGCTGTACTTCATGCCCGTCGTCACCAGTTCGGTCGCGGTCGCGCTGATCTGGCAGGTCATCCTGGCCAACGACGAGAACGGCGTGCTGAACACCACGCTGCAGAACCTGTTCGGCATCACGGGCCCCGACTGGCTGGGCAGCCCCGCCTGGGTGATCGTCTCGATCGCGGCCGTGACCATCTGGTCCTCGCTCGGGCTCAACGTGGTCATCTTCATGGCCGGGCTGCAGACGATCCCGCCGGCGATCTTCGAGGCGTCCAGGATCGACGGCGCGACGGCCTTCCAGACGTTCCGCCGGGTCACGCTGCCGCTGCTGTCACCGACGATCTTCTTCTCCACCGTGGTCGCCGTCATCAGCTCCCTGCAGGCCTTCGACCTGATCTACGTGCTGGTCGACCCGAAGGACAACGAGGGCGCGCAGACGATCGTCTACCACCTCTTCGACCTCGGCTTCAAGAAGTTCGAGTTCGGCATGAGCAGCGCCGCGGGCGTCCTGCTGCTGGTGCTGACGCTGATCGTCACGCTGGTCCAGTTCATGGCGCAGAAGCGCTTCGTCCACTACGACTCCTAAGGGATCCGCCATGCGAACCAGGCAGGTCGCCCTGCACGTCTCGCTGACCGTCGGCGGGCTCCTGATGCTGTTCCCCTTCGTCTGGATGCTGCTGACATCCTTCAAGGGCACGCACCAGATGCTCAACAACCCGACCGACTGGCTGCCCAGCCCGTGGCAGCCGCAGAACTACGGCGAGGTGCTCGGCGAGAGCACGATCCTTCCCGCGTACTGGAACAGCTTCTACATCGCCGTCATCAACGTCGCGCTCACGCTGCTGACCTCGGCGATGGCCGCCTACGCCTTCGCGCGGATCAAGTTCAGGGGCTCTGGCGCGCTGTTCGTGCTCTTCCTGGCCACGCAGATGGTGCCGCCGCAGGTGACGATCACCGCGCTGTACCTCATGCTGGCCAAGGTCGGCTGGGTCGACTCGCACCTGGCGCTGATCGTGCCCACGATCGTCAACCCGTTCGCCGTCTTCCTGCTGCGCCAGTTCATCCGGGCGGTGCCCATGGAACTGGAGGAGGCGGCCAGGATCGACGGCGCCAACCGCTGGACCATCTTCTGGCGCGTGGTCCTGCCCAACATCAAGCCGGGCCTCGGCGCCATGGGCATCATCGCCTTCCTCGCCGCCTGGAACTCCTACTTCTTCCCGCTGATCTTCCTCAACACGCCAGAGCTGTTCACGGTGCCGCTGCTCCTGGCCACCTACGCCAAGCAGTTCGGCGCGATCGACTACGGCCTCATCCTGGCCGCCTCCTCGATCGCGGTCGTGCCCACGCTGATCGCCTTCCTGATCGGCCAGCGGAAGATCATCAACTCGATGGCCGCATCCGGCCTCGGAGGACGCTGACCTTGTTCACCCTCGACCTGCGCGAGCGCCCCTTCACCGACCGCGGTTCCCGCCTGCTGGTGATGGCCGCCGACGACGGATCCCTGTGGATCGCCCGCGCCCAGTACGAGACCCGCCTCAGTGAGACGACCGTCCTGACGGGCCTGCGCCTCTTCCGCGGCGACCACGAGCTGCGGGTACGGCAGGCGCTCCCCGACCGGATCGACTTCGAGGACGGCGTGAGCCTGGCCTTCGCCGGCCCGGACACCCTCGTCCTCGCCGGGACCGGCGCCCGCGCGGTCTGGGACCAGGGCGAGGCGGCCGTGGAAGGGACGTTCACCCTCGTCGGCGAGGGCGTCCACGAGGACGTCCTGGAGAAGGCGGCCGCCAGGTGGGCGGCGTGGTTCGCCAAGCTGCCCGCCGTCCGCGAGGATCTGCGTGAGCGCGCCCAGATGGCCTGGTGGACGCTCGCGGTCAACCTGATCGACATCAGGGGCCGCGAGTCGCTCGTGCCCTCCAAGTACGGCTACGTCGGCCTGTGGAACTGGGACTCCTACTTCCACGCCATCGCCCTGCGGCACGCCGACCCGGAGCTGGCCCGCGAGCAGATCCGCATCCTGCTGGACAACCAGCGCGAGGACGGGCTGATCCCCGACGTCGTGCACGACCACGGATCGCTGGCCGAGACCACCGACCTGCCCCGCTCCGACCTGGCCCGCCTGGCCGAGCACGTCGGCGGCGAGCCGCTCAGGGAGGTCGTGCCGGTCACCAAGCCCCCGCTGACCGCGTGGGCCGTGTGGAAGATCCACGAAGCCGCCCCCGACCGCGGCTTCCTGGAAGAGGTCTACCCGAAGCTGGTCCGCTCGCAGGAGTGGTGGTTCGAGCGCTCCGACCCGGACGGCGACGGCCTGGCCGAGTACCTGCACCCGTACTCCTCCGGCCTGGACGACAGCCCGATCTGGGACCACGGCCCCCGCGCCGAGCCCCCGGACCTCAACTCCTACCTGGCCCTGCAGTACGACCGGCTGGCCGACATCGCCACCGAGCTCGGCCGCCCCGAGGCCGCGGACTGGCGGGCCAGGGCACAGGCGCTCACCGACCTCATGGTCGAGCGGCGCTGGACGGGCGCCCGCTTCCGCACCCTGGTCGGCGAGGTCGTGGCCGAGGTCAGGACCCCGCTGGACCTGATGCCGCTGTTCACGGGCCGGCTGCCCAAGGAGGTCGCCGACCGTCTGGTGGCCGACCTCCGCTCGCCGTCCTTCTGGGCCGAGCGCCCGGTGCCCACCGTGGCCTTCGACGACCCCCGCCACGACCCCGACGCCATGTGGCGCGGACCGGTCTGGCTGAACGTCAACTACCTGCTCGCCGACGGGCTGCGCCGTTCCGGGTACGCCGAGGCCGCCGACGCCCTGGTGGCCAGGACGCTGGCGATGGTCCGCGACGGCGGCGGCCTCTACGAGTACTGGAACCCGGAGACGGGCAGGAAGGCGAAGCGGGCGACCACCGGCTTCGGCTGGTCGGCCGCCCTCTTCCTGGATCTCGCGATCACTTCGCCAGCTTGACCGCGCCCCTCGCGAGCACCACGAACTCGGTTTCGGCGCTGGACGGGAACGGCGCGGCCGGGTTGGTCCCCATCGCGGTGATGAAGTAGACCTTCCCGTTCGGCGCCCGGTAGGAGTAGCCGACGTCGCTCAGGCCGGGCTCCGAGCCGCCCTTGAACCAGGCACCCTGCGCCAGGCCGCCGGGGTTGGCCGACATCACCTCGCCGACCTTCGGATCGCTGATCCCGCGCAGCTCGGCGTGGGCGCGGGCGACGTCGGCCGGCGAGGCGAACCATTCGATGGTGTGGAGCTCGCGGGGCTTCAGCCAGGGCGTGATCGAGGTGAGCGGCAGCTTGCCGATCGTGGCGCGCAGGTAGGCGCGCTTGGCCGGCGTGCCGAGCGCGAGGTAGGCCTTGGCGTGCTTGGGATAGTCGGCGCCCTTGAGCGTGAACAATTCCCGGGTGCTGAGGACCGGGAAGTTCCGCTTGTCCCGGGCGCCCCAGGCCCGCATCGTCTTCTCGACGGCCTTCTTGCCCGCCTTGTGCAGGAGCATGTCGGTGCCGGTGTTGTCGCTGATGGAGATCATCAGCTTGGCCGCCTCGAAGACGCTGACCTTGCTGCCGTCGGGACGGTCCTGCAGCTCGCCGCTGGGCAGGCTCTTCAGCTCCGGCGTGATCGTGAGCTTCGTGTTCCAGGAGAGCTTGCCCTGGCGGATCTGCTCGGCGATCGTGCCGAGAATGTACAACTTGAACATCGAGCCCAGCGGCCGGTCGGTGTTCCGGTCGATCGCGTGGATCGGGCGGATCCGATTCCCCTTGATCTCCGCCGCCAGGAAGCCGTGCTGGGGCGCCGCCTTGGCGAGGCGCTCGTCCAGCTCCTTCCACGTCTTGGGCTCGGGAGGCAGGGGCAGGATCGGCGCGAAGCCCAGGGTGGCGATCTTGCCGGTGCCGTCGATGGCCAGCGTGACGTCGAACTTCTGGCCCGACACGACGCCGACGGCCCTGATCGAGTTCGGGCCCGATCCGTCGACGCTGCTCAGCGTCAGGCCTTTCAGCTGCACCAGGAGCGCGTTCATCTCGGCCGGCGGCACCTGGCTGAGGAGGGAGGGGGCGATGTGCTCCTTGATCTCGCTCTCCGGGACCGGCGCGCGCCCGACGGCGTCGAGCACCCAGCGCAACTGCTGCCCGGCGGGCGTCGCGGGGATCTCCGCGCCGGGCGAATCCGTGGGCGTGGGCGACGGGCCGGCCGTGGCACTGGCGGCGGTCGCGACGCCGGAGCCGACTAGCAGAGTCGCGGCGACGGCCAGGGCCAGCAGGGACTTCGATGTCATTCGAGGGACCATGTCTCCACTCTGGTGACGCGGGCCCGCCGTACCCACCAAGTTGACCGCACACCGGTATGCGGTCAACCGCATAGACGTGGCGCATGCCCTCTGAGCAGGATGGACACCCATGAGAGCGTTCGCGAGCGCCCTGGCGGCGCTGTCCGGGGCGAGCCTGATCATCGGCTCCTTGATGGACGGCACCGGGGCCGGCCAGTGGCTCTACGTGCTGATCGGCCTGCTCACCCCCGTGCTCGGCTGGCTGATCACGCTGCGCCGCCCCGAGATCCCGTACGGCTGGCTGCTGCTGGCCACCGCCTGCGCCCTCGGTGTGGGCACGCTGGGCAACGCGCTGGCCAGGCACGCCGGCGCGGACGTTCTGGGCAAGGGGTCCACCGCCTCCTTCGCGGTCTTCTACGGGCTGGTGTGGGTCTTCCTGCCGCTGCTGTTCCCCGACGGCCGGCTGCCCTCACGGCGCTGGCGGCCGGTCGCCTGGATCGCCGGAGTGGCGATCGCCGTGCACGCGGTGGCGACGACCCTGTCGTCCCTGGACCCGCTCAGGGAGGGGCCGCCCGTCATGTCCGGCCCGGTCGACCTGCTGGCCTCGGTGCTCAGCGGCCTGGCGCAGATGGTCGTGTACATCATGGCGATCGTCGTGCTCTTCGGGCTGGTCGCGCGGTGGCGGCGCGCGGGGGCGCAGGAGCGGCCGCAGTACCTGTGGATGCTCTGCGGGAGCGCGCTCGGCGTCATCGGGTTCGCGGTGGTGCTGGCCTACCTGGCCGTCGGCCACCTGGCGATCGTGAGCATCGGCACCATGACCGTGCTGGCGGCGGTGCCGGGGGCGATCGGTGTCGCGCTGGTGCGACACCGGCTGCTCGACATCCGGTTCGGCGTCCGGGGCTCCAGGCTCTCGCTCGTCTTCGACATGCGGCCCACGGTGAGCGAACTGCTGTCGGAGCTGTCGCCGGAGCTCCAGGACGCCGAGCCGGGGGAGCAGCTGGCCGGGCTGGCGCGGGCCGTACGGGAGGGGCTGGACGTGCGGTGGGCGGAGGTGTCGCTCACGGGCGGCGCGCGGTTCACCGCGGGCGGCAGGCAGGGCGAGGCGACCGTGCGCGAGCGCGTGGCCGGCGGGCTCGGGGAACTGGCCGTGGGGGAGAAGAACCAGGGGCGCTTCACCGCGGAGGACCGGCGGCTGCTGCACGCCTTCGCGGTGCCGGTCGGGCTGGCCATCCGCAGCGCCGCGCTGGCCGGGCGGCTGGTCAACGCCCAGGAGGCCGAGCGGCGGCGGCTGGAGCGCAACATCCACGACGGCGTCCAGCAGCAACTCGTCGCGCTCATCGCCGGGCTGGAGCTGGCCCGCGCCTCCGGTGGCGCACCCGAGATGCTGCCGCCGCTGCGCGAGCAGGCCCGCCAGACCCTCGACGACCTGCGGGAGCTGGCCGCCGGCATCCACCCCTCCGTGCTGGCGCAGGGCGGCCTGGTGGAGGCGGTGGAATCGCGCTGCGCCCGGCTGCCGGTGCCGACGACCGTGCTGGCCGGCCCGGATCTGCGCGCGGCCCGCTTCGCCGACGAGATCGAGGGCGCGCTGTACTTCACCGTCAGCGAGGCGCTGGCCAACGCGCTCAAGCACGCCGCCGCTGGAAAGATAGAGGTACGGCTGTCGCACCACGACGGCCGGCTGCGGGCCTCGGTCCGCGACGACGGCAGGGGGTTCGAGCCGTCCGCCACCGCCCTGGGCGCCCTGGCCGACCGGCTGAGCGCGCTCGGCGGCGGCCTGGAGGTGTCCAGCACGATCGGAGAGGGGACCACGGTGAGCGCCTGGGTGCCGGCACATGGCTGAGCCGCTGCGTACGGTCGTGGCCGACGACCACTACCTGGTGCGCGAGGGCGCCAGGCGGCTGCTGGAGACGTCGGGACGGGTGGAGGTGGTGGCCGCTGTGGGCAACGCCGACGAGCTGCTCGACGCGGTCCGCAGGTTCGCGCCCGACGTGGTGGTCACCGACATCAGGATGCCGGGCGGCGGCTGGCGGGCCGGGTTCGAGGGCATCGACGCGGCCCACGCCGTCCGGTCGGCGCATCCCGGGGTCGGGGTGGTGGTGCTGTCGCAGTTCGGCGACGCCCTGTACGCCTTCGAGCTGTTCAAGAAGGGCACCGAGGGCTTCGCGTACCTGCTGAAGGACCGGGTCGGCGACCTCGACGAGCTGCTCGGCGCGATCACCGCCGTGGCCGAGGGCGGCTCGGTGATCGACCCCAAGGTGGTCGAGGGGCTGATGTCGCGGCGGGAGGTGCGCGGCGGGGGCGACTCGCCGCTCGGCTCGCTGACCGGGCGGGAGCGCGAGGTGCTGCGGGAGATGGCGCGGGGGCGGTCCAACCCGGCGATCGGGCGGGCGCTGCACCTGTCGCTGTCGTCGGTGGAGAAGAACGTCAACGTGATCTTCTCCAAGCTCGGGCTGGAGAACACCGGCGACGTCAACCGGCGGGTGGCCGCGGTGCTGGCCTATCTGGAGGGTTGAGGCCTCATCCGAAGTCGCTTCATCCGAAAACAGAAGGCGGCGGCACCGGGGCGAGGACCGGGTCGCCGTCGCGGATGGGGGCGGCGCCGGCGACGAAGTTCGTGAGGGCCTCGCCGTACACGCATCTGGCCTGGGTGAGGCCGCCGGCCGCGCGGCGGGTGAGCAGGTCGACGGGCAGGGAGGTGCGGGAGGCGGCGACGATGAGGTTGCCGAAGCGGCGCCCGCGCATGATGGCGGGCTCGGCCAGCAGCGCGACGTGGCCGTAGGCGGCGGTGACGGTGGCCAGCAGGCGGCGGGCGAAGGACAGGCCCTTGCCGTCCGCGATGTTGATCAGCAGCGTCCCGGTGGGACGCAGGACGCGCGCCAGGTCGGCCAGGTACTCGGCGGTGGCCAGTTCGACCGGCATCGTGGCGGCGGTGAAGGCGTCGAGCACGACCAGGTCGGCGCTCTCGTCCCAGACCTTCTGGGTGCCCTCCCTGCCCCCGGCGACGATCACCTTGAGCTTGGGGATCGAGCGCAGGTCGAGTTGCTCGCGCACGAGGTTGACCAGCAGGCCGTCGGGCTCGAGGACGATGTGGCGGGAGCCGGGGCGGGTGGCGGAGACGTAGCGGGGGATGGAGCACGCGCCGCCGCCGACGTGCAGACAGCTGATCGGCCCGTCGTCCATGACGTCGATCACATCGGCCATAAGCCGCACATATTCAAATTCCAGGAATGTGGGGTCTTGTAGGTCGATATATGACTGAGGTACGCCATCCTTGGACAGCACCCAGCCGTCCTGCCTGTCCAGATCCCGGAGAAGCTCGACTTCACCGAACGTCACCGGGTACCGGCCGGGCATCGGCTCCCGCTGTCCACGTGCCACTTTCTGTCCCCTTTCCTGGGAGAAACGGTATGCGACGACGAAGGCTGATTGTCCTCCTTATTGCGCTTCTGGCGGTGATGGGGGCGGGAGCCTTCGCGGTCCTCGCGGCCAACAGCACGCACGGAAGCCCGGAGAAGACGGCCGAGTCGTACTTCACCGCCTGGCGCCGCGGCGACGTGCAGGCCATGAGCAGGCTCGTCTTCCAGGTGCCCGACGATTTCATGGCACGGCACCTGTCCCTGTCCAGTTCGCTGCGCGTGGACGCCATCGAGCTGACCCCCGGCACGCTCACGATGACCGGTGAGGAGAGCGCCGAGGTGCCGTTCACCGGGCGACGGAAATTACGCGAGCTCGGCTGGTGGGAGTTCCAGGGCACGCTGAGGCTGGCCGTACGCGAGAAGGGCTGGCACGTCCTCTGGGCCCCGGAGACCCTGCACCCGCTGCTCAAGGACAACGGCATCCTGGAGCTGGCCTCGGTGCAGGCGCCCTCGGTCGAGCTGGTCACCAGCGAGGGCGAGCGCTTCCCCGAGAACAGCTACGCCGAGTACTACCTGGAGAAGCTGGCCGACGCGTACCCGCACAAGAAGGGCACCGCGCTCCAGGCGATCCTGCCGGACGACAGCACCCAGACGCTGATCAGCAAGGTGTCGAAGCCCAAGGCGCAGAAGACCACGCTCTCGCGCGCCGTGCAGGCCGCCGCCGCGCGGGCCCTGGACGGCGTCTCGGACGCGGCCATCGTGGCGATCCGGTCGAGCACCGGCGAGATCGTGGGCGTGGCCGACCGGCTGGAGGGCGGCAACAAGGCGTTCACGTCGCTCTTCCCGCCCGGCTCGACGTTCAAGACCGTGGTGGCCGCGGCGCTGATGGGGACGGGGCTGTCCGGATCGTCGCAGGTCGAGTGCCCGGCCACCTATCAGATCCCCGGCTTCAGGTCCTTCAGGAACGCCGCCGCCGCCGACCGGGGCACGATCAGCTTCACCGAGGCGTTCGCGCACTCCTGCAACACCACCTTCGTCGAGGAGGCCACCACCCGCATGGAGCCCGGTGACCTGATCGAGGCGGCCGCGCCCTGGGGCTTTCGCGGCCTGCGGCTGCCCACCGGCGCGGGCGGCTCCTGCGGTCAGATCCCCGAGCCGGAGAAGATGAACCTGGACTGGTTCGGCGAGGCCGTCATCGGCCAGGCGAGCGTGCAGGCCACGCCGCTGTGCATGGCCGCCGTCGCCGCCGCGGTCGAGAGCGGCGTGTGGCGCTCGCCCCGGCTGCTGCCCGCCGACGAGGCGGCCGACCTGGAGGGCCCGCCCCTGCGCGACATCGAGCTGGACGCCGGCGTGGCCGAGGGGCTGCGGGAGATGATGCGGGCCGTGGTCGAGTACGGCACCGCCGCCGGCGCCGGCCTGCCCGAGGGCGTGGCGGGCAAGACCGGCACGGCCGAGGTGGACACGGAGAACGAGCACGGCTGGTTCATCGGCTACCGGGACGACCTGGCCTTCTGCGTGTTCGTCCGCAACGGCGGCTCGGGCCGCTCGGCCGCGGTCCCCATCGCGGCGCGGTTCCTGCAAGGACTGTAGGGGTTGCTAAGGGGTACCTAACCTACGGTACCGTAGGTTATATGACGACCGCTTTCGTGAAGCCCAGGCTGCGCGGCTGGTTGCACACGGGGGCGCTGCCCGTGACGCTCGTCGCGGGATTCGCGCTCGTGGCACTGGGCCCGACGCTGCAGGCACGGCTGGCCTCGGCGATCTACGCCGTCACCTCGGGGCTGCTCTTCGGCATCTCGGCCACCTATCACCGCGGCACGCTCGGCCCCAGGCTGGCGGAGGTGCTGCGCCGGTTCGACCACGCCAACATCTACCTGATCATCGCCGGCACCTACACGCCCTTCGCCCTGCTCGCCCTGTCCGGCGCCGCCCGCATCGCGGTCGTCTCGGTCATCTGGGGCGGAGCGCTGATGGGCGTGCTGTTCCGCGTCTTCTGGATGGGGGCGCCGCGCTGGCTCTACACCGTCCTCTACCTGGCGCTCGGCTGGGCCGCCATCTTCGTGATGCCCCAGCTGCTGGAGGGCGCGGGCCTCGCCGCCGTCGTGCTGGTGGCCGTGGGCGGCGTCTTCTACAGCGCCGGAGCCATCGTGTACGGCCTGCGCCGCCCGGACCCGTCACCCGCGTGGTTCGGTTTCCACGAGGTCTTCCACGCCTTCACCCTCGCCGCGTACCTGGTCCAGTACATCGCCGTCTCGATCGTGGTCTACTCCCACGTGTGAACCTCGGTGATGAGCAGTACGTGTCGGTGACCTCCTTCAAGCGCGACGGCACCCCCGTGGCCACCCCGGTCTGGTGCGCCCGCGACGGCGAGGCGGTCGTGATCTGGACGGTCGCCGACTCGTGGAAGGTCAAGCGCATCCGCGCCAACCCGCGCGTGACCGTCGCCCCGTGCGACCTGCGCGGCAAGGTGAGCGGCCCGGCCGTGGACGGCAAGGCGGAGATCCTCCCGGCCGGGGAGACCGAGCGGGTGCGCGGCCTGCTGCGGCGCAAGTACGGCCTGATCGGGCGGATCACCCTGCTGGGCAGCCGGCTCAGAAGGGGCGCCACCGGAACTCTTGCCATCCGGATCACCGATATTTGACCCCATCAGGGTCTCCATGAGTGATCTTTCTGGAAAGCATCGGGGCATGGAGCAAATCGCGCGCACGTGGTGGCTCGTACTCATCCGAGGCATCTGCGCCATCATCTTCGGCATCCTCGCGCTGGTCTGGCCGGGGATCACGCTGTACGTCCTGGTGATCTTCTTCGGCGCCTACGCGATCGTCAGCGGCCTCTTCTCGCTCTTCGCGGCCTTCGGCCACAACGTGCAGTCGAGGGCCTGGCTCATCATCTCCGGCATCATCGGCATCCTGGCCGGCATCGTGGCCTTCGCCTGGCCGGGGATCACCGCGCTCGCCCTGCTCTACGTCATCGCCTTCTGGGCGATCTTCACCGGCATCGCCGAGATCGTCGCCGGCATCGCGCTCCGCAAGGAGATCGACAACGAGTGGATGCTCATCCTGGGCGGCGCGCTCTCGGTGCTCTTCGGCATCCTGCTCATCATCTGGCCGGCCACCGGGATGCTCACGCTGACCTGGCTGCTCGGCATCTTCGCGATCATCTACGGCATCGCGATGGTCGTCCTGTCCTTCAAGGTGAAGAAGCTGGCGCCGTGAAGCGGTGGGCACGGAAAGTTTACGGGTATTTACGGCATCTATAGGGAAGGTATGTCGTGTCTGGCTCACCCGGGAGGAAGACATGGATGTACTCGACCGCCTCGCCCGCCATCTCCTCGTCGACGGCTACCGGCTGGTGCTCGACCTCGAACGCAGCCAGGGCTCCTGGCTCACCGACCTGCGCACCGGCCGCAGGTACCTGGACTTCTACACGTTCTTCGCCTCGGCTCCGCTGGGCGTGAACCCCCCGTTCGACGCGGAAACGGCCCGGCTCCTGGGCGAGGTGGCGCGTAACAAGCCCGCCAACCCGGACATGTACACCGAGCACCTGGCCGACTTCGCCGACACCTTCAGCCGCGTGCTCGGCGACCCGGAACTGCCCCACCTGTTCTTCGTCGAGGGCGGGGCGCTGGCCGTCGAGAACGCGCTCAAGACCGCCTTCGACTGGAAGAGCCGGCGCAACGAGGCGGCCGGGCGCGGCCGTACCCTCGGGACCAAGGTCCTGCACCTGACCCGCGCCTTCCACGGCCGCAGCGGCTACACACTCAGCCTCACCAACACCGACCCGGCCAAGACCGACCGCTTCCCCACCTTCGGCTGGCCGCGCGTCGAGGTCCCCGCGATCCACCACGGCGACGTGGAGGCCGCGGAGGCACGCGCACTCGCCCAGGCCCGCGCCGCGTTCGAGGCCCACCCGCACGACATCGCCTGCTTCATCGCCGAGCCCATCCAGGGCGAGGGCGGCGACAACCACATGCGCCCGGAGTTTCTGCGGGCGATGCAGCACCTGTGCCACGAGTACGACGCGCTGTTCGTCCTGGACGAGGTGCAGACCGGCGCCGGGACCACCGGCACCCCCTGGGCCTACCAGCAGCTCGGCCTCGAACCGGACATCGTGGCCTTCGCCAAGAAGGTCCAGGTGGGCGGCATCATGGCCGGGCGCAGGGTGGACGAGGTCGCCGACAACGTCTTCCGCGTCAGCAGCCGGATCAACTCCACCTGGGGCGGCGGCCTGGTCGACATGGTCCGCTCCCGCGCGCTCCTGGAGATCATCGAGCGCGACGACCTCATCGCCCGCGCCGCCACGCTCGGCGAACAGGCACTCGAAGGCCTCACCAAGATCCAGGCCGAGCACCCCGACCTGATGTCCAACGCCCGCGGCCGCGGCTTCATGATCGCCTTCGACCTGCCCGACCCGGCCCGGCGCGACGCCCTGGTCAGCCGGCTGAGGGAGGACGAGGGCGTCCTGGTCCTGCCGTGCGGCGAGCGGTCGGTACGCCTGCGCCCCGCCCTGAACATCCCCGAAGAGGACCTGGACCACGGCCTCAAGGCGATCGCACGAGCCCTGACCTGAGCGCCCGCTATAGCCCTGGTTTGAGCGCCCGCCCGTGCTCTGGTTCGAGGGCCCGCTCGCGGAGGGCTGTCGCGGTGGCCGCGTCGGCCGGCAGGAACGCCTCCAGGTGCAGCTCGGCGACGGTCACGTCCATCGCGGTGGCGAAGGAGGTGATCGTGGTCAGCAGACGTAGCTCGCCGTCCCGTGAACGCAGCCGCAGCGGGACGGCGAAGCCCAGGTGCTCGGGCCCCGGCGCCGCCACGGGCAGGTACGACTCCAGCTCCCCGATGTAGACGTCCAGCCGCGGATCCGGGCTGCGCAGCAGCTGGGCCCGCAGGTTCTCCACCACGTGCCGCCCCCAGTCGGCCAGGTTGGCCACCCGCGCGCCCATGCCCCGCGGATGCAGCGCCAGCCGGAACAGGTTGACCGGCGGCTCCAGCAGCTCCGGCGCCGCGCCCTCGGCGAGGACCTCGAAGGCCGCGTTGGCGGCCAGCAGCTCGCCGTAGGGCCGAACCACCACGGCCGGGTACGGCAGGTGCCCCTCCAGCACGCGCTCCAGCGCCTCTCTGACCGGCTCCAGCGCGGGATCGTCCAGGCTGGACTCCGGGAAGGCCGGAGCGTATCCAGCGGCCAGCAGGAGCCCGTTGCGCTCGCGCGGCGACAGCCCGAGCGAGTCGGACAGGCGGACCACGATCTCCCTGCCGGGCCGCGAGCGCCCGCTCTCCATGAAGCTGAGATGCCGCTGCGTCGTGCCCGCGCGCCCGGCCAGCTCCAGCTGGCTGACCCGGCGGACGCCGCGCCAGTGCTTCAGCGCGCTTCCGAATCGTTCCACTAGCACTTTCTAGCCCAAACCGGGCGCTAGCCACGATTCCCTGCCGGGAATTGCCGCCCCGCGCGCCGCCGAGCACGATCGTCGGCATGACGAAGAACGTGATCGACGGTTTCAACGCCGCCTTCCGCACCCACGACCCCTCCGGCCTGCCCGCTTTGGTGGCCGATGACTGCGCGCTTGAGAACGTGGACGGCGCCGCCTACACGGGGCCGGGCGAGGCGCTGCGCTTCTGGTCGGCGCTGGCCGAGGACGAGTCGCTCACCTGGACGGTCGAGGACGTCAGCATGCTGGGCGACGAGGCGGTCATCCGGTGGCGCTTCACCTCGGGCGGCGCCGTCACCAGGGGCCTCAACCTCATGCGGCTGCGCGACGGCCTGATCGCCGAGGCGACCGGCTATCTGAAGGTGGGCATGGGGTGACCACCCGGCCGGTGCGCGGGCGCGCGTCACGGCGGTCAGGCGGTGCGGCGGAGGAGCGTCAGCCTGGAGGGCCCCCAGCCCTTGTGGCGGTTTGGGGTGGGGGCGGCTCTGCCGTACGGGGGACTAGTCGTCAGACCTTGAGTTCCACAGGCCTATGGCGGTGACGCGGGAATCCACGCCGAGCTTGGCGTAGATGCGATTGACGTGGTTCTTCACGGTCTTCTCGCTCAGGAACAAGCGCTGCGCTATCTGGCCATTGGACTGACCTGTGGCTATCAGATCCATGACCTCTGCCTCGCGCTTGCTTAAGGATGTGAACACTCCGCCGAAGGCGGTGTCGTCGACTCTCATCCGGCCTCCGTGGGCACGATGTCAGTCTGATCGCCGAGGGACCCCCGTGCTTCCGGCGCTAGCGGTAGACAGCGAGCATAACTCGCAAAGTCTTGGTTTGGGGACGATGCCGGAGAAAACGACGATGGCCGGTCCCTCAGGACCGGCCATGTCACCAAGGGTGAGTGACGGGACTTGAACCCGCGACATCCAGGACCACAACCTGGCGCTCTACCAACTGAGCTACACCCACCATGCGTGCCACATCGCGGCGGCACAGGAAAAGTGTAGCGGTGTTCGGGAGTCTTTACGCCACCCGATTAACCGCTGACACGTTCGGCGAGTCCACGGGCCGTCACCGAATCGGGACCGGGCTGGCCGACGAACACCGCGGCCCGATAGTAGCGCAGCTCCCTGATCGACTCGGTGATGTCCGCGAGCGCCCGATGGCCGCCCTGCTTCTCCGGCGCGGCGAAGTAGACCCGCGGGTACCAGCGGCGCACCAGCTCCTTGATCGACGACACGTCGATCATCCGGTAGTGCAGGTACGCGTCGACCGCGGGCATGTCACGCGAGATGAACGTGCGGTCGGTGCCGATCGAGTTGCCGCACAGCGGCGCCTTCTTCGACTCCGGCACGTGGCGGCGGATGTACTCCAGCACGAGCGACTCGGCCTCGGCCAGCGTGACCCCGCCGGCGAGCTGTGGCAGCAGGCCCGAGGCCGTGTGCATCTCGCGCACCACCTGCGACATCTGCTCCAGCGACTCTGGCGGGGGCTTGATGACCACGTCGACGCCCTCGTCCACCTGGTTGAGCTCGCTGTCGGTGATGACGCACGCCACTTCGACGAGCGCGTCACGACCCAGGTCGAGGCCGGTCATCTCGCAGTCGATCCATACGAGCAAGTCACTCATGGGCTCAGCCTAGTGCCCCTGCTCAGGCGGGCTTGAGCGAGCCGATAACCTTGTCCACCACATCGGTGCCCAGATTGTCGGGAACGGAGATGTAAATCAGCGCAGGACGCTCGCCCGGACCCCGGTCCATGAGCACCACCGCGCCGTTCTCCTTCTTCCACTTGTACTTCTTCTCCGCGGAGATCTTGGAGAAGTCGAGCTCGAACTGCAACACCCAAGCGTCCTTGTCGCCGATCTTGAGCGCCTCGTTCTTGACGATCTTGCGGGTGTGCGTGAGCTGGTAGTAGTTGCTGAACGAGGCCAGCACCGCCCCGGCCGCCGTCTGCAGGCTCTGCCCGTTCTCATAGGGGTAGAGCTCGTTCAGCGCGCCGGTGTAGACGTTGCCGATCCAGTTGGACTCGCCGTTGTACTTCTCGTGCGAGACCGCCTCGACCGCGCTGCTCCACCTCTGCTGCGTCGGGTCGGTGCCGTTGACCCGGTCGGCCGGAGGGACGGTCCAGCCCTCGGGCGCCTCGAAGGACACGCCCGCCTGGGGGTCGGTGATGCGGCCGTCCTGGATGCCGGGCATCTGCGAGGGCACCGGGTCCGGGGTGGGCGTGGTGCCCGGGTCCTCGGTCTCGGTGGGGCTCGGGAAGATGTCCGAGGAGGGCGGCGGGGACTCCTGGGCGGTCGTGCCGCCGGTCCTGTTGACCACGACGACCGCGGCCACCACGATCAGCGCCACCACGACCAGCACGCCCACGCCGCCGAGGATCCAGGGCAGCGGGCCGCCGGACTTCTTCGGCGGCTGGCCGTAGGCGGTGGGGCCGGGGAGCTGGCCGTACTGCCCGTACTGGGCGGTGGGCTGCTGGCCGTAGGGGGGTTGCTGGCCGTACTGGCCCGGCTGCTGGGCGTACTGGCCGGGCTGCTGGCCGAACTGGCCGGGCTGTTGGGCGTATTGGCCCGGCTGTTGCTGGGCGTAGGGGTTCTCGGCGTGTGACGGCTGCGCGTACTGGTTCGCGCCGGACGGGGGCTGGCCGTACGGGTTGGCGCCCGAGGACGGCTGGCCGTACGCGTTTCCGCCGGAAGGCGGCTGTTCGTAGGCGTTCGCGCCGGATGACGGCTGGGCGAAAGGCGTGGACCCGGGGGGCGGCTGCGGGTTCGGGCCGGACGACGCCTGGGGGTCCGGCTGGCCGTACTGGCTCTGGCCCTGCGTGGGCTGGCCGAACTGCAGCGTGGGGTTGGCCGGGTGGGCCGACCAGTCCGTGCCGCCCTCGACAAGGGTCGGGGGCGGCTGCTCCTGCGCGTGTGTGGCATCGGTCCACTGGCTGCCGTCCCACCAGCGGAGTTGGGGCGATCCGTAGGGGTCGGGGTACCAGCCCGCCGGGGTCTGCGAGGTCATGTCGCCAGAGTAGTAAGAACTGCTATGAGATGCATTGTCAGCACTTGTAGGTGAAGCTCGCCTTGTCCTGCAGACGCTGCGGCGAGACGACCGTCAGCGTCGCCGTGAGCTTGGCCGTGCTTTTGCCCGACACCTTCCACTTCAGCGGCACCGTGTAGGACGACTTGTCGGAGGTGATGCGCTGCGTCTGGCGGATCTTCTCCTTCCTGTCGCTCTGCGCCCACTCGTAGACGATCTCCCCTGAGGAGCCGTTGGTGACGATCTTGCCGCTGATCAGCACGTCCGCGTCGCAGCCCTGCGCCTTCTTCGGCGCCGTCACGTCGACCGAGGTCACCGCCAGCGGCGTCGAGGGCCCGCTCAGCCGGAACCACGCCAGCAACGCCCCCGCCACGATCACTGCGAACACCGCTGCCGCCAGGATCGTCCGCCGCCGTCGGGCCCGCGCGGCCCGCCCGCGCCGCTTGCCCGATGTCCCGGCGGCGTCGGCCCGGCCCTCCCGCCAGATCCGCTCCGCCGTGGTGCCCAGGGACGGCGACACCCCGGGCCCGAAGTGCTGCTGCTCCAGCGCCGGAACGTGCAGCAGCGTGACGATCTCGCCCTCGTCGCGGTCCGGGATCGGGTTGACGCCGATCTCCAGCGTCGTCCGGTTACGCACCTCCTGGGCCAGCCGGTCGCGGGTGATCTGGCCGCCGGGCAGGACCTCGCGCTGGCCGAGCAGCACGTCCCTGGCCGCCGCCAGCCCGTGGAGCGTGGCCGTGGCCGCCGCCCGGTCGAGCAACTGCGCGGACGGCGCCGGGCAGTCCGCGCCCAGCGCCCTGGCCAGCGACGCCCACGCCGCCACGTCGCGGTCCGGCTCGGCCCGCAGCCCTCTGATCGCGTCGGCCAGGCCGCGCTCGATCAGCACCGCGGAGCCGTCGTCCCCGATCACGATCGTGCCCGGGTGCAGGGCGCCGTGCGCCAGTCCCGACGCGTGCAGGGCCTGCAGCGTCTGCGCCGTCTCCACGAGTACGGCCGCCGCCCCCGGCGGATCCACCGCCCGCGCCGCCATGAGATCGCCCAGCGACGGGCTGACCGGTCCGGCCGTGAGCAGCCACACCTCCTCGCCCGCCGCCACCACGTCGGCCACCTGCACCAGGCCGCTCAGCCCGTTCTGCGTCAGCGGCCGGTCGGCCACCACCGTGGCCACGACGCGCTCGCGCACGCCGGGCAGGCCGACCACGCCGCTGTCGAACCGCAGCGCGCCCGCTCTGCGGCCGGACGGCGTGATCGCGTCGAACCAGGTGCCGAGCTCGGTGATGCGGGTGTGGTCCGTGAGCCGGTAACCGGCGATGGACTCGCTCGCGTTGCTCATCGCCGTCGTAACCCCCGGGGTCTCCTAGCGCCTCCTGCGGTGCCTGCCGGACATGCGGCGCTTTACCGCAAGTGTGACGGGAACCGCGCCGGACGTCACCAGCCCGAAGGCCAGCACCGCCGCCACACCTCCTCCGTCGAACCCTTCCGAGGCGACCCCCTCCAGGGCCGCGTCACCGTCCCGCGACGTGCCGTCCTCCTGGGCGGCGGCCCCGGGGCGCCGGCTGCGCCTGGGAGCCGGCCTGCTGGGAGTCCGTGTCCCGCTGGGAGCTCGTGTCCTGCTGGGCGTCGCCCTTCTCGCCGCGGGTCGGTTCGCCCTCGGGCGGCTGGGTCGTGGCCGGTGGAGTGGTGGACGGGCGGCCGGTGGGCGGCTGGCTCGTGGGCGGCCTGGTGGTCGGCGGGGCCGAAGTGGCCGGGGGCGACGAACTGGGCGGCGGCGAGGTCTCGTCGGCGCTGGAACGTCCCGTGATGCCCTCGTCCGGTGTCTCGCTCGGCGACGGCGTCTTGGTCGGCTTCTTCGTCTTGGTCGGCGTCGGCTTGGGCGTGGGTGTGGGCTTCGGGGTGGGTGTCTTGGTGGGCGGCTTCGTCGTCTGCGCCACTGGCGGCGGCGCCGCGGTCACCGTGTCGGACGGCTCCGGCGTCGGCTCGGGCGTGGTCACCTCGGGTGTCGGTTCCTCGGTGGTCTCCTCGGGGAGCGGCACGTCGAGCGATGACACGCTGGCGGTGGGCGTACTGCGTGCCGCCTGGAGGGTGGGCTCGTCGTCGGAGGAGTTGACCACCACGATCGCGACGGCCACGAGGACACCGGTGCAGACCGCGCCGATCGCGACCTTCGCCCCCAGCTTGCTCATCAGCTTGGCCGCCGGTGTCGCGAGGTCGGTGCGCGCCATCGACGTCGCGACCTCCGCCACCTCCTCGGGCGGGGTCGGGAACATGAGCAGCAGCAGCCCGGCCAGCCTGGCCAGACGCCGGTGCCCGCGCTCCTCCCAGCCCGGCCCGTACGCCTCGACCGCCACCGCCTCCAGCTCCGCCAGCAGCGCGTCGGCCGTCTCGGGACGCTCGGCGGGATGCTTGGCCAGCCCCCGCTCGACCAGTCCCCGAAGCGGCTCGGGAACCTCCTCGACCGGTGGCGGCGTGCTGTGGTGCTGGCGGGCCAGCGCGGCCAGGTTGGTCGCCCGGTAGGGCCGGGCGCCGGTCAGGCATTCGAAGAAGACGATCGTGGCCGCGTACACGTCGGTCGTGGGGGACGCGGGCGCGCCCGACCACTGCTCGGGCGCCATGTACGGCGGCGTGCCCGACGTGTTCGCCCCTTGCCCGGCCCGTACGGCGATGCCGAAGTCGACCAGTTTGCTGGTGCCGTCGCCCTGGACGATCACGTTCTCGGGCTTGAAGTCCCGGTGGACCACGCCGACCGCGTGGGCCTCGGACAAGCCGAGCAGCGAGCCCTTGAGTACCGTCAGCGCGGCCTCGGGCCCCGTGGGACCCTCCGAGCTGAGGACCTCGCGCAGGGAGACGCCGTTGACCAGGTCCATGATGATGGCGGCGCCCTCGCCGGTCTCGACGTAGTCGATCAGCCGGGCGTTGTACGGGCTGCGCATGGTGCCCAGCAGCCGGGCCTCATGGCGGAACCGCGCGACGAACGTGACGTCGGCGCGCAGCTCGTCCGACAGGTACTTGATGGCGACCTGCTCGCCGTCATGGTCCCGCGTGGCCAGGACTACGCGTCCCGACGCACCGGCCCCGAGTTCGCGTACCTCGGTGTAGCCGGGAACCCCCCAATGCCCATACATAACGCCTCTTCTCTGGAGTCGTCAGGGCCCCCACCCACAGCAGACGCTCGGCAGTGTAACCCGTCTTACTCCAGAGAAGTCGGATATTTCATCGTTCCGGTTTGGGGGTTTCCGACGTCTTCTCGGAGGGTTTCTGTTCTGTTGGCGTCTCCGACGGGCTTTCGGAGGGTTCGGAGGGGCAGGCGGGGGTTTGTCCGCTCGCGCTGTCCGCCTTGCCTCCGGCCGACGCCGTCACCGACCACCGGGACCCGCAGGGCGTCTTCCCGGCCGCGAACGAGACTGTTCTGGTGTAGGCGGTCTCACCGGCCAGGTCCATGGCGTCGCTGCCGATGGTCCGTCCGGCCACGGTGAACGTGACGCTCAGCCGTACCGCCTGCTCGTTGAGTGTGGTGACGGCGATCGTCGCGCTCGCCAGGCCGCGCGCGCCGAGCGCGGCGCGCAGCACGCTGATGCGCTGCACGCCCGCCGGACAGCCGACCGCCGCCCGTGAGGAGGCCTGCCGGTCGCCCGCGGTCACGGTGACGGTCAGCGTGCCGCCGCAGGGGCGCTTGGCGAAGCTGTGGCTGTAGGCGCGGGTGTAGGACGTGTCGCCGGACAGTGTCGTCTCCCGGGTCAGGACCGGCTCGCCGTTCAGGGAGAGGCTGGCGCGCATCGGGATCGCGGCCGTTCCGCTGGCCGCTGCCGAGATCCGCATGCTCACCGAACGGCCGGGGGACTCGGCCACCGACAGCGCCACGCGCAGGCGGGTGACGTCCGTGGGGCAGTCGGGGACGTTCGCACTCGCGCTCTTCGCCCCGCCCGTCGCGGCGGGCGAGGTGGAGACGGTCAGCGTGACCGTCTCGCCGCACGCGCCGTCGTCCAGGGTGTGGCTGAAGGAGCGGGTGTAGCTGAGCGCGCCGCTGAGGCGGGCCGTCGTGGTCTTGACGACCGCGCCGCCCACGGTGAAGCGGGCCGTCAGCGTGACCGGGCCCTTGCTCGTGGCCCGTACGGTGGCCGTTCCCGCGGCCGCGTTCCCGTTCGAGGAGGAGAGCGTCAGCTTGCCCAGGCCGATGCCCGAGACCGTCGCCGGGGGAGTGGGCGTCTTCGTGGGTTTCGGGGTGGGCGTCTTGGTGGTCGGTTTGGTCGTTGGCTTGGTGGTGGTGGGGGTGTTCGTGGTGGGTTCGGTGGTCTCGGCGGGTTCGGTGGCGTCCGGGCTGGATGGGCCGGACGCCGACGGGATCACGGCTATCGGCACGGAGGCCACCGCGCTCGGATCGACCACCTCGGGCGTTTCCGGGAGCGTGGTCGTCGGCGGCGTGCCCAGCTGGGCCGGGCTGAGCGGCGCCGGAGTCTGCGAGGCCGCGACCACGTCCACCGGAGTGGTCGACGGGCCGCGCGAGCTCAGGATCACCACCGCGGCGACCGCCACCGCGACCGCCAGGCCCGTGCCCACGCCCATCCTGACCGCGTTGTGCCGCATCGCCTTGAAGACCGTCCGCGTCACGGACGTGCCCACCTCAGGCATCGCCACCGGTTGCGGGACCGGCCAGAGCGCCGCCAGCAGGGCCACCAGCGCGGCCAGGCGGCGTTTGCCGCGTTCCTCCCAGTCCTCGCCGTAGCCCGCCCTCGCGGCCTCCTCCAGTTCGGCCACGAAGTCCGCCGCGCTGGCCGGGCGCTGGTCGGGATGCTTGGCCATGCCTCGGGTCACGAGGTCGCGTACGGGCTCCGGCGCGTCGTGGACCGGGATCGGCGCGTGCAGATGCTGATAGCCCAGCACGCTCGGCTCGGTCGAACGGTAGGGCCGGTGCCCGGTCAGGCACTCGAAGAAGACCGCCGTCGCCGCGTAGACGTCGGTGGCGGGGGAGGCGGGCCCGCCCGCCCACATCTCCGGCGCCATGTAGGGCGGCGTGCCCTCGGGATGGGCGGCCGTCCCCTCCCGTACGGCGATGCCGAAGTCGACCAGCTTGCTGACCCCGTCCTCGCGGACGACCACGTTCTCCGGCTTGTAGTCCCGGTGCACCAGCCCGATCGTGTGCGCACGGGCCAGCCCCAGCAGCGAACCCTTCAGCACGACCAGGGCCGCCTCGGGGCTCGTGGTGCCGTTCTCGCGGAGCAGGGCGCGCAGTGACACGCCGTTGACCAGCTCCATCACGATGGCGGCGCCGCTGGGCTCCTGGATGTACTCCCACATGGTCGCGATGTGCTGATCGCGTAACGTGGTGAGCAGCCGCGCCTCCGACTGGAACCTGGCCAGCGCGGCCGGATCCTGTCTGAGCCGTTCGGCCAAATACTTGATCGCGACTTTGACACCGGTGTCGTCATGCTCGGCCAAGACGACCCGGCCACTTCCGCCCGTACCGAGCTGTCGGATCTCGGTGTACCCGGGGGCACTCCACTCCATCGCCAACTCCCATCAGGAGGCGGCCCACCAGATTGGACGTGCGATCTAGCGGTCAGGTTTTCATGAAACTACTGCCATCTCCGGATGTGAACGGCTTTACCGATACCTTCTCTAACCGGTCCGCCCACCCACCCCCCTGACCAGCCCCAACCCCACCCCGCCCCGGTCACCCTCCGCACGGGCACCCAGGCTTTCCGTGACGCCCCCGCTCGCCCATCCGGGCTCCTCGCGTCCCGGCCCGCAAGGCACGGGCTCCCCACGGCTCCGGGGTTCTCCAAGGTTCCTGGATCCCGTCAGCCGCGGAGTGAGGTAGCGGGTGGGGTGGGCGGGCGTTCGCCGCCTGCCGGGCCCGGTACGCCGGCGAACCGGTAAGGGACGGGGGCGCGCCCTGGCTGGACGACCAGGATGGCGCCGGGTTCCTCGGAGTAGAAGGCCGTCTCCACCGCCGCCGCCACGTCCTCCGCGTCCAGCAGCGGGAACCCGGCCCCCAGGAACACGTCCCGCATCCCGGCCACCAACGGCGTGTCGGTGAAGCCGGGGCACACCGCCCCGATCCGCACCCCGGACGCGGCAAGAGGCTTGGCCAGCCCTCTGACCAGCCCCACCACCGCGTGCTTGGTCATCGTGTACACCGGGTCCCCGTCATAGGCGACGAGCCCGGCCAGCGACGAGGTGACCACGATCGCGCCGCCGCCGCCGCGGGTGAGGGCGGGCAGGGATTCGGCCACGCCGTACACGACGCCGTCGATGTTGACGCCGACGGCCTTGCGGTACTGGTCGGGGTCGAACACGGTCAGGTCCACGCCGCTGGAGATGCCGGCGTTGAGGTGGACGAGGTCGAGCCGGCCGTACGCGCGCTCGGCCGTGGCGACGGCCCGCGCGGAGGTCTCGCGGTCGGTGACGTCGCCCGCCACCGCGGTGCCGCCGAGCTCTTTGGCCAGCCGTTCCGCGCCGTCCGCGTCGACGTCGACGAGCACGCAGCGGGCGCCGCCGCGGGCCAGCCGCCTGGCGACGGCCGCGCCGATCCCGCTGGCGGCTCCGGTGATCAACGCGACCGTACTCATGGGGCCTCCTGGTCGAGCATGCGGTGGGCGCGGGCGATCAGCGTGGGTACGGCGGCGCCGATGCCGTCGAAGCCCTCTCCCACGGTCTTACCCTGCCGGAACCGGGCATGGATACCCTCGACGATGACGGCCAGCTTGAAGTTGCCGAACGCCACGTAGTAATTGATGTCGGAGATATCGCGCCCGGACACCTTGGCGTAGCACGCGGCGAACTCGGCCGCGTTCAGAAACCCCGGCGCCAGCGTGACATCCCCCGCCACGGGCACGCTCGCACGTTCCGCGTCGCCCGGATCCTGCCAGTACGTGAGCGTCAGCCCCAGATCGGCCAGCGGATCGCCGAGCGTGGACATCTCCCAGTCGACCACCGCCAGGATCTCCGGCGGATCCCGCCTGACCAGCGTGTTGTCCAGCCGGTAGTCGCCATGCACGAGCGTGCTCTCCGAGCGCGACGGCATGCGTTCGCGCAGCCGCCCCACCAGCCGGTCGTACTCGGGAAGGTCGGCCGCCTTCGACCGCTCCCACTGTTGTTCCCACCGGTTCAGCTGCCTGGCCAGGTACCCCTCCGGCCGCCCGAAGTCGCCCAGACCCACCTGCCGGTAGTCGACGTCGTGGATGGCGGCGAGGATCTCCGCGAGCCGTTCCGACAGCCGCCGCGCCTGCTCGGGCGGCGGGTCGCCGAGCTCCGCCCGGGTGCGTACGGCGGCGCCGTCCACCTGCCCCATCACGTAGAAGGGCGCCCCGATGACCGCCTCGTCGGCGCAGAAGGCGAGCGCCTCCGGCACCGGAACCGGCGTGCCGTTCAGCGCGGAGATCACCCGCCACTCGCGGCGCATGTCGTGCGCGGTCGGCAGCACGTGCCCGAGCGGCGGGCGGCGCAGCACGACCGGCCGCTCGCGGCATTCGATGAGGTAGGTGAGGTTCGACTTGCCGCCGGAGATCAGCGATGCCGAGAGCGCCTCACCCGCGCCGGGCACGTGGGTGGCGATCCAGTCGGTCAGTCGGGGCCAGTCCAAGCCGGGAACGGTCATGGGACCACATTAGAACCTTGCTCTGGTCGGCGGCGCAATGAGGTCCGCGACAATCGCGCAGCCCTTGCGGACGTCGGCCAGCGACGCGGAGCCGTACCCGATGACCAGTCCGTGCACCCGCGGCGCGCCGTGGTGGTGGCGCTCCACCGAGTCCAGGCGCACGCCGCGCGCGGCGGCCTCGCGCACGATCTCCGGGACCACGTCCTCGGGCAGTTCGGCCAGGACGTGCAGGCCCGCCGTGTCGCCGTGCAGGCGGCACACCGGGCCCAGGATCTCGACCACGGCGGCCCGGCGGCGCGCGTACTCCAGGCGCATCCGCCGCAGGTGCCGGTCGAGGTCGCCGTGCTCCAGCAACGTCCCGACCGCCTGCTGCACCGGCCCGCTGGTACGGTCGCCCAGATCCTTCCTGATGCCCGCGATCCTGGCCAGAAGGTCCCGCGGCCCGACCAGCCAGCCGACGCCGACGTCCGGGGCGAGCGACTTCGACAACGTCCCCAGCAGCACCACCCGCGACGGATCGAGCCCGTAGAGCGCGGGCAGCGGCGCTACGTCGTAGCGGAACTCGGCGTCGTAGTCGTCCTCCAGGATCATCGCGCCGGTCCGCCTGGCCCACGCCAGCAGCCGCTCCCTGCGCGGGATCGGCAGCCGCCCGCCCATCGGGTACTGGTGCGCCGGGGTCGTGTACAGCACGCTCAGATCCTCCGGCAGCCCCTCCACGATCACGCCGTCGCTGTCCACCGGGCACGGCACCACCTCGACGCCGCGCCCGGCGAAGACGTTCCGCGTGACCCGATAGCCCGGATCCTCCACCCCCGCCCGTCCGCCCCGCCCGAGCAGCGCGAGCGTGACGAGGTCCAGGCCGTTGGCGGTGCCGCGGGTGACAAGGACGTTCTCGGGCCCGACCGCCACGGCCCTGGTCCGTCTGAGGTGCGCGGCGAGCAGTTCTCGCAGGTACGGCAGGCCGTACGGGTCGGGGTCGTCGCCCGGTGGCAGATCGGCCGCCTTGCGCCAGGCCCGCTTCCACGCGGCACGGTCGAAGTCCCGCACCCAGGGCTCACCCGGCGCCAGATCGATCACCGGTTTCGCGGCGGCGGCGGGTGGCGGGGCCATGGTGGTCATGGGGGCGTCGACGGCCGGCGGAGGCGCGTACAACTGGGCCACGAACGTCCCCGACCCGTGCCGCCCGTCCAGCCATCCCTCCGCGTAAAGCTGCTGGTAGGCCTCCGTCACCACGGTACGGCTCACGCCAAGCTGCGCCGCCAGCCCCCGGCTGGACGGCAGCCGCTCACCCGGAGCGAGCGTCCCGCCCCGCATGGCCTCCCGCAGCCAGGCGGTCAGCTGGGCGGCAAGCGGCTCCGCCGACTCCCGGGAAAGAGCGACGGGCAGGTCAACAAGGCTGCGCACAGGAAGTGGTCTCCATGAATCGGCATTTAGTGGCCCTAATCTACAAGTCCACTTCCGAGCAGTATGGACCGCATGCTCTCCACCACACCTCGCACCACGCTCGGCCGCGAGAAGCACCGCGCCAGCACCGACCGCGCCGACCTGTACGAGGTGCTCGACACCGGGCTGATCTGCCACCTGGGCGTGGTGCACAACGGGCACCCGATGGTCGTCCCGACCGGTTACGGCCGCATCGACGACACCCTGTACCTCCACGGCTCCACTGGCGCCAAGTCGCTGCGCTCCGGCCAGGACACGGAGATCTGCGTGACGGTGACGCACGTGGACGGCGTCGTCCTGGCGCGCTCGGTCTTCAACCACTCGTTCAACTACCGCAGCGCCATGATCTACGGCACCGCCCGCCTGGTCACCGACCCCGACGAACGCATGGCCGGCCTCCGCGCCCTCACCGACCACCTGGCCCCCGGCCAGTGGGACTACGCCCGCCAGCCCAGCCGCAAGGAACTGGCCGCCACGTCGGTTCTGGCCCTGAGCCTGACCGAAGCCTCGGTAAAGCTCCGCACCGGCCCCCCGAGCGACGAGGACTACGACTACGCCCTCCCGATCTGGGCCGGCGTCCTCCCCGTGGTCACGACCTACGGCACCCCCATCCCCGACCCGGTCCTGGACCCCACCACCCAGCCCCCCACCCACATCCACTCCCGCCACTAACCCCAACCGACCAGCGCACCCCGGAGAGCCAGCCCCGAGGGAGCCGAGGGTTCCCCGAGACCCGAAAGCCCAGGGGACTACCCGAAACCCGGGGGACCGATGGCTTGGGGAGCGGCGCTCAGAGGGAGGAGGTCCCAGAGGGCGGGGGAGGCCCCAGGAGGAGGCTCGCGCGGGGCTGACCGCGGGACGCTAGGACCGGGGGACCGGGGGACCGGGGGACCGACGGACCGAGAGGCCGGAAGGCCGGAAGGCCGAGGTTGAGGGGCCGGGAGGCCGGGAGGTTGAAGGGCGGGGAGGCCGGGAGGTTGAGGGGGCTTTTCCTGGGCTTGTCCCCGCGCCGAGACGGCGGGACGGGGGACGGCGGTGTCCGGCGCGTTGTCGCGGCGGGCGGCGTGGGCCACGGGCAGTGGTCAAACATGCGGCGTAACGGCGAGCAACCCCGTCCGACTGCCGGCCGGCCTCGCACGGGTGCGAGCCCGCGACGGCGGGAGGCGCCCACCCGGCTTGCCGTAACGGATAGGAGAGAAGAAGACGATCACAGCCGACGACGGATGCCCTCGCGGCGCGCGCGGGAGGTGGTGATGAGGGCGGCGAGCGCGGCGGCGGAGGTGATGGCGGCGAGGGTGATCAGGGCGCGGTCCATGGTGAACGTCGAGGTGAGGAAGTACGCCTCGCTGACCAGCATCCCCAGCCCCACACTGATCGCGAACGCCAGCGCCCCGCTCTCCATCGCGTCACCCGTGTGGTCACGCCGCCCCAGCAGCGGCCGGACCAGCCCCAGCACCGCCGCCCCCGGGCACAGCACCAGGAACAGGATCGTCACCACCACCCGCACGGCCGACCCCGCCGCCAGATGGCCGACCAGGACGGCGACCCACCCGGACAGCCCCAGCAACAACAACGACACCCGCGAGAACGTCATGATTTCTCCGGCAGCAGTTCGTAGACGTCCCCACCGGGATTGCTCAGCACCTTCTTGAACCGCTTCGACGCCTCCACCTCCCGTTTGAGCCGGTCGATGGTGCCCTTGGGCAGGATGCCGGGCGTCTCGGTCGCGGGGCGCTGGGTGCGGTTGAGCACGAGGTAGCCCTTGGCGCCGGGCGGGAGCTTGGACATGAGGTTGATCAGCGACGGCGCCGGCTTCTTGACGAACTCGGCGAGCGTCGGCACGTACGCGGGCAGGTTGGGCAGGGCCTCGCGCGAGGGCGGAAGTTCGTCGAGCCAGCTCTGGTCGAAGCGTTCGTACTGGTCGTAGGCGCCGGGCAGGAAGAAGGTGGGCGCGACGATGAGCGAGTTGACGGGCGCGATCCGGTGGAGCTCCTTGACCAGCTCGACCTCGTCGAGGGTGAAGTAGTTGCCCTGTTCCTTGCCGTAGTTGCCGAAGAAGAAGCCGGCGACCATCAGCAGCAGGACGACGGGCAGGATGGCCAGCCGTACGAAGGCGCGCTTGCTGGGCAGGAAGACGGCGGCGGCCAGGAACGCGGTCATCGGCAGCGTGAACAGGTAGACGCGGAAGAGGATCTCGCCGCCGTAGCTTCCCGCGGCGAAGAAGACCAGCGGCGCAAGCCCGATCATCAGCAACGGCAGGCCGGGACGGCGCAGCCACTGGCGGCGCAGCACGGCGCCGGCGATGGCCAGCAGCCATAGGCCGACGGACAGGGCGCGGTCGGCGTAGGCGACGATCACCTGGCCGGGGGCGACGTCGCCGAGTGCGACGAGCCCGGCGTCGAGGTTGCCGCCGGCGTCGCCGAGCGAGCCGACGATGAAGTTGATCTTGCTTTCGAGCACCTGCCAGGCGATGCCCACGGCCCAGCCGGCCGCCAGCGCCGCGCTCACCATGAGGATGCCGAAGTTGCGGTAGCGGCGCAGGATGAACAGCAGGCCGAGCGTGGCCACCAGCATGAGCGGCGTGAGCTGGTGGGAGGAGGCGATCGCGGCGATCGGGATGATCAGCAGCAGCGTCCAGGTGAGCCGCGCGTACGTCGTGGTCATGGGCGGCGGCTCGGCGGCCAGCCCATGCGGGTCGTCACCGGCCCGGATGGGCCCGCGTCTGAACCTCCGTACGACCACGGCCAGCACGATGAGGTAGAGCACCAGCGTGGTGGCCTGCGGCGAGAAGTAGTCCTGCCCGACCCACGAGCAGGAGAAGTACACCCAGATGCCGCCCCAGATGAGCTGCCTGTTGCGGGTCACGGTCCTGAACAGCAACAGCAGCGGCAGCAGCGTGGCCACGTTGAAGACCAGCGGGCCCCACTTGGCGATGTCGAGCGCGTTCTCCAGCCCCGCCGCCTCGGTCATGAGCGCGAAGAAGGAGAAGAAGCCCGGCCACTGGTGGTAGGCCGACAGCGAACCCGCGGCCGGGTCGGTGGCGCCGTGCCTGATCAGGTAGTCGATGACCGAGACGTGCTTCCACGCCCACGGGTAGCGCAGCGTGGGATAGAGCAGGCTGGGCGTGGCGTGCAGGACCGCGATGAGGATGAGCGCGTACCCGGCGTGCCACAGCTCCAGCGCGTGCCGGTCGTTGAGCAGCGCCACGAACCCGACGATCATGACCACGATCGCGATCCAGAACGTCGCGGGCAGGACCGTGAGCAGTCCGAGGTCGGTCATCTGGTCGAGGTTGACCCGGCGCAGCGACAGCCCCCACAGGATCGTGGAGACCGGCAGCGCGGTGCGGGCCACGAACCAGGTCAGGTTCCCCGCGGCGGGGATCAGGTCGGCGCGCGTGGAGTCCATGCGGCCGCTCATGTAGCCGATGACGGTGGCGATCATCGCCAGCAGCCGGGTGATCAGCGCCTGCCCCGGCCGGACGTTGCCGGGCCCGGTGACGGTGATCGCCTGGAAGGTCGTGCGCGGCAGCGAGGACTTCACCTGCGCCAGGTGCACGCTGAGTGCCCGCCGCCCCCGCCCGCGGTGGGGGACCGCCGCCAGCGACTTGCCCTCGGCGACGCAGCGGGAGATCACGTACGCGCGCGTGGCCCGCCGGGCGGAGATGCCGGCGCGCAGGTGCGCGGAGGGTTCGTAGTGGACCCTGCCGTTGGGGTTGAGCTCCTTGAGCAGGTGGAACAGCTCGGCCTTCACGCCCCCCGGCGGCTCGGCGAGCACGTCGCCCGCCTGGTGGTCGAGGTCGGCCGGGAAGCCGCCCGCCTCGGCCAGCGCGGCACGGCGGAAGGCCACCCCGGCGCCGTAGAGGTCGTCGATCGGCCCGGCCTCCTCGGGCGAGCCGGTGCACGAGCCGCCCATGATCCAGGCGAGTTCCTCGGGGAACCACCTCGGCCGCCCCGCCACCCACCGCAGCGTCAGGTTGCTCCGCACGGCCAGCACCCGCCGCTCGTCGAAGGCGCGCAGCAGGCAGGTGGACCAGTCGGGCTCGGCGGCGGTCTCGTCGTCGTGGAAGGCCACGACGTCGCCGGTCGCGGCCGTCAGGCCGAGGTTGCGGGCGGCGGCCACGCCGCGCTGCCCCTCGTTGTGCAGCACCACGACGTCGTCCAGCCCGCCGCGGGCCAGGTCGGCCAGCTCGGGGCAGTGGTCGACGACCACGATGATCTGCTCGGGCGGCTCCAGCTGGGCGCGCAGGGAGGCGATCGTGACGCGTAGCTGGTGCCAGGCGCCGACCTCGCCGGTGACGACGACCACCGAGAGCGTGGGCACCGCCTTCTCGTCGATCGGGGGCGGCGGCTCGGCCGTGATCTTCGGGATCGGACGGGTGCTGGTGGCGTCGTCCTCGTCCTCCGGGTCGAGCAGCTTGCGCGCGTCCCAGACCAGCACGCCGGTGGGCGCGTCGTCCTCGTCGTCCGTACGCGGCCTGGGCAGCCGGGCGACCTTCGTCGCGTCGTCGTCAGGTAAGGCCGCATCATCGGTGGCGGGCCGTTTCAGCTGACGTGTCGTCTCGTCATCGAGCGCCTCGTCGGCTTGCCTGCCCTCCACTGTGTGTACCTTTCCCGACCCAGAGCTGAACGACGGCTACCCGTGACTTTACTCGGTCCGAATCGCCTGATCGTCGTCTCGATCAGAGTGTTCCGAACAGTTCGGAACGTTGTTCGATCTTGGCAGCGGGCGGCCGGGTGGGCGAGCTTCTGGGTGGTCCTTGAAACCTTCCCGACGGAGGTCGCCCGATGCGCATCCCACGTCCGTGTCCGTTCCGGGGCGGTCAGGAAGCACGAAGCCGGAAACAGGGGCATCGGCTTCGGCTCTGGCCGAAGCGGGAGCCGCGCGGCAAGGCTCTACGCGGAGCCGACATCTGCTGCTGACGGGCCCGATCGAGCATCCCCCTGCCTCCACTTCCCTCGCCAGGGCAGGGGGATGACCCGCGTAAAGATCCTTTGTTAACATGACCGCCCGAGCCGGGAGTGGGCTCCGAGCGGAAGAAGCAGCGTTGGACGAGGACGGTCCCCCCGACCCGGCGCAAGCCACCACGGCCGCCGAGTACGTCGCCGCGCTGGCCCGATTACGCCGCTGGAGCGGCCTCACCTACCGGCGGCTGGCGAGCGCGTCGGGCGGCGCGCTCCCCGTGAGCACGGTGGCGGGCGTCCTGGGCAGGACGACCCTGCCCAGGGAGGACTTCGTTGCGGCCTTCACCGCCGCCTGCGGCCTGGACGAGGCGGAGACCGACCGCTGGATCCGCGCCCGCAGAAACCTGGCATCCGGCACAGGCGAGCAGCCCGGTCCGGGGCAGGGCATTACGGGGCAGGCCGGCGCGGGGGAAGCCGGCACCGGCGAGGATCCTGGCGCGGGCGAGGTCGACCCCGACGCGGAGACAGTCGTGAGCCCGTCACCGGATCCGGCGGAGCCCGTCCCGCCGCGCCGGTCCCTGCAACGACGGTCCCTGGCGCGACGGTGGTGGCCGGCGATCGCCGCGGCCGCCGGTCTCGCGGTCGCGCTCCTGTTCGCCCCAACGCTCATCCGAGGCATGGGCGACATGCTGGAAGGCCGCGCCGCGGCCAGCCAGAGCGCCACCGCCCAGGCCCCGCAGGACGGCTGGCACCGGATCGTCCCCTCCCACGTCGCCGACCGCGGCCTGTGCGTGAGCGAGGGCCGCGAACGCTCGGGCAGGACCGACCGCCCGCTGGCCGTCCAGACCTCCTGCGCCGCCGAGGGCCCGGCCACCTACCTCAGAACCCTCGGCCCCGGCGTCTACGAGATCCAGTGGCACCACCCCAGGCAGGGCGTCGGCTGCCTGAGCGTGGACGACGCCTACCTCGGCGACGAGGCTCTGCTCGCCCCCAGCGACTGCATCGCCGCCGCCCACCAGCGCTTCCTGCTGGAGCGCGATCGCAACGGGTTCCGGCTGCGTCCCGTCCACAGCGGCAAATGCCTCGGTTCCCTGTACGGCGAAGCCGACATCCACCCCGGCGCCGAGATAGCCCAGCTCGCCTGCACCGGCAAGCGCGACCAGATCTTCCGCTTCGAGCCCGTGGAACGCCCGTCCTGGGCGACGTCCGGCTAAGACCCCGGCAGGGTGACGGCGGTGGGCAGGCTCTGCCGTACGTAGGCCGCCTTCCCCGCCTGCCCGAACTCGGTCAGCGTGCCCGGCCCGGTGAGCGTGAAGTCGCACCCGTCGGCGTCCACGGCGTTCCACTGGACGACCGCCTTGATGTTGGGCAGGTCCTCCAGCACGCCGGGCACGTCGGCGTACCAGCGCCCGCGGGCCCGGTCGTCGCGCACGTTGTGCTCGCTGCCGTACTCGCTCAGGATGAACGGCTTCTTGCCGAACCCGTTGCTCACGAACCAGTCGTAGGTCGGCTTGATCGTCGTCCTGAAGTCCTGCCACTCGGCGTTGCGGCAGCGGGCGAAGTTGTAGGGGTCGTAGCTGACCCAGTCGACGTAGTCGTCACCCGGGTAGAAGGCCTTCCACCGGTGCCGGAACGGGTAGTAGCCGGTCACGCCCCACACCCAGGCCACGTTGGTGACGCCGAGGGTGCGGAAGCGGTCGACGATGTGCCGGTACGCGGCCACGTAGTCGGCAGGGGCGCCCGCGTTCTTGCGCATCTCCATCTCGCCGTCGAAGCCCAGCAGGACGGGCTTGCCGTACTCCTTGATGCGCCGCGCCTGGGGGTCGATGACGCTGTGGTCGGCCTCGCCGCGGGCGATGCTGGCCCAGGGGATGTTGTCGGAGGTGTTCCAGCGTTCGGACTCCCAGCCGAGCAGCAGGAGCCGGTCGCGGCCGAGCTGGGGCTCGTCGTCGCGCAGCATCCGGCCGTTGGGCGTCTCGGACATGTCGTGGTAGGCGAACACGACGTCGAACTTCCTGCCGACCTGGCGTTCCAGCGTGGTGACCGAGTTGAGCAGGCCGCCGCTGGCCGGCGGGGTGTAGATGCCCCACCAGGCGCCGCACGCGGGGCCCTGCTTGAGCGTGGCGGGGGAACTGCACGGGCGGCCGCCGTCGGCGCCCGCGTCCGGGTCGGAGTAGGACGTGACGAACACGACGGTTCCGGTGGCGAGGACGGCGAGGCCGACGACCATACTCCACAGGACCCGGCGGCTCTTGCGGGGCACGGCGTGTTTTCCCGCCGATTCCTGAGGCATGGGGGCTCCGTACGGATGATGCGTGAATCGGCCTCCAGTGTAGAGAGGACCGCCTTCAATCGGCTGTACTGACGGCCGGCCGTACCGGCGCGGCGAGGGTGCGCAGCACGGGCAGCGCGCGGGCCGCCTGGAGCGGGTCGACGGGCAGCACGTGGCGGGTCCACCAGGAGGCCACCTCGGGGGTGGGACCGGGCTCGGTCAGCGGCGCGCCGAAGTCCTCGTCCAGCGGCGGCGTGTACAGCGCGGTGGTGATCACGCCGCGCCGTTCCAGCGCGCGGATCGCCGCGTCACGCTCCTCCACCAGCAGCGGTACGCGGAAGAGCGGCTGGTCGGCCAGTTCCCGCACCGGCGGGGCGGTCACCGGCAGCCCGGCCAGCATCCGCACACCCGCCACGCGCCCGGCCCGCTCGCGCTCGGCGGTGCGCTGGCGGGCGGCGGCGAACCGGCGCTGCACGGCGCCGTGGGCGTTGCGGTAGCCGCCGGAGCCGACGGACATCCAGCGGTCGAAGGCGGGCAGGTCCTCGGCGCCTACGGCGGCCAGGTCGCGGGCGCGCGAGTCGTCGCTGACGTAGGTGGCCTCGATGCCGAGCGCGCGGGCCAGCCGCCAGGCCGGGGTGCTCAGGCGCAGCGCGTAGACGGCGTCGCGCAGGAGAGGGGCGGCGACGGCCCGCAGCTCACCCGTGGTGGAGGGGGCGAGCAGCAGCCGGTCGCGCAGGTCCGCGGCCCGCCGGGCGGCCTCTGCCTCGCGCAGCAGCAGAACGCCGCCGGAGCCCGCCCGCGCGTGCTTGGACAGGCTGAAGGCCGCCGCCGCGCCGAACGTGCCCACGTGCCGCTCGCCGAGCCGGGTCTGGAAGGCGTGGGCGCAGTCCTCGACCAGGACCACGCCTCTGGCCGCGCATTCGGCGGCCAGGCGGTCGATCTGGCCCGGCAGGCCGTACATGTGCGTGGCGACGACCGCGCCGATCCCGGTCCAGTCGACGCGGTCGGCGTCGATGGTCGCGTCGTCCGGCGAGACGGGCGCCATGACCGGGCGCAGCCCGGCGGCGACCGCGGCGAAGAGCACGGTCTCGCAGTTGACCGGGGACATCAGCACCCGCTGCCCGCGCTCCACGAGAGCGCGGAACGCGAGGTAGAGCCCGAGCCTGGCGGAGGGCAGGTACACGCCGTGCAGACCGGTCCGCTGAACCAGCGGCGCGATCAGGACATCGTCCCGTTTTCCCTGGTTCTTCGGCACTCCTGGAACGATACGCTGTAACTTCAGCGATCGCAGGTCTTGTCTCCCAAGGCGGTCTATCCATGGAGTCTGGCACGTGGCCCGAAGTGGGCGTCGTGGTGTGTACGCGCGGTGACCGGCCGGAGATGATCAGAGACACACTCAAGGGCATCACCTCCCAGGACTATCCGGGCCGGGTCACCACCGTCGTCGTGTTCGACGGCGGCGACCCCGATCCCGAGCTCGCCTCCGACGACCCGTCCCGCCCTGTCCGGCTGGTCAGGAACGAGCGCTCGCGCGGCCTGCCCGCCGCCCGCAACAGCGGCATCCTCGCCCACGCCGGAAGCGTCGAGTGGGTCGCCTTCTGCGACGACGACGACACCTGGCTGCCCACGAAGATCACCGCGCAGGTCCGCGCGGTCCAGAAGCACCCCGACGCCGTCTTCGCCACCTGCGGCTCGCTCATCGTCCACGACGACTGGACCCGCCACATCCACCTGGAGAAGGAGCGGGTCCCCTTCGCCGACCTGCTCGACGGGCGCCAGCCCGCCATGCACCCCTCGGGCTTCCTCGCCCGCCGCTCCGCCCTGACCGGCGAGGCCGTCGGCCTGTTCTCCGAGACGATCCCCAGCGGCTACGGCGAGGACTACGAGATGCTCCTGCGCGCCGCCAGGTGCGCGCCCATCGTGCACGTGCCGGAGGAGCACCTCCACGTGCGCATGCACGCCCAGTCGCACTTCGCCGGCCGCTGGGACGTCATCGCCGAGGCCCTGCAATGGCTGCTGGAGCGCTACCCGGAGATCAAGACCTCCCGCAAGGGCTACTCCCGCCTGGCCGGGCAGGTCGCCTTCACCCGCGTCGCGGTGGGCCGCCGCTCGGAGGCCCTGCGCTGGTCGATGCGGGCCTTCACCACCGACCCGCGCGAGATCAGGTCGTACGGCGTCGCCGCCATCGCCCTGCTACGCCTGAGCCCCACCTGGGTCGTCCGGCGGATGGAGGCGCGCGGCCTGGGCGCGCCCTGAGGCGACCCGCCACAGCCCCGGCAGCACCGCCAGCGCGGTGATCGTCTGGCTGGCCAGAATGGCGAGGCCCACCCCGGTGATCCCGTAGACGGGCAGGAGCAGTTGCGCCCCGCCGATCGCCATCACGGCCATCCCGAACTGCACGAACACGATCATCCCCGCCCGCCGCAGCGCCCGCAGCGCGCCCAGGTAGAGCTCGACCACGGCACGGGGCAGCGCCGCCAGCGCGATCAGCCGCATGAGGTCGGTGGCGTGCTGCGCGTACCCCTCGCCGAACAGCAGCAGCGCCACCGGCGCCAGCAGCGTCGCCACGACGACCAGCGGCGTCAGGATGAGGAACGTGCGCCGCAGCGCCCTGCGGCAGTTGTCGGCCAGCGTCGCCTTGTCGAAGGCGCCCTCCACGGTCAGCGAGGAGGCCATCGTGTAGCTGAGCATCTCCAGCATGGCGCCGAGGGTGATGGTCAGCCCGTAGTAGGCGTTCATCTCCTTGGAGACCTGGGCCGCGACCAGCACGGGCACGCCGTAGTTGAACAGCAGCGTGAAGATCGAGCCGGCGTAGTCGCCGGCCAGGAAGCGGCCGATCTGGCGCGGGGGCGGCAGCCTCTTGTCCGCGGTGAGCCGGGCGTGCTGGGGGATCAGCTTGCGGAAGACAGCCGTGTTGAGGCACAGGGAGACGACCAGGCCGGGAGCGATCCAGGCCAGGAAGACCGCCCAGGAGACCGAGACGCCGGCCGAGTTGCCCAGCAGCACGGCGCACACGGCCAGAACGCCGAAGCGGACCACCCAGAAGATCAGGTTGGCCACCGGCACCCAGGGGGCCTTGCGCAGCCCGGTCAGCACCACGTCCTGCAGCGTGCAGATGCTCCAGACGATCACCATGACCGTGAAGACCAGCCCGGCGGTCCAGCCGGACAGCAGGCTGTAGGTCTCGCCCCAGCTCGTCAGCGTGAGCAGGAAGATCGCGCAGCCGGCGACGGCCAGGCCGGTGGCGGCGCCGTAGACGGTGCCGACGAAGCGGGCGGTGTGCCGGCCGGCCTCGGGGACGAAACGGGCGACCGTACCGACGAAGCCGAAGGAGGTGATCGCGGCCAGGAACCTCATCGCGGCCAGGATGGCCATACCGACGCCGACGTCCTTCTCGTCGAAGACGCGCGCGGTCACGGTCCAGTAGGCCAGCCCGATGACGGCGCCCGCGCCGGCGTTGAGCATGAGGGAGTAGGCGCTGCGCAGCAGCGGGTCGTTGAGGTCGGCGGGCAGGAACCTCTTCAGGCCGCGCTCAGTCACCGGGGGACACCTGGCGCATCGCGTAACGCGCGCGGCGGACGATCGCGTAGCCCTTGGTCAGCGTACGTTCCCTCAGGTAGATCAGCGGCACGCCGCGGCCCTCGACGGCGCGGCGGAAGCGGTCCATGCTGGTGCGCCTGGCCACGGTCAGCCGCGGCACGGCCAGCACGTCGTGCCGGTCGGCGGCGATGGCGTTGCTGACCGCGCAGGCGGCGAAGTATCCGGCCTTGCGCACCTCGCGGCGCACCCGCGCGCTGGAGTAGCCGTAGGGGTATGCCATGGTCACGACGGGCGTGCCCACCTTGTCCTCCAGCAGGCCCTTGTTCCTGCGCAGCTCCTGGCGGAGCTCGGCGTCGGCAAGCTGGTCGAGCTGCGGATGGCTGTGGCTGTGCCCGCCGATCTCGATGCCGCTGGCGGCGGCCTCGCGGGCCTGTCCCCAGGTGAGCATGTCGTCCAGCGGGCGGCCCGCCGCGTCCTTGCCGGCGTCGGCCAGCCAGCCGCTGGTGACGAAGATCGTGGCGGGCATCCGGCGCCGCTCCAGGACGGGCAGCGCGTGGGAGTGGAAGTCGGCGTACCCGTCGTCGAAGGTGATCACGACCGCCTTCTGGGGCACCTGGTTGTGGTTGAGCGCCGCGACGAGGTCGGCGAAGGTCATCGGCGTGTACCCGCCGTCGGCCAGGTACGCCACCTGCTCGGCGAAGTCACCGGGTCGTACGGCCAGCGGCCTGGTCGCCTCGTTGGGCCGGTCGGTGACGGAGTGGTACATCAGGATCGGCACCCGGATCATCGCAGCCTCCAGGAGCCGACGGCGTAGCCCCACGCGGTCCAGGCCAGCCCGATGACGATCGCCCCGGCCCGGCCGAGCCCGCCCGGGTCGCCGCGCAGCGCCTCGCCCAGGCCGCGCAGGGCGCCCTTGGGCAGCGCCTTGAGCGCGTGGGCGCGCTCGCTTGACAGGCCGTCCTGCGCGCCCACCTCGCGGGTGACCAGCGCCTTGGACAGCCCTTCCGCGTAGCAGCGGGAACGGAAGTAGGAGAACGTCTCGCGCTGCCTCGGCACCTTGTGGCCGATCAGCGCCCGCGGCTCGAACAACATGACCGACCCGGGCCTGCGCTGGGTCAGCCGGATGCAGAACTCGGTCTCCTCGCAGCCCAGCGGCCGGCTCTTGCGCCCCTGGACGCTGCGGCCGATGCCGCTGTGGAAGCCGCCGACTCCGGTGACGGCCTCGCGTAGGAAGGCTGCGTTGCCGCCCATGACGTTGCGGACCGGAGCCCGGACCGCCGGCATGCCCCGGTAGCTGCAGCCGACGGTCCAGTCGAACTCGTGCGGGAACCACCGCGGACGTCGCTCGGACGCCCACAGCGGATCCGTACGCCCGCCGACGCCGACCACCCCCGGTTCCTGGAAGCCCTCCTCCAAAGCCTCCAGCCAGCCGGGATCGGCCACCGCGTCGTCGTCGAGGTAGGCGACGACGTCACCACTGGCGACACCGGCACCGGTGTTCTTGCCGCCCGACAGGCCCTGCTCGTGGGAGTTCTCCACGACGACGGCCTTCGGGTAGGCCCGGGAGAGCTTGAGGTGCAGGCCGGGGTTGTGGTCGACGACGAGGATCAGCTCGTGTGCCCTGCGGCGCTGGTTCTCGATCGACTCCACTGCCTGCCTGATGTCCTCCCAGCGCTCCTCGGTGTAGACACAGATGACGACGGATGTAAGCACGGGTGGGCCTTCGTGGCTAAGCGACGCCCCGGTCGGCGGCGGGTGCGGCAGTGGGTTCGGGCAGCTGGAGGCCGGGTGGCCGCCGCCATTCCCGCAGGATGGTGCTGAGCACCCTGAACCCGTCGCGGAAGGTGCGCAGGTTGCTCTGCCCGTGGATGCGGTGCCGTTCGTGGCTGGGCACCTCGTGGATCGTCAGCCCGGCCTTGGCGGCGCGCACGTTCATCAGGGTCTCCACCTCGAACCCGTCGCAGTCCAGGTCGAGCACGTCGAGGTGGTGGGCCCAGAAGGCGTTGTAGCCGTAGCACAGGTCGGTGTAGCGCGTGCCGTACATGAGGTTGACCAGCGCGGTGAGGGCCTTGTTGCCGACGCTGCGGCCGAAGGTCAGGTCGTCGCTGCCGCCGCCGGTGGCGTAGCGCGAGCCCTTGACGAAGTCGGCTCCGGTCACCAGCGCGCCCACGAACGTGATGATCTCCCTCCCGTCCATGGAGCCGTCGGCGTCGATCATCACGATGATGTCGCCCGTGCAGGCGGCGAAACCGGCGGCCAGGGCGTTGCCCTTGCCCTTGCCGGGCTGCGTGATGATCCTCAGGTTGGGGCGCAGGCGTCTGGCCACGGCGACGGTCTCGTCAACGGAGTTGCCGTCGACGAGCACGACCTCGTCGATCCATTGGGGCAAGGTGGCGAACAGATGCGGCAGGTTCTCCGCCTCGTTCATCGCCGGCACCACCACGCTGACTCTGGGCGATATCGCCAGGTGGGGTGTCACAGGGGTGAAACGCTCAAGCGGCGGCATGGACCGCAGTGAGGTCACCTGCGCCTTGCCGTTGTGCCTGATGTTCTCGGGACTCATTTCGGGAACAATCCTTCCGGGACCACCCGCCGCAGGCCACGCTCGGCCATACCCGGGTGCTGTGGGGGTGCCGAAAGCGGTAAACGATGCATTGCCGGTCCAGTGGGAGTGAGGGTGCTGGTGTTGTGCTGCCGAGGGGATGGGAGCGCTTAGAGCGCTCCCGATGGTTCTTTGACGTCTGACTCCTGGCCTCGAGTACTACGCATACGCCCAAAGCCCTTCAACACAAGGTCCGCCGCTCTATAGAGAGACGGCGAATCGGTGACAATTGTTCGCGCCTTGTTGAAGGGAACTCTGCCGATCCAGTGGGCGGCGGCCGCCGCGGACGGCCGCGAGATGCGGCCCTCCGAGACGTGGAGCGTGCCGCTCTTCAGCCAGTGCTTGTAATCCTTGCCACCCTTGCCCATGTCGACCGTGTGCAGGCCCGCGCCGGCGGCCGCCTCCGCCATGCGGAGATGGTGGACGATGCCGGGCGAGTACTTCCCGAATTCGGAGTCGTAGGCGGGGAACCAGCCCACCAGGGTCGTGGCGGTGCGCAGGCCGAAGTGCCCGGCCACGGGGACGTCGCCGGCGTAGAGCATGGTGAGCACGCCGGCGAAGCCGGGGGAGCGCTCGGCGTGCATCTGCTCGGTCAGCTCGACGATCCACGGCTGCGCGAACCGGTCGACCCGGCCCGTCCTGCGGTACTGGTCGGATTTCCAGGCGAGCAGCTGGCGCAGCTCGCCGTGATCGGTGGACGCCCAGGACAGGCGGAGCTCGCCGTGTTCCCTGGCGAGCTTGCGTTCCTTGTAGCGCCAGGTCTTCAGGTTCTTGGCGGAGTTCTCCTTCACCTGGGCGAGCCAGGCCTCGTAGCCCGCGGTGAAGTCCATGACCGCGGCCGGGCGCACGTCGCTCTCGTACGGGGCGAACGTCGGCTGGCCGGCGACCATGTGGTCGAAGGCGAAGACGTTGAGCCCGCACGCGCGCAGCAGCGCCTTGGCCTCGACCTTGACCTCCCGCACGCCGATGAGGCCGTGGCAGGTGGTGAGGAAGCCGCCGAGAGGCTTGCCGATGCCGAAGTGGTGGCGTTCGTAGGGGAAGAATCCGACGATCTCGCCGGCGTCCTCCACGACCGCCGTCCTGACGTAGTCGCGCAGACCGTCCATCGCCAGGGCGAACTCCACCGAGAGGAAGGGGTTGTCCAGGCTCGGGTCGGCCTTCTGCAACTCCCGCCAGCGCGACCTTTCGGTCTCGCCGAGGTCTCCCGGGCGAACGACGGTGATGTTCACCTGGCCCCCACTTCGGTCAGCACGGTCTTCCCTCGACAGTTGCCCCGGCTCCTCCTGATAGAGCGGCGAATAGATCACGATCACGCAACAGACCGACGGTAGCCGCAACGGGATGGCTTGTCAGCCGCGTCCCAGAGGCGTGATCGGGCATCTTGGCTCGTCTCTCCTGGCTCTAAAAACGGTGATGGCACGATTGATCGCCCATTCATGGGACCAATCGTGCTGTGGGCGCGTCAATGGCGACGCCTGGTGGCCCGTGCCGGTTTACCCTGGCCACCAGGTTTCTCGCATGCGCCGGAGAGTGCGAGAAATGTGAGCCTTGGTCCCGATACGCGCCCCAAGCCTCCCAGGATGCCCTATCACGGAGGGGAAGTTCGACCTAGGGCCGGATATATCCCTGAACATCACCTAAATGTCACTCTGGGGCTTCTCCAGGTGTTTCGGTGGGTTCGCCGGTCGGAGTCGGCTCCTCGGAGGGGGTGGGCTCCTGGGTGGGCGCCTGCCGTCCCCGCCAGGAAAGGGCGCAGGTGGCGGCGCCGCCGTTCGAGCTGAAGGTGACCGTGCCCGAGCCGGCGGCCTCGGGATCGTCCACCGTCACCCAGATGGACGCCGACGCGCCCGCCTTGATCGTCCCGCTCGCGGGGAAGACGCCCAATCCCTCCGACGGCCCGGACGTCCAGGACACGCTCGCGTTCCGCGCGGTCAGCCCGACCTTCGCGGCGCCGCTGATCGAACCGGGGCAGCTCACCGTCAGCCGGGCGCCCGGGGCGGGCCGGCGAGTCCTGGTCGGCTCGCTCGCCGGCTTGGTGGCCGGCGGGGCCGGCCGGTCGGTGGGCGTCACCCGGGGCGCCGGGCCGGAACGCGTGGGCTCCGGTGTGGTCGGGTCCGGGGCCGGCTCCTCGGTGAACTCCTCGTCCACCGGCTCGTCGGTCGGCACCGACATGGGCGCCCGCGACTGCGAGGGGGAGGACGTCGGCATGGCCGCGGCCGGGGCGCCGCTCTCGCCGTTCATCAGCGCCATCGCGCCCGTGCCCGCCAGCACCGCGACCCCGGCCAGCACCACCGGGGCGAGCCTGCGCGGGCGCCGCCGCCGCGAACCGCGCCCGCCGCGCTGCTCGACCGGGAACCCGGTGCGGTCGAAGCTGTCGCCCCGCTCCATGATCAGCGTGCGCGCGTGGTCGAGCTCGGGGTTGACGCAGGTGTCGACGACCCGGCGGCGCAGCGAGATCGGCGGGTAGGCGACCGGCACCATGTCCAGCAGCTTCGCCGCGGCCACCTGCCGGTGGCGCCCCTCGGTGCAGACCTCGCAGCCGCCGATGTGCCCCGACAGCCTCCGGCGCAGCATGAGCGTGAGCGGACCCTCCCACGAGTCCACCATCGCCGACAGGTCCGGGCAGTGCGCCCGGCCCGTCCTGGCCAGCAGTACGGCGGCCGCCGCGTTCTCCAGATGGTCGCGCGCCCGCCCCAGCCGCGTCGCCGACTGCCGCGAGGTCAGCCCCAGCACCGAGCCGACCTCCGCGGGCGTCAGCCCGTGCCGCGACGACAGCTCCAGGACCTCCCGCTCGTTCTTGCTGAGCTCGCCCAGCACCTCGTACACCAGCGCCGTCAGTTCGGGGTCCTCCGGCTCTTCGAGCACCGGCGGCGGCGGGCCGGCGGGCGCGCCGTCCTTGCGCGCCATCCTGGCCGCCGCCTGGAAGCGGGTCAGCGCGTAGAGCCAGGCGCGCAGCTTGGCGGCCTCCTGCAGCCGTGCCGCGCCGCCCTGGGCGGTGACCAGCGCGTCGTGCACCGAGTCCGCCGCGCTGTCGCGGTCGCCGGTCAGCGAGCAGGCGTAGTCGTGCAGCCGTTCGGCGTAGGCGTCGTAGAGCTTCGCGGGAGCGTCGGTGTCGCCGCGACGCAACCCCTGCGCCAGCTCATGGTCGTCGGCGCGATCGACGTTAGGCCATCCAGCCACAAACCCTCCCCGCAGGTGCAAGTCCCGGGTGGAGGACGCCGCCTTTCAGGGAGGGGTTGCCACCTCATGCCGATCCGGCATGAGGTGGGAAAGGTGTGGCGGGCGAGGTCAGCCGTCGCAGCGCGGCGCGCACAGGCGCCGGGCCATCCCCTGGGCGAAGAAGTCGCGCACCTGGAGGATGTTCTTGGCGATGTACGCCTCGCCGCCGGTGGCCTTGGCGAGCGTGTCCATCTCGGCCCGGCCCTTCGGGGCGTCGGGGCCGAAGGCGATCAGCAGGATGCTCACCGGGCGCTTGGGGTTGTAGGTCTTCTTCAGGTAGCTCAGGATCTCGGCGTTGCTGATGCCGCCCTCGGGGTCGTCGTTGCCGGCTCCGTCGGTCAGGATCAGGACGGTGTTGATCTTGTCGTCGGCGTATTCCTTGGTCATCTGGGCGTAGGCGGCCTTCAGGGTGTCGTTCAGGCCGGTGTTGCCCGTCGGCTTGGCCTGGATGCTGCCGAGCTGGGTGGAGAAGGCGTCCTTGCGCAGCACGCCGTTGACCGACTCGCTCAGCGGGCCGACCGAGATCAGCTCGCGCCAGTCCTGCGTGCCCTGCAGGTGGGTGGAGAAGGCCCACACGCCGATCTCCGAGTCGGCCTCGAACAGGCCGAGCCCTTCGCTGGCGATCTTGGTGATGGCCTGCATACGGGTCATGCCGGCGCCGGCCACCGGGTAGGCCATGGTGCCGGAGACGTCCAGCAGGGCCAGCATCCGGGTGCCGAGGCTGAGCCGGGACCACGACTGCGCCATGGCGGCGATGGTCTTGGCGTCCGGCGCCTTGAGCGCCTCGGGGTTCTTGGGGTCGAAGCCCTTGTCCTTGGTCAGGACGTCGCCGGCCTTGCCGTCGGGGCTGCGGAAGCCGTGCTCGCGCAGGGTCTTCTGGGCCGACTGCCCGGCCAGCTCGGCCTTGAAGGCGTCGGCGGCCTTGCGGACGTCCGGGCTCTTGGTGGTGATCACGATCGGGTAGTCGAGGCTGAGCGTGCCCTCTTCCGGATAGAGCGGGACGATGAGCGAGTCCGGCTTCTTCTGGTTGTGGGCGTAGATGGCCTGCTCGGGGGCGACGCCGACCGGAACCTTGCTGCCCGACTTCACCGCGAGGCTGGCCAGCAGCGCGTCGGGGCTCGGGACCACCTGGTCCGACAGCTCCTTGAGCGCGCCGACCATGGCCTTGTCGTCGAGCTCGGCCTCCTTGGCGGCGCCCGAGGCAGCCAGCAGCGCGCCCAGCCCGGCGGAGTTCTTCTTCGGGTCCAGGGCCAGCACGCGGACCTTGCGGCCGGGGCCGTCGGGGTTGGCCACGTTGGCGGCCGAGATCATTCCGGCCCAGCTCGGCTGCAGGCTGCCGGAGAGCTTGCCGGCCATCGACTTGGCCGCGGCCAGCACGATCGGGGACCTGGCCACGGAACCCGACGGCTCCGGCATCGCCGCGCCCGCCGTGCTGGCGCGTACCTCGGAGACCATCAGGCTGGAGTCGGCGATCCACACGTCGGGGGTCAGCTTGCCGGAGGCCATGTTGTTGGCCGCCTTGAACGGGTTCTCCTTGGTGACCTTCACCTCGACGCATTTGCTGTCGATCGACTGCAGCGACTTGTTGTAGTCGCCGGCGATCTTCTGCAGCGCGGGCTGGATGTCGGGGGCGGCCACCACGTTCAGCGGCAGCTTGCCGCCGGAGCAGTCGTGGTCGCGGTTGAAGATGACGAACGCGGCCACGCCCAGGAGTACCGCGAGTGCCACCGCACCTGCCAGCGGGACCAGTACCTTGCCACGCCCGCTGCCCCGGCTGCGCCGGCGCGGGCCCGGATCCTGGCCTCGATACCCGTCATCGAGTTCGTCTGTGCGATGTCGCCCCACGATGTCCTCTTCGGTGTGTCGAGACCTTTCGGAGATCCTGGCGGTAGATGCTCCTTTAATACTCCGGGAACGATACTCGGTGGACTTGGCGCAACAAAACAGCTCTTTTGGTGTGATGATGACCCTGCGTGTGCGTCAGTGGCAGCATGCGTGACCGCGCCACGCGCGCACTCCTTCGCGTACGGCGAGCGCCGCGAGCACCAGAGCGACGGCCGGATCCACCCACCACCAGCCCAGCGTGTTGGCCCACAATCCGAGCAGCACCCCCGCGGCCATCACCGCGCAGATGAGGTTCTGCGCCGCCTCGCCCGCGGTCGCGCCGGAGCCCAGCCGCCGGGCCAGGCGCCGCTTAAGCGCCGCCAGAGCCGGCATCGTGACCAGGCTCACCGCCGTCACCGCGATGCCGAGGACGCTGGGCGCGGCCCGGTGGCCGACGTCGAGGTCGTGGGCCACGTGCACCACGAGGTAGGGGGCCAGCACCCAGAAGCTCACCGCGATCGCCCGGCGCGCGGTGTGCTCGGCCGAGGGCGACAGCGTGCGCGAGCCGGTGAAGCGCCACAGCACGATCAGGCTGGCGCCCGCCTCGGCCAGGGCCGACAGCCCCCAGCCGATCAGCGCCACCGAGTGCGCGGAGAACCCCGCCGCCAGTCCGAGCGAGCTCTCCGCCGCCAGCCATGCCAGCGTGACCAGGCTGAGCAGCCGGGCCCGCCGCGCGTCGCGCAGCCAGTCGACTGACGCGGCCGGATGCGCATGAACCAGCTGGTCAGGCACCTTAACCCCCGAGATCCCACGTCCGGCCGCCGACAGCGATCCGTAACATACCCACTACTCAAGGTCACCTTAGGGGGTTTGCGCAAAGAATGGTCAAGATTCGCCGGGTAGGGTGTCCCGGTGCCGTTCACCCCCGCTCACGTGGCCGCCGTGCTGCCCCTGATCTCGTCCGCCCGGCTGCGCGCCTGGCTGGACCCGTGGGCGCTGGCGATCGGGACGATGGTGCCCGACCTGCCGATCTTCCTGCCCTTTCTGCCGGCCTACGCCGACTGGCACTCCTGGCAGGGCATCCTCACCCTCGACCTGCTCTCCGTGGTCGTGCTCGTCTTCGTCTTCCACCGGGTGTTCAGGGAGCCGCTGATCGCGCTGCTGCCCCCGGCGCTGAGCGGGCGGGCCGCGACGCTCAAGCCGTCCTACCGCCTGCTGCCCATCGTCCTTGGAGCGCTCCTCGGCGCGGCCACGCACGTGTTCTGGGACTCCTTCACCCACTCCTACAGCGTGGACGTGTGGGGCTGGAGCTTCTTCGACGCGCGGGTGCTCGGCGTGACCACCGTCTTCCGCGTGCTGCAGTACCTGTCCTCGGCCGCCGGGCTGGCGATCGTCGCGTGGTGGGCGGTGCGCGGGCTGTCCAGGATGGCGGCGGTCGCCGTACCGGACCATCTGCACACCCCCCAGCCGGTACGGCGGGCCGTCCTGTGGGCCTGCGCCGCGGGCGTCGTGGCGGGCGGGGCGCTCTGGCCGTTCCTCGACCACCCCGACCACGGCAGCCTGGCCAGCCTGTTCACCAGGATCGGCGCGGGCACCCTGATCGGGCTCGGCCTCGTGCTCACCGGCTACTCGGTCGTCTGGCAGGTCAGGCGGCGCGGGGTGCGTACCATCTGAAGGTGCTTGAGTACGTGAGCGACGCGGCCGACCCCCGGCTGGCCGACTACACCGGTCTGCGTGACGTCGGGCTGCGCAAGAGCCTAGAGGCCGAGCGCGGGTTGTTCCTGGCCGAGGGCGAGAAGGTGATCAGGCGGGCGGTCGGCGCCGGGTATCCGGTGCGGTCGGTGCTGACCACCGAGCGGTGGCTGCCGGCGCTGGCCGACGTGCTCGGCGACGCGCTGGTCTACGTGGTGAGCGACGAGATCATGACGGGTGTCGCCGGGTTCCCCGTGCACCGGGGCGCGCTGGCCTCCATGGAGCGCCTGCCGCTGCCGCCGGTGGAGGAGGTGCTCGCCGGCGCCTCGCGGGTCGTGGTGCTGGAGGACCTGGTCGACCACTCCAACATCGGCGCGATCTTCCGGTGCGCGGCGGCGCTCGGGGTGGACGCGATCGTGTTGTCGCCCCGGTGCGCCGACCCGCTCTACCGGCGCTCGGTCAAGGTCTCGATGGGGTCGGTGTTCTCGATCCCGTACGCGCGGATGGGCAACTGGTTCGACGGGCTGGCCCGGCTGCGTGAGCTGGGGTTCCGGTCGCTGGCGCTGACGCCCGACCAGTCGGCGGTCCCGCTGGACGCGGTGAAGATGGGTGATCGGGTGGCGCTGCTGCTCGGCTCGGAGGGCGACGGCCTGTCCTCGCGCTGGCTGCGCGAGGCCGACGAGGCGGTCTGCATCCCGATGAGCGCGCAGGCGATGGCCGCCGGGGTCGACTCGCTGAACGTGGTCGCGGCGGCGGCCATCGCCTGCCATGGACTGATGCGCAGGGACGCCTAGCCCGCGGCGATCTGCTCCCCGGCGTAGTCGAGCAGTTCCTCCGCCTGCGTGAACCGGCGCTCGTTGGTGTCGCCGAGCAGCACGCCGACCACCTGCCTGCCGTGGCGCTCCGCGGCGAAGACCAGGCAGAACCCGGCCGCGCGGGTGTAGCCGGTCTTGATGCCGAGCACGCCGTCGGTGCGCTCCAGCAGCTTGTTGGTGTTGCGCCAGGTGTGGGCGCGGTGCGCGCCGGACTTGGCGACCTTGTGCACCTTGGCCGAGGCGACCTGGGTGAAGACGGGGTTCTTCAGCGCGATCTGGGCGAGCTTGACCTGGTCGACGGCGGTCGAGTGGCCGCCGTTCGCGGGGGTCGGCAGGCCGTCGGCGTTGGTGTAGCGGGTGTCGGCCAGGCCCAGACCGCGCGCGGTGGCGTTCATCTTGGCGATGAAGGCCTTCTTGCCCGGTCCGTAGACCCTGGCCAGCGCATTGGACGCGTCGGCGCCGGAGGGCAGCATGAGGCCGTAGAGCAGGTCGCGGACCGTCAGCCGCTCGCCCTTGCGCAGGGCGGCCGTGGTGGCGCCGTTCACGGCGGCGTGCCGTACGTCGGCGGCGGTGATCGTGACGGTGTCGGTCAGCTTGGCCTCGCGCAGCACCACGTAGGCGGTCATCACCTTGACCAGGCTGGCCACCGGGACCCGCTTGGTCTGGCGCTTGCCGTAGTGGATCGTTCCGGCCGAGTCGACGACGTAGGCCTGCTTGGCGCCGACGTCGGGCTTCGCGGTCGCGTGCGCGGGACTCGACGTCAGACCCACGAGTACGGCTACCGCGGCAGAGGCGAAGATTCCCCCAATATGCATGTCAGCCATGGTGACAGGTGATCTAAGGTCCGTTTGCCGAACTTGACTCCATGGCGGGAAAACAACAGCTAGATGGGGGTAAATGATCGTTACATCGGGCAATCCGGGGGGTTCATCATGGCTGGGAAATTCGTCATTTCCAAGGACAAGCGGGACGAATACCGCTTCAAACTGGTCGCCGGCAACGGCCAGACGATCGCCGTCAGCGAGGGCTACACGACCAAGGCGGCCTGCGTGAACGGCATCGAGTCCGTACGCAGGAACGCCGCCACGGCCGAGATCGACGACCAGTCGCTCGCCGCCGTCTGAAAAGTCGCCGTCTGAAAGCCGCCGTCTAGTAGCCGCCGTCTGAACAGCCGGGCCGTCAGGCGGCCAGGGCCTTGTCCGCCTTGCGCCGCCTGCGCCTGACGACCAGGAACACGATCACCGCCACCGCCACCACCGCCACGACCAGCGCCGTGATGGGGGAGTGGGTGGCGAGCTGGAACCAGCCCCAGATCACCCCGTACAGCGCGAACGACGTCACCGGCACCCACGTGAGACACCCCAGCGCGCTGGCCACGACGTACCAGGGGTAGGAGATGCGCAGCACGCCCGCGACCCATGGCAGCGTGTGGCGCAGCACGGGCACCCAGAAGCACCCGTAGACGGCCAGCGCCCCCCACTTCTCCACGACCTTCTCGACCCGGGCGATCTGCGCGCGCGGCAGCCGCCGGCCGATCCGGGAGTCGTAGAGCTTCTCGCCGAGCTTGTGCCCGATCCAGTAGTAGGCCTGGAAGGCGCCGAAGAGCGCGATCGCCCCCACCAGCACGATGACCCAGTACGGCAGGCCGAAGAACGACGCTCTCGTGGGATCAGGGATGCCCGCAAGGTACCGCATTCCAGACATCACCCCACCAAGCGAATATAAGGCCAGGCTTACCTTATTTGATCCCCCGAGCCCGTGTCACCTCGCCAGTCTTCCCCGATTGCAAGTGCGCGACAAGCAACCCTCAACCCCCCGCGCGTACACCTGAGGGTGAGAACGAAGGAGTGGTGACCATGAGCAAGGCAACCACAGCGGCGCTCACCGCCGGATCGGCCAACGCCGTCAAGCTGTTCGTCGCCGCCTTGGCCGCCACCGGCGCGTACGCGGGCGTCACCGCCTACGACGCCGCCAGGTCGGCCCCGCGGCCCCAGCAGGCGATCACGCTGCAGGCCCGTGAGGTGCCGATCACCTCACAGACCGCCGCCGTCGCGCCCGGCGCCATCTCCGTCACCGCCAAGTCCGGCGGGCAGGGCTGCGACCGCGCGTACCTGGCCAGGACCGTCGTGGTCAACCCCGACCCCGCGCAGACCGTGCTCTACCGCTGGCAGCTGTCGCGCTGGAGCCCGTACACCAAGCGGTGGAGCGTCTACCTGGTGGACCACTCCGGGTTCGGCGCCGCCCGGCGCACGATCTCCTGGCAGGCCAGGGTCGCCGACAACCCCGGCTGGTACCGGGTCGAGTTCGCCGTCCAGGGTCAGAAGACGATCAAGAGCGACCGTTTCCAAGTGAGTTGCTGACCGAACGCCGCGCCGCCTCCACCCAGCGGGCCACGCCGACCCGCTCGGCCACCTCCAGCGCCTTGCGGTAGTGGTCGAGGGCGGCGTCGGGCTGGCCGAGCCGTACCGCGAGATCTCCCAGCGTCAGCGCCACGGGCCAGAGCGCCACGACGCCCGTGCCCGCGCCGGCGACGCGGTCGGCGAACGGCTTGAGCTTGTCGTAGCAGTCGACCATCCGCGCGCGGTCGTCGAGCAGCATCCCGGCCAGGGCCCGCCAGGTCATCGCCAGCTCGTACAGGAAGTCTGGCCGCACCGGCGGGCGCGTGGCCGCCACCGCCTTGGCGTCGGAGATGTGCCCGGCCGAGGCCAGCGCGAGCGCGTAGGGGTCGAGCGTCCACTTGGAGCCGCCCAGGTGCTTCTCGCTCAGCAGCTCGACCGTCTCGGCCGCGCGCCCGTCGACCAGGCGCAGGCAGAACGTGGTGATCAGCGGCAGGTCCTGGCGGCCTTCGAGCATGCCGACCCGCGCGGTCATCCTGGCCGCGTCGCGGTAGGCGCGCTCGGCGCCCGCGTAGTCGCCGGCGATCATCAGCCGCTGCCCGGCGTACCAGGCGCAGACGGCGGCAGGGGCCGACAGGTCGTACTGCTTCGACAGCTTCTCGGCCGCCGCAGCGTGCTGGTCGGCCGCCGCGAACTCGCCGCGCGCCGCCGCGCACTCCAGCAGCACCAGGTGGGCCAGCGCCTGCGTGGCCATCTGGCCGGAGCGCTGCGCCACCTCCAGCAGCTCGCGTCCGATGCTCTCGCGCGTGTCGACGGCGGGGATGTCGTAGGACTGGCGCAGCCGCCCGCTCAGCGCCGCCGCGATCAGGGCCGGGTCGCCGCTCTGCCGGGCCAGTTCGAGCGCCTCCAGCGACGCCTGACGGCCCCGCTCGGGCGAGGAGGAGCCCTCCAGCTCCAGCGCCAGCGTGGTCAGCAGGCTCGCGCGCAGCGTCTGCTCGCCCTCGGGCAGCTCGATGAGCGCCTTCTCGGTGACGTCGACGATCTCCCACGCGGTGCGCGTGAAGTCGCGCGCCATGCCCTTGTGCGGCACCGCGAGCGACGCCGCCACCCGCGCGGTGATCTCCAGGTCCTGCAGCGGCAGCGCCAGGTCCATCGCCTGGCGGCGCAGCAGCCTGGCCGCGGTCATGTCGCCGCAGACCGCGAGGGCCTTGATCTGGCGCAGCATCAGCTGCAGACGTTCCTTGGTGTCGCCGCCGGTGCGCTCGAAGGCCGCGATCGCCTGCTCCCACAGCCGCGCCGCCTCGCGGTGCGCGAAACGCCGCTCGGCCTGCTCGGCCGCCAGCCCGGCGTAGTGGACCGCCTTCTCCGCGGCGTCGGCGAGGAAGTAGTGGTGGGCCAGCGCCGCCACGTCCGCGGGGCTGCGCTCCTCGATCTCCTTCGCGACGGCCGCGTGCAACCGGGTACGGCGCAGCCGCGAGGCGTCGGAGTAGATCGTGTCGCGCACCAGGTCGTGGTCGAAGCGCAGCAGGCCGGGGCCCGGTTCGGTGACGAGCCCGGCCAGCAGCGCCGCCTCGACCGCCTCGACCACCGGCTCCTCAGCGCCGGCCACGCCGATGAGCACGTCGATGTCCACGTCGCGGCCGATCACCGCCGCCTGCAGTAGGATCTGCTGCGCCTCGGCCGGCAGCCGCGAGATGCGCCGCCGCAGCACGTCCCGCACGCCGGACGGCACCCGCGACAGCACCGCGGTGGTCGTCGTCTCACCGGCCGCCGCGGCCTCGGAGTCGAGCAGGCGCACGGTCTCGCGGACGAAGAACGGGTTGCCGCCGGTGCGCTCGACGATCGACTCGACCGCGTCCTCGTCGATCTCGCGTACGCAGGTGGCCCGCACCAGCTCGGCCACCGCCTTCGGGTCGAGCCCCGACAGCCCCACCCGGACCGGGCCGAGCCTGGCCAGCGCGGCCAGCACGTCGGACTGCCCGTCGTCCAGCTCGCTCTCCCTGCACGTGACCACGAGCATGACCCGGCTGGTGGCCAGCAGGCTCGGCAGCGCGCGCAGCAGCGCAAGCGTCTGGTCGTCGGCCCAGTGGAGGTCTTCGAGGGTGAGCAGCACGGGGGAGCGGCGGGCCACTCCGGCCAGGTAGCCGCCGACCGCGCGGTGCAGGCGGAAGCCGCCGGACAGCTCGTCGTCGTCGGGATCGGGGTCGGCGTCGTCGAGCAGAGGCGCGAGCAACTGGGCGTACTCGCCGGCGCCGGTCACGCCGACCAGCGTGCGCAGGATCTCCACCCAGGCCCAGCCGGGCGGGGTGGCGGTGGAGTCGGGGCAGGCGCCGGAGGAGGTGATCCAGCCGTCGGTGGCGAGCTTGCTCTCCAGCTGGCTCAGCAGCGTGGTCTTGCCGGCCCCCGCCACGCCGGTGACGATCGCCACCTGGAAGCGGCCCGTGCGGGCGGCGGCCTGCGTCAGCCTGGTCAGCTCGGCGTCGCGGCCGACGAACGGCTCCGGCTCCAGCGGCGGCGGCTCCACGGGCGCGGCCGGACGCGGCGGCCAGGTGTCGTTGACCGGCTGCGCCGGGCGGGACGGGCGGGCCGACGGGACCAGCTCAAGGCCGGGCGCCTGGGCGAGGATGTCGGACTCCAGCTTGCGCAGCGCCGGGCCGGGGTCGATGCCGAGCTCGTCGGCCAGGATGCCGCGGGCCCTGCGCAGCGCGGCCAGCGCGTCACCCTGCCGGCCGCTGCGGTACAGGCCCAGCGACAGCAGCCGCCACCCCTCCTCGCGCAGCGGGTGCTCGGTGGTCATCGCCTCCAGGTCGGGCACGGTCTCGGCGTTGAGCCCGAGGCGCAGCCCGGTGTCGGCGTGGCGCTCGCGCGCCACCAGCCGCAGCTCGGTCAGCCGGTTCACCTCGGCCTCCGCCCACGTCTGGTCGGCGAAGTCGGAGTACGGCGTGCCGCGCCACAGCCCGAGCGCCTTCTCCAGGAAGGTCCTGGCCGCCTGGGGGTCGTCGCCCTCCAGCCGCTCTCCGGCGCTGCGTACCAGCTGCTCGAAGCGGAGCGCGTCGACCTGGTCGGGCGCGACGCGCAGCGCGTACCCGGAGGCGACCGTCACCAGCAGCCGGTTGGGACCCCCGCGCGGGCGGCCGGGCTCCAGCACGCGGCGCAGCCGGGAGATGTAGACCTGCAGGCCCGACTGGGCGCCCTTGGCGGTGTCGTCCGCCCACAGGTCGTAGAGCAGGGTGTCGACCGGAACGACCTGACCCCTGGCCACCAGCAATCGGGCGAGGACGGCTCGCTGCCGCAACCCGCCGAGGTCGAGTTCGTCGTTTTCGTACGCCTCGACTGGCCCCAGAACTCGAAACGCCACCATGTCAGCCGCCACGCTATGCGCGCTTCCGAATCACGCACAAGGTCTTTGAGGGGTTTGGAAGGGTCACTGCGGGGCCTTCATACTCTCGGACGGGGATTTCGCGGCACCGTTGCGGCTGTCGCGCCTGCGCAGAAGCGCCCACGCGCCCAGAGCCAGGCCGCCGAACGGGATCTCGATAGTGTAAGTCCAGAAGCCGAACAACAGTGCGGTCGCGGTCGCGGGAGCCGTGGGGATGCCGAAGGAGACGAGCAGGAGCACCACCCCGCCCTCCATGATCCCGGCGCCGCTCGGCGTGATCAGCGCCGCGGTGAGCACCCGCGACAGCGCGAAGACCGCGATCGACTGCGCCAGCCCGGGGTACGCGCCGGTGGCCTGCATGCAGACCACCATGATCCCCCACTGGAGCACCAGGAACGCGATCATCGCCAGCGACAGCCCCGGCCAGCGCGTCCTGACGATCCCCGCGGTGTCGGCGCGCAGCTTGTGGAACGACGGCGCGATCTCCTTCTTGAACGGCCTGCCCAGCCCGTCGAGCACCTTGCCCAGGAGCACCGCCGCGCGGTCCCAGTACAGCGCCGCCGCCACCACGACCACGAGCACCAGGATCGAGATCGCGCCCGCCCAGCCCGCCCGCTCCACGGTCGTGTTGACCACCTCGCCCGCCATCAGCAGCGCGATGATCCCGACCGCGGGCAGGACGAACCGGAACAGCGTGTTCCACACGCCGCTGACCAGCGTCATCACCACGATCGACCGGTAGCCGAACCCCCAGCCCTTGCACATGGCGAACGTCAGCGCCACGCCCGCGGCGCCGCCGAACGGCAGCAGGTTGCTGACCGCGCTGCCCGCGGCGTTGAGCGTGAGGCCCTGCAGGTTGCTGAGGCCGGGCTGCGAGTTGGTCAGCACGAACGTGTAGGCCAGCAGGCTCAGCAGCCACAACCCGGCCATCAGCGCGATGGTTCCGGCGCCGAGCTGGCCGAACTCCGCGCCGATCTCCCGCCACGAGACCGGCTTGCCGGTCAGCGCCTGCACGATCTGCGGCAGGTAGACCACCAGCAGGACCGCCAGAGCAAGGGACAGCACGGACAGAGTGACCTGCAGCCACTTGTTCTTCATCACACCTGCTCGAAGGGGTGGGTGAGCCGGGTGCCCGGGGGCACGTCCCTGCGGACGAACCACTCGGTTCCGAACACCAGGCGGTAGAGGGGGCCGGGGATCTTCAGCATCACGGCCAGAGTACGGTCGCTGTCGCCGCCGCTGGCCTGTGAGACGTGCGCCTCCATCGACGCCCGCTTCTGCTTCGTGTACTTCCTGACGTTCACCCGATGGGTGATCTGATCGCCCGCAGTGTAGGCGCTCTCGAACGTCCGGGGATCGAACTCCGGCGGAAACCGGTATACCTTCCCCGCCAGCTTGAGCGCCTTGAGCAACGGATCGCGGTTCACCGTCGCCTCCAGGACGATCTCCGTCCCCGCCATCTCCGCCGCGCGCCTGCCCACCCGGTGCACCTGGACGTGGTCCGGATGCCCGTACCCGCCGGCCGGATCGTAGATCGCCAGCAGGTCGGCCGCCTCGTCCTTGAGGATCTCGGCCAGTTGCCTGGCCGCCTTGTCGGTGTCGGCGTCGATGAAGGCGTTGTCCGGCCGCTCCTCGGCGACGCCGCCCTTGGGGCTCAGCCCCGAGTCGCCGTAGCCCAGGCACTCCACCCGGGCGCAGCCCAGCAGCGCGGCCGAGGTGTAGAGCTCCTTGAGCCGCGTCTCGCCCAGTTCGTCGCCCGGATCCATCTCCGCCAGGCCGCGCTCGCCCGCCGTGGCCACCACCAGCACCACCCGGTGCCCCTCGGCCGCGAGCATCGCCATGGTGCCCGCCGTCAGCAGGGCCTCGTCATCGGGGTGGGCGTGGAAGAACACAGCTGTGCGTGGCTTTGTTGGCACAGGGCCCAGATTAGTCTGGGAGAGGTGCGGATCTTTCACGTGAGTGACTGTTACCTGCCGCGGCTCGGAGGGATCGAGGTCCAGGTGGCCGACCTCGTACGCCAGCAGCGGGAGGCGGGCCACGAGGTCGAGGTGGCCACGGCCACCCGCGGCGAAGCCCTCGACGGCGTGCGCAGGATCGTCGCCAGAATGCCCTTCGACCTGCCCGTGCACCCGCGTGGTGTGGGACATGTCACCCGCCTGCTCACCTCCTCCCGTCCCGACGTCGTGCACGTGCACACGGGGGCGGTCTCGCCGTTCGCCTGGATGGGGGTACGCGCGGCCGTACGGGCCGGACTGCCCGTGGTGGTGACCGTCCACAGCATGTGGGACCCGGGCACCCGCGCCGTCTACCGCCTGCTCCGCCTCGTGTACGAGTGGCACCGCTGGGGTGTGGTCGCCACCACCGTGAGCAGCGCCGCCGCCGTCCCGATCCGCCGGGTCGCGGGCCGGGGGGTACCGGTCCACGTGGTCTCCAACGGCCTCGACCTGACCGGCTGGCGACCGTCGGACCTGCCCTCCGGCTCGGCGGGCAAGGACGGCGTCCACATCGTGGCGGTGGGCAGGCTGGCTCCGCGCAAACACCCGGTGCGGCTCCTGAAGGCCCTGAACACGGCCCGCGCCCGGGTCCCGTCCGGCATCCCGATGCGCGCGACCATCGTCGGGGACGGCCCGGCGAGGGGCTCGATGGACCGCTACCTGACCCAGCACGACATGACCGGCTGGGTGACGCTCCCCGGCCGCCAGACCCGCGAGGAGATCGCCGGGCTGCTGGCCTCCGCCGACATGTTCGTGGCGCCCGCGCCCCTGGAGTCCTTCGGCATCGCCGCCCTGGAGGCGAGGGCGGCGGGGCTGCCGGTGATCGCCCGCGAACGCAGCGGGGTCGCCGACTTCGTCCGGCACGGCGAGGAGGGCCTGCTGGCCCGCAACGAACCGGACCTGGCCCGCTGCGTCGCCCGCCTGACCACCGACACGAAGCTCCGCGAGTCGATCGCCGCCCACAACCGCGAAACGGAGCCGGCGGCAGGCTCCTGGAAGTCGGTCCTGGAGGGCTTCGACCGGGCGTACAAGCAGGCCATCGGCTGACCTCGTGGGCTAGCGCAGGTGGGGGAGGGTGTAGGCGGGCGCGGCGAACGAACCGCCCTGGGGCATGCCGGCCACGAAGAAGGCGTCGGCGCCGGGGAAGCGGGCGGCGTACGCCTCGGCGTTGTCCAGCGGGGTGTAGCCGAGGTCGGGCAGTTCCCAGAAGCGGCGGGCGTTGGCCGAGACCGCGTAGCCGGCCACGAAGCCGGTGACCGGGGTGGTGAGGGCGGCGGCGAAGTACCCGGCGCAGTCGCGCGGGCTGAGCCAGGTGGCCAGGTGGCGGGCGTCCTCGGGTTCGGTTTCGAGGCTGCCGATCCGCAGGCTGACGATCTGGAGGCCGAACTTGTCGGCGTAGAGGTGGGCCAGGGCCTCGACGGCCGCCTTGGAGACGCCGTAGAGGCCGTCGGGGCGGGGCGCGAGATCGGGGGTGAGCGTCCGCCTGACGGGATAGTGGCCGGTCAGGCGGTTACTGCCGGCCAGCACGACCCGCGGCACCCCTGTCAGCCGGGCGGCTTCGAAGACGTGGTGGGTGCCGAGCACATTGGCCTGGAGCAGATCCGGCAGCGGCGCCTCGTCGGGAATGCCGGACAGGTGCACGACCACGTCGGCGCCGCGCACCACCTCCAGCACCGTGGAGAGGCCGTCGAGCTCGGTGGTGACGACCTCCTCGTTACCGGCTCGCGCCTCGATAGGCACCCGGTCAACCAGCACCAGCCGCTCGGCCCGCGCCCGCAGACCATCCCGGATCGCCGCGCCCACCCGCCCGGCGGCACCGGTCAACACGATCTTGCCCAGCCTCATGGGGAGGAGTCTGCCGAACGCCACCGACAGATTCCGGCACGAGCACCACGACGCCTTCCGCACGGGCACCGCGACGACTTCCCACACGGGGCCGTGACGGCGGGGACCATGTCCGACGTGAGAAGCGACCCCCACGATCGGCGCCCGCCGGTGTCGGCGGGTGGCGTGGGGGCGGCTTGCCGTAACCCCAAAGAGAGCCGCACGTCGCGAGCGGCCGCAAACCACCCGCACGCCAGAAGAGCCAAAAAGGTCAGCGGCGGAGAACAACAACGCCGTCGCGGTCGAAGACGCGCGTGTAGCCCTGCGAAACGAGAGAGTCCACCTGGGCGCGTTGGTCGTCGGCCGAGCCGAAGGGGAACTCCCAGCGGGACGTGTCCGCGATCACCCAAGGCGCGTTGTGTGATTTGGCCGTCCACAGCAGCACCGTCGTACGCCCCGTCAACGCCGGCCCGAAGCTGTTGGCCGCCTCGACCACCACCCCGTCCGGGATCTTCGCCACCGCCTCCCGAGCCGCCACGATCTTGGTCTGGTCGCCCTTGTAGAAGTCGGGGTGGTAGAGCTGGTCGAGGGCGAAACGGGGTACAAGGGTAACGGCGACCACCAGCACCGCCGCCGACCACACCACCGCCAGGTCCTTACGCCCCAGCCACCGCTGCAGCCGGGCAAGACCATCCACCCCCGCGCAGAACAGGATGATCACCGTGAACGCGCTGTACTGGAAGTCGGCCTGCCACCACAACTCCCGGTCCGACAGCATCCGCTCCAGCACGTGCGGCAGCGCGATCAGCGACAACGGCGACAGCAGGCACAGCAGCAGCGTCGGCCACACCAGCAGGAACAACGTGTCGACCTTGGCCTCGGCGCTGAAGGGCAGCAGCAGCGTCCCGAGCGGGTCGCGCAGGATGCCGAGCAGCGCGCCCGGCAGGTCGGGCCCGAGGTGGTCGTAGGCCCAGAAGTCGGAGGTGTCGCCGCCGAGCATGGGGATGATCGCGCCGCGGGTGAGCATGACCCCGGCCGCGCCGATCACCGCGCAGCAGATGCCGCGGAAGCGGTCACCGGTGACGAACAGGTAGAGGCCGAACCCGATCACCATCAGCCCCATGTCCTCCTTGACCAGGAGGAGCCCGAACATCGCCAGGAACGCGGGCAGAAAGCGTCCCGCCTGGTATCGCTCGATCATGATGGCGGTCAGCACCGGGACGAACATGACCTCGTGCGCGTCGAACGCGATCGCCTGGGCCACGGGCCACGACAGCGCGTAGGCGACGGAGACCAGGTACGCGGCCCCGATCCCGAGCACCCGCCGTGTGTACAGCCACAGAAACGGAATGGCCGCGGCGAACAGCAGCGCCTGCGCGACGATCAGCGACCCGGGCCCGTCGTGGATCCAGTAGAACGGCGCCAGCAGCGCGTAGATCGGCGAGAAGTGGTCGACGATCTGGAGATAGTCCATGCCCCGGTCGTGCCACCCGCCCACGACGGGAATGTACGGCGGCCGGAAGCGCGAGTAGTTGCGCACCGCCTGATCGACGATGACCAGATCGTAGGTACTCGCCCTGAACGTGGCCAGCTTCACCAGCCCGATCACGGAGTACGCCGCCGCGGCCACCAGGACGATCAGCCCGACCCGGTAGCGGTGCCGCGGAAGGCGGCGGCCGGGTGTCGTCACGGTTTCCGCCGTCATGGTCTCCGCCGTCACGGGCAGCAAGAGTAGTGCCAATGCGTCACGGCCGCCGCGCCGCGCTGCCCCCCACAGGCGGAGCGGCGGCCGTGGGCTCAGGGGGTCAGCCGCAGGCGCTCTGGATCTTGGTGGTGAAGCCCTGCAGCTTGTTGACACCGTCCATCGCCGAGGCGGGGTTGTTCTTGTCCATCTTCATGTCCTCGAATCCGCCGGCCAGATCGTTGAGCGCAGCGGCGAGTTCGCCGTCGTACTTGCCGGCCAGGGTCTTGACCTTGCCCGCGGCCTCCTCGCTCGCCTTGTTGAAGGCGTCGGGGTCGGTGGCGGCGGTGGCCATGGACTGGGTGAACTCGTTGGAGATCTTGGTGACCTCCTGTGCCGCCGTGTTGCAGTCCACGGCCTTGTCGACCGCGCCGCAGGCGGTCGCGAGCCCGGCAAGAGTCAGCGTCGCGATCGTGATGGCGATGCGACGGCGGGAGGAAGTCATGGTTGTGCCCTTCGTAGGTGTGGAGACGAAGGGACATTATGGACCATTCCTTGAATCTCGCTTGCACATTGCCAACATCAGCGGTGACAGACGTGGGTAGTCCAAGGTCATGAGCACTGGTCAGGCAGAACAACACTCACTGAAGCGGGTCATCGGCCGCAGGGTCCTGCTGCTGTTCGTCGTCGGCGACATTCTCGGCGCGGGCATATACGCGCTGGTCGGGAAGGTCGCCGGACATGTCGGAGGGGCGTTGTGGCTGCCGTTCCTGGTGGCTTTCGTCCTCGCCGCGCTGACCGCGACGGCCTATGCCGAACTGGTCGGTAAGTACCCGCAGGCGGCCGGAGCGGCGCTGTATGTCAATAAGGCGTTCGGCATCCCGTTCGTCACTTTCATCGTCGCGTTCACCGTGATGATGAGCGGCATCACCTCGGCGAGCGCGGCGGCCAGGGCCTTCGGCGGTCGCTACCTGGCCGAGTTCGTGACGCTGCCGGTGCTGGTCGGCGCGTTCATCTTCCTGGGCCTGGTGGCCCTGGTGAACTTCGCCGGAATTTCGGAGTCCGTCAAGGTGAACGTGGCCCTGACCATCATCGAGGCGTTCGGCCTGCTGGTGATCGTGGCCATCGGCATTTTCGCGCTCTTCACCGGGGACGGCGAGCCCGCCAGGGCGATCGAGTTCCACCCGGCCAACGGCGCCTTCCTCGGCATCCTCGGCGGCACCGCGCTGGCCTTCTACGCCCTGCTCGGCTTCGAGGACTCGGTCAACCTGGCGGAGGAGGCCAAGAACCCGCAGAAGGACTTCCCCCGCGCCCTGTTCGGCGGCCTGATCGTGGCCGCGGTCATCTACATGGCGGTGGCGTTCACGGCGACCATGCTCGTCGACACCAAGACGCTGATGGAGTCCTCCGGCCCGCTGCTGGAGGTGGTGAAGGTCGCGGGGCTGGCCTTCCCGCCCAAGCTCTTCGCGCTGATCGCGCTGCTCGCCGTCGGCAACACCGCGCTGATCAACATGCTGATGGCCTCCAGGCTCGTGTACGGCATGGCCCGCCAGCGCATCATCCCCCCGTTCTTCGGCACGGTTCACCCGACCCGGTCCACTCCGTGGATCGCCATCGTGTTCACGATCGCCATCGCGGCGATCCTGGTCTCGACGGGCGACGTGGCGCCACTGGCCGACACCACCGTGCTGTTGTTGCTGCTGGTGTTCGCGCTGGTCAACATCTGCGTGCTGATCCTGCGCAAGGAGGACGTCGGCCACGACCACTACCGGGCCCCGACCTGGGCGCCGGTGCTCGGGGCCGTGGTCTGCCTGTTCCTGGCGCTGCCGCTGACCGGCAGGTCGGCCGACATCTACCTGCGCGCGGCGGCCCTCATCGTGCTGGGCGTCATCCTCTGGGGCATCAACTGGATCTTCGTGGGCCGGGTCACCCAGGTGGATCCGACCAAGATCACTCCGGAGGACTGAATCCCTGACGCGTGGGCGGGCCGTACAACAGGTGCGGCTGTCCACGCGTTGGAGGGATGATGACCGCCATACCGATGTCCACGGGCCTGACCGGGACGCTCAACGGTCCACGTCACCGGACCGCGCTGAACGTGTTCCTGTTCGTCGTGCTCGCGCACTGGGCGGAGCACATCGTGCAGGCCGTGCAGATCTGGGTGCTGGGCTGGCCCGTGCCCGAGGCCAGGGGAGTGCTGGGGCAGTTCTTCCCCTGGCTGGTCACCTCGGAGGCGCTGCACTACGGCTACGCGCTGATCATGCTCGCGGCGCTCTGGGTACTGCGCAAGGGCTTCACCGGGCGCGCCCGGCTGTGGTGGAACATCGCCCTCGGCATCCAGATCTGGCACCACGTTGAGCACCTGCTGCTGCTCATCCAGGTGCAGTCGGGCTGGTTCCTGGCGGGCCGGCCGGTGCAGACGAGCGTGGCGCAGTTGCTCTTCCCCCGCGTGGAGCTGCACCTGTTCTACAACACGGTGGTCTTCGCCCCGATGGTGGTCGCCATGATCCTGCACGCCCGGCCGGACAAGGAGGAGCGGGCGCGCATGTCCTGCTCGTGCGCACGGGCGTGAACAGCCGCTTCACCGTCGTCGTGGCGACGGTGACCGCCGTGCTGCTGCTGGCGCTCGCCGTCCCCAACCTCGGGCCCGTCGTGCGCGCCGCGCGGGCCGAGGGAACCTGGGGCACGTTCACGGCGAGCCGCCTGTCGTGCGTGACGCATCCGGGGGGCCACGAGGCCTGCGCGTGGTACGGGCGGTTCGCCACCGCCTCGGGCGCGCGCGAGGTCTCCCTGTACGGCAGCGCCCGCGACACCATGGCCCAGGGCCAGGCACTCAAAGCCGTGGACGTGGGCCGCCCCGCGCAGGTCTACACCGAGGGCGGCTCCAACGAGTGGATCCTGACCTTCGCGCTGGTCCTGATCGGCCTCGGCCTGCTCTATCCGCTGCTCTCCCGCCTGCGCCGGCGGATCACCTATTGACAGGCTCGCGAACCCGACCCGACGATGTCGCATATAGAGCAACTCGTCGCGTAATACGCAACAAGCGGGTGAACATGTCGAGTCTGGTCTCCACCCTTCCCGGCCGCTCCTACACCGACCCCGAGATCTTCCGCGAGGAACAGGAGAAGATCTTCGAAGGCCTCTGGTTCTGCGCGGTCAGGACCGACGAACTCCCGCGACCCGGCGCCTTCAGGACCGTCAGGATCGGCAGGGAGAGCGTGATCGTCGTCCGCGGCCGCGACGGCGTCTTACGCGCCTTCCTCAACGTCTGCCGGCACCGGGGCGCGCAACTGTGCGCCGAGCCGGAGGGCGAGGTCAAGCGGACCATCCGCTGCGTCTACCACGCCTGGTCCTACGACCTCGACGGCAGGCTCGTGGCCGCGCCCAACCTGGTCAAGATGCCGGACATCGACCGGGTCGAGTACGGCCTGATCCCCGTTCACCTGCGCGAATGGCTCGGCTACGCCTGGCTCTGCCTGGCCGACGCCCCGCCCTCCTTCGAGGAGACGGTCACCGGCGCCGCCACGGAACGGCTCGGCGACCCCGCCGCGATCGAGCACTACCACGTCGACAAGCTGGCACTCGGCCGCCGCGTCGTCTACGACGTACAGGCGAACTGGAAGCTCATCGTCGAGAACTTCATGGAGTGCTACCACTGCGCCACCATCCACCCGGAGCTGACCGCGGTGCTGCCCGAGTTCGCCGGGGGCTACGCGGCCCAGTACTACGTCGGCCACGGCGCGGAGTTCGCCGAGCGCGTCGAGGGGTTCACCGTCGACGGCAGGGCGGGCTTCGGCAAGCTGCCCGGCGTCTCCGCCGAGCAGGACCGGCGCTACTACGCGATCACCGTCAAGCCGCAGGTCTTCATCAACCTCGTGCCTGACCACGTGATCATGCACAGGATGTTCCCGCTGGCCGCCGACCGCACGGTCGTGGAGTGCGACTGGCTCTACCATCCCGACGTGGTGGCGGCCGGCGCCGACCTCACGCACTCCGTCGAGCTCTTCCACCGGGTCAACGAGCAGGACTTCGACGCCTGCGAACGGACCCAGCCCGGCATGTCCTCACGCGCCTACCGCGCGGGCGGCGTGCTGGTGCCCAGCGAGCACCACATCTCCGCCTTCCATCAGTGGGTGAACCATCGCTTGCGCGGATAGCGCACGCGCAGCGCGCCGTACTTGCTCTCGCCGCTGATCCTGATGTGCGGTACGCCGGGCCGCGGCCGGCTGGGGACGTCGGAGGAGGTCGAGCCCCACTGGTTGGCGAAGGCGTCCACGTTGGCCGAGGCGCCGGGCGGCAACACGACGCTGGCGGAGCCGTACGTGAGATCGAACACGACGTCCACCACGGGATGCGACAGGACCGCCTCGGAGAAGTCGAGGTCGACGCTGCCGTACTTGGACGTGACGCGCAGGTGGCGCGGCACGTCCCAGTCACCGGAGCGCTTGACGTGGCCGTTCTTCGTCTCCAGATGGACGGTCTCCTCGGCGACGCGCGGCGCGGGCAGATCCGCGACGACCGCGAGCAGGTCGCCGTAGGTCCGGCCGGAGAAGACGAGGCTCAGGCGTTCGTCCAGCTCGGCGGGGGTGAGGCGGCCCTCGGCGAAGGCGTGTTGCAACTGCTGGGCGGTGCGATCCCGATCCTCGTCGGCGACGCGCACGTGCAATTCCGACATGGTTCGAGCATAGGTTCGCAGTCCTCAGAACGGGAGCTTCCTTCCCGAGGGCGTGCGCAGATCGAGGGGAAGCGGCCGGCGCGGGAGGTGGGGGCGCCGCACGATCTGGATTCTCTTCACACCGGAGAGATACCCATCGGGAAGCCTTGAAGTCATCCGCTCGGAGTAACGTGTGGCTTGATGCTGGCGGACCCGTTCGCGCACCCGGCCCTCTTCTATCGGGGCGACCGGGAGTACGTCGCTGCCATCACCTCGTTCGTGCGCGAAGGGCTGGCGAGCCTGGAGCCGGTCGCGGTCGCCGTCCCCGCGGAACGGCTGGCCGTCCTCGTCCCCGCCCTGGCCGCGGACGCCGAGCGGATCATGCTGGTGGACATGGCCGACGCCGGGCGCAACCCCGGCCGGATCATCCCCGCGGTGCTGACCGACTTCGCCGACCGCCACCAGGGCGAGCGGGTGCGGATCGTCGGCGAGCCCATCTGGCCGGGACGCTCCTCCGTCGAGTACCCCGCCTGCGCCCAGCACGAGGCGCTGATCAACTACGCCTTCGTCGGCCGCCAGGCCACGATCCTTTGCCCCTACGACGCCGAACGGCTCGCGCCCGGCGTGCTGAGCGAGGCCGAGCGCACCCACCCGGTGGTACGCGAGACCGGCGGCGAGCGCCACAGCCACGCCTACGCGCCCGAACTGGTCATCACCTGGCACAACCGGCCCTTCCCCGAGCCGATCGAGCCGATCTCGCTCCGCTTCGACAGCACCAACCTGGGCTCCGCCCGCGCGCTGGCCGCCTCCCAGGCCGCGCTGGCCGGCTTCACCGGTACCCGCCTCGACGACGTGCGGCTGGTGATCGCCGAGCTGGGCGCCAACAGCCTCGACCACGGCGGCGGCACCGGCCTGGTCCGCATCTGGACCGAGGACGGCCACCTGGTGTGCGAGGTCAGCGACGCCGGCCACATCACCGACCCGCTGGCCGGCCGCCGCCCGGTCGACCCGCGCATGGCGGGCTCGCGCGGGCTGCTCATCGTCAACCTGCTCAGCGACCTGGTCAGGGTCCACACCTGGGCGGGCGGCACTGTGGTGCGCACATACTTCGCCGTGACCTGATCCTGTCCTGGCCGGGGTAGACCCGACTCATGAACGGCCTGCGCCCGATGCGCCCGCGCGACACCGCCGAGTCGCACCGCGTGGCGACCCCGCTGGAGCTCTTCTTCGACCTGTGCTTCGTGGTCGCCGTCTCCTTCGCCGGGAGCCAGCTGCACCACGCGCTGTCCGAGGGGCATCTGGCTCAGGGGCTGAGCGGCTACCTGACGTGCTTCTTCGCCATCTGGTGGGCGTGGATGAACTACACCTGGTTCGCCTCCGCGTACGACGTGGACGACTGGTGGTACCGGATCACGACGCTCGTGCAGATGTCGGGCGTGCTGGTGCTGGCCGCGGGCGTGCCGAGGGCCTTCCAGGACGGCGACATCAGCCTGTTCGTGCTCGGGTACGTGATCATGCGGCTCGCCATGGCCTCGCAGTGGCTGCGCGCCGCGGCCGGGCATCCGGAGGGACGGCGCACGGCGCTGCGGTACGCGGCCGGGATCTGCGCGGCGCAGGTGGCGTGGGTCGTGCTGCTGTTCGTGCCGCAGGAGTGGCGCCTGGCCGGGTTCGTGGTGTGCGCCCTTGCCGAGCTGGCGGTGCCGGTGTGGGCGGAGGCGGCCGGCCGTACACCGTGGCACCCTCACCACATCGCCGAGCGCTACGGGCTCTTCACGCTGATCATGATGGGCGAGAACGTGCTCGCCGCGACCGTCGCGGTGCAGGAGGCCGGCCGCGAGCACGGGATCCAGGCCGGGCTGATCGTGCTGGCGGTCTCCGCGCTGGTGATCGTCTTCGCGCTGTGGTGGATCTACTTCGCCCCGCCGACCGCCGACCTGCTCACCTCCAACCGGCGCGCCATCCCGTGGGGCTACGGCCACTACCTGATCTTCGCCGGCATCGGCGCGCTGAGCTCGGGCGTCGAGGTCAGCCTGGACCATCTGACCGGCAAGGCCCACATCCCGGCCGTCGCCGCCGGGTACGCGGTCGCGGTGCCGGTGGCCCTGTTCCTGTTCATGGTCTGGCTGCTGCACCTGCGCCCGCACCGTTACGGCGGAGCCGACACGGCCGCCTTCCTGGCCGCGACCGCGCTGGTCCTGCTGGCGCCGCTGACCCCGCAGCCGGTGCCGGTGATGGCCGTGGTGTGCGCGGCGCTGGTGATCCTCACCGAGGCCGGCCGGTGGCGCAGGCGGTCCCGACCCTGAGGAGGCGGGCCCTACCAGGGTCTGTCTCCTCGCAGGTCAGAAGGGCCCTTCGGGGGCACCCCCGACCAAGGTAGTAGGGGGCTGATCAGGGCTGCTTAGGGTCGATCTCGGATACTCGCGAAAGCCGTATTCCACGACCTTTGAGGCATGAAGGGATTGCTCGTCAGCGGATTCGCGGCCATCGGCACCGGAAGCGGCGCCATGCTCACCTTGCACGCCGAGGCTGGGCTCGACCCGTTCCACAGCGTGATCAGCGAATACGCCTGGGCATCGGGCGGCTGGCTCCTGCCCGCCTCACTGACCCTGTTCGCGCTCGGCTCGGCGCTCATCGCCGAGGCGCTGCGCCGTTCGGGCACCGACCGGCGGGTCGTCTGGCTGCTGGTGGCCTGGGGGACCTGCATGTTCCTCATCGGCGCCTTCCCGACCGACCGCCCCGGGGTCCCGCTGTCGCTGTCGGGCGGCATTCACAGGTACGCCGCTTTCGCCGCCTTCCTGGCCATGCCGCTCGCGGGCATGCTGCTGGTCAGGGCGCGCATACGGTACGCCCCGGCCATGAAGGTCCTGTGCGGCGTCGCGCTGGGCGCCCTGCTCCTGGTGGTCGTGCCCTACGTGGTGCGCATGTTCGGCATCCCGCTGGACAACGCCGACATCCCCGCCGGGCTCACCCAGCGGGTGGTCGTGGTGTCGGAGCTGGCGGTGCTGGCCCTGATCGGGTTCTCGATGCTGGCCAAGGGACGCCGCCGTCAGCGCTCCCAGGGCGCGCGCTCGTCCATCTTGGCGTAGTACCTGGCGAGGTGGCCGCGTACCCGGTCGACCTCGTCCCGGGGGAGCTTCACACCGCCTCTCACGCCGTCGAGTATCCCTCCGGCGGCACCGCCTTCAGCTCACCGTTGACGACGTCGGCGATCGGCAGCTTGTACGCGCCGAACTCGCCGGCGTCGTACCAGATGAAGGCGCGTTCGTAGGCGTCGTTGGGCTGTCATACCGGACCGGCTACCCGATTCCCGGGCAGGAATCGGGGCAGGAGGAGATCAGTGACTCCTACTTTGGGATGGCCGAAATGACGATTCTGATCGCGTACGACGGTTCGGACGACGCCAAGGCGGCGATCTCCTTCGCCGGCCGGGCGCTCAAGAGCGAGAACGCCGTCGTGCTCACCGTCTGGGAACGCCTCGCCATGAGCGCCGCCCGCGCCTCCGTGGGCATGGTCATGGCCCCCGAGTTCTCCGCCGCCGAGGACGAGGCGGTCGGCGACGCCATGCGGAAGCTGTCCGAGCAGGGGGCCGAGCTGGCCAGGAAGGCCGGGTTCGAGGCCACGGCCAGATGCGAGCTGGACGGCGTGGCCGTGTGGTCGACGATCGTGGACGTGGCCAATGAGCTCGACGCCGCCCTCATCGTCACCGGCACCCGAGGGCTCGGCGGGGTGAAGTCCCTTCTGCTCGGGAGCACCTCCGACCGGGTGCTGCACCACGCGAGCCGGCCCGTCCTGGTCGTTCCGGCGCCGGAGCGGGAGGAGTAGCCCGGCCGGTTCACCGTCCGTTCACCGAAGTGTCGGTCCGATGGTGCAGAGTCTCCTTCTCGGACAGACCTAGGGGGACCGGTGGCCGAACGGCTCGCGCGCAGGCTCGGCACCACCGACGCGGTGGTGATCGGGCTGAGCGCGATGATCGGCGCGGGCGTGTTCGTGGCGTTCTCGCCCGCGGTCCAGGCGGCCGGCTCGTGGCTGTTCCTGGCCCTCGCGATCGCCGCGGTCGTCGCCTACTGCAACGCGACCTCCTCGGCGCGGCTGGCCGCCCTCTACCCCGAGTCCGGCGGCACCTACGTCTACGGCAGGCGCCGGCTGAGCCCCTTCTGGGGGTACCTGGCCGGCTGGGGCTTCACCGTCGGCAAGACCGCCTCCTGCGCCGCGATGGCGCTGACGTTCGGCGCCTACGTGGCCCCGGCCCTGACCCAGCCGCTGGCGATCGGCGCGGTCGTGGGCGTGACCGCGCTCAACCTGCTGGGCGTGCAGCGCTCGGCGGGGGCCGCCCGGGTCATGGTCGCCTTCGTGCTGGCGGTGCTGGCCATGGTCATCGCCGCCGGGCTGCTGACCGGTCCGGCGCCGCCGTTCTCCCTGACCGACCCGACCGCGTACGGCATGCCGGACCCGCTCGCCATACCCGGCTGGCTCGGACTCCAGCCCGAGCCGGAGCCGGAGACGGGGCTCACCATGACCGCGGTGGCGGTCGCCGGCGGGGGCTCCTGGAGCCTTCCGGGCGTGCTGCAGGGGGCCGGGCTGCTCTTCTTCGCCTTCGCCGGCTACGCGCGCATCGCCACGCTGGGGGAGGAGGTGCGCGACCCGTCCCGCACGATCCCGCGCGCCGTCGGCATCGCCCTGGCCGTCACGCTCGTCGTCTACGCGCTGGTGGCGCTGGCCGCCCTCCACGCGCTCGGCCCGGAGCGCCTCGGGCTGTCGCGGGCCCCGCTGGCCGACGTGGCCAGGACCGCGGGGGTCGCCTGGCTGGTGCCCGTCGTTTCGGCCGGCGCCGCCGTGGCAGCGCTGGGCGCCCTGCTGGCGCTCGTGCTGGGCGTCTCGCGCACCGTCCTGGCGATGGCCCGCAACCGCGACCTGCCGGCGTTCCTCGACGCGATCCACCCGGCCCGGCAGGTGCCCCACCGCGCCGAGCCGGCCGTGGGCGTGACGGTGATCATCCTGCTGTTGCTCGCGGATCTGCGCGGCGCCATCGCGTTCTCCTCCTTCGGCGTCCTGGTCTACTACGCGATCGCCAACGCCGCCGCCCTGACCCTCACCAGAGACGAGGGCGCGCCGCGCCGGGTCATCCCGGTCGCGGGTCTCGGGCTCTGCCTGCTCCTGGCGTTCACGCTGCCCTGGGCGGCCGTGGTCGCCGGTCTGGCCGTGTTCGCCTTCGGCGCCGTGCTGTGGTTCCTGCGGCACCGCGGGCATCGCCCGGCCGCGGGGCGTTGACCGCGCCACGCGGGCGACTTACGGTTGCGCGATCAGACCAGCCGGTATGGAGGTTCGGGATGCCCACCGTCAGCACCGTCCGCGGTCCCGTCGACGTCGAGGAACTCGGCCAGACGCTCATGCACGAGCACGTCTTCGTCGTCTCCACGGAACACCTGGAAAACTACGGCAAGGGTTTGTGGTGGGACGAGGAGTTCCGGGTCGAGGACGCGGTGCTGAAACTCGGCGCGATGGCCGCCAAAGGGGTTCGGACCATCGTCGATCCCACGGTGTGGGGGCTCGGGCGTTACATCCCGCGTATCCAGCGGATCGCGGCGGCCGTACCGGAGCTGAACATCATCGCCGCGACCGGGATCTACAGCTACCACGAGCTGCCGCACCAGTACGAGCACCGGGGCCCCGGGCTGATTCTCGACATGCCGGACCCGATGATCGACGACTTCGTGCGCGACCTGACCGAGGGCATCGCCGACACCGGGGTCAAGGCGGCGTTCCTCAAGTGCGTGGTCGAGCAGGACGGGCTCACGCCCGGTGTCGAGCGGATCTGCCGGGCGGTCGCGCGGGCGCACACGGAGACCGGGGCGCCGATCACCGTGCACACGAACTCGTTCACGCAGTCGGGGCCGGTGGCGCTCGACATGTTCGCCAAGGAGGGCGTGGACCTGACCAAGGTGGTCGTGGGACACGCCGGGGACACCAACGATCTCGACTACCTGATGCGGCTGGCCGACACCGGGGCGACGCTCGGGATGGACCGGTTCGGCCTCGAGCTCTACAACCCCACGGCCCAGCGGGTAGCCACGATCGCGACGCTGTGTGAGAGGGGCTACTCCGATCGGATGGTGCTGAGCCATGACGCGGCCTGCTTCATGGACTATTTCGGGGGGATGTGGGATGAGGCCCTCGCGACGGCGGCGCCCAAGTGGCGCTACGATCACATCCACGACGACGTGCTGCCCGCCCTGCGCGCCTCGGGTGTGACCGATGAGCAGATTGAGCAGATGCTGGTGTTCAACCCGAGACGCCACTTCTCGTAAAGTGGTGGGACCGGAAGACCGACGCAGGTAGGTGGAGCTGGGTGACTTCGGAGCAAGCCCTGTCGATCAGCCTGGGCCTTCAGGGGCCCTGTGTCATCGCAAGGCTCACCGGGGACTTCGACTTCGGCTCCGCGGCCGAGGTGCGCGACCGTGTCACCAAGGCCCTCGACCTCACCCAGCCGCCCATGCTCGTCATCGACATGCAGGCGGTGAGCGTCTGCGACTCCTCGGGTCTGTCCGTCCTGGTCTACCTGCACAAGGCCGTCACGGCCTCCGGCGGGCGGCTGTTGCTGGCCGGGCTCAACGGCCGCTGCAAGCACCTGTTCGCGATCACCGCGCTGGACAAGTTCTTCGACATCCGCACCACGGCGGAGCTGGCCATCGCCGAACTCAGCGACGACGGGAATTCGCCGCCGTTTACCGGGTAGTCGCCGGTGCATGTCATCGGAAGAGCCCGACCTGCTGGGCATGTACCTGCGCCAGATCGGCAGGACGCCGCTGCTGTCGGCCGCGGACGAGGTCGATCTGGCCAAACGCATCGAAGCCGGCCTCTACGCCGGCCATCTGCTCGCGGGCGGCGCGGACTGCGCCGACCTGCGGCAGCTCCGCGCGGACGGCGAGGACGCCAAGGACCGGCTGATCCGGGCGAATCTGCGGCTGGTGGTGTCGACGGCCAAGAAGTACGCGCACCGCGGGCTGCCGCTGCTCGACGTCATCCAGGAGGGCAGCCTCGGGCTGATCAGGGCGGTGGAGAAGTTCGACTACCGGCGCGGGTATAAATTCTCCACCTATGGGATGTGGTGGATCCGGCAGGCGATCGAGCGCGGCATTCACGACAAGAGCCGTACCGTCCGTTTGCCGATCCACGTGGCCGAGAACGTTTCCCGATTTTTCCGGATAGAGCGGCGGTTGGCGATCGACCTGGGCCGCCCGCCGTACGACATGGAACTGGCGGAGGCGTCGGGACGCTCGCTCGGCGAGATCACCGAACTGCGCCGGCTCGCCCGGGAAACGGTCAGCCTCGACCTGCCCGTGGGGGAGGGCGGCGACACGAGCATGGGCGACCTCATCCTCGACGAGGACGGGTTCAGCGCGGCGGAGCTCATGGAGTGGCGGGCGTTGAGCGAGGAGCTGGAGGTCGTGTTCACGACTCTCCCGCCGCGCGAGGCGTTCATCCTGAGATTCCGGTACGGCCTGGCCGGCGCCCGCAAGCAGACTTATACCGAAATAGGCTCCCGGCTCGGGCTGACCAGGGAGCGCATTCGGCAACTGGAGAAACAAGCCCTGAAACGACTCCGCCAGTGTGAGCCGTTACTCGCGTGGGCGTCATAACGCGCATTGACTGTCCAGAACGCCTGATGGTTAATCAAGGTAACTGAGGTCGCTTCAAACAGGGGGAAGCGGCCGTCCAGATAGTTCTGGGGGCAGAATGCTCAGACGTCTCGCCGGAGCCTTAGCGATCACCACGGCCGCCACGACCTTGGTGATCGCCGCACCCTCCGCCGCGAACGCCTCGTCCACCACCACCATCGCCACCATGGAAGCCGCAAGGAAACAGCTCATCCGCACCAAGATCTACTGGGGACGGTGCAAGGACACCTGCCGGATCCGGGTGCGGATCAAGAACATCTCCTCCAAGCGCCTCTACGACGTGAACCTGCGCGCCAAACTGCGCGTGAACGGCCGCTACATGGGCCTGTGCCGTGACCACGTGGGCCAGATCCGGCCACGCGGCGTCCGCTGGGCGTCCTGCACGGTCCGCGGCTCGAAGCTCAACCGCATGTGGGACCGGTACCTGGACGGCCGGATCCGCTGGGACACCCGCGTCAACACCGTCGTCCACTACGAGTGGTACGGCTGACCTGCCCTAGCGCTGGACCGTGCCATCAGCACGCGAAAAAGGGGTCGAACCCGGTTCGACCCCTCACCGTGGTTCGTGGACCTAGGCGGTGATCATCAGAGCGAGACCGATCAGCACGACGATCGGGACGACCCAGACCACGGCCTCAGCAGCGAACTCCTTGTACATCGTGTAGATCTCCCTCTGGTCGCCCGGATCCGGGCCGTGGAAATGTCAACGTGCAGCATAGCCGTACGAGATGAGAACTCCGTCCACACGACCGTGTGCGAGACGTCACTCCTCCGGCTGTGGCCGCCGCGCCAGGGTCTTGCGCAGGCCGGCCAGCGACTCGTCGGCCATCCGCGCGGGGAGTCCGGGGGCGTCCGCGTCGATCTGCGTATGGATCGCCGGCTCGTCGGCGACCCGTCGCGTCCATGCCCGTACCACCGCGGGCATCGCGTCCGTCGCCTCCCGGCTGAGAGTCGCCTCCCTGGGCAGCCACACCGTCAGGAACGCCGACACCCGCGCCGGACTCCACCACAAGCCCCGATCCCCCACAAACTCCACCAGCACCCGATACGCCTCCGCCGCCCCGGGAACGCCATCCAACTCGGAGAACTCCGCCAGACCAGGCACCCCGAACCCACCGCCCACCGGGCCCGCGGCCGGCCCGCCCACCGGGGCCGCGGCCGGCTCACCGGGCTGTGCCAGGTCCGCCGGCCGCGCGTGGTCCGGTTGCGCCGGATCTTCGGTCGGCGGCGTCCCGGCTGCGGCTGGCGAGGTGTGGGCTGGGCCATCGGCCAACTGGGTCTCGGTCGCCTGGGTCTCGGCCGCCTGGGCCGGCTCGCCGGTCGGCCGGGCATGGGGCTGTGCCGGGTCTTCGGTCGGCTCGGCTTGGGTGTGGGCCGGGATGGAGCGGGTGCGGGCGAGGGTGAAGGCACGTAGCGGGGGGAGGGTGTCGGCCACGGGGGCGCCGAGCAGCATGTCCAGCAGCGAGAAGGCCTCCAGGACGCGTCCGGCGACCAGCGCCGGGTCGGCCGGGCTCAGGCCCAGGTCGTCCAGGAACTTGGGCTCCTCGACCGCGGCGTCCACCGCGATGCCGCCGTTGACCTGGTCGATGGCCACCACGACGGTGTGGGGTTCCTTGCCGTTCCGGTATCGGAAGGTGAGTGCCGCCAGGACCTGCTCGCCGTAAGGGTCGGCCTTGCCGTACCAGGCGGACTCACAGGTGACCTCACCCATCCGGCCAGCCCACTCCGGCCCCGGGTCGGCAGCCCGCACAGGCGTACCCACCGCGGTGAGCGCCGCGGCCACAAGAGCCGCCTCCGCCCCGGAAGCATCCTCCAGCAGCGCGCCGAACTCGTCACCGCCATCCTCATCGAACTCGGCGACCAACCGGCTGGCCCACAACTCAGCCCGCAGCGGCGACCGCCATCTCAGCAGATCGCCCGCCTGCGCAATGGCCGCCCCATACCGGTCACTCGTCGTCATCCCTCGACCGTATCGCCTGCCCACACACCCCACGCACCCACAAGACAACCCCCGGCCCCTGCACGGGGTGGCGCAGCTGTCCGAAAGGGTGCCGGAGACGGCTCATGCCGCCTGGACTTGTGGGTCCGGGCGGCATGAGATGCCTGTCGGCAAAAGCGTGACCGGGTGGGGTCAGCGGGGGTCGTCGCCGGTCAGGCCGGCCTTGCGGAGGGCTTCGGCCATCGCGCCCGACGGGGCCGGGCGGCGGCCGCCGTCGCGACCACCCCGCTGGTTGCCGCCACGCTGGCCGTCGCGGTTACCGCCCTGGCCGCGCGCGTTGTCGCGACCGCCGCGGCCGTCACCGCCCCGGCCGGTGCCGCCCTGGCCGTCGCCTCGGCCGGAACCGGCCTTGCCGTCGCCACGGGCTCCGCCGCCGCGGGAGTCACCGGTCCTGGCGTCGCCACGGCCGCCTCTGCCCTCGCCGCCCTGCCCAGGACCGCCCCTGCCGGAACCGCCCTGCCCGGGACCGCCCCTGCCGGAAGCCCCCTGCCCAGGACCGCCCCTGCCGGAAGCCCCCTGGCCGGAAGCCCCCTGACTGGTGCCGCCCTGGCCGGATCCGCCTCGGGGGCGGTCGGTTCTGGGGCCTCGGGGGCGGGAGTCGCTTTCGGTGTCGTCTTCCAGGCGCAAGGTCAGGGAGATGCGCTTGCGGGGGATGTCCACGTCGAGGACCTTGACGCGGACGATGTCGCCCGGCTTGGCCACGTCGCGCGGGTCCTTGACGAAGGTGCGGGACATGGCCGAGACGTGTACGAGCCCGTCCTGGTGGACGCCGACGTCGACGAAGGCGCCGAAGGCGGCCACGTTGGTGACGACGCCCTCCAGGATCATGCCCGGCGTCAGGTCGGACAGCTTCTCCACGCCCTCCTTGAACGTCGCCGTCTTGAAGGCGGGGCGCGGGTCGCGGCCGGGCTTCTCCAGTTCGCGCAGGATGTCGGTGACGGTCGGCAGGCCGAAGGTGTCGTCGACGTAGTCGTGCGGTTTGAGAGAGCGCAGGGTCGCGGTGTTGCCGATCAGCGTCTTCAGGTCGCCCTCGATCGCGCCGAGCATGCGGCGCACCACCGGGTACGACTCGGGGTGCACGCTGGAGGAGTCGAGCGGGTCGTCGCCGCCGGCGATGCGCAGGAAGCCGGCGCACTGTTCGAAGGCCTTGGGGCCCAGGCGCGCCACGTCCTTCAACGCCGTGCGGGTGCGGAAGGGGCCGTTGCTGTCGCGGTGCTGGACGATGTTGTCGGCCAGGGTGGAGCCGATGCCGGACACGCGGGTCAGCAGGGGCGCCGAGGCGGTGTTGACGTCGACGCCCACCGCGTTCACGCAGTCCTCGACGACCGCGTCGAGTGAGCGGGAGAGCTTGGTCTCCGACAGGTCGTGCTGGTACTGGCCCACGCCGATGGACTTGGGGTCGATCTTGACCAGCTCGGCCAGCGGGTCCTGCAGCCGGCGGGCGATCGAGACCGCGCCGCGCAGCGAGACGTCCAGTTCGGGAAGCTCCTGCGAGGCGTACGGCGAAGCCGAGTAGACCGAAGCCCCCGCCTCGGAGACCACGATCTTGGTGATGCCGGGCATGTGCTTGACCAGCTCCCCGGCGAGCTTGTCGGTCTCGCGGGAGGCGGTGCCGTTGCCGATGGCGATCAGCTCGACGTTGTGGCGCTGGGCCAGCGCGCCGAGGGCGGCCAGCGACTGGTCCCACTGCCGCTTGGGCTCGTGGGGGTAGATGGTGGCGGTCTCGACGACCTTGCCGGTGGCGTCGACGACCGCGACCTTCACGCCGGTGCGCAGGCCGGGGTCGAGGCCCATGGTGGCGCGGGTGCCGGCGGGCGCGGCCAGCAGCAGGTCGCGCAGGTTGGTGGCGAAGACGCGCACCGCCTCCTCCTCGGCCTCCTGCCACATGCGCATGCGCAGGTCGAGGCCCAGGTGGACGAGGATGCGGGTGCGCCAGGCCCAGCGCACGGTCTCGCCCAGCCACTGGTCGGCGGGCCGTCCCTGGTCGGCGATGCCGAAGCGGGCGGCGATGCGCGGCTCGTAGTCGGTGCCCTCGTCGGGCTCCAGCGTGAGGGAGAGGATCTCCTCCTTCTCCCCGCGGAACATCGCCAGGATCCGGTGGGAGGGCAGCTTGGTGAACGGCTCGGCGAAGTCGAAGTAGTCGGAGAACTTGGCCCCCGCCTCCTCCTTGCCCTCGCGTACCTTGGCCGAGAGCTGCCCGCGGCTCCACAGCTGCTCGCGCAGCTCGCCGATGAGGTCGGCGTCCTCGGCGAAGCGCTCGATGAGGATGGCGCGCGCGCCTTCGAGCGCGGCGGCGGCGTCGGCCACGCCCTCGGTGAGGAAGCCCTCGGCCACGGCCAGCGGGCTCAGCGAGGGGTCGGCGAGCAACTGGTCGGCCAGCGGCTCCAGCCCCAGCTCGCGGGCGATCTGCGCCTTGGTGCGCCGCTTGGGCTTGTAGGGCAGGTAGATGTCCTCCAGGCGGGCCTTGGTGTCGGCCGCCATGATCTGCGCCCTGAGCTCGTCGTCGAGCTTGCCCTGCGACTCGATCGACTCCAGGATGGCCGCGCGCCGCTCTTCCAGCTCGCGCAGGTAGCGCAGCCGTTCTTCGAGCGTGCGCAGTTGCGCGTCGTCGAGGGTGCCCGTGACCTCCTTGCGGTAGCGGGCGATGAACGGCACGGTGGCGCCGCCGTCGAGCAAGTCGACGGCCGCCTGAACCTGCCCTTCGCGCACCCCGAGTTCTTCCGCGATCCGCTGGTGAATAGAGAGCACTTGCCTGCCTTTCGATGGTCCCCGCCGGTCAATTGTGCAGGACCGCGCCGTCTTTCATGACCAGAGAGCGGGGCGGATGGGTCACCACTGCCTCGGCCGCGCCGCCTGCCGGCACCACGACGAGGTCGGCCCGGTCGCCCGCGGACAGGCCGTAACCGGTGAGGCCGAGCGCCCGCGCGCCGCCGTAGGTCGCCGCCTCCAGCGCGAGCTCGATGTCGGGATCGGAGCGGAACGTGCTGCGGTAGGCCAGGTGCATCGCCCGCTCCAGCATGTCGCCCGAGCCGTAGGGCCCCCACAGGTCGCGGATGCCGTCGTGGCCGCAGGCGATGACCACCCCGGCCGCGCGCATCCTCTTCACCGGTGGCACCGGGAAGCTGTAGACGGCGCCGGTGGCCAGCGCCACGCCCGCTTCGGCGAAGCCCTCGGCCAGGCGGTCTTGGTGGGCCTCGTCGATCTGGCCCAGCGCGTAGGCGTGGCTGACCGTGACCCGGCCGCCCAGCCCCAGCGCCCTGGTGCGCTCGGTGATGAGCTCCAGCTCCCAGGCGCCGAGCGTGCCGCCGTCGTGGAGGTGGATGTCGAGGTGGGCGCCATAGCGCTCGGCCAGACCGAAGATCAGGTCGAGGTGGCGCACCGGGTCGCGGTCGATGCCCGCGGGGTCGAGCCCGCCGACCGCCTCCACGCCGCTCTTCAGCGCCGCTTCGAGCAGCTCGGCGGTGCCGGGGTTGGTGAGCACGCCGTGCTGGGGGAAGGCGACCTGCTGCACGGTGACCGGGACGCGGCCGGCCGCCTCGCGCACCGCCTCGACGCCGCGCAGGCCGACCTCGGGGTCGATGTCGGTGTGGGTGCGGGCGTGGGTGGTGCCGCAGGCGCTCATCCGCCGCAGCAGCCGCTCGATCCGCTCCACGCTGGGCACGCCCAGCTCGGCCCGCCTGGCCAGGTCGTTGCCGATCCGTCCGGCGAGGGTGTCGTCGGCGGAGTGGGGCACCCACGGCCCGCCGTAGAGCGTCTTGTCGAGGTGGCAGTGTGACTCGACGAGGCCGGGCAGCACGAGCTGGCCGGTGACGTCGACGACGCGGGCGGCGGAGGCGTCGAGCGCGGGGCCGACCCGCTGGATCAGGCCGTCGCCCACCAGGATGTCGGCCGGCGCCCCATGCCCCCAGGGGTGGCCGCCGCGCAGGAGTGTCGCGGTCATGGCAGAACCATAGACCCGGGGACCGACGAAACTCAGCCCCCGCCGAGCCTTCCCACGGGTGCGACCACGTGGTGTTTCGCCCCTGTACAGACCCATTCGGGGGTGTTGTTCACGTGCAGTCCGAAGCCGTGCGCGGGGCAGAGCGGCCAGCTCGTCCAGAGCGCCTCGACGATGATCTCCTGGGCGACGTCGGCCACCTCCGCCAGCGGGTCGGCGCTCTGGCGCGGGTCGAAGCCGGTGGACGAGGCCTGCCCGCCGTACGCCACCCGCAGCCACCCGTCGCCCCACGCGGGCGCGCACACGCGCAGCCGCCCAGGGACCGCGGTCGCGTCGAGGTCGCGCTGCACCGTCCGCACGGACCGGTCCAGGCGGGCGAAGCCGGTGAGGAGAGCGTGAAGATCCAGGTCAGCCGGTACGGCCACGCCCAGTCCCTCCAGCGCGACGGCCAGCTCCACGACCCGATCGCCGGCGAGCTCACCGGCCGAGATGGCCGCGTGAACCTCCCCGGCCACCTCCTCGAACGTCACCTGATCTCGCTCAGATGCGCCACGTTGGCCACGTCGTCCGCGTCGGTGCTCGGCGTGCCGGCGAACCACGCGTCCAGGATCTCGGTGAGCAGCGCCGGCGACGTCAGCCGGATGCTCAGGGCGAGCACGTTGGCGTCGTTCCACGTGCGCGCGCCGTCGGCGGTGTGGGCGTCGGCGCACAGGGCCGCGCGCACGCCGGGAACCTTGTTGGCCGCGATCGCGGCGCCCGTGCCGGTCCAGCAGGAGACGACGGCCTGTTCGGCCCGCCCCTCCGCCACGTCACGGGCGGCCGCCTCGGACGCCCAGGCCCAGTCGTCGCGCTCGTTGTCGTCGAGCGCGCCATGAGTGATCACTTCGTGGCCGCGAGCACGCAGCTCGGCCACCACCGTCCCGGCCACTCCGTCGAGGCTGTCGGCCGCCACTGAAATGCGCATGCTCTGATGTTCTCGTGCCTTCGGCTGGAATCGAACCAGCGACCTCCTGCTCCGCAAGCAGGCGCGCTCTCCACTGCGCCACGAAGGCGTGACGGGTGCGGGGATCGAACCCGCCTGGAGCGGCTTATGAAACCGCCGGGCACACCAGCGCCCCCACCCGTCCGGACATGCGAATGCCCCGGGAACCATGTCCCGGGGCACGAGTCGTACGTTCCTAGGCCCAGGACATGCCGCTACGGCGGTCACGCATTCGGAGGGTGTTCATGACTGGTCCTTTCGGGCGATGTGACGAGGATGTCGTGAAGGGGGCGTGCGGTGCAACGGGATTAATGCCGGTCTCCACCAGGTTCGCAGCCGGGATTGGCCATGTGGGCACGAACGGGAGTTCGCGGGGGTAAGTGATAAACGACCACTACGGTGGCTTGTGTGCTGATCAAAGAGGATGACATCCCTGCTCTCGCGAGGGGCTGCGCGGTGCTGGGCACCGGAGGCGGCGGAGACGTACGCACCGGTTCGTTAGCTGCGCGGCGGGCGATCCAGGCGTACGGCGGGGTTCCGCTCATCGGGCTCGCCGATCTGCCGGAGGACGCCCTGATCCTTCCGCTGTCCGGGATCGGCGCGCCGACGGTCAGCCACGAGATGATCCACAGCGTGGACGAGCCGAAGCGGATCGCCGAGGAGGTGGAGCGCATCTTCGGCCGCGCTCCGGCCGCGGTGATGTCCTCGGAGATCGGCGGCGGCAACGGGGTGGCGCCGGTCGCCTGGGCGGCCCAGCTCGGGCTGCCCCTGCTCGACGCCGACGGCATGGGACGGGCGTTTCCCGAGGTCCAGATGGTCTCCATGTACGTGGCCGGGCTCCCGGCCGACCTGGTGATCATGTCGGACGTGGCGGGAAACATCGTGACCATCAGGCCCGTGGACGGTTTGTGGTCGGAACGGCTGGCCCGCGCCGTCTGCGTGGCCGCCGGGTCGAGCGCGCTGATGGCCGACTACGTGCTGTCCGCCGGACAGGCGCGCGGCGCGGTCATCGAGGGTACGGTCACCCGCGCGATAGCCGTGGGCAGGGCCACCGAGCACACCGCAGACCCGCTCCGCGCCCTCCAGGACGAACTGGGCGCGCGCCGCCTGATCACCGGCAAGCTCACCGACGTCGAACGCCGTACCTCGGGCGGCTTCGTCAGAGGCTCGGCCGTGATCGAGGGCACCGGCGCCGACCGGGGCCGCACGCTCACCCTGGAACTCCAGAACGAGAACCTGGTCGCGCTGGAGGACGGCCGGGTCCGCGCGATCGTCCCCGACCTGATCACGGTCGTGGACACCGAGACCGCGATCGCCGTCCAGACCGAGTCGCTGCGTTACGGCCAGCGTGTCACCGTGCTCGCCTGGGCCTGCGACCCGCTCTGGCGGACCGAGAAGGGCCTGGAGACCGCCGGCCCGGCCGCGTTCGGCTACGACCTGGACTACGTGCCCGTGGAGGAGCTCGCATGACGTTGCGCATCGGAATCGACGTCGGCGGCACCAACACGGACGCGGTGGTGCTCGACGCGGCCGACCGGGTGGTGGCCAAGGCCAAGCGCGCCACCACGGCCGACGTCACCGGCGGCCTGCGCGCCGCCCTGGACGCCGTCCTGACCGACCTGGCCCGCACCGCCCCCGCGGACCGGGTCGGCAGGGTCATGCTGGGCACCACCCACGCCACCAACGCGATCCTGGAGCGCCGCAACCTCGGCAGGGTCGCGGTGGTGCGGCTGGGCGCGCCCGCGACCACGTCCGTGCCGCCGCTGTCGGACTGGCCCGCCGACCTGCGCGCCGCGGTCTCGGCGGGCGAGGCGATCCTGCCCGGCGGCCACTACGTGGACGGCCGCCCGATCAGCCCGCTCGACCTGGACGCCGTCCGCCGCTTCCTGGACGGCGTCAAAGCCGACGCGGTGGCGGTGTCGGGCGTGTTCAGCCCGGCCGACGCCGAGCACGAGCGCCTCGTCGGCGAACTCGTCGAGCGCGAGTACGGCCTGCCGGTCAGCCTCAGCCACGAGATCGGCTCGCTCGGGCTCCTGGAGCGCGAGAACGCGACCGTGCTCAACGCCGCCCTGTACGGCGTGGCCGCCGCGGTCACCCGGGCGCTGGTGGAGGCCCTGGCCGAGCGGAGCCTGACGGCGCGGCCGTACCTGGCGCAGAACGACGGCACGCTGATGACGGTGGAGTACGCCGCCCGCCTGCCCGTCTCCACGATCGGCTCGGGACCGGCCAACTCGCTGCGCGGCGCGGCGTTCCTGTCGGGGGTGAAGGACGCGATCGTGGCCGACGTCGGCGGCACCTCCACCGACCTGGGCGTGCTCATGGGCGGCTTTCCCAGGGAGTCGGCCGCGGCGGTGGAGATCGGCGGCGTTCTCACCAACTTCCGCATGCCCGACATCCTGGCCATCGCGATGGGCGGCGGGACCCGGCTGCGCCCCGGTGCGATCGGCCCGGACTCGGTGGGGTACCGGCTGGCGGAGTCCGCGCTGGTCTTCGGCGGTACGGTGCCCACCATGACCGATGCGGGCGTGCAGGCCGGGCGGATGCCAGGCGCGCCGCGCGAGTGGCGTTCGGCGCTGGACGAGCACGCGGCCGCGGCGGACATGCTGGCAGATAGCCTGGTCATAGCCGACGAGATGGTGGCCGACGCCGTGGACCGCATGTCACTGGGCCGGGCCGACCGCCCGCTGGTCGCGGTGGGCGGCGGCGCGTTCCTGCTGGCCGGGCGGATCCCCGGTGTCAGCCAGGTGATCAGGCCCGAGCACGCCGAGGTGGCCAACGCAGTCGGCGCCGCGATCGCGCTGGCCAGTGGCCGGGTGGACACGATCGTGCCGGCGGGCGCCGGCCGCGGGCGCGCCATCGAGCGGGCCAAGGAGGAGGCGGCGGCGAAAGCCGTACAGGCGGGGGCCGATCCCGCACGTGTTGAACTGGTGGATGTGCACGAGGTTCCGCTGAGCTATCTGGCGGAGCCGGCGGTGCGCCTTCATGTAAAGGCCGCAGGTCCGCTATCGAATTGACGCCCAACGGCGGACGTTCGTCGCTACGATCTTGCCGCGGCTGAAGCCGGACGAAACCCATTGAAAGGACCCCATATATGCACTGGCACAAGCGACTGGCCGTCGCCGGGGTCGCCGGCGCCGTCGCTCTGACCGCCTCCGCCTGCGCGGGCGGACAGGTGCGCGGAGCCGGCGGGACGCCGGGGCCCAGCGAGTCGGCCGCCGCCACCGGCGGGGCCGCGCCCAAGCAGAACGACGCCACCTTCGTCTACTCGCCCAACCTGGGCGTGGTCACCGACTGGGACCCGGCCACCTCGTACTCCAACGAGATCGTCGCCATGTCCAACATCTACGAGGGCCTGACCAGGTACAACGCCGAGACGAAGAAGCCGGAGCCGCGCCTGGCGACCGAGTGGACGTCGGCCAAGGACGGCAAGGAGTGGACCTTCAAGCTCCGTCAGGGCGTGAAGTTCCACACCGGCAAGCCCATGGACGCGGAGGCGGCCAAGAAGGCCATCGAGCGTACGATCAAGATGAACGGCGGCCCCGCCTACATCTGGAGCGCCGTCGACACCATCGAGGCCGTCGATCCGGCCACGCTGAAGTTCACGCTCAAGTACGCCACGCCGCTCGACCTCGTCGCCTCCGCCGGGTACGCCGCCTACATCTACGACGTGGACGGCGTGGACAAGGACGGCAAGAAGGACGGCGGCACCGGCCCGTACACGATCGACCAGTGGCAGAAGGGCAAGGAGACCGAGCTCACGCTGAAGGCGTACGAGGGCTACTGGGGCGGGTGGAAGCCCGACCAGTACAAGAAGGTCGCCTTCCGGGTCACCCCGCAGCTCACCACCGCCTGGCAACTGCTGCAGCGGGGCGAGGTCAACTACGTGCAGCGGCTCAACCCGCAGTTGTTCGAGCAGGCCGGGATGACGCAGGGCGTCCAGGTGAAGCAGACGCCGTCGTTCCAGAACCTGCTGGTGTTGTTCAACACCGAGTCGGGCCCCACCAAGTCCGCCGCGGTACGGCAGGCCCTGCAGCTGGCCATCGACTACGACGGCCTGGCCGCGGCGCTCAAGGGCGCGGGCACCAAGAGCAGCGGCCTGGTCCCGCAGGGGCTTCTCGGCCACGTCTCCGGCCTGGAGGCCAAGCAGGACCTGGGCAAGGCGCAGGAGCTGCTGCAGTCGGCCGGTTACGGTCCCGACAACGAGGAGCTGAAGCTCAAGCTGACCTACGCCCAGGGCGACGACGACCAGAAGCTCCTGGTCACGCTGCTGAGCTCGGCGCTGAAGAACGTCAACGTCGCCGTCGAGGCCAAGCCGATGGCCTGGGAGGCGCAGTGGGACCTGGGCAAGAAGAAGGGCCAGGACGTCTTCGTCATGTACTGGTACCCGGACTACGCCGACGCCTACAGCTGGTTCCTCAACGTCTTCCGCAGCAAGGACCAGCCTGAGTTCAACCTGTCGTACCTGAAGGACGCCGAGATCGACAAGGCGATCGACTCACTGCCCGAGCTGACCGCCACCGACCAGCTCAAGGCCGACCAGGTCTACTCCGAGCTGCAGAAGAAGATCATCCAGGAGAAGGCCGCGGTGGCGGTGCCGTACGTGCAGACCTATCAGCGCGCGCTCACCGCCGACGTGAAGGGCTACGTCGACAACCCGGCCTACCCGAACGTGGTGTTCTTCTACAACCTGTCACGCTGATGTGGCGTTACCTGCTCCGCCGGCTCGGCCAGGCTCTCCTGGTCGTGGCCGGCGTGGTCACGCTCACCTTCGTGATCATGCGGCTGGTGCCGGGCGATCCGGCGGTGGCCTTCGCGGGGCCGAAGGCCTCGCCGGAGGAACTGGCGGCGGCGCGGGCGCGCTTCGGGCTGGACGACCCGGTGCCGGTCCAGCTGTGGAACTACGTGCGTGACCTGGTGACCGGCGACTGGGGCACCAGCCTGCACACCAGGCGACCGGTCCGCGACGACCTGATGACGGCCTTCCCCGCCTCGCTGGAGCTGGTGGGGACGGCGCTGATCCTGGCCATCGCGCTGGGCATCCCGATCGGCGTGCTCGCCGCCCGCTACAAGACGAGATTTCCGGACCTGGGGGTACGCGTCGGCTCCATGCTGGCCGTCTCCGTCCCCGTCTTCTGGCTGGCCCTGGCCGTACAGACGGTCTTCGCCAGCAACCTCGGCTGGTTCCCCGTGGCCGGCGAGTACGACGGGAGCCTGGACACCACCAGCCCGCTCACCCTCTGGACCAACATCACGATCGTGGACGCGCTCATCACCGGCAACTGGCCCATCTTCACCAGCACGCTGCAGCACCTCGTCCTGCCCGCCCTCGTGGTGGCGGCCTACCCGGCCGGCGTGATCGCCCAGCTCACCCGCGCGGCGCTGATCGAGGAGGCGGGCCAGGACCACGCCAGGCTGGAGCGCGCCCTGGGCTTCTCCGAGTCCAAGATCCTCACCAGGTTCGCGCTGCGGGCCGCGCTCAACCCCGTCCTGTCGCTGATCGCCCTGGTCTTCGCCTACGCCATGGTCAACGGCTTCCTGGTCGAGGCGGTCTTCAACTGGCCCGGCCTCGGCCGCTACGCGGTCGACTCGATCCGCTCGCTCGACACCCCGGCCATCGCCGGGATCACACTGATGATCGCGATCGTGTACGTGCTGAGCAACCTGGCCGTCGACCTCCTGCAGGGCGTCGTGGACCCGAGGGCGAGGGCCCGATGAAGGCCGCGGAACTGCGCAGGACACTGCCCAGGATGCCCGACCGGTTCGCCGCCGCCGGGGCCGTGCTCATCGTCCTGGTCGTGCTGGCCGCGCTCTTCGCGCCGTGGCTGGCGCCGTACCCGGTGGACGAACCCAAACCGCTGGAGGCGCTGCTGCCGCCGAGCGGCGAGCACTGGTTCGGCACCGACCAGGTGGGCCGCGACGTGTTCACCCGCGTGCTGTACGGCGGGCGTACCTCGCTGGGCATCGCCGTGGCCGTGCTGGCCGCCTCCGCGCTGGTCGGCGTTAGCCTGGGCATGATCGCGGGTTACGCGGGCGGCTGGCTGCGCGACGTGATCATGCGGATCACCGACATCTTCCTGGCCTTCCCCGCGCTGCTGCTGTCGCTGGCGCTGGCCGTGGTGCTCCAGCCGAGCGTCACCACGGTGATCGTGGCGATCGCGGTCACCTGGTGGCCCTGGTACGCGCGGCTGGCCGCCTCGGTCGCCGCCTCCGTGGCCAACCGGCCGTACGTGGACGCCGCCCGCTGCCTCGGCGTGCCCGCGCCGCTGATCGTGGCGCGACACGTGCTGCCCAACTCGCTGACCCCCGTGCTCGTCCAGGTCTCGCTCGACGCCGGTGGCGTGATCCTGACCGCCGCGGCCCTGTCCTACCTGGGCCTCGGCGCGCACGAGCCGACCGCGGAGTGGGGCCTGATGGTCGAGCAGGGCCAGACCCTGTTCACCACGAACTGGTGGGTCGTCACCTTCCCCGGCCTGGCGATCGTGCTGACCGCCTTCGCCTTCAACGTGCTGGGCGAGGGCCTGCGCAACGCGCTTGACCCGAGAAGGGTGGTGCGATGATCGAGGTACGTGACCTGGAGGTCCGCTACGGCGCGCGGACCGTCGCCCGCGTCCCCGAACTCGACGTGGCCGCGGGCGAGTGCGTGGCGATCGTGGGGGAGAGCGGCTCGGGCAAGTCGACGACGCTGATGTCGCTGCTGGGCCTCACCGAGAACGCCGACGTCTCGGGCAGCATCAACGTCTGCGGCCTGGACGTGCGCACGGCCTCGCCGCGCGAGCTGCGCGCGATCAGAGGCGCCCGCGCCGCGTTGGTCATGCAGTCGCCGCAGGCCGCGCTCAGCCCGACCACCCGCCTGGGCACGCTGATGCGCCGCGCGCTGAAGCTCCACGGCGTCACCGCCGACCCGGTGGCCGCGGTCCGGGCGGTCATGCTGGACCCGGCGATCCTGCGCCGCTACCCGCACGAGATCTCCGGCGGCCAGGCCCAGCGCTTCGCGATCGCGCTGGCCATCGCCCTGGGCGCGGAGGTCGTCCTGGCCGACGAGCCCACCAGCGCCCTGGACGTCACCGTGCAGGCCGAGGTGATCACGGTCCTGCGCCGCCTGCAGCGCGAGCGCGACCTGGCCATCCTGCTCGTCTCCCACGACCTGGCCCTGGTCAGCACCATCGCCGACCGGGTGCTGGTCATGAAGGACGGCGAGGTCGTGGAGTCGGGCCCGGCCGCGCGCGTCCTGGCCGACCCGTCCCACCCCTACACCCGCGACCTGCTGGAGGCCACGCCGTGACGATCCTGCGCGCGCAAGACCTCACGCTGGGGTATGGCAGGCAGTCCGTCGTCCACGACGTGAGCCTGGACGTGACCACCGGCGGCGTCGGCCTGATCGGCGAGAGCGGCTCCGGCAAGACCACGCTCGCCCGCGCCTTCCTCGGCCTCCTGAAGCCCCAGAAGGGCACCATCTGGTACGGCACGCAAGAACTGAAAAAAGCTGACATGCGGGCCTTCCGGCGCGACGTCCAGCCGGTCTTCCAGGCCGAGTCGCTCAACCCCCGCAGGCGCGTGGGCGCCTCGATCGCCGAGGGCCTGCCCGACCGGGACCGCGTCGGCGAGCTCATGGAGCAGGTCGGCCTCGACCCCGCCCTGGCCGTCCGCCGCCCCCACGAGCTGTCCGGCGGCCAGCGCCAGCGCGTCGTCATCGCCCGCGCCCTGGCCGTCGGCCCGAAGCTGCTCATCCTCGACGAGCCCACCAGCGCCCTGGACGTCACCGTGCAGGCCAAGGTGCTCGACCTGCTGGCCGGGCTGGACACCGAACGCCTGCTGATCACCCACAACCTCGCCGTCGTGGGCAGGCTGTGCAGAACCAGCCACGTGCTGTTCGCCGGGCGGGTGGTCGAGTCAGGACCGACCGCGGAGCTGCTCGCCGCCCCTGCCCACCCCTACACCAGGGCGCTCAGGGACGCCGTGCCCACACTGGGCGGGCAGCCGCCCCAGGCGGGCACCAGCGCGCCGCCCGCCGAGACGGGGTGCCCGTTCCGGTCACGCTGCCCGCTGGCCGTACCGGAGTGTGAGCGCGCGCCGGAAACGCGTGCGGTGGGGGAGGGCCGCACGGTGGCCTGCCACCGCGCGGAGGACGTGCTCGCCGGGTCCTAAGGCCGCTCACAGGGCCTTGAGGCCGCTGATCACCTCCAGCAGGACCCGCTTGTCGGGCGCGGGGGGCGGGTGCTCGACCTGGACGAGCTGCTGGGCGTGCAGGTCGCCGACCAGGACCCGGACGACGCCGATGGGCAGGTTCAGCTCGGCGGCCACGTCCACGAGCCGGGTGGGCTTGGTGCACTTCTGCATGATGATCAGGTGCTCGGGGCCGAGGCCCATCGGCGGGGTGAGGCCCCCGGCGGTGATGATCACCGCGATCAGGTCGATGGCCTCGCTCGCGGGGACGGTACGCCCGCGAGTGAGGAGGTACGCGGGCACGATCGGCCCGGCGTCCTCGTCGAGCCAGCGCTCGTCACTCACCGCGCACCACCTTGATTGGGCGGGCGGTGGGCTCGGCCGGCGTCTCGCTCTGCTGCGTCACATGCTCTGCCGGGATCAGCACGATGGCGGTGGTCCCTCCATATGGTGAACCGCGCAACGTCACGCGGATGTCATGCCTGGCGGCCAGGCGGGCGACGACGAACAGGCCGAGCCTGTCGCTGTCGGCAAGGTCGAATTCGGGCGGGCTGGCCAGGCGCGTGTTCAGGTCGGCCAGCTCCTCGGGGCTCATGCCGAGCCCCCGGTCCTCCACCTCGATGGCGAAGCCCCGGGCGGCGGCCTCGCCGCGCACCATCACCGGGGTGTGCGGGGGCGAGTACACCGTGGCGTTCTCGATGAGCTCGGCGATCAGGTGGATGACGTCGCCGACGAGCGGCCCGGCCAGCGCGTGGCTGGGCATCGGCTCGACCGCCACCCGCTGGTAGTCCTCCACCTCGGCGGTGGCGCCGCGGGCCACGTCGTGCAGCGGCACCGGCTTGCTCCAGCCGCGGCCGGGCGTCGCGCCGGACAGGATGATCAGGCCCTCCGCGTGGCGGCGCATCCGGGTGGTGAGGTGGTCGAGGCGGAACAGGTCGTCCAGCGCGTCCGGCTCGGTGGCCTTGTGCTGCATGCCCTCCAGCTGGATGCGCTGGCGGTGCAGGAGCGTCTGGCTGCGCCTGGCCAGGTTGCGGAAGACGTGGCCGACGCCCTCGCGTAGCTGCGCCTGGCCGACGGCGGCCTCGACGGCGGTGCTCTGCACGGTGGAGAAGGCCTGGCCGACGTCGTCGATCTCGGTCGTGGTGCTGGCGACCTTCACCTCGGGCACGTCGATCTGCTCGCCCTTGCGCAGCTTCTCGACGACCTGGGGCAGCCGGTCCTGCGCCACTTCCAGCGCGGCCAGCCGGAGCGTGGCCAGCTCCTTGGACAGCCGGTTTCCCGCGCGCATCGAGATCACGATGGACACGATCACGAGCGCGAGGCCGGTGCCGCCCAGGATGACCGCGCGCAGCAGCACCGAGTCGGCCACGGGGGCGGCGCGCGCGGTGAGCATCTGCGAGGCGGTCATCTGGAAGTCCTGGAACGACTTCGACAGCGACTCGGTGGTGGCGACCCAGCCCTCCGGGGTGCGCCCGGCGATGATCTGGTCCTCCATCACCCGCATGCGCTGGTAGAGCGGCGAGGTGAGCAGGGCCACCTGCGCGTCGCGCATGACCGGGTCGAGCTCGGCGACGGACTGGTCGACGAGGAAGCGCCGGTTGCCGACGAGCTGGGTGAAGATCCGGCGCTCCTGCGCGGTGGTCGGGCCGGAGGCGACGGCCTGCTCCCTGGTGAGCAGTTCCTTGGCGTAGCCGAGGTCGATCACGATGCGCGACTGCTCGTAGATCGGGATGTCGTCGACGAAGGCGACCCGCCGGTGCAGGCCGAACAGCGAGTCGATCATGGCGCTGTAGGTCTCGATGGCGTGTACGCGCGCGGTGAGACCGGCGTCGATCTCGCCCCTGAGCGCGTCGAGCCGCCCGAGCTGGATGAGGACCTGGTCGACCTGGGAGCTGATCGAGGGCGAGGCGTCCTTCGACTTGGCGGTCTGGACCTTGAACTCCTCGGCCGCCTGGTCGGTGCGGGCGCGCTGGGCGTTGGCCGACGAACGCTCCATGCTGCCGCCGGAGCGCAGCAGGCGCGTCGAAGCCAGCCGTTCGCGCTGGATCTCACTGATCAGGCGATAGGCGGGATGGCGCAGGTTGGACCACAGCGTGGTGTACTCCCTGAGCTCCAGGCTCTCGCCCGCGGTCACCGCGGCGATCACGCCCCACAACACCACCATCGACATGAGCGGAACCAGCAGCAGACCGACGATCTTCATGCGGATCGTTCTGCTGCGGGTCATTGACACCTCACTCCGGCCGGTCCCCAACTGGAAACCCCGGACGGGACAAGCCTTGAGGATAGCAATTCGATCACCAGAATTCCCTATTTTTCAGGACTTTCGGGCATCCGTGGCGTCATCTTGCAGTAGTTTCAGGCGCAACATCGGTCACAGGGGAGATGCATGCGCCGTCGTCTCGCAGCGGCCGCGCTGGCACTCACCATCGCGGCGTGCTCGGCGCCCCCTCCTGAGGTACGGCAGGCGCCCCCCGGGGAAGCCGCCTTCGTCTACGCCCAGAACCTGGACGTCGTCACCGACTGGGACCCGGCGACCTCGTACTCCAACGAGATCATCGCCCTGCAGAACATCTACGAGACCCTGACCGTCTGGAACCCGGTCACCAAGAAGGCCGGCCCCCGCCTGGCCACCGCCTGGAACGCCAGCTCCGACGGCAAGACCTGGACGTTCACCCTGCGCCCCGGCGTGAAGTTCCACAGCGGCAGGCCCCTCGACGCCGCCGCGGTCAAGGCCGCCGTCGAGCGGACGATGAAGTCCGGCGCCGGCGCCTCCTACATCTGGGACGCGGTCGAGTCGATCCAGGCCCCGGGCCCGCTGACCGTGACCTTCCAGCTCAAGTACGCCGCCCCGCTGGACCTGACCGCCTCGGCCGCCTACGCCGCCTACATCTACGACACCGCCGCCGTCGGCCAGGTCAAGGACGGCAGGACCGACGCCGGCTCCGGCCCCTACACGATCGCGAGCTGGCGCAAGGGCGAGGAGAACGAGCTCACGCTCAAGGCCTTCGCCGGCTACTGGGGCGGATGGGACCGCCCGCACTACCGGACCGTCAAGTACCGCGTCGTGCCCGACCCGCGCCGCCGCTGGGAACTGCTCCAGAGAGGCGAGGTCAGCTTCGTCAACCGGCTCAGCCCCCGGCTGTACTCGCGGGCCACCAGAACGCCCGGCGTGCGGACCGCCTCCATGCCGTCACTGCAGACCGCGATGCTGCTGTTCAACACCGCCGACGGACCGCTGCGCGACGTCCGGCTCCGCAAGGCGGTGCAGAAGGCGGTCGACTACCGGGGGCTGATCAGGGCGCTGGACGGCTCCGCCGTACCGGCGAGCGGGATCGTGCCGGAAGGGCTGCCGGGACATCAGCGCGGGCGGATACCCCGTCAGGACCTCGCCATGAGCGCGCAACTGCTGCAGCGGGCGGGCTACGGCCCCGGCGGCCGGCCGCTCAAGCTCACGCTCACCTACGCCGAGGGCGACGCCGACCAGGCCACGCTCGCCCGGCGGCTGACCGAGACGCTGCGCACGCTCAACGTCACGCTCGACGCCCGGCCGATGCCCTGGATCCCCCAGTGGGACCGGGGCAAGAAGCAGGGCCAGGACATCTTCGTCATGTACTGGTGGCCCGACTACGCCGACGGCTACTCGTGGTTCGGCAACGTCTTCCGCAGCCGCACCCCGCCGGTCTTCAACCTGACCTACCTCAAGGACCCCGCGGCCGACAGCATGATCGACATGCTGCCGGTGCTCAACGTGAGCGACCGCCCGGCCGCCCAGAAGAGCTTCAGGCAGCTCACCGGCAGGCTGCTGGACGAGCGGGCGGTGGCGGCCTTCCCCTGGGTGGTCAACTACCAGCGGGCCTACCTGGGCGCCGTCGCCGGGTACGACGACAACCCGGCCTACCCGGACGTGGTCTTCGTCTACGACCTGCGGCCGTCGGCCTGAGCGGACTCCGCTTCCACCCGCTCGCGCAGGCGCGTCCTGATCTCGTCGGGCGTGTAGGCGCGGCGGCGCCGCTCGTCCCGCGCGATCACCACTCCGGTCGCCGCGACTCCCGCGATTCCGGCAAGTCCGAGCCATTTCCACCAGCGCATGTGCTTAGGCTAACAATGTGCTGACTCTCGATGAGGCTGTGAACGTCACCAGGACGGGAGATCTGTGGATCTTCCGCGGGCGCTCGGTCCCCGACCGCGCCATCCAGACGATGACCAACAGCCCGGTCAACCATGTCGGGATGGCGATCGTGGCCGAGGACATGCCGCCGATGATGTGGCACGCGGAGCTGGGCAAGTCGCTGCTCGACCTGTGGTCGGGCACCCATCACCGCGGCGTGCAGCTGCACGACCTGCGCGACGCGGTGACGGTCTGGGCCGACCGCTACGGCCAGCGCGCCTGGCTGCGCCAGCTTGAGCCGCAGGCCACACCCGAGATGGAGGACGCCGCCCTGCGCGCGGTGGCCAGGCTGGACGGCACGCCGTTCCCGTCCACCGCCCGCCTGGCCGGACGCTGGGCCCGCGGCCGCGTCCCCCAGCTGCGCGGCCGGGTCAAGGACCGCACGCTCGAAAGCGCCTACTGCGCCGAGGTGGTGGCGGTGACCTACGAGGAGATGGGCCTGCTGCCGGGCGGCAAGCGGCCCAACTGGTACGACCCGGGCCGCTTCTGGAGCGGCGACGAGCTCGACCTCATGCTCGGGCACAAGCTCGGCAACGAGATCACCGTCGGCGTCGAGCTCACCCGCTGAGCGCCCGCCGCAGCCGCCACGTGCCCAGGGCGAACAGCACGACGGCGAGGGCGCCGAGCACGGCGAGCTGCGGCAGCACGCCCGTGAGGCCGTCGCCGTGCCGGACGAGCCGGGCGAAGGCGTCGTAGCCCCACGCGTGCGGCGTGAAATAGGCGAGCGTCCGCATCGGCTCGGAGAACGACTCCAGCGGGATCGTCGCGCCGCCCAGCGTCGGCAGCCCCAGCCCGAGGACCATGGCCAGCGAGATCGGCGGCCCCGGCGTGCGGAACGCGGCGCCCAGCAGCATGCCCGCCCCGCCGCCGACCAGCGAGAAGACCAGCAGCACCGCCAGCGCCCCCGCCGGGTCGCCCCACGAGACCCCGAACAGCGCCATCGACCCCAGCATGATCAGCACCGCCTGGAACAGCGCGATCGCGATCCGCCCCGCCGCCTCGCCGGCGATGATCGTACGCAGCCGCGTGGGCCCGGCCGACAGCCGCGCGGTCACCCCGATCGCCCGCGACTCCACCAGCCCCAGCGCCGCGGTCAGCGAGGTCAGGAAGGTGAACATGAGCAGCAGGCCGGGCGCCGCGATCGCGTAGGCGTTCAGCCCCTCGGGGAACGGCGTCGTGCCCGCCGCGGTGACCCGGACCGGCAGCGACGGCTGCCCGCGCGCCGCCTCCTGGCGGACGATCGAGCGGATCCAGGTGCCGGTGTCGTGGCTCTTGACGTCGGTCGCCCGGACCAGGTGGTGAACCGTCCCGCCGCCGCTGTCGTAGGAGGCGGGGATGACCAGGCCCGCGTGCAGCCGCCCGCGTTCGACCGCCTCGCGCAGCGTGCCCTCGTCGCCCAGCCGTTCGACCGAGACCCGGCCGCCCGAGGCCAGGGCGCTCGCCAGCCGTTCCGACGGGGCGCCCGGCCCGGCCACGACGCCGAGCTTGAGCTGCTGGCCGCCGCCGTAGAGCTGGCCGAGTACCAGGATGAGCAGGAAGGGGGCGACGAGCACGAAGAAGATGTTGGTGCGGTCCTTGAACATCCGGCGCAGGTTGAGCCCGGCCATCAACGCGACCTTCACGGCGCCACCATTCTTCCGACACGGACGGCCGCCACGGGGAAGGTGAGCGCGGCGACCGCGAGCAGGACGGCCAGCGCGGGCAGGATCGAGGCGCCGCCCCGCAACTCGGCCAGCCCTTCCAGGAACCAGTGATGAGGAGTGAACATGCTCAGCTCCGGCGCCACCGGGAAGAACGAGCCACCCAGCAGCCCGAGCACCGTTGCCGTCGCGGACTGCCAGTTGGCGGCCTGCTCGGCCGTACGGGCGAAGGAGGCCAGGGCGGTCATCAGGCCGGTCGCGGCCAGCACGCCCGCCGCGACCAGCGCGGCCACCCCGGCGAGCGGCCCCCAGCGCACGCCGAGCAGCAGGGTCGTCGCGGCCACCAGCAGCGCCATTCCGGCCAGGCCGACGATGACGCCGACCAGTAGCTTGGCCGTCAGGATCGAGGCGCGCGGCACCGGCATCGACAGCAGGCGGGCCAGCGTGCCGTTGCGGCGCTCCTCGAACAGGCCGGTGACGCTGAGCATCACCGCGAAGAACGCGAAGAACATCGCCGCGCCCGCCGCGTGGTAGGTGCGCGTGTCGAGCTCGCGGGTGCCGAGCGTCGCGTCCTGCGTCACCTGGACGTTCTGGCTGCCCGGCAGCGCGTACGACTCGGCCACCTCCCTGGCCACCTGGACGGCCAGCGGCGCGTCCACGCTGCCCACGACCTCGATCCCGGTGGGGGAGACCACGAAGACGGCGTCGAGCTCGTTCGTCTCGGCCAGCCGTCTGGCCTGCGCGGTGTCGGCTACGGGCTTGAGGTCCGGCAGGCCGGTGCGCTGGGTGAACTCGGCGGCCGACGGGCCCGCCACGCCGTACCGGCCGGGGGGCTGGGAGCCGCCGGACAGGGCCACGCCGAACACGAACGCCATGCCCAGCGGGAGCACCACCCCGAAGACCAGCAGCATGCTGTCGCGCGAGCGGCGGCGCAGGTCCTTGAGCAGGATACGCAGCATGTCAGTCCCTCAGCTCGCGGCCGGTCAGGCGCAGGAAGGCCGCTTCCAGGTCGGGTTCGCCCAGCTCGGCGGGGGTGCCCTCGGCCAGCAGGCGGCCGTGGTCGATGATGCCGACGCGGTCGCAGAGGCGCTGGGCCTCCTCCATGTAGTGCGTGGTGTACAGGACCGCGAGGCCCTCGCCGGTCATCCGCTGGACGCTGTCGAGGATGGCGTTGCGGCTCTGCGGGTCGACGCCGGCCGTGGGCTCGTCGAGGACGAGCAGGCTGGGGCGGTTGAGCAGGCCGACGGCGATGTTGAGGCGGCGCTGCATGCCACCCGAGTACTTGGCGACCGCCTCGTCCGCCCGGTCGGACAGGCCGACCAGCCGCAGGATCTCGGCGGTTCTGGACTTGGCTTCGGCGCGGCGCATGCCGTACATGCCGCTGAAGAAGCGGAGGTTCTCCCGCGCGGTCAGGTCCGGATAGACGGCCAGCTCCTGCGGGACGTAGCCGACGCGCGCCTTGGGCGGCGCGCTCACGCTGCCCGCGTCAGGGGAGAGGATGCCGACGATCATGGAGATCGCCGTGCTCTTGCCCGCGCCGTTCGGCCCGAGCAGGCCGTAGGTCTCTCCTTCCCGTACGGCGAAGCCGAGCCCGTCCACGGCCACCAGATCGCGATAGCTCTTGCGCAGTCCCTCGACGGTTAACACCGCCATGACTAACCCCCGTTCCTCAGTGGTGTGTCCCTGATCACCGACCAGGTCAGTAGCAGCCCGAGCGCGAACGTGGCCAGCCCCATCACCAGCGTCAGCACCGGCCCGGACTGAATCCGGAAGCCGAACGAGAAGCCGCTCATCGGCACCCCGAACCGGGCGCCGACGGCGCTCAGCCCTAGCACGACCAGCCCGACGCCGACCGGGATGGTCAGCAGGCCGCCCGCCTGCCAGCGGTAGAAGCCGGCGCCCACGAACATGCCCGCGGTGATCCAGGCCATGAACTCCACGGTGTGCTCAAGGAAGACCAGCGGCACCTGCGTCACGTCGGTGAACAGGTGGGCCCGCTCCAGCGACTGAGGCCGCTCGATGATCATGTAGAGCATCCGTTCGACCAGGAATCCGGCGGTCATCAGCAGGGCCACGAACGGCGTGTAGAGCGCCGTGGTGATCGCCGCCATGAAGCCGAACTGCCGCCTGGTCTGCCCGCTGGCGATGAACAGCGGCAGGAACTGGCGCACCATCGCCACCCCGACGAACAGCACCACCCAGCGCGGCAGCTGACCGGCCTGCTCCCACACGCTCTGCGTGAGGTTGCCGAAGAAGTGGATGGCCAGGGTGATCCCGATCACGGCGACCAGGTACGCGGCCCAGGCGAAGAAGGCGACCCACAGGTTGGCGGCCAGCAGCCGCGTGGGGAACCTCACTTGGGGCCTCCCGTCAGATGGATGAACAGCTCCTGCATGGCGATCGGCCCGAGCGCGAGCCCCGCCTCCGCGGCCTTGCGGCGGTGGGCGGCGTCGAGCTCGCCGTAGACCATCGCGGACTTCGTCGGCCCGAGCACCTTCTCGCCGAGGACGGTCAGCCCGGCCACGAACTCGTCCACGGCGGCGGCCGCCCCGGTGACGGCGTGGCCGCGGGCCAGCAGGCGCTCGGTCTCCTCGTGCACGATGAGGCGCCCGCGGTCGATGATGACGACCTCCTCGAACATCGGGCTGACCTCCTCGATGAGGTGGGTGGACAGGATGATCGTGCGCGGATGGGCCATGTAGTCGGCCAGCAGCGCGTCGTAGAAGGCCTGCCGGGAGGGCGCGTCCATGCCCAGATACGACTCGTCGAACATGGTCAGCGGCGCCCGCGAGGCCAGCCCGACCACCACGCCCATCGCCGAGCGCTGGCCCTTCGACATGGCCTTGACCCTCGTCTTCGGCCGCAGCCCGAACAGCTCCATCAGCTCCTTGGCGTAGGCGGCGTCCCAGGTGGGGCGGAGCCATTCGGCGAAGTAGAGCGCGTCGGCGGCGGTGCCGAGGTCGACGCTCTCGCCGGCGTCGCGGATCAGGCTGACGGCGCCGGTCACGGCGGGGTTCTCCCACACCGGGGCGCCGTCCAGCAGGACGGTGCCCGCCGACTGCCTGCGGAAGGCGGACAGCACCGACATCAGGCTCGTCTTGCCGGAGCCGTTACGGCCCAGCAGGCCGTAGATCTTGCCGCCCTCCAGCTCGAACGTCAGCCGGTCGAGCGCGGTGACCTCGCCATAGCGCAGCACCAGGTCCCGGGCTTCGATCCTCACATTTCCCCCTTGATCCGCTCGATCACGTCATCGAGGGAGATGCCGATGGCCTTGGCCTCCTTCACCATGGGGTCGACCACGTCGGTGAAGAAGCCCTCCCTCCGGCCGGCCCTCAGCGCGTCCCGGGCGTCCGGGCTGACGAACATGCCGATACCTCGCTTTTTGTAGAGCACGCCTTCGTCGACGAGCTGCTGGAACGCCTTGGCGGCGGTGGCCGGGTTGATCCGGTAGAAGGCGGCGTACTGGTTGGTCGACATCACCTGCTCGTCGCCCTTCAACGCCTCGCTGAGCACATCGGCTTTGATGCGCTCGGCGATCTGCCGGTAGATGGGGCTCCGGTCGTCGAACATGGACACCTGCTTCTGTGGTTCATTACTCCACTAACGAACCATAGAAGGCTTGCGGTTCCCGGTCAACGGAAGAGCCGCCAGAACCACCACGGCCACGAGCGCGAAACCCAGCGGGTAGCCGGTCACGCCCATCACCACGCCCAGGCCCAGGGCGCCCACGCCCATGCCGGCGTCGAAGGCGAGGTTCCACAGCGCGCTCACCCGCCCTGCCTCGCCGCGCTCGAACATCAGCGTCAGCGTCAGGTTCTGCGCCACCCCGAACCCGGCGCCGAACAACGCCATCCCCGCCACCACCGCCACCGGCTCCGCCGACCAGAACAGCAGGCCGATGCCCGCGGCCGCGGCCAGAACCGACGGGGCCAGCCAGCGCGCCCCCGCGTGGCGGCCCGCCCACCAGCGGGCGGCCGGGGTCAGGATCGACTGCGCAAGCAGCGCCGCCGAGGCGAGCTTCGGGGAGGTGGCCAGGGGCAGGAAGGTGATGGCCACGCCCGCGGCCAGCGCGACGGCGCCGAAGACGGCGATCGGCGCCGCCAGGCCGCCGCTCTTCTGGTGCTGCCGCGGGGCCGGCTTCAGGTCCGGTAGCCCCCTCGCCGCGGCCAGGCCCGCCAGCGGGACCAGGCCTGCCACGACGAAGATGGGCACGAAGCCCAGGTGGTCGCCGGCCCACAGGCCCAGGGGCAGGCCGATGATCGACGGGACGCCCACGGCGACGCCGTACAGGCCGAGGCCCTCGCTGCGGCGTTCGGCCGGGACCAGCTCGGCCACCAGCGCGGTGCCCGCCACCACGACGATGCCCAGGCCGGCACCGCGGAGCAGGGAGATCGGCAGGACCAGTTCGTGGACCGGCAGGGCGAACGAGGGCGGGCCCAGGAGAAGCAGGCCGGCGGACAGGACGCGGCGGTAGCCGTACCGGCTGAGGAGCCAGGGGACGGCGAGCTCCAGCAGAACGGTGCCCAGCATGAGCGCGCCGGTGGCCAGGCCGGCCGACATGCCGTCGCCCAGATAGGCGGGGACGGCGGAGAACAGCAGGTAGAAGCCCAGGAGGCCGGTGGCTGAGGCGAGCATGAGGCGGTTCATGGGGGTGACGGTGCCAGCCTGGCCTTCTTCGCGGATCCGGAAGGATGCGTAAATGACTCTTTAGGCTGCGTACGTGTTCGTAGGCAGGGATGCGGAACTGGCGGCGCTCGCCGAGGCTTGGGCCCACACGCCCTCCGCCGTACTCGTCGTCGGTGAGGCGGGGATGGGGAAGACCCGGCTGGCCGCGGAGTTCGCCGGGCGGGTGGACGCCCGCGTGGTGACGGGCGGCGGGGACCCCGGTGGGCTGCCGTACTCGGTGTTCGTGCCGGTGCTGCGGCGGCTGGTCAGGGAGCTCGGCGCGCCCTTCGGGCCCGGAGAGCTGGCTCGGTTGTTGCCCGAGCTGGGGGTGCCCGCCGTGGATCTCGGGCGGGCGCGGTTGTTCGAGGAGGCGCTGCAGGTCGTGGAGAGGGCCGGGCCGCTGGTGCTCGTCCTCGACGACCTCCACTGGGCTGATCAGGCCAGCCTTGATCTGCTCGCCTTTCTTCTGCGGAATCTGACCCGGGGCGGGGTGATGGTGGTCGCCACCTCGCGGACCGTTGTGCGGCTGCCTGAGGTGCGGACGTTGTGGTTGCCGCCTTTGGGGCGGGATGAGGTGGCGCGGCTGGTCGGGTCACGGCCGGGGGCCGGGCTTGATGTGATCATGGCCAGGAGTGAGGGGAACCCGCTGTTCGCCGAGGCCCTCGCCGACTGTGGGACCGCTGTGCCGGACTCGCTGCGTGACGTGCTGCTGGGGGCGGCCGACAAGCTTCCCTCGCCCTGCCGTGAGGTGCTGCGGGTGGCCGCCGTGGCCGGGCGGCGGGTTGATCATCCGGTGTTGGTGGCGGCGGCCGGGGTGGGGGAGCTGGCGCTGGACGAGGCGTTGCGGCCTTTGGTGCGGGCGCGGTTGTTGCTGGTGGATGGTGACGGGTATCGGTTCCGGCATGCTTTGATACGGGACGCGGCGTACGACGAGTTGTTGCCCGGGGAGCGTAAGCGGCTGCATGCCCGGGTCGCCGCCGCTCTTGAGGCGTTGTCCGGTGGGGCGGCTTCCGGGTCTGAGGCGGCTTCTGGGGCGGCTTCTGAGGCGGCTTCTGGGGCGGCTTCTGGGGCGGCTTCTGGGGCGGCTTCCGGGGCGGCGGAGCATTGGCGGGCGGCGGGGGAGCCGGAGCGGGCGTTCGCGGCGGCGGTGGCGGGACGGCGCTGGGACCTGGTGCTCGACCTGTGGCCCTCAGCCGAGCCCCCACCCGGCCTCGACCACGCCCGAGTCCTGGAGCTGGCCGCTCGCGACGCCCTGCACGCGGGCGAGGCCCGGCGAGCCGAGGACCTGACCACATCCGCTCTGTCCGAGGTCACCGGCACACGGCGGGCGCGCCTGCTGGAGCTCCGGGTGACCGTCCGCGATCAGCTCGGCGAAGACGGCCTGTCCGACCTTCACGAGGCGGTACGGCTGGCGCCCGACGACGCCCGCCTCCTCGGCGCCCTGGCCACCACCCTGGCCTGGAACGGCCAGGACACCGAGGCCAGAAGGCACGCCGAGCAGGCCCTCCGCCTGGGCGACACCCGCTCCCTCACCACCCTCGCCGCCCTGACCGCCCTGGACGGCGACCTGACCACCGCCACCACCCTCTACACCCAAGCCCGCACATCTTCCGCGCCGTCCTCCACGCCTCCGGCCGCCTCGTCCTCCTCGCCGTCCTCGCCCTTCGAGCCCCCGTCCTCCGTGCCCTCCGGGTTCTTGGTCGCTGGGCGTGTCTCGGATGCCGGGGCGGGGGTGGTGGATGAGGACGGTGTGCTCATGGCCTACGCCAGCGAAGCGGACGTACTGGAAGCGGCCGGGGAGCACGCCAGGGCCGAGGCCGTGGCCAGGGCGGGGATCGAGCGGGCCGAGAAGGCCGGGATGGCCAGGTCGCGAGGGGCGCTGCTGGCCGCCAACCTCGCCGAGCCGCTGTCGTCGCTCGGCCGCTGGCGGGAGGCGCGCGAGGTGATCGGGGTCGCGCTGGCCCTGGACCCGCCGCCCATCTACCGCGCCTGGCTGCTCATGGTGCTGGGCACGGTCGCGGTCTGGGAGGGCGCGCTCGACGAGGCCGCCGCCGTTGTGGACGAGGCCCGGCCGCTGATGCTGGGGCGTTCGCGTGGGTACGACTCGTGCCTGGAACCCGATCTGCTCGAATGCCGCCTGGCCGAGGCGGCCGGGGACCGGCTCCGGGTGCGCCGCCTGGTCGGGCATGTGCTGGAGGCGCACGACCTGAGGCTCAGCCGACGGTACGCCTGGCCGTTGCTCGTGGTCGCGGCTCGGGCCGGGGCGCTGACCCGGGCGCCGGACGGCGTGGCCACCGTGGGACGGGTGCAGCGGGCGCACCGGGCGACGTTCGAGGCGGAGCTCGGGGGGTCGTGGGAGGAGGCCGTGGGCGCGTGGCGGTCGGTCGGCCAGCCGTACATGCTGGGGTGGGCTTTGCTGCGGGCCGCGCAGGACGGACAGCTGCGGAAGGCTCAGGGTGGGCGGGCGCGGACAGGGGAAGGGCCGCGGGAGGCTCAGGGCGGGTGGGCGCGGACGGACGAAGGGCTGCGGGAGGCGGGGGAGATCGCGGCGCGGCTGGGGGCGGGGCCGTTGCGGCGGGAGGTGGAGGCGTTCGCGGCGGCGGGGCGGGTGGATCTCGAGGGTGCGGGCCACGGGCTGACGGCGCGGGAGCTGGAGGTGCTGGGGCTGGTGGCGGAGGGGTTGAGCAACCGGCAGATCGCGGAGCGGTTGTTCATCTCGGCACGTACGTCGGGGGTGCACGTCTCGAACATCATGGCCAAGCTGGCGGTGTCGTCACGGGTGGAGGCGGCGGCGGTGGCACGGCGTAGCGGATTGATCTGACATGCTCGGGTTTCGTGATTAATGTCGGGTTGGTTGGGGTGGGGAACTGCGCTTCCTCGCTGGTCCAGGGTGCGGTCTTCTATGACTGGCCGGATATTTCGTTCAGCGTGGCTTTTGATGTGAATCCTGGGAAGGTCGGGCTGGATCTCGCGGATGCCATCTGGGTGGCGCCCAACAACGCCCGTGCCTTCGCGGAGGTGCCGCCGACCGGGGTGATGGTCGCCGAGGGGCTGCTCGCCGGGGAAGCGGTGGCCGGGGTGCCCGACGCGCGTGGCGAGGCCGTTCTGGATGATGTCGTCGCGGCGTTGCGTGGTACTGACGTGCTCGTCAACTTCCTCCCGGTCGGCGCGCAACACACCACCGAGCTGTACGCGCGGGCGGCGCTGCTGGCCGGGTGCGCCTTCGTCAACTGCATGCCCTCCGTGATCGCCCGCGATCCCGCCTGGGCCGAACGGTTCCGCGCTGCCGGTCTTCCGCTGATCGGCGACGATCTGAAGAGCTCGTTCGGCGCCACGCTCGTACACCGTGCGCTCGTCGACGCACTGACCTCCGGTGGTGTGGCGCTCCACGACGCCTACCAACTGCTCGGTGGGGGCAACGCCGACTTCCTCAACCTCCAGGACCCGGCCCGGCTGTCCGGCAAACGCGCGACGAAGGTGACGGGCGCGGGGGCGTCCGCGCATGTCTCGGCCGCGTACATCCCGTTCCTGGAGGATCGCAAGGTCGCCTACATCCGGCTTGAGGGGGAGGGGTTCGGCGGGTCGCCGGTGGAGGTGGAGGTGCGGATGACCGTGGAGGACTCACCCAGCGCCGCGGGCAACGTCCTTGAGGCGGTACGGCAGGCCAAGTCAGCCCTCGACACCGGAACAGGCGGCGTCCTACCCACCACCCTCATGAAGTCCTGACCAGCACAAACAACCCACGCAATCAAGGACCCGCCCCTCCTGACGGTCCGCCGGGGGTGGGGAGGAGGCGGGTCAGGAGGTTGCGGGTGGTCAGGCCGTAGCGGGTCTTGGGGATCAGGAGGCGGGAGACCATCGTGACGTGGCGCCGGCGGGGGTCGGCCAGGGTGCGGTGGCGGTGTTCGTAGCGGGTCAGGGCGGTGGTGGTGCCGGCTGCCAGTTCCTCCGCCAGCGTGTATGCGGCCGACATGGCCAAGGTGGATCCGTCGCCGAACAGGGACACCGATGACGCGGCGTCGCCCACCAGCGTCACCCGTCCCGCCGTCCAGGTGTCCAGGCGGACCCGGCTGACCGCGTCGAAGAACAGGTCGTCCGTGGCAGCCACGTGTTCCATCAGTTCTGGCAGGCGCCAGGCGGGCTCGCGGTAGGCGGTGTACAGCAGGCGCCGGTGCTGTGCGGTGTCGCGGTGGTCGAAGCCGGGCAACGTGGGCGCGTGGAAGATGAAGGCCGCGACGGCCTCGCCGTTCGAGGGATGGAGGGTGGCGGAGCGGCCGGGGGCGTTGTACATGACGACCTCGCTCGGATCGGACACCCGCCCGGTGAAGGGGAGCGTCGCGACATAGAGCCCCAGATGCCGTACGAACCGGGATTCCGGGCCGAATGCCAGCCGCCGCACGTTGGAGTGCAGGCCGTCGGCGCCCACCACCAGGTCGAACCGCCGCCGCGTGCCACCGTCGAACTCGACGTCCACGCCGCCGCCGTCCTGCGTGAGGCTCGCGATCGAGTCGCCGTAGACGAACTCGGCGTGGTCGCGTGCGGCCTCCGTCAAAGTCCCGGCGAGGTCGGTACGGCGCAGCTCGACCTCCCCACCATCCGGCCGCCCAACGCGCATGCCGCCTACGCGCCGACCGGCGGCGTCCACGAACGACACCCTGTTCACGCGGGTGGCGGCCTCCCGCAGCCGGGGCAGCACGCCCATCCGCTCGGCCACCTCGACCGCGTGCCCCCGGACGTCCACCGGGCTGCCGCTCGAACGCTGTCCCGCCGACCGCTCGACGACGGTGGCGTTCATGCCGTGCCGCGCCAGCCAGTACGCCAGCGTGGAGCCCGCGATGCCCGCCCCTGAGATGAGGATGTTCATGATGGTCCTTCCTGACCATTGGTCAGTTGCGACCATAGCCCCCTGACCAATGGTCAGGCAAGAGGTAGGATGCGCGGTGTGATCGACACCAGGGACAGGATCCTCGCCGCCGCCGGGGAGCTGTTCGCGCGCCAGGGCAGCCAGAACACCTCGGTCCGGGAGATCGCCGAGGCGCTGGGGCTGACCAAGACCGCCGTTCTGTACCACTTCCGCACCAAGGCCGACATCCTCGCCACCCTCGCCCAGCCACTCATCGACGACACCGACGCGGCCGTTGAGCGGGTGGCGCGGGAGGGCGGCGGCGGGTGGGGGACGGTCGAGACGCTGCTGGAGGTGTACCTGCGGCACCGGGACGTGCTGAGCACCATCGTCGCCAACATGCCGGCGCTGCCGCCGGAGGTGTTCGAGCGGTGGTTCACGGTGATGAACCGCGCCAACGAGATGGTCGCCGGCCCCAGCCCCGACCTGGGCGAACGGGTGCGCGCCATCCAGGTGGTGGCCCTGCTCAGCGACCCGGTGATCCTGCTCGCCGACGTACCGACGGACGAACTACGCCACCACATCCTGAACGGCGCCCGCCGCCTGCTCACCGACCCCCCGGAACTTCCCGCCTCATCAGAACTCCCCGCAGAAGCGGAACCCCCCGGAAACACCAGCCCTTCGCCCAGGGGGCGGCGACCTGCGGCCGGAGGTGAGGGGCTGTCGGCCGGGGTGGGGCAGTCGTCGGCCGAGAGCGAGGGGTCGCTGGCCGGAGGCACGGAGCCTCCTGCGGGAGCGGGAGTCCCGGCGGCGAGGGGGCGGCGGCCTGCGGCCGGGAGGAAGCAGTCGTCGGCCGAGAGCGAGGGGTCGCTGGCCAGAGGGGAGAGGCCTGCGGTCGGAAGGCGGTGGTCTGTGGGCGGAGGCGGGGAGTCGCCGGCCGGAGGGGAGCGGCGTGTGGCTGGAGACGAAGGGGCTGAAGGGGAGAGGCGCGCGGCCGGAGGTGAGGGGTCTTTCGCGGGTGCGCGGGCGTCGGGCGCAGGTGAGGGGGCGTTGGCCGGAGGGGGTTCTGTGGGGGGTGGCGGGAAGGTGGGGGGTCGGCCTCGGAGTATGAGTGCGGAGATGATCGCCGAAGCCCGCCGCCTCCGCCGGAACGGCGACACCACCGTGTCGGAGATCGCCCGGATCCTGGGTGTCTCACGAGCCACCCTCTACCGCCACCTCTAGTTTTGAGACACAGCACGAAACCCGTTGCGCCTGGTTCGAGGCACGGGCAACGATGGAGCCCTTATGGTGACCGGTCAAGATCTTGAAATCGCGTGTGACGAGTCGGGGGCGGAGGGGGAGAACCTGACCGCCGCGATCACCGACGTGTTCGCGCATGCCAGCGTGTCGATGGAGATCGAGGCGGCCGACGACGTCATCCGCGTGCTCCGCGACCGCATCCGCTCACCCGCCACCGAGTACAAGGCCAACCACCTGCTGCGCGGCAAGCACCGGTCGGCCCTCGTCTGGCTCCTGGGCCAGTCCGGCCCCATCTACGGCACCGCCCGCGTCTACCTGGTGGAGAAACGCTTCTTCATCGTCAGCAGGATCGTCGACCTGCTGGACGACCCCTACAGCCCCAGCCTCGGCTTCTACCGTAGTTTTGAGACAGAGGCCCTCTACCGCACCGGCCCCGCCCTGGACGGCTGGACCGCGTTCCTGGAGTCCTTCAACGACGTCATGCGCGCCCGCGTACCGGCGCAGACCTTCTACGACCGGCTGAACGACCTGCGTGCCCCGGAACTGACCGGGCCGCTGGCCGCGACCCGCCGGAACATGGACGCCTTCCTGGCACGGCTGGCCGAGGACCCCCGCACGATCCCCGTCCTGGACCCCCTGATCCCCGCCATCATCCAGGCCGTCGTGGCCTGGAGCTCGTCGGGCCGCCCCGTCGAGGTCGTTCACGACCGGCAGACCACGCTGTCGGAGGAGCGGATCGTCGAGCTGAAGGGCGTCTTCAACGACCCCCGCCTGGCCTCCCGCGCCCGGCTGGCCGGTCTGCGCCTGACCGAGTCGCGGCTCGACGCGCGTATCCAGATCGCCGACTTCCTGGCCGGAGTGGCGAGGAAGATCGCCTCGGAGGAGCTGAACGGCCGCGGCGACGCCGAGCTGAACGACCTCCTGCGCCACTACGTCGACCCCGCCTCCCTCTGGGGGCACGAGGCAAGCTGGTCCCACCTGCACCCCTGACTCATTCCGACCGGCGTTGGTCACGCTCGGGTTACGGATCTCATCAAAGGTGGTCGAATCCGGCAAATCCCTTCAAAGTGGCGGGCGAGCTCTTTCCGCCCCTACGGGAGGTACGCGTGAAACGCGTCATCATGGTCTCCGCCGCGGCCTTACTTGTCGGTGCCGCCCTGTCGGCACCGGTACAGGCACAGCGGCAAGGACCAGAAGCCGAGTACGTGGTGCTCTACAAGGACGGCGCCACCGGCGCCCGCCAGGCCATCGAGGCAGCGGGCGGCGTCGTCGTCAAGGAGAACACCGCGGTCGGCCTGGCCACCGTCACGACCAGCCGCGCCGACTTCGCCGCCGCGCTGGCGTCGGACGGGGCGATCGAGGGTGTCGCCCGCAACCGCACGATCGGGCAGGCGCCGCCCAGCGCACGGGCCGTCGGTACGGCACGCCGTACCGACACGGTCGAAAAGGAAGGGCACGACGCCGGCCGCGGCAAGGCGGGCCCGACGGCCGGAAGGCCGAGGCCGGGCGCCGAGCCGCTGGCCGAGCTGCAGTGGGACATGAAGCAGATGAACGCGACCGCGGACGGTTCGCACCGGTACAACCAGGGCGGACGCGACGTGGTCGTGGCCATTCTGGACACCGGCGTGGACGGCACGCACCCGGACATCGCACCCAACTTCAGCAACGCGCTGAGCAGGAACTTCACCACCGACATCCCCGCCGACGCCAACGGCGCGCCGGTCGACGGGCCGTGCGCGGACGAGGCCGACGGTTCGTGCGAGGACGCGGCCAACGTGGACGAGAACGGCCACGGCACCCACGTGGCGTCCTCGATCGGCTCGCCGATCAACCGGCTGGGCATCGCGGGCGTGGCGCCCAAGGTGACGCTGGTCAACCTGCGGGCCGGCCAGGACTCCGGTTACTTCTTCCTGCAGCCCAGCGTGGACGCGCTGACGTACGCCGGCGACCACGGCATCGACGTGGTCAACATGAGCTACTACATCGACCCGTGGCTGTTCAACTGCACGGACAACGCCGCAGATTCCCCCGCGGACCGGGCCGAGCAGGCAGTGATCATCAAGGCGACGCAGCGGGCGCTCGACTACGCCCACCGGCGCGGCGTCACGCTGGTGGCGGCGGCGGGCAACCAGGCCGCCGACTACACCAAGCCCTACGTGGACACGAGCAGCCCCGACTTCGCCAGCGAGCCCGGCGAGGCGCCGTACGAGCGGACCATCCCGCCGAGCTGCATCTCCATGCCCGGCGAGGGACGCAACGTGATCAGCGTCTCGGCCACCGGCATCAGCAAGCGCAAGTCGTACTTCTCCAGCTTCGGCAACGGATTCGTCGACGTGTCCGCCCCCGGCGGCGACGTCTACGACACCGCGGCCAACACCCGCGACGTCACCAAGGCCACGCTGTCGGCCTACCCCGAGCAGCTCGCCAGGGACAACGGCGAGCTCAACCCCGACGGCTCGCCCAACGTCGACTACGTGGTCCGGGACTGCCAGCGCGGCACCTGCGCCTACTACCAGTACTTGCAGGGCACCTCGATGGCCTCCCCGCGCGCCGCGGGCGTCGCCGCGCTGATCGTCAGCAGGTACGGCCACCGCGACCCGAGGCACGGCGGCAAGACCCTGAACCCGAGCATCGTCGAATCCGTCCTCAAGGCCTCCGCGACCAGGACCTCGTGCCCGACGCCGCCGGCCTTCACCTACACCCGCCACCTGCCCAACGGCACCACCGTGACCGCCACGCACCTGTGCGAGGGCGGCCGGGCCCGTAACGGCTTCTACGGCTCCGGCATCGTCGACGCCCTGGACGCCGTCCGCTGAATCCCGCCAGGTGCGGCCGCCGGGCCGCACCTGGTCTCAGCCCGTGATCAGGAGATAGTCGATCTTCCCGGCGTCGTCGACCGAGATCTCCGCCTTGTACTCCTGCCCGGACGCGGACGCCTTGCCCTTCAGCGCGTCCGGCTTCACCTCGGTCAGCTCCGTCACCTTCAGCCCGGCCAGAGTCTTGGCGACCCGGTTGAACTCCTCCGGCGGGATCTCCTTGAGGAAGGCCGCGCTGAGGTGCTCCTTGAGCTCCTTGTCCGCGACCGGCGTCCGGTTCACGGCGTCCATGTACCAGCTCAGCTGCTTGCCCGCCGGACTGTCGGGAACGGCGACCGCCGTCCCGCCGTCGCCGCCACACCCCGCCGCCGCGATCGAGACGGCGGCCAGCAACGCGGCCAACACCCTGACAGCTTTCACCAAGTCTCCTCATGATCTCGCCGGACCGGGGGGAGATCATACCGTTCAGGCAGAATGAGGCGATGGAGGGAGCGGCCGGTGACCGTGCGGCAGGCCGTACTCGAAATCTGATGGAAGGCTCGGCCGGGAGCGGGCAATCACAGGTGTCCAGACTTCCCGGCAAGAGAGAACGCCGCATGACCCTGTCACTCGACGGCGCGGTCGCCGACCCCGAGCGATTCGCCACCGTCTTCGACGCGCACTACGAGGAGATACGCCGCTACGTCGGCCGCCGCCTCGACCTCGACATCGCCGAGGACCTCGCCGCGGAGACGTTTCTGATCGCCTTCCGCCGCCGCGACAGCTTCGACGCCGCCCAAGGCGGCATCAGACCTTGGCTGTACGGCATAGCCACCAACCTCATCGGCAAACACCGGCGGGCCGAGCTCCGGCGCTACCGCGCGCTGGCCAGATCCGGCCCGTCCCCCGGCGACGACGGCCACGAACAACGTGTCGTGGACCGGATCGCCGCCGGGGTGACCGTCCAGAAGCTCTCGGCCGCGCTGGCCGGGCTGTCGCGCGGGGAACGCGACGTGGTGCTGCTCGTCGCGTACGGCGAGCTGACCTATGACGAGGTGGCCGCGGCGCTCGGCGTCGCCAACGGCACCGTCGCCTCCCGGCTGAGCCGGGCCAGGAACAAGCTGCGTGACGCGTTGGGAGTTGAGGTGTGATGAAGGAGTTCCAGCTCATCGACGAGGTGATGCCGGACGTGCCGCCCGCCGACCCGGCCAGGGCGATGGCGCTCCGCGCGCGGATGCTCGGCGGCGCGCGACGCCGCGGCCTGCCGGCCTGGTCCAGGATGGCGCTCGCGGCCGCGGCGGTCGCCGTGGTGCTGACCGGCGGCTTCGTGGTGGCGCCCATGCTGGGCGGCCCCCGGATCGAGACGGCGGCGCGCGTACCGGATCCGGCCGCGGTGCTCGGCACGGCGGCCGACCGGCTGGCCGCGCGACCTCCCGGCGAGGGCGCCTGGTGGCGGCGGGACCTGCTGCGCCACTCGCGGACCAGGACCGCCGCCGGATACACCGTCGAGCACCGGATCGAGGAGGTGTTGTGGGTGAACAGGGAAGGACGCCGGCACACCGATCGCGGTCAGGTCACCACCCAACCGCTCACCCCCGCCGACGAACAGGCGTGGAAGGACGCCGGTTCGCCCGCGCTCTGCCAGGGCAGCGACGGCTGCGACATCGGCAGGACCTACTTCATCCCCTTGACCCTCACGCCCGTCACCAGTCTGCCCACCGAGGCCGGCGCGCTGAAGGCCGAGATGCTCAAGGAGTTCCCCGCCGACGGGGCCGACAGCCAGGAGAGCTGGCTCTGGGCCTCGGCCAAGTGGATGCTCCTCGACGCCGAGAGCACCCCGGGCACGAGGGCGGCGCTCTACCGGCTGCTCGCCGGGCTGCCGGGCTTCCGGGTCGCCGACGGGGTCACCGACGCCGAGGGCCGCGCCGGGGTGGCGGTGGAGTACGGCGAGCAGCGGATCATCATCGACCGGGACACCGGTGAGCTGCTGGCCGTACAGGATGAGATGACGTCGTACGTGGTCAGGCGGCTGGGCTGGACCGACGAGACGCCGCGGGACTAGGGCGTTCAGCGGACCCTGTCGTACACCATGGCCATCTCGCCGAGCGGGCCGGTCACCTGGTGGGTGAGCGTCCACTTGGTGGCCGGCAGGCCGTCCTCGAACAGGCGCTGCCCGCCGCCGACGATCTCGGGGAAGATCATGAGGTACAGCCGGTCGAGCAGGTCCGCCGCCAGCAGCGCCTTGATGATGGTGGGGCTGGTGTTGGCCAGGATCTCGCCCTCGCCGGTGGCCTTGAGCTCGGTGACGACGTCGGCGACGGGGGCGTTCACCAGGCGCGTGCGCTCCCACGGCGCTTCGGTCAGGGTGGTGGAGAAGACCACTTTCTCGGTGTTGACCAGCCACTTGGCGTAGCCGCGGTCACGCGGGTCGGCGTTGTCGTCCTCGGCGACCGTGGACCAGTAGCCGATGAAGCCTTCGGCGTTGACCCGGCCGAGCACCGCCGTCGTGGCGTTCTCCCAGATGAGGTTCATGTGGTCGCGGGCGACGTCGCTGGTCACGTACGGGGCGAACGCCCCGAAGTCGCCGGGCCCGCCGGCGCCGTGGTAGCGGCCGTCGAGGGTGAGGGAGATGTTCGCGGTCACCTTGCGGGTCATTTCGTGCTCCTTGTGTCGGCGGCGATGGCCGCGGTCAGCTTGTCGAGGCTCTGGCCGAAGCCGATCTCGATGCCGGCGATGAAGTCGGCGGATTCGACGGTGCTGTCGGTGATCCGCCAGTGGACGTCGAGTTCCGTGCCCGTGCCGGTGGGCCGGAGCCCGAGGTCGACGTGGGCGGTGAAGGCGGTTCCGCCGCCGGGTAGCAGCGGGGAGTTGCGGTAGGTGAGGCGCTCGCGGGGGCGTACCTCGCCGACGACTCCCTCGGCGCGTCCGACCACCAGGTCGGTGCCGTCGGCGTCCTCGGCGTCGCGGTACTCGTGGAAGATCCGGCCGCCCGGCCGCGCCTCGAAGACGAGCTCGGAGACGCGCAGGTCGTCGGGTGTCCACCAGTGGGCGAGCAGGGAGGTCTCGGTCAGATGGCGCCAGACCAGCTCAGGTGGTCCGGGCAGCACGCGCTGGAACCGGAACGAACGGCCGTCGGCCCAGCCCGCCTCGTCCGCCGCGAGCCGCTCCGCGTCGAGGCTGCGCTCGTAGCGGTCGAAGGTCTCGCGGTGGCCGCCGCGTTGGTCCGCGGTCTCGGCCAGCCGGTTGATCGCGGCCGCCAGGTCCCGCAGGGGGCCCGGCTGAAGCGCGTAGACGCGGCGCTGGCCGGTGCGGTGGGAGGTGACGACGCCGGCGCGTTCCAGGGTCTGCAGATGTTTGGTCGTCTGCGGCTGGCGCGCGTCGGCGAGCTGGGCGAGGACGCCGACCGAGCGGGGCCGCTCGGCCAACAGGGTGACGAGCCGCCAGCGGGCCGGGTCGGCCAGTGCGGTGAGGAGTGCGTCCATGGCTTTGAGTATTCACCATGGCGAATATTCGTGTCAAGGAATAACTTCGAGCAACCGGCGGTAGATCGGCTTCGTCCCGAGCTGCGGCTCGTGGTGCCCGGACAGGATCGACCCGCTGGTCACCCCGGCGGCCGTGACCAGCGTCCCGCGTACGTGGTAGTCGGGGTGCACGCCGTCGTCGCTCGTCCGGCGCTCGAACTCCACCGTGAGCTCGTCCCCCCGCCGCACCGGCACGACGGAGTCGAACACCGGCAGGTACACCGGCATCCAGTTCGTCCTGTCCCGCAGCGAGTCCACCCGCCTGGCGCCCGCGCCCGCCTCCAGCCCGATCCAGCACAACAACCCGTCCACGGCCCCGTCGCGCTCGATCGTCAGGCTCACGCGCGAGGTGTCCTCCAGCGGTGCGGACCCGTCGAACCGGAGTCTCTCCACCACCCCGGCCGTCGACAGCAGGACCTCCGGCCCCGGATCGGCCACCGAAAGCCGCACGTCGAAGGGCCGCTCATAAAGATCGAAGATCTTCCTGAGGTACGGCAGCGCCTTCCGCGAAAAGGCCGGGCCATCGGGAAACAGCTCCCGCGACGACACCGCCCCGGCCAAGGTGTCACAGGCGGCGGGCACGACCACGCCGTCGTGGGTGAGCAGGCGCGCGTGCGCGTCGGTCATGGCCGCGAGCATGCCCTCCGAGCTGGCGATCGACCCGATGAGCTCGGCCACGCACACCTCCGCCCGCTCCGCCGGTCGCACGTCGAAGGAGGTGCCGTGCACGACCTCGATGATGTCGGCGTACGGCGAGGCCGCCCCCCTCCTTGCCGCCATGGCGTGGCTCTCCCCGTTGGCCTCGATCGCGTACACGTGCTTGGCCCCGTGACCGGCGGCTTCCAGGGCCCAGTTGAGGTCGCGGCCGGTCCCGATGTCGATGACCCGGCGGCCCGGCGCCACCGCCCGGAGCGCGTGGCCGAGGGCGGCGTTCCTGAGGTGGTCGTGGGTCATGACGTAGTACAGGATCCGGTCGTAGAAGGGATATTCGCCGATGGACGGCCAGAGGACGGGGCTGTCGCTGACCGCGATGCCGACCGATCCACCCTGCCAGGTGTAGATGTCACGCGTCATGGTCGTCAGCCTTGTCCGGGGACTCTGGGGCGCCGCCGTACGCGCGAAGGACGCCGGGAGGGATGTCGGTGTCGGAGACGGGGACGGCGATCAGCGCGAGCGCGCCGTTCTTGGCGTGTTCGGCGGCCTTCTCCAGTGCGGGGTCGAGGTCGCCGGTCGTCCGGCAGCGGGTGCTCCAGCCGCCGAGCGCGCGGATGACCGCCTCGTAGGGCGGCTCGCCGCCGGCGAACCGGGTGATGCGGGTGTCGGATCCGGCCAGGGCGCGGACGTAGCGTGGCCAGCCGAAGCCGCCGTTCTCGAAGACGAGGAAGACGATTCCGCGCCCTTGCTCGGCGGCGACCGGCAGCGCGTTCATGCTCATCGTCATCGCGCCGTCGCCGCAGATCACGACGGTGGGCAGCGACGGCTCGGCGAGCGCGGCGCCCAGCGACGCGGCGACGCCGAAGCCCATCATGGTCTGCTCGCCCGGCGCCACCACCTTGGCCCGCTCGGACAGCGACAGCAGGGGGTAGTGGTAGCTCCACATGTCGTGCAGGCCGTTCTCCTGGACGAGCACGAGGTCGCGCCCGAACCTGGACCGGACCGCGCGCAGGGCCGACGCGGCGAAGGAGCCGGCGTGGGGGAGTTCGGTCTTCACCGCGGAGACGCGCTCGGACCAGGCCGGCGACGGGTGCGCCGTGAGGCCGTCGGCGAGCAGGCGCGCGGTGAGCGCGGCGTCGCCGGCCAGCGCGATCTCGGGGCGGACGGCGAGGTCGAAGGCGTCGGGATCGGCGTCCACGTGGATCAGGCGCTGCCCGGTCAGGCTCCACCCCGTGCGTACGGTCTCCTCCAGGCGGGTGCCCAATGCCAGGATCACATCGGCGTCGTCGAGCAGTCCGGCGGCGGGAGCGGCGGCGTAGAGCCCGGCGAGTCCGCAGTAGCGCGGGTGGTCCTCGTCGAGCACGCCCCGCCCGGCGGCGGTGGCGAACACGGCCGCGCCCCAGGTCTCGGCCAGCGCCCGCAGCGGAGCGCCCGCGCCGGCCGCCTTCGCGCCGCCGCCCGCGATGATCACCGGCGCGGTGGCCGTCGCCATCATGTCCAGCGCCCGGCCGAGATCGTCCCCGGCGGGAGCCGAGCGCAGCCGTCGCAGGGGAGTCGTCAGCGCGGCGTTTCGCGGTGGCTCGCCCTGGAGTGCCTCCTCGGCCAGCTCGACGACCACGACCCCGGGCGCGCCGTTGATCGCACGGTGCACGGCCTGCCGCAGGGCCCAGTCCAGCTGGTCCACGTCCTCGGCCAGCACGTACCACTTGGCCACGGCGGCGCTGACCGCACGCTGGTCCACCTGCTGGAAGCCGCCCCTGCCCAGACCGGCCCGGGGGATCCGCGTGGTCACCACGACGACGGGCGCGTGCAGCGACGCCGCCTCCAGCAGGCCCGCCAGGGCGTTGGGCAGCGAAGGGCCGGAGTTGGTCGCGAGGACGGCCGGGCCGCCGGACACCAGCGCGTGCCCAGCCGCCAGGCAGGCGCCCGCCCGCTGGTCGCGCACCGGCACCACCTTGAGCCCGGGTACGGCGAGGGCGGCGTCGAGCAGAGCGGGTTCGTCGGAGGGCACGCCGGTCACCAGATCGCATCCGGCGTGCGCGAGGGTCGTGGCGATGTGGCGCCACATGGCCGTCCCGGGCTCAGCCGACGGCATGCGCACCGCCGTCCACGTGCAGGATCTCCCCGGTCGTTGCGGGGAACCAGTCGGAGAACAACGCCACGCAGGCCCGTGCCACGGGATCGGCGTCGGCCTCCCAGCCCAGCGGGGCCCTGGCCTGCCATTTGGCGTAGAAGTCGTCGCCGGGCTGCTTGTCGAACTCCGCGGCCGCCACGGTCCTGATCGGGCCCGCCGCGACCAGGTTCACCCGGATGCCCTGGGGGCCGAGGTAGTACGCGAGGTAGCGGGCGCAGGATTCGAGCCCGCTCTTGGCCACGCCCATCCAGTCGTACTCGGACCAGCTCACCGAGGAGTCGAAGTCGAGCCCGACGATCGACGAGCCCGGCTTGCGCAGCAGGGGCAGGAGCGCGATCGACAGGCTGTGGAGCGAGTAGGTCGAGGTCCGCAGCGTGGTGGCGACGTCCGGCCACGTGGTGGTGGTGAAGTTGCCGCCCAGAGCGGCGGGCGGCGCGTAGGCGATCGAGTGGAGCACGCCGTCGAGCTCGCCGAGATGCTCGCCGACGCGGTCGGCGAGGTCGGCGAGTTGTTCGGGGTCGGTGACGTCGAGGCCGACGACCGGTGCCGGACCCGGCAGCCGGCGCACGAGGCGCTCGACGAGGCTTGCCCGGGGAAAGGCCGTGAGAACGACTTCCGCGCCATTCTCCAGTGCCAGCCTGGCCACGTGGAATGCGATGGACGAGGGGGTGAGAACACCCGTGATGAGCAGTCGTTTTCCGGTCAGTATCCCGTTCAACCCCGGGCCGCCATCGCCTGCTCGATGTGGTCGATCAGGTCCTCGACCGTCACTATTTTCGGCATCTCCGCGTCCGTGATCTCGACCGCGAACTTGTCCTCGACCGCCACCCCGATCTCGACCATAGACAGCGAGTCGATATCGAGGTCATCGACGATGGATTTCTTCGGCGATACATCTGCCGCTTGCATTCCTGTTACTTCCTGGATGATGGCGCTGACCTCGCCGTATATGTCTTCGCGAGTTTCAGTCATTACCCAGCCTCTCGATGGAAGTTACGCCGAATGAGGTTATACGTCGGAACACTTGTAAGCGTCAAGGATGGTCGATGATCCTTTTCGGACTGGCCGTTATCCGTGTCCAGATGCCGGACAATCTGGCTGGATCGATTTCCAGACTTCTCATAATCGCTGGTAGGCGCTCTGTCGCTGCCCTGACGGAAGGTGGGTGACCCGATGCGTGAGGTGAGTATGCAGATGCAAATACCTCGCATGACTAGGAGGTATCGCGCGGTCAACCGCCGAAGTTTGGAGGTCGGATGACCGGAAAGACCGACGTTGACCCGTTATCCAGCGTCACGTAGGAAAGTCCTCGGTAGGTGATGCTGATGCTGATCTCCGATGGATCGGCAATAACGAATGAACGGGTGGCGAGCATCGCAGCCGCCGTCTCGCAGGGGCTCGCACGGGACGGCATAGCACCGGGGGATCGCATTCTCCTGGTCGCGCGGAACTCGCCGGACTTTGTCGTAGGATTCCTCGCTCTCGTCAACCTAAACATTTCCATCGTGATTGTGGACGCGCATCAAACGCGCGGTGAACTCGAGCGGATGGCCGCCGCATCCGGAACGAACATCGCACTGACGGATGACGCCACACTGCCACCGGCCGGTATGCGAACCATCGAGCTCGGCCGGCTGGTCTCAACGGTGCAGGACCCGCCCGTGCGGTCCCTCGACCTCAACCCCTGGACCGGCCGTCGTGACGCGCTGATCGCGTGGTCCTCCGGTTCGACCGGGCACCCCAAGGGCATCGTGCGCTCCGGCCGTTCGATCATCGCGAACACCGAGCGGACCGCTGCCCGCATGGCGTACAAGCCCGAGGACGTGCTGCTGCCGCTCCTCCCCTTCTCCCACCAATACGGGATCTCGCTGGTCCTGATCTGGTTGATGAGCGACTGCTCGCTGCTCATCACCCCGTACAGCCGGCTCGACCGGGCCCTGCGGGCGGGCGCCGACGCGGGCGCCACGTCCGTGGACGCGACGCCCTCGACGTACCACACGATCCTGAATCTCGCGGAGCGCCGGCCGGAACTGCTGGCCGATCTGTCCCGTGTCCGCATGTGGTGTGTGGGCGGCGCGCCCCTGGATCCGACGCTCTCCGACCGGTTCCTCACCGAGGCCGGCCAGCCGCTGCTGGACGGCTACGGCAGTACGGAGGCGGGCAACATCGCGCTGGCCACGCCGGACAACCCGAACGGCTGCGGCCGCCCGCTGGCCGGAGTCGACGTGACGATCGTCGACGACGACGGCAAAGAACTGAGCGCCGGCCAGATGGGCGAGGTCGTCGTACGCTCCGCCGACCTGATGGAGGGCTACCTGCCTCTGGAGGAGGAGGCGGCGCCCCTGACCGAGCTGCGCACCAACGACCTCGGCCACAAGGACGCCGAGGGCAACCTCTACGTGGTCGGCCGCAAGTTCGCCGTCCACCGCCTCGGGCACACCATCTATCCGGAGGCCGTGGAGCGCCGGGCGGCGGCCGTACTGGGACGTCCGGTCGCGGTCGTCCCGGTGGAGGACGAGCGGCTCGGGTGCCGGCTCGTCTTCTTCGTCGCCGACGCCGGTGAACCGCAGCCCGCCGACTGGCGGGCCCGGCTCACCGCACAGCTCCCCGCCCACGAAGGCCCCAACCAGGTCATCGTGCTCGACCGGATCCCGGTCACCGCCCGCGGCAAACCCGACATGGCGGCGTTGCGGCGGCTGACCGCCACCGGCGGCGTCCGGGCGCCGGCGGGAACGCCGGCCATGATGCCGCCCGAGGAACGGGTGCGGGGCCTGCGGGCCGTGGAGGAGATGCTGCGGGACGATCCGCAGCCGATCATCGACATTCTGACCGAGATCTCGCTGCACCGGTCGGTCATGGACGAGATCGAAGCCTCCCGCGCCACCCTGGCCGGAGCGGTCGAGGAGGTCCTCACCCACGGGCCGTCCAGAGTCCGCCGCCTGGCCGCGTTCATGCCGTCGAACGTCCTGCTCTACAGCTACGTCCTCTATCTCCTGGTGCCCGCACTGTTCACCGAGCGGCTGACCGCCAGGCCGGCGAGCGTGATCGCCGGCCAGCTCCACCGGCTGCACGCCCTCCTGGCACCCGTGCACAACCTGCCGATCGAGGTGGTCGAGGCCAGCCAGCGGGAGTTCGTCACCGGCCAGGTGGCCTCCGCCGACGTCGTCATCTTCACCGGCACCTACAAGAACGCCGAACAGGTCCGTGCCACCCTGCGCGACGAACAGCTCTTCGTCTTCTTCGGGCAGGGGGTCAACCCGTTCATCGTGGGGCCGGACGCCCAGGTCGGCCGGGCCGTACGCGATGCCATGCGGGTGCGTCTGCTCAACTCGGGCCAGGACTGCTACGGACCCGACGTCCTCTACGTCCACGACTCCGTCAAGGACAGCTTCATCGACGGCCTCACCCAGGCGGTGACGGCGGCCAAGTACGGCAGCAACCGCGACCCCGAAGCCGACTACGGAAGCCTCTGGTACGACACCGCGGTGGAGGCCTCCGCCGACTACCTGCGCCGCAACCACGAGAACATCGTCGCCGGAGGCGCCATCGACTTCCGCACCAAACGCGTCGAACCCACCGTCCTGGTACGGGACTGGGCCCCGCGCGTACCCATCGTGGAGTTCTTCGCCCCGATCTTCAACGTCGTCGGCTACTCCACGGCGCAGCAGGTGAACCAGCACATCGACTCGCCCTTCTTCGCCGAACGGGCGATGGGCGCCATGGTGTACGACGGCGAGCCGGACCTCGTCGACACCCTGCGCAAAAGACACACCGTGGCCGTGAACAGCACGCTGATCGACGTCGACAACGGCAACCAGCCGTTCGGCGGGCACGGTGTCATGGCGGGCTACGTCATGCGGTACGGCAAACGCTGGACCGGGCCCGCGCTCCTCTCCCAGGTGGTCGCCGAGCACCTGACCACGCCACGACTCGACTGAACGCGAAAGGCAGCCTGCCCATGCCGATCCGCCATCCCCGACGCGTGGTCATCACCGGCGCGGGCGTCATCTCACCCGTCGGCCGGGACGTGGACACGTTCTGGACCAGCCTGCTCCAGGGCCGCAGTGGCATAGCGACGATCGACGCGTTCGACCCGGCCGGACTCAGCACCACGATCGCCGCGCAGGTCCGCGACTTCGACCCTCTGGAGTACATGCCGCACAAGGTGAGCCGCAGGCTCGACCACTTCGCGCGGTACGGCCTGGCGGCGGCGGTCCAGGCGGCAGACGAGGCCAAGCTGGCGCAGGGTGGGGACCTCAACCCCCGGCTGGGCGTCCTGGTCAGCTCCGGGTACGGAAGCAGCTGGCTGCAGCAGTCGCTCTACAGCCGCTTCGCCGAGCGAGGTCCCCGTGGCGTGCCGCCGTACGCGGCGGCGGCGCTGTCCGCCGACAGCCCGTCGGCGGAGATCGCTCTGCGCTTCGGCGCCGCGGGACCTTCGGGCTCCATGAGTACGGCCTGCGCCACCGGCACCATGAGCGTCGGCGAGGCGGCCATGTGGATCAGGACCGGCCGGGCGGACCTGGCGATCGCCGGCGGCTGCGACGACTCGATCACCGCGTTCGACATGGCGACCACCGGCATCACCGGAGCGCTGTCGCGGCGCAACGACGAGCCGGAACGCGCCTGCCGCCCCTTCGACCGGGAGCGCGACGGCTTCGTCGTGGGTGCGGGCGCGGCGGTGGTCGTCCTGGAGGAGGCCGAGCACGCCCTGCGCAGGGGCGCGGCGATCCAGGCGGAGGTCGCCGGCTACGCGGCCACCACCGACGCCTTCCATCCCACCGCGCCGCATCCCGACGGGCTGGGCGCGGCGACGGTGATGCGGCTCGCGCTGCGGGACGCGGGCCTCGAACCGGACGCCATCGACTACATCAACGCGCACGGCACCGGGACGGTGCTCAACGACAGGATCGAGAGCCTGGCGATCCGCAACGTCTTCGGCGCGCGGGTGCCGCCGATCAGCTCCATCAAGGCGCTGACCGGTCACATGATCGGCGCCGCCGGCACCGCCGAGCTCATCGCGACCGTCAAGGCGATCGCGACCGGCCTCGTGCCGCCCACGTTCAACTGCGACGCGCCCGAGGTCGAGGACCTCGACTACGTCCCGAACCAGGTGCGCCGCATGGACGTGGGCGCCGCGCTGAGCAACTCCTTCGGATTCGGCGGTCACAACGCGGCCCTGGTGGTCCGCGCGTGGACGCCGTGAAATCGCTATCGGAAAGGGCAACGATGTCTGGACCCGTCAGTTCGCACAACGAGTGGGACCCTCTGGAAGAGGTCGTCGTCGGCGTGGTGGACGGCGCGATGCTGCCCGACTGGAACGTGATCAACAAGGTCACCGTGCCGCCGGGGTCGTGGGAGACGATCGAGGAGGTCAGCGGGGCGGACGGCACCCCCTACCCGCCCGAGATGATCGAGCCGGCCAAAGAGGACCTGGAGCAGTTCATCGACATCCTCCAGACGGCCGGGGTACGGGTGCGCCGGCCCGACCCCATCGACTTCGCCGCCGGATTCTCCACCCCGTCCTGGCAGGTCGGGACCGGGTTCTGCGCGGCCAACCCCCGTGACGTCTTCCTGGTCATCGGCGACGAGATCATCGAGGCGCCGATGGCCGACCGCGGGCGGCAGTACGAGACCTGGCCCTACCGGCGGCTTCTGAAGGAATACTCCGCGGCCGGCGCCCGGTGGACGGCCGCACCCCGCCCGCAGTTGCTCGACGACCTGTATGACGACGGCTACCGCGTGCCCGAGCCCGGCGAGCCCATCGGGTTCGTCACCACGGAGTTCGAGCCGACCTTCGACGCCGCCGACTTCGTCCGGGCCGGGCGCGACATCTTCTGCCAGCGCAGCCACGTCACCAACCAGGCCGGCATCGACTGGCTGCGCCGCCACCTCGGCGACGACTACCGCATCCACGTGCTGGAGTCCCGCTGCCCGCAGGCCATGCACATCGACACCACGTTCATGCCGCTGGCCCCCGGCAAGGTGCTGGTCAACCCCGAGTTCCTCGACCTGGCCGGCCTCCCGCCGGTCCTGCGGGACTGGGACGTGCTCGTGGCGCCCGATCCCGTCCACACCGACTCCAACCCGATCGGCGTGGTCAGCGGCTGGGTCAACATGAACGTCCTCATGCTCGACGAGCGCCGCGTGGTCGTCGAACGCAACCAGGAGCCCATGATCCAGGCGTTCAAGGAGTGGGGTTTCACGCCGCTGCCCTGCTCGTTCGAGTCCTACTACGCCTTCGCCGGGTCCTTCCACTGCGCGACGCTCGACGTCCGGCGTGACGGCCCGCTCCGGTCGTACTTCCCGGCATGACCGACGGCCGTACCGTATTGATCACCGGCGCGGCCGGCGGGATCGGCTCGGTCACCGCGCGGGCGCTGGCGGCCAAGGGCTTCCACGTCTTCGCCGGGGTACGCGACCCCGAGCGGGCCGTCACCGAGACCTTCGCCGACAGCCCGGAGGGGATCGAGGTGATCCACCTCGACGTCACCTCGCCCGACTCCGTCGAGGAGGCGGTGGCCAAGGTGCCGGGGCCGGGGCGGCGCCTGGTCGGCGTGGTCAACGCGGCGACCGCCGAGTACCACGGCCCGCTGGAGATCCTGCCCATGGAGTTCGTCCGGCACGAACTGGAGGTCAACTACCTGGGCCCGCTCGCCGTGACCAGGGCGTTCACGCCCCACCTGCGCACGAACGGCGGCCGCGTGGTCAACATCAGCAGCATCAACGGGCTGTGCGTCTTCCCCAGCATCGGCGCGAGCTGCGCGGCCAAGTACGCCCTGGAGGCGTCGTCGAACGCGCTGCGCATGGAGCTGCGCCGGTGGGGCATCCACGTGGTGCTCGTCAACCCGGGCGCGGTACGCACGGCCCTGTGGCCACGCTCGCTGCGCGCGTTCGAGTCTCTGCCGGACAAGGTGCACGCCGACCAGCTGCGCCTGTACTACCCGGCCTGGGCCCGCTCGGTCGAGCGGGCGCGGGTCGACCAGGACCGCATGCTGAAGCTGGCCGCCCATCCCACGCGGGTGAGCGAGGCCATCGTCCACGCCCTGACCTCGGCGCGGCCGCGCAGCCGCTACCTGGTCGGCTGGGACGCGCGAGTGCTCGCCATGGCCCGATGGATCCTGCCCACGCGGGCCTTCGACACTCTCGCCTCGTACACCTTCCGGGAATAGGACGACATGAAAGGTTCGCAAAACCCGTGGGTCGTGCTGACGATTCTGTGCGCCAGCCTGTTCATCGTCGTCATCGACATCACGGTGCTCTACACGGCCCTGCCGATGCTCTCGGCCGAGCTCGGCCCGAGCGCGTCGCAGGTGCTGTGGATCGCCGACGTCTACTCGCTCGTCTGCGCGCCCCTGCTGCTCCCGTTCGCCGCCCTCGGCGACCGGTACGGCCGGCGGGCGATGCTGCTGTGGGGATACGCGGTGTTCGGACTCGCCTCGCTCGCGGCGGCGTTCGCCCCGAACGTCGCGATCCTCATCGCGGCCCGCGCGATCCTCGGACTGGGCGGCGCGATGATCATGCCGTCCACGCTCTCGATGATCAGGCAGGTGTTCACCGATCCGAAGCCGCGCGCGACGGCCCTCGGCGTGTGGAGCGCCGTCGCCGCGGGAGGCGCCATCATCGGCCCGCTCGTCGGCGGCGCGCTTGTCGAATGGACCTGGTGGGGCGCGGTGTTCCTGATCAACGTCCCGGTGATGATCGCCGCGATCCCGCTCACCCTGCTCCTGGTGCCGGAGTCGCCGCGCGCCGACTCCGGACGCTGGGACGCGCTGGGCGCGCTCCTGGCCACGGGCGGGGTGCTCAGCTTCGCCTTCGGCATCAAGACGGCGGGGCACGAGTCGTTGTTCGCGCCGACGGCCCTGGCGAGCTGGGCCGGCGCCGCCGTACTGCTGATGTGGTTCGTGCGCAGGCAGCTGCGCGCCGACTCGCCGTTGCTCGAAGTACGGCTGTTCGCCAACCCCGCCTTCTCCACGGCGGCCGTGTCCATCCTGGTCACGTTCCTCGTGCTGGTCGGGCTGGAGCTGTTCTTCACCCAGTACCTGCAACTGGTCGTGGGGCTCGGGCCGCTGTCGGCCGCCCTGCGCATCCTGCCGATGAGCGTGACCAGCGTGCTCGGCAGCCTCGTCGGCGGCCCTCTCGTCGCCCGGTTCGGCGCGCCGCCGCTGGTCGCGGCCGGGCTGGTGGGCACCTCGGTGGCGCTGGCCCCCTTGGTGACGCTGTCCACCACCGACCAGCCGTGGCTGATCGGATGCTGCTTCGCCGCGATGGGGTTCTCGCTGTCGGTGGCACTGACGGCGGCGTCCAACGCGATGATGAACGCCGTCGCCACCGAACACGCCGGGCAGGCGGCGGCCGTCGAGGAGACCTCCTACGAGCTCGGCGGCGGGCTCGGGATCGCCGTCCTGGGCAGTGTCATGTCCGCCGCCTTCGCCGCCTGGTTTCCCCACGCGGGCGTGGTCAGGGACTCGGCCCTCGCCCTGCGCAGCGCGTACCCCCAGATAGCCGAGTCCGCCCGGGAGACGTTCGTCGCCAGTCTGCACCTGACCGTCATCGTGTCCGCGGCACTCCTGATGATCACCGGGCTGGTCATCGTGATCGTGCTCCGCAGACATCCCCGAATCGCCCCGAACCTAGGAGAAAAGGCATGACCAGCTCCGGCGCCGTGGACAAGTGGGGCTTCGAGACCTTCACCCAGGTACTCGAAGAGGGATCGGGCCTGATCGGTGAGCCCGCGATCGTGGACGGCATCACCGGCCCCAGCATCACGCAGAACGGCCGCACGCTGACCAACCTCGCCAGCATCAACCTCCTGAACATGCACCAGCGCACCGACCTGCGGCAGTGCTTCGCCGAAGGCGCCCACCAGTACGGCCTCACCACCGGCGGCTCCCGCATGACGCAGGGCGTCTGCCGCGCCCACCTGGAACTGGAACAGGACGTCAGCCAGGCGACCGGCAAGGAACGCGCCCTCACCTTCGCCACCGGCCTGCTGGCCAACGTGGGTTTCGTCCACGCCATGAGCCAGGACATCGACCTCGGCGCCGGCGTCCGCATGAACAACTCCGACTCGGTGTTCGTCCTGGACCGGGACTCCCACTGGAGCCTGTGGAAGGCGGTGGAGGGCCTGGGATACGGCAAGCGCGTCTTCTTCTTCCGCCACAACGACCCGGAGCACCTCGACCGCGTCCTCACCAAGGTCGGCGGCGGCAAGGTGGTCGTCGTCATGGAGAGCGTCTACTCGGCGGACGGCACCATGGGCCCCATCCCCGCGCTCCTGGACCTGTGCGAAAAGCACAACGCCATCAGCTTCGTCGACGACGCCAACGGCTTCATGATCTACGGCCCCGCCCACCGCCCCTTCGCCACCGAGTACCAGCACATGCGCGACCGGGCGGACTTCGTGATGATGTCCTTCTCCAAGGCGGTGGGCCTGGAGGGCGGGGCGATAGCCGGCCCGTCGGCGGCGGTGCAGTCCTTCGAGCTCCTGTCGGGAACCTCGATGTTCACCGCCGCCATGCAACCGCCCACCGCCGTCACCGCCAGGGAGATCATCCGCCGGCTGAGCCACGATCCCGAGATCGTCGACTCCTACCTGGCGAAGGTGACCGCGTTCCGCCGGCGGCTGGCCGACATCGGCTGCGAGACCAGCGAGACGAGCACCTACATCGTCTCGGTCCCGGTCAACGACGACGACGTCGCCGTGGAACTGCGGCAGGCGTTCCTGGACCACGGCTACCTCGTGCCCGTCTTCGTCTATCCGGCCGTCAAGCGCAACAAGGCCCTGCTCCGCCTGATCATCAGCGACGGCCACACCGAGGAGCAACTGGACGGCTTCCTCTCCACCCTGGCGATGCTCAAGGAGCAGTTCAGGTTCTGACCTGCTTCACGCCAAAATGTAACGCGTGTTACTTTCCTCTGGTGAACGAATGGGTGGTGCTGATCGTGCGGCTGCCCGCGCAGCCGTCCCGGCACCGGGTCGCGGTCTGGCGGGAGCTGCGCAAGGTGGGCGGGCTGTCGCTCGGGCAGGGCGTGTGGGCGGTGCCGCGGGTGCCGGTGTTCGCCGACGGCATCGAGCGGGCCGTCCACCTGACCGAGCGCGCGGACGGCGAGGTCGTGGTGCTGCGCGCCAGCGGACGCGAGCCCGCCGACGCGGCCCGGTTCCAGGCGATGTTCACCGCCGCCCGCGAGGAGGACTGGGCGGAGTTCACCGCCGACTGCGGCAAGTACGAGGCGGAACTGGACAAGGAGATCCGCACCGCCAAGTTCACCCTGGCCGAGCTCGAAGAAGAGGAGCAGAGCCTGGAACGGCTGCGCCGCTGGCACCGCGACCTGAAGGCCAGGGACGTGTTCGGCGCTCCGGGAGCCGGTCCCGCCGAGCGACGGCTGGCCGAGTGCGCGCGCCGCTTCGAGGACTACAGCGAGCGGGTGTTCGCCCACCTGCACGCCTTCGACCAGGGCGAAGAGCCGTGACCGTCTCCGTCCGGCGGACCTGGCCCCTGTACGCGGCCGGGTTCACCACCGCCTTCGGCGCGCACGGCATCGCCGCCAACCTCGGCCAGGGCGAGGCCGGCCTGGTCAGGTCGGTGCTCTACCTGGGGCTGCTGCTCGCCCTGTACGACGGCGCCGAGGTGGTGCTCAAGCCGGTGTTCGGCGCGCTGGCCGACCGGATCGGCGCCCGGCCGGTCCTGCTCGGCGGGCTGATCGGCTTCGCCGCGGCCTCCGCCCTCTTCGTCCTGGTCCGCGACCCCGGCTGGTTGTGGGCGGCCCGGCTGGGCCAGGGCGCGGCCGCCTCGGCGTTCTCCCCGGCCGCCTCCGCGCTGGTGGCCCGGCTCAACCCCCAGGCGAGGCACGGCCGCGCGTTCGGCTCCTACGGCTTCTTCAAGAGCATCGGCTACACCGCCGGACCCCTGCTCGGCGGCGCGCTGGTGTGGGCCGGCGGGCTGACGCTGCTGTTCGTGGTGCTCGCCGCGCTGGCCGCCGCGGTGGCGGTGTGGGCCTGGCTCGCGGTTCCGGTGGTGCCGCCCCTGCCCAGGGCCCGGCAGAGCGTCGTGGACCTGGTCCGGCGCCTGACCGACGGCGCGTTCCTCCGCCCGGTGGCCGCGCTGGCCGCCGCCACCGCCGCCCTGTCCGTGGGGGTCGGGTTCCTGCCGCTGTCCGGAGCCACGGCCGGGCTGTCGCCGCTGGCCACCGGGGCGGCCGTCTCGGTGCTGGCCCTGTGCGCCGCGCTCGTGCAGCCGTGGGCGGGGCGCGCGCTCGACTCCGGCCGCCTGCGCACCGGCACCGGGGTGGCGGCCGGTCTGCTGCTGACCGCGAGCGGCCTGGCCGCCGCCCTGCTGCCCGGCCTGCCCGGGTTGCTGCCGGCCGCCGCGCTGATCGGGGCCGGAACCGGGCTGATCACCCCGCTCGCCTTCGCCGCCCTCGCCGCCGCGACCCCGCCGGAGCGGCTCGGCCAGACCATGGGCACCGCCGAACTCGGCCGCGAACTGGGCGACGCGGGCGGGCCGTTGCTGGTCGCCGCCGTCGCCAGTGCGGCCACGCTGCCCTGGGGCTTCGCCGTCCTGGCCGCGGCCACCGCGGTCCTGCCGCTCTTCCTCCGGAGATCCGGCCCGCCCTCGCTAGTTAGATGAGGCTTACCTTATTCTCGGGAGATGAGCTCCTCTGAGATGCGTGTGGTGACGACCGATGCCGAGCTCCGGGAGATCGTCAAGGAACCGCATCAGGTCATCTGGGACAAGGACATCGCCCGCATCGACGAGCACGCGCGCACGATCATCGCGCACTCGCCGTTCGTGCTGCTGGCCACCTCGAACACCGACGGCACCTGTGACGTCTCGCCCCGCGGTGACCCCGCCGGATCGGTGCTGGTACTCGACGACCACCGGCTCGTCCTCGCCGACCGGCCCGGCAACCACCGGCTCGACAGCTTCCGCAACATGTTGCGCAACCCCCATGCCGGACTGCTGTTCATCGTGCCGGGGATGAACGAGACGCTCCGGGTCAACGGGCGCGCCTCGCTGGTGGCCGACGCGCCGTTCTTCGACGACCTGGTCGTACAGGGGAAGCGGCCGCGGCTGGCCGTACTGATCGAGGTCGAAGAGCTGTACATGCACTGCGCCAAGGCGTTCCTGCGTTCCTCGCTCTGGAAGCCGGAGACCTGGCCGGACCGCAAGAGCCTGCCCACGCTCGGGCGGATCGCCAAGGACCAGATGAACATCAAGGACGTCCCCGTGGCGGCGATCGACGAAGGGCTCGCCCTGGACGCCCGGACGAACCAGTACTGAAGCCCGTCACACCACCTTGTACGTCAGGTGGGTGACGAGGCCGGTGCCCCAGGGCTCGCCGACGGGTTCGAGCGCGTGCTCCCCGACGCCGTGCAGCAGCCGCTCGCCCCGGCCGAGGGTCAGAGGCGCGACGTGCAGGCGCAGCTCGTCGATGAGCCCCGCCGCCAGGTACCGGTTCACCGTCTCGGCGCCGCCGGCGATCGCGACGTCCCGGTCTCCGGCGGCCGCGCGCGCCCGGGCCAGGGCCGATTCGATCCCGTCGGTGACGAAGGTGTAGCTCGTGCCGCCCTTCATCGTCAGCGGCTCGCGCGGGTGGTGGGTCAGGACGAAAACCGGCGCGTGGTACGGCGGCTCGTCGCCCCACCAGCCCTTCCAGTCCAGGTCCCAGGCGCCGCGGCCGGGGCCGAACATGTTGCGGCCCATGATGAACGCCCCGGCGGCGGTGACGCCCTCGATCACCTTGGCGTGCCGTTCGGCCTCGTCGAACATCCACTGGTGCAGGCGGTCGCCCACGCCCTCGCCGAACGGGTTGTCCATGCTCTGGTGCGGTCCGGCCACGTAGCCGTCGAGGGACATCGACATGTCTGAGATGACCTTGCTCATCGTGCTTACCTCCTGCGATTCCGGTGTGCTTTCACAGGAGGGTCGGAGCCGCCCGCGCGTCCTCTACACGTCCTTGGGAAAATTCCTGATGCTCTCGATGATCCGGGCGAAGCCCTCCTGGCCGTGGCCCGCGTCGATCTGGCGGCGGACGAGCGTCTGGACCATGCCGATCACCTCGGTGCTGACGCCCTGCTCGGCACTGGCCGCCACGAGGTCGTTGAGGTTGGAGAACTCCAGGCTCTGCTGCCCGGCGACGGTGTAGTCGCCGCCGTCGACGACCGCGGCGAACCCCTGGAAGGAGCCGGTCATGGCCGACAGCCAGGGCGCGGCCATGGAGGCGAACTCGCCCGCCGTCACCCCGGCCGGCGCGACCATGGCGGCGCCGTGCAGGAATCCGGCGAACATCACGTACATGCCCGCGAGCAGGGCGAGATCGTACAGAGACGCGAGACCGGCGTCCTGCCCGAAGTAGGTGCTCGTTCCCCACAGATCCAGCAGCGGCTTGTACTGCTCGAAGACCTCGGCGGAGCCGCTGTAGAGGATCGACGACCCGGGCCCGCCGATCATGCCGGGCACGGCCATGATCCCGCCGTCCAGGTACGCGATCCCGGCACGGGCCGCCCACTCGGCCAGCTCCCGCGACTGGGCCGGTGACGTCGTGGTCACATTGACCAAGGTACGGCCGGCCAGCTCACCGGCGATCGGATCGAGCACCTCATGGACCGACGCGTGGTCCAGCAGGCACGCGATCACCAGCGGGCCGGCGAGGACCGCCGCACCGGCGCTGCCGGCGTTCCGCGCGCCGAGGGCCACGAGGTCGTCCGCCCTGCCGGGGGAGCGGTTCCAGACGGTGGTCGGGTGCCCGGCCTTCACCAGGGCGCCCGCGAGTGCGCCGCCCATCGCCCCCAGCCCGAGAACGCTCACCTGGACGTGGTCCGTCATCTTGGGTCCCCCTTCGAGTTCGTCTTTCCGGTCATCCTTCCCACCACCGGTAAAGTTGGCCAGTACCGACTATTTAGTGGGGTACCCACCCACAGGTAAGTACGTCTGAGGAGGGCGGATGGCGACATCAGCACGGCGGGGCCCCTACTTCTGCGGGATCGACGCGGCGATGGACGTGGTCTCCGGGAAGTGGAAGTCGCTGATCCTCTGGGAGCTGGACAACTACGGGACCCGCCGCTTCGCCGAGCTCCGGCGCGGGCTGCCGGGCGTCAGCGAGAAGATGCTGATCCAGCATCTGCGCGAGATGGAGGAAGACGGGCTCGTGCGTCGTGAGGTGTATCGCGAGGTGCCGCCGAAGGTCGAGTACTCCCTGACCGAGGACGGCCGCTCACTCAACGTCGCCCTGCGCTCCCTGGGACGCTGGGGCACCGAACGCATCGAGCGGATCGGGGCGGAGAAGGTGAACCTGCCGCTCTAGCTCCGCAGGCGTTCCTCGAGGATCGCCGTCATCTCCGTGGAGAGCTTGCCGAGCAGGCGGGTGAGGTCGGCGCGGTCCTGCGGGTCCCAGGCGGCCATGGCGGTCTCGAAGAGTTCGAGGTTGACCCGCAGGCAGACCTGGGCCACGTCGGTTCCCTGCGGAGTCAGCCAGATGCGCCACGCCCGGCCGTCGTCGGGGTCGCGCACGCGTTCCAGCAGGCCCTGCCGTTCGAGCTTGGTGACGGTCCTGGTGACGTGCGGGCTCTCCACGTGCAGGGCCTGCGCGATCGCGCCGACCCGCCGCGGCTCGCCGGAGTCGAGCAGGTGGATCAGGACTTGCGCGTCCGGCTGATCGACCCGCATGCCGGCGACGGTGCCCATCATGTCGTGGGTCTTGGCGCGCTTGAGCGTCGACACGACGCTGCGGAAGGCGGCGACGGTGGAAGCGAGCTCCTGGTCCATCTATTTGCTTACCTAACTTACGTATGTATTATCGTTTCCCAGTTACTTACCTAAGTTACCTAAGGAGCCGTCATGGCGACAGTCGCCGCGACCGCCGAGCGCATGACACCCACCAGGAACCCATGGCCAGGAGTGGTGGTACTGGCGTTCGCCGCCTCCGTGGCCGCCGTCCAGAACACCGCGGTCGTCCCGTTGCTTCCCATCCTCCAGCGCGAACTGAACGCCTCGTTGACCGCCGTGAGCTGGACGCTCACGATCAGCTTGCTCGTCAGCGCGGTCGCGACACCGCTGTTGTCGCGATTCGGCGACATGTACGGCAAACGCCGCGTGATCCTCGGCGCGCTGGCCCTGCTCATCATCGGCTCGATCATCGCCGCGGTGGCCACCACGTTGCCCTGGCTGATCGTGGGCCGCGTGCTCCAGGGCTTTGTCGCCGCCCTGGTCCCGCTGGCGATCGGCGTGGTCCGTGACGTACTGCCGCGCAACCAGCTCGCCACCGGCATCGGCGTGCTCAGCGCGACCATGGGGTTCGGCGCGGGCGGCGGCATGCTCCTGGCGGGCCTGGTCGCCGGTGACTACCACATGCTCTTCTGGGTGACGACCGCGCTGTCGGTGATCGGCTCGGTCTTCGTCTTCTTCCTGGTACGCGACACCGCGCCGGCCGGCGGCGGCCGCCCCGACCTGGCCGGCGCCGCACTGATGATCGTCTGGCTGGTGGCGCTCCTGCTGGCGATCAGCCAGGGCGGCACGTGGGGCTGGACCTCGGCGGCGACGCTCGGGGTGTTCGCGCTGGCGGCCGTGGTGGCCGTCGTCTGGGTGCTGGTCGAGCGCCGGGTGGCCGAGCCGCTGGTGCAGATGGCGATGCTGGTCCACCGCGGCACCGTCGGCGCGACCGTGGCCTCGATGCTGCTCGGGTTCGGCTTCTTCATGAGCATGACCGGCATCTCCGGCTTCGTACAGGGACCCGCGCTACGCGCCAGCGTCCTGCAGGTCGGTCTCTACCTGCTGCCCAGCACGCTGTTCATGCTGGTGATCTCGCTGTTCGCGGGCCGGCTCATGCGCCGCTTCGCCGCCGCCTCGCTGGTCGGGACGGGTTCCGCGATCGCCGGCGCGGCGGGTCTGTGGCTCGTCTTCGCGCACACCGGCCCCGCCGACATCCTGGTCGCCACCTCGCTCATGGGCATCGGGCTGGGCGTCAGCTACGCCGCGCTGGGCACGATGGCGGTCGAACACGTCCGGCCCGAGCAGACCGCGGTCGCGGCCGGGATCAACGCGCTGGTCCGCATCGCGGGCGGCAGCACGGCCGGCGCCGTGATCGCCGCCATCCTGGCCTCGCTGCCCGGGGAGCACGGCTACCAGTGGGTCTTCGGCGTCGCCGCCGGGGCGGGCGCGCTGGCCGCCGCCTTCGCGTTCGTCTACGGCAGGCTCAACCGCGACCTGACGGCCACGGCGAACCGCGTCTGAGCGCCTGAGCGTCTGAGCGGACGGCTGACGACGGCGGGGGCGGGGCCGGGTTTTCGTTGACCGCGACGATGCGCCGCGAGCAAAATCCGTGCGATGGCCCGGTGTCCGCGTCAGGCGGGCCCTGGACAGTGTGAACATGATTTCGAAGCCCACCGCGACACCCCGCACGCTCACCCTCACCCGCGCCCGCCTCGCGAGCCCGTTCCCGGACGGCGACGGGCAGCTCATGGACATCGTGCTGCGGGACGACCGGGTCTCCGCCGTCCACCCCACGGGGACCGTTCGGAACGACGGCGCGACCCTCGACCTGGACGGCCGGGTGGTGATGCCCGGCCTGTGGGATCACCATGTGCACTTCGACATGTGGGCCCTGCGCGAGAGCCGCCTGGACGTATCGCCGGCCCGGTCGGCGGCCGAGTGCGCGGCGCTCGTGCGCACGCGGCTGGCCGACCGGCCGCTGGATCCGGGCGCCACGCTGGTCGGCACCGGGTTCCAGGACGGGACCTGGCCCGACCTGCCCACCGCGGAACTGCTCGACGCCTGCAGCGGACCCGTCCCGGTCGTCCTGATCAGCCACGACATCCACTGCGCGTGGCTCAACACCGAGGCGCTGCGCCGGTGGGCGCCGTCCCTGCGCTCGGACGGGCTGGTCCGTGAGCAGGACTGCTACGAGCTCGTGGCCAGGCTCAACGACCTCCCCGCCGAACACCTCGACGCGCTCGTGGCCGAGTCGGTCCGCCGGGCGCACGCGCGCGGAACCGTGGGGATCGTCGAGTTCGAGCGCCGGCCGAACCTGGACAGCTGGGAGCGCCGGGCCCGATCGGGGGTGACGATGCGGGTGGCGTGCGGGGTGTACACCGACCACCTCGACGACGCGATCCGGCGCGGGCTGGCCACCGGCGACGTGCTGCCCGGCACCCGGGGCCTGGTCGAGATGGGATCGTTCAAGATCGTGGTGGACGGTTCGCTGAACACGCGCACCGCGTGGTGCCACGACGCTTTCCCCGGGCTAGACGGGGAGGAGGCCTTCGGCCTGCAGGCGGTGGAGGCAGGCGACCTGCGTGACCTGGTCGGCCGGGCACACGCCGCCGGCATCGCCTCCGCCGTCCACGCGATCGGCGATCGCGCCAACACACTCGCCCTCGACACGTTCGAGACGACCGGCGCCCGCGGGACGATCGAGCACGCGCAACTCCTGAGCACGCGGGATCTGGATCGCTTCGCCCGGCTCGGGGTGGCGGCGAGCGTGCAACCGCGTCACGTCATCGACGACCGGGACGTGGCCGACCGGCACTGGCGGGGGCGTACCGAGCGGGCCTTCCCGCTGGCGTCGCTCCTGTCGGCCGGCGCCCAGGTCCTCTTCGGCTCGGACGCGCCGGTGGCGCCGCTGGATCCGTGGGTCTCGATGGCCTCGGCCGTGTCCCGGGCCGGCCGCGGTCAGCAGCCGTGGCACGCCGAGCAGCGGATCTCCGTCGACCAGGCCCTGCGCGCCTCGACCCGCCACGACCGCTTGGCCCCCGGCGTGCCCGCCGACCTCGTCGTCCTCGCGGCGGACCCCCGCGCCCTCGACGCCGAGGAACTGGCCGCCATGCCCGTCGAGGCCACGGTGGTCGCCGGTGACCTGGTCCACCGGCGCTGGTGATCTTCGGCGAACCGGGCGAACCTCCTGCCCGACCGGCTCGGCGCGCGCGAGGAGGTCGTCAACGGCGTCTGCCGTACGCACGGATCGGCGGCGCAGAGTTCGTCGGGATCACTGACGAAGTGCGGCGATGTGCCGACCTAAGGTATGCCGCACCCCAGACCGGGTTCCAGAACGTGGAGGAGTGGTCCGGCATGATCAGGCCATCGGCAGGCAGCGCGTTGCGCGCCACCTCACAGAAGAGTTTCGGACGGCGTGGCTTCTTGGCCGGGCTCGGCGCGCTGGGCATGGCGCTCGCGGTGCCGGGCTGCGCGAAGGAGGACGGCAAGCCGTCGCCGGCCGGAGCCACCGGCAGCGCCGACAAGGTGGTCGAGCACGCGTACGGCAAGACCACGGTTCCCAAGGACCCGAAGCGGATCGTCGCTCTGGGCCAGACCGACATCGACGTCCTCGTCGCGCTCGGCGTGCCGCCTGTGGCCGTCGGGGTGTTCAGCGGTGACTGGTACTCGCCGCTGCACCCGTGGAACAAGGACGCCTTCCCCAAGCACCCGGACTTTCTCGACTTCGAGGAGTACTCCATCGAGAAGATCCTGGCGCTGAAGCCGGACCTGATCACCGGGGTCATGGGCGGCATGACGAAGAAGGAGTACGACAAGCTCAGCTCGATCTGCCCGGTGGTGGCGCAGCCGAAGGGGTTCACCGACTGGAACGCGCCGCTGGAGCAGCAGACCCAGATGCTCGCGACCGCCCTGGGCCGGGAGGACAAGGGCAAGACGCTGGTGGCCGGCATCACCGACCAGGTGAAGGCGGCCGTCGCGGCCAACCCGGGCTTCGCCGGCCTGACCGTGGCGATCGCCGAGTGCTGGGGGGACACGTTCAAGGTGATCGGTCCCGCCACCCCCCGCTCCAAGTTCTTCACCAACCTCGGCTTCAAGAGCCTGCCCGAACTGGACGCCCTGGTGGGCACCGGCTACAGCGCGGACATCTCCTCCGAGAAGCTCTCCCTGATCGGAGCGGCCGACCTCGTGCTGTGGACGACCGACGGCGGCCAGGTGGAGGCGCTGAAGAAGAACCCGGTCGTCTCCGGGCTGAAGTCCACCAAGGAGGGGCGTTCCCTCTGGTCGACCGGGATGAAGATCGACTCCGCGTTCTGGTCGATGGACTGGGGCACGGTGCTGAGCCTGCCGTACGCCATCGAGCACGTCATCCCGCAGATCAAGGCGGCCATCGACGGGAACACGGGCACCAAGGTCGAGAACTTCTCCTCCTGACGGCCGGACGAGACGACACCGGAGGAACGCATGATCGAGTCCGTCGAGATACGCACCGTGCGGCTGCCGCTCCGCGCGCCGTTCCAGACGTCGAACGGCGTCAGCACCGAGCGCGAGCTCGTCCTGGTCCGGATCGCGGGAGGAGGGGCCGAGGGCTGGGGCGAGTGCGTGGCGGAGCGGGAGCCGACCTACTCCAGCGAGCACAGCCGCGGCGCCGTGGACGTCATGCGTTCGTTCCTGCTGCCTCGCCTGCTCGCGGCGGAGGTGCGCACCGCGGAGGAGGTGGCGCCCGCGCTGCGCGGCGTGGTGGGCCATCCCATGGCGAAGGCGGCGCTGGAGCTGGCGGTCCTCGACCTCGTGCTCCGTCAGCGGGGGGTGTCGCTCGCCCGGTACTTCGGCGCCACCAGGACGAGGATTCCCGCCGGCGTCTCGGTCGGCATCCAGCCGTCGGTCGCGGCGCTGCTGGACGTCGTGGGCGGGTTCGTCGACGAGGGGTACCGGCGGATCAAGCTCAAGATCCAGCCCGGCTGGGACGTGGAGCCGGTCCGGGCGGTCAGGAAGAAGTTCGGCGACGAGCTGCCGCTGCAGGTCGACGCCAACGCCGCCTACGACCTCGCCGACGCCCCGCACCTGCGCCGGCTCGACGAGTTCGGGCTGCTGCTCATCGAGCAGCCCCTGCATCACGACGACCTCTACCAGCACGCGCGACTGGCCGGGATGCTGACGACGCCGCTGTGCCTGGACGAGTCCGTGGTCTCGGCCCGCTCGGCCGCGGCGGCGATCTCGATGGGCGCCGCGAGCATCATCAACGTCAAACCGGGACGCGTCGGCGGCTACCTGGAGGCCAAGCGGATCCACGACCTGGCCCGGGCCCACGGGGTCGCCGTGTGGTGCGGCGGCATGCTGGAGAGCGGCCTCGGCCGGCGGGCCAACATCGCCCTCGCCGCGCTCCCCGGGTTCACCCTCCCGGGCGACACCTCCGCCTCGGACCGCTTCTACACGACCGACCTCACCGCCCCCGTCACGCTTGAGGCGGACGGGCACGTACTGGTCCCCTCCGAACCCGGCATCGGCGCCACGCCCGATCCGGACCTTCTACGCACGTTCACCGTGGACACCTGGAGCTACGAACGATGACCGACAGCACGCTCATACCGAGCCTCGACCAGGTCGCCGACCGGGTCGAGGACCTGATGGCCCGGCACCGGCTGCCGTCGATCTCGCTCGCGATCGCCCAGGGCGACCGGGTGGAGGCCCGCGGCTTCGGGATGGCCGACCTCAAGGGGCGGCCGGCGACCGGCGGCACGCCGTACCTGCTGGCCTCGGTCACCAAGCCCGTCGTCGCGACCCTGTGCGTCATGCTCGCCGAGCGCGGGCTCATCGATCTCGACGAGCCACTGGCCGACCGGCTGCCCTGGCTCGACCGGCAGCGGCCGGGCCGCGGCGGCCGGCCGACCGCCCGTCAGGCGCTGAACCACACCGCCGGGTTCGGACGGTACTGGGACTTCGCCTACGACGACGAGCCCCTGGGCATCGAGCGGGCCGTCGACCGGTACGGCGTGCTGATCCACGAGCCGGGCACCCGCTTCGAGTACGCCAACCTGGGATACGGCGTGCTGGAGCCGTGGCTGGTCGCGGCGACCGGCCATCCGCTGGGCGAACTGCTGGAGCGGTATCTGTTCGGGCCGCTGGGGCTGAGTTCCGGCGCCTACGGGCCCGGTGCCGGAGGGGCGGAGGCGGCGGTGCCGTACACGGCCGAGCGGCATGTTCCTTATCCGACGATCACCACCAGCCACCCGGCCGCGAGCATGGCCTGGATGTCGGCGGCCGACCTGGCCAGGTTCGGGCTGACCCACACGTACGGGTCGGCGGTGCTGGCGCCGGGTTCCGCCGCGGCGGTGCGCACTCCGGGCCTGGAGGACGGGGAACGCTACGGCCTGGGACTGAACGTCCGCCACCCCGACGGCGTCGAGGTGCTGGCCCACGCCGGGGACATGTGCGGGGTGGGCGCGTCGCTGGCCATCCTCCCGGAGTTCGGGGTGAGCGCCGCCGCCGTCGTCAACCAGACCGGATCCTTCGCCCATGCGCGCACGGCCTGCGAGATCCTCCTCGAGACCCTGGTGAGCCACATCGGACCGGAGGAGGACACGACGTCGCCCAAGCCCGTGCCGGCCGGAGAGTGGGCCGGCCAGGTGGCGACCCCCTTTGGCGCGGTACCGCTGCGAGTGGAGGTGGACGGCGACGGCTCGGTGTGGATCGAGGTCACCGGCTCCGGCCGGGTCCAGGCGCGGGTCGAGGAGGACGAGTCGTACGACGTGATGCTCGCCGCCGAGTTGCAACTGCCCACTCCTGACGCGCTGCGGGCCAGCCCGTGGCTCGAACTCGCCCTCGACGTCGGCGACGACCGCCTGACAGGGGCCGCCAGGGCGGTCAAGCACGGCGAGAGCGGGGACCGGGTGGGCAACTGCCTCACCCACTGGTGCGAACTGGAGCGGGTCCGTTGAGCACCCGGACGCTCCCGGCGCCCGCCGTGGCGCGGACCGGTCAGCGGCGGCTGACGCTCGGACTCGGGGTCGCGGCCGCCATCCTGCTCCTTCTCATGGCGGCGAGCCTGGCCCTGGGCGCCGAGAACGTGCCGTTCGCCGACGTCTGGCAGTCACTGACCGCGGGCGGCACCGACGCCGACGTCATCGTGCGCGGCGTACGGCTGCCGCGGACGATCCTCGCGGTCCTGGTCGGCGCCGCGCTGGCGGTCGCCGGCGCGCTGATGCAGGCGCTGAGCCGCAACCCGCTCGCCGAGCCGGGCCTGCTCGGCGTCAACGCCGGCGCCGCCCTGGGCGTGGTGATCGCGATGGCGCACCTCGGGGTCGCCTCGCTCACCGGCTACGTCTGGTTCGCCCTCATCGGAGCCAGCATCGCGACGGTCGCGGTCTACACCCTCGGTTCCGCGGGCACGGCGGGAGCCAGCCCGGCCCGGCTCGCCCTGGCCGGCGCGGCCATCACCGCGGCGCTCACCGGAGTGATCTCCGCGATCGTCCTGCTGTCCTCGACGGTGTTCAACGGGTTCCGGGCCTGGAGCGTCGGAACGTTGTCCGGCCGTACGGCTCCGGTGGTGATCCAGGTGGCGCCGTTCATCGTGGTCGGAATCGTGCTGACGCTGTTCCTGGTCTCCTCGCTCAACGCGCTGGCCCTCGGCGAGGACGCGGCGAAGGGGCTGGGGGCCAACGTGGGGCGTACCCGCCTGCTGGGAGTCGTCGCGACGACGCTGCTGTGCGGCGCCGCCACGGCGGCGGCCGGGCCGATCTCGTTCGTCGGCCTGGTCGTGCCGCACATGGTCCGCACCTTCACCGGCCCCGACCATCGCTGGCTGCTGCCCTACTGCCTGCTGGCCGGGCCGATCCTCATGGTGGCCGCCGACCTGGCCGGGCGCCTGATCGCCCGGCCGGGCGAGCTGCCCACGGCACTGGTCACCGCCATCGTCGGCGCGCCCGTGTTCGTCTACCTGATCCGCCGGCGCCGGATGGCCGGGCTGTGAGCGCGGTGAAGACGGCCCGCCGGGCGCAGGCGGCGCCGCACACGGCCGCGCGGCTGTCCTGGCGCGGATGGTCGGTCCTGTGGCGTCCGCGCGCCGTGCTGGCGAGCGCCGCGGTCGTGCTGGCCGCCCTCGGCTTCGCCCTGGTGCAGCTGGGCGTCGGCGACTACCCGATGTCCCCGGGCGAGGTCCTGGCGACGCTGACCGGCAACCGGGGCGCCGCCCAGGAGTTCGTGATCTTCGATCTCCGGCTTCCCCGGCTGCTCACCGCCGGGCTGGTCGGACTCGCGCTGGGCGCCAGCGGCGCGATCTTCCAGTCGGTGACCCGCAATCCCCTGGGCAGCCCCGAGATCATGGGCTTCACCATGGGCGCCTCGGCGGGCGCCGTGGCCATGGTCCTCGTCTTCGGCGGCCAGGAAGGCTCCGGCATGGCCGGCGCCCTCATCGGCGGCTTCGCCACCGCCGCCACCGTCTACGGGCTCGCCCATCGCCGCGGCATCCAGGGGTTCCGCCTGATCCTGGTCGGTGTCGCCGCCACCGCGCTGCTCGACAGCCTCATCTCCTACCTCCTTCTGCGTGCCCGGCTGCAGGACGCGGAGAGCGCGTACACCTGGCTGGTGGGCAGCCTCAACGGGGCCGACTGGCAGCAGGTCCAGATCATCGGGCTGACCGTCTGCCTGATGATCGTCCCGGTGCTCGCGATCGGAAGCCAGATGCGCCTCCTGGAGATGGGCGACGATCTCGCGCAGGGGCTCGGCGTCCGCGTCAAGCCGACCCGGATGCGGTTGCTGGTGATCGGGACGGTGCTGTGCGCGGGAGCCGTCGCGACCGCGGGGCCGATCGCGTTCGTCGCGCTGGCCGCACCGCAGATCATGCGCCGCCTGACCGGCGGCTCGGTGTCCATCGTGCCCGCGGCCCTGATGGGGGCCCTGATCCTGATCGTCAGCGACCTCGCCGCCCAGCGCGTCTGGCCGGACTCCCAGATGCCGGTCGGCATCCCGACCCTTTGTATCGGCGGTACCTACCTGGCCTGGCTGCTGTACCAGCAGAGCCGTGCCTCCCGCCTCTGACCTGGAGTGCCCATGAAGATAGAGAACGCGCCCGACGCGCTCCACGGCAACCGCCTGCGCGCGCACAACCTTTCTCTGCGGTACGGCGAGCGGGTCGTCGCCGAGAACCTGTCGATCGACATCCCCGACGGCTCGCTCACGATGATCGTCGGCCCGAACGCCTGCGGGAAGTCCACCCTGTTGCGCGCGCTCGCGCGGCTCCTGCAACCCGAGCGCGGCAGCGTCGTACTCGACGGGGAGGACATCGCGAAGTACCCGTCGAAGGAGGTCGCGCGCCGGCTCGGCCTCCTCCCGCAGACCTCGATCGCCCCCGACGGCATCACCGTGGCCGACCTCGTGGCCCGCGGCCGCTTCCCGCACCAGAAGTTCCTGCGCCAGTGGTCGGCCGACGACGACGTGGCCGTGGCCGGCGCGCTCGAACGGACGAACACCGGCGATCTCGCGACCCGCTACGTCGACGAGCTCTCCGGCGGGCAGCGCCAGCGCGTGTGGCTGGCCATGGCACTCGCCCAGGAGACTCCGCTGCTGCTGCTCGACGAGCCGACGACCTATCTCGACATCACCCACCAGGTCGAGGTGCTGGACCTCTGCGCCGAACTGCAGGAGAGCGGGGAGCGCACGATCGTGGTCGTGCTGCACGAACTCAACCTCGCCGCCCGGTACGCCACCCACCTGATCGCCATGCGCGACGGGTCGGTGGTGGCCAGCGGGTCGCCCAAGGACATCGTCACCCCGGAGCTGATCGAGAAGGTCTACCAGCTTCCCTGCTCGATCATCGACGACCCCGAGACCGGAACGCCGCTGGTCATCCCGGCGGCCCGTACCAGGACCACCGCACCGTGTACGTGAACCCCGACTTCAAGGCCGGCACCGGGCAGGCCCACGACCTGATGGAACGCTGGCCGTTCGCGGTCGTCATCGCGCTCGACCCGGACGTGCTGCTGTCGTTCGTGCCGGTGGAGCTCCGCCGCGACCAGGGCCGGCACGGGACCCTGGTCGGGCACGTCTCGGCCGCCGACCCCGTGGCCGTTGCGCTCCGCCAGGGCACCGCCCTGCGCGTCGCCTTCACCGGGCCCGTCGCCTACGTGAGCCCGGCGTGGTACGCCGAGCGGGGTCTGCCGACCTACAACTTCGGCGCGGTCGAGGCGGCGGGAACCGCCCGGCCGCTCGACGATCCGAAGCTGGTCAAGCGGCACCTGATGGCGCTGGTCGCCGCGCACGAAGGGGCGCGTACCGACGGGCTGGACAGGTGGCGGCCCGACGGCTGGGCGCGGCAGCGCACCGAGGAGCTCCTGGGAGAGCTGCAGGCGTTCGAGATGCCGATCGATCGGCTGGAGGTGAAGCTGAAGATCGGGCAGAACCGCTCGCCGGGCGACCGGCTGGGCACCATCGCCGGTCTGGAGGCGTCACACCATGTCGAGGCGGCGGCCTTGATGCGGGCACGCTACGGATGCCCGCACTGACCGGCCGGTGGGTCGGGCGCACGAACCGGCCGGGCCGCTCTCGTCGTTTCCACCGAGATCCGCGCTGGTGGACGTGCCTACCATGGGCGGACCACTCCGGAAACGACAGGCAGGTGAACAGTGGGAACCACCCCGAATCCCATCGAGGACGGACGCTCCTCCCACGGTGAGACCGCTGGTCGCGGACCGACCCTGGGCAGGGTCCTGCAGCACTTGGGACCGATGCTGCTCGCCACGCTCGCGGGCACGCCTCGCTACCTGGCGCCCGTCGGCGGCGTCGTCGTCCACGACGCGGACGACCCGCCGCCGATCCCCGTGGGGGCGATCGTGCTCGGCGTCGGCGTCACGGCGCCGGACGAGGTCCGCTCGCTGGTCCGGCTGGCCTGCCTGCACGCCGCCGCCGCGGTGCTCATCCGGCAGCCGCGCGAACGCGGGCTCGCCGTCGACGACCTGCTTCCCGACGAGGGGATGGTCGTGCTCGGCCTGCCGGCGGGAGTGTCCTGGCAGCAGGTGATCGCGGTGCTCGGGACGGCTCTGCAGTCGCCCCCGCACCCGAAGGTCCGCGACCTGGGCGGGCGCGAGGTCGGCGATCTCTTCGGTATGGCCGGCGCCATCAGCGATCTCATCGGCGCCCACGTCACCATCGAGGACCGCAACTCCGTGGTGCTGGCCTACTCCGACCACCAGGGGGAGACCGACCCGATCCGCGTCGAGGTGATCCTGGGACGCCGGACACCCGAGCCCTACTGGGTCTTCGACGAGGAGCGCGGGGCGCTGCGCGCGATCCGCGAGTCCGTGCGCCCGGTGTTCCTGCCGCCACTCGACCTCCCCGACGGCCGCGTCACCCGGGGCCGGGTCGCGGTCGCCGTCCGCGCCGGTGACGAGATCCTGGGCTCGATCTGGGGCGTCGTCGATAAGCCGCTCACCACCGAGAAGGACGACCTGCTGCTCGACGCCTCCCGGCTCGTGGCCCTGCACATGCTCCAGCTGCGGGCCGGCGCCGACGGAGCCAGGCGGCTGCGGACCGACCTCGTGGCCACCGCCCTGACCGGCGGCCCCGAGGCCCGTTCCGCGCTGGACCGGCTGCGCCTGGCCGGGCATTCCCTGATCGTCGTCGCGCTGACGCTGAACGAGCCGGCCGACGGCGCGTACACCGCGGCCGCCGCACACGTCACCAAGCTGCAGCGGCTGGCGGTCTCGTTCCAGGTCCACCTGGCGGGGACCTGGGCCGACACGGCCGTGGCGCTTCTCGACGACACCGTCTACGCGCTCGTGCCGTCCCGGCGCGAGGACACCGAGGTCAGCCTGGAACTCACCTGCCGGAGCTTCATCGGACGGGGCGCCGAGGGCGCCGTCGTGGGCATCGGCAGAGTCGTGCACGAGGCCGCCGAGCTGGAGCTGTCACGGGCGGACGCGGACCGTGCGCTGCGGGTGCTGGGACGGCGCCCGCCCGAGCCGTCGTCGGCGCCCTGGGCCGACCGGGTGGCCCGCGCGTGCGACATCGAGGTGGAGGCGCTCATGATGGAGCTGCGCGACCTCGCCGCGAGTTCGAAACGCGGGCCGTTCGGCGCCTACGCGCGGCTGCTCGCCTACGACGAGACCCGGGACTCGACGTTCATGGTGGAGACGTTGCGCGCCTGGCTGGACGCCCACGGCGACGTGATGGCCGCCTCCGCGGCGACGCACGTCCACCAGAACACCTTCCGGTACCGGCTCAAGCGGATGTCGGAGATCGGGGAGTTCTCGCTCGACGACCCGGCGGCGAGGTTCACGCTGCAGCTCCAGTTGCATCTCTACCCGCCGGTGCCCGCCACCGGACGCTCCAGCAGGTAGCAGCCGTCCCGGCGGACGTCGACGACCGCCCAGCCGTCGGAGAGCGCCCACGTCATGGCCTTGCGCAGGCCGGCGCGCCACGCGCTGGCGGCGGCCGGGTTCGTGTGCCGCAGCGTCTCGATGTCCGCCGGGATCTGCAGCGCCAGCAGCTCGGCCCCCGAGCCGGGACTGTCCAGGAGCGGATGGTCGCCGTCCTGGCGGAGCAGGTAGTGCGGCTCTCTGTCCAGGCCGGCAGAAGGCCGCGGGTACGGGCGCAGCAGGTTCCAGTTGGCCAGCGCCCGGTCCGAGTCGTCGTGACCGTTGAGCGTGTCGCCCATGTCGCCGTAGAAGTTCTCGAAGTAACGGTCGATGCGCGCGCCCAGGCGGTGCACGTTCAGGTAGGCGTTGCGGGCCACGAGGGGGTCGAAGGTCCACGTGATGTTCGTGGCTCCCACGCTCAGCGCCCAGTGGCGCTGGTGCAGCTTCAGGGCGTTGCCCGCCCCGCGCCCGCGCAGCTCGGGCAGGACACCGGCGAGATGACTGTGCAACGTACGCGCCCGCGGCGGCCCGAAGAAGCCGGCCGCGGCGCCCACCACCCGGTCACCGGCCCGCACCACGGCGACGTAGTTGCCGCTGTGGGCGAGAGCGATCAACGCGCCGGGGATCAGCAGGCTGTTCTCCCGCTGGTTCCAGACCCGATCGAAGAGCCGGCTCGCGGCCTCGCAGTCGGCCTGGGAGGAGGCCAGACCGATCGTCACTCCGGCACGCCCGGCGGCGTCGGCCGCGAGCGAGGCCGCACTGAGCAGCCAGCCGTCCGCAACCTTGTTGTCATTCGTCATCACGCTTCTGCTCCACCTCACGCCTTGTCACGGACCGGGCCATCCTGACCGGCGGGACATGGGCAGCGGCACAGACCGGCTCACAAATTCCGCCGGGCTCCTTGGGTGATCCAGACGAACAGGCGTTCATGAACCGGCTTTGCCGAAGTGGCAAAGGGATTTGCGGCGATCCCCACCAAGGTCGCAAGCTGACGGCGTCAAAGAACGGAGAACGCATGTCGAGGCTCACACACCGCCTGGTTTCGTCCCCGGCGGGCAGGACGCATCTCGTGGAGCAGGGTGCCGGACCGCTGGTGCTTCTGGTGCACGGGTTCCCGGAATTCTGGTACTCCTGGCGCCACCAGCTGCCGGTCCTGGCCGCGGCCGGATACCGTGCCGTGGCCGTTGACGTCCGCGGTTACGGGCGCTCCGCCAAACCGGCGGAGGTGTCCGCGTACCGGATGCTCGAACTGGTCGAGGACAACGTCGCCGTCGTGGAGGCGCTCGGCGCCGACAGCGCGGTGATCGTCGGGCACGACTGGGGCGCGACCATCGCCGCCACCTCCGCGCTCACCCGGCCGGACGTCTTCAGCGCGCTCGCCCTGCTGAGCGTTCCCTATACGCCGCCCGGTGGCCCGCGGCCCAGCGAGGTCTTCGCCGGCATGGGCGGCGACGACGAGTTCTACGTGTCCTACTTCCAGGAGCCCGGCAGGGCCGAAGCCGAGATCGAACCGGACGTCCGCGGCTGGCTGGCGGGCTTCTACGCCGCCTTGTCCGCCGGCACCATGCCCGCGCCCGGCGCACCGGACCCGCACTTCGTCAGCCGCGGCGGGAGGTTGCGCGACCGGTTCCCGGCCGGGCGGCTGCCCGCCTGGCTCGGCGAGGACGACCTCGACCTGTACGCCGCGGAGTTCGAGCGGACCGGCCTGACCGGGGCGCTCAACCGCTACCGCAACATGGACCGGGACTGGGAGGACCTCGCCGCCCATTCCGGCCGGCCCATCACCCAGCCGTCCCTGTTCCTGGGCGGGGCCCAGGACGCCTCCACCACCTGGCTGACCGAGGCGATCCAGGCCTACCCCGCCACGCTGCCCGGCCTGATGGGCTCGCACATCCTCGACGGGTGCGGCCACTGGATTCAGCAGGAGCGCGGGGACGAGGTCAACCGGATCCTCACCGGCTGGCTCGCGGCCCTCCCCACCTGATCACCTCTGGTCGCCCATCGTCTCCGCCAGGCGGTCGATCTCGGCGGCCAGGCGCTCGCGCACGCCGGTCATGGCGGCGATGCGCGCGTCCAGCGCTCCGAGCCGCTCGGAGTAGGTCCGGATCAGCGACAGGCAGTCCTTGGGCGGGTCGGGTTCGCCGGTGCCCAGGCAGTGCACGAACCGCAGCACGTCCTCCGAGCTCAGCCCGGCGTGCAGCAGGCGGGCGATGTCGCGCACGAGCGGGACGGCGCCGTCGTCGTACCTCCGGTAGCCGTTGTGATCGCGCTCCGCGCTGATCAGGCCCTGCTCCTCGTAGTAGCGCAGCGCCCGGGTGGACACACCCGCGCAACGCGCCACCTCGCCGATCCGCATCACCGGTCCACCCTTCTTCCGCCGGACGTGAACGCCCTCCGGAACAACGCCAGCGACACCAGCACGCATCCCGCGGCGGTCGCGGGCACGGCAAGCGGGCCGAACGTCTCCAGAGCCAGGCCGCCGATCCCGCCGGCCAGGGAGAAGCCGAGGAACATGGCGCTGTTGTTGAGCGCGATCAGCTCGTTGGCGGCACCCGGGCCGTCGGCCCGCTCCAGCAGCCAGGCCTGGGTGGCCGGTGCGATTCCCCAGGTCGCGAGGCCGTACAGGATCACGAGCGACGTGACGACGGGGAGGGGGTACGGCCCGCCGGCGAGCCCCAGGACGGCCATGAGGAGAGGCGCGGCGAACACGCCGAGCAGGAGGATCATCAGCGCGCGCAGGGCGCCCAGCGCGTCGACCAGGCGGCCGCCCGCGAACGCGCCGACGATCCCCGCCAGGCCAACGGCGGTGATGAGCGGGGCGACGGCGGCGCCGCGGATGCCGCCGATCCGGCCGACGATCTCGGTGATGTAGACGTAGGACATCATGCCGCCGGCGCCGCTGGGGATCATCGCCAGGAGCGCCGCGGCGGTGCCGGGACGGCGTAGCGGCGCCAGCCGGTCCTTGAGACGGGACGCTCCCGTGCCCGGCAGCGCGGGCAGGGACAGCAGCAGTCCGAGCCCGGCGAGCAGGGCGATCGCGGCGACGTAGACCATCGTGGCCCGCCAGCCCAGCTCGCCGCCGATCCAGGTGCCGACCGGTACCCCGGCCACCAGCGAGGTCGTCAGCCCGGCCCCGACGACCGCGAGGAAGCGCCCCTGCCGGCCCTCGGGGGCGGCCGTGGCGGCGACGGCGAAGGCGGCGGGAGAGGCGGTGGCGGCGGCCAGTCCGGAGACGATCCGCGCCACCATCAGCAGGCCGTACGTGGGGGCGACGGCGGCGGCGAGGTTGGCCAGGACGAACACGGCGGCGGCCCCGGCGAGCACCGGCCGGCGCGGCAGCCGGGAGGTCAGGAGGGCGGCGACCGGCGCGCCCAGCGCGTAGGTCAGCGCGAACACCGTGACGAGCTGGCCGCTCATCGCGACCGACACGTCCAGGTCGCGGGCGATGTCCGGGAGGACGCCGGCGATGATCAGGTCGTCGGTGCCGAAGGAGAAGGCGAGGAGGAAAAGGCTCAGCAGCCACAACGGCAGCCGCGGGCCGCTCCCTTGCGTATTCATGCGGCGACGCTAGGACCTTCACGCCGGCGTCAAGGTCAAGGGGAAACGCGCGCACCGATGAGTCTGCGACGCTGCCGGGGTCAGTACCGGCGACCTGCCGACCATACGCGGAGGACATCATGGCGCTCGACCTCTTTGCCGGGATACCCGTCACCGACTACGCCGCGGCGCTGCCGTGGTACGAGCGGTTCTTCGGTGCGGGGCCGTCGTTCCTGCCGAACGAGATCGAGGCGGTGTGGGAGGTGGCCGAGCACCGGTACGTCTACATCGTGCAGGACCCGAAGCGGGCGGGGAACGCCCTGGTGTTCTCCTACGTCGAGGACCTGGACGAGCGGGTCGCCGCGCTCGCCGGGCGGGGCATCGAGCCGGCGGACCGCGAGACGTTCGACGGCGGCGTGGTCAAGGTGATCTACCGGGACCCGGAGGGCAACGAGATCAGCTACGGCGGCGGCCCCGGAGCCTGACGCCGGGAGACGATCGGTTCCGAGGACGGCCCGGCCCGCGCCGGGCCACCCTCGGAGGCGGGTCAGCCGACCGCGTACGCGCGCAGGATGGTCTGCGTCACGGTGTCGCCCGCGCTGTCGGCCACGGCCGCGCGCAGGGAGACGAACCCCGGCGTGCCCGGGTTCGTCAGCACGGCGCGCCAGTCGCGGCCGGCGCGGCCGACCGGGACGGGACGCCAGTTCGCGCCGTCGTCGACGGACATCTCCAGCCGGACCGACGTCACCGCCGCCCGCGCCGAGCCGGGATTGCGCTCGATCCGCAGCGGCAGCCGGGTCACGCCGCCCGGCTTGGCGCGGTTGGACGCGTCCAGCCCCTCGGGGCTGTAGCGGACCGCCATGAGCGGCAGCGGCCGCTCCCCGGTCGTGGTCGCGGAGCGGAACGACCACACCGACTCCACCCCGGTGGACAGCGCGGAGTGCGGAACCTCCCTGCGCATCGACGCGGTCAGCGTGTAGCGGCCGGCCCCGGCGGGCAGGTCCGCGCGCAGCTCGCAGCCTTGCGGCCGGTAGACGTCGCAGTTCGCGAGGTCGGCCCTGGCCAGCACCTGGCCGCCCTTGGCGAGCGTGGCGACGCCGGTGGCGGCGAGGTCCGTGCCCGTTCTGTCCCTGCCGCCGTCGGCGAACATCCCCAGCGCGGAGAAACTCAGGCCGTCCCCGGTACGGCTGCCGCCCGGCGACAGGAACGACGGCCCGGTGACCGCCGCGTTCCACACCTCACGGGTGTGCCCGCGCTTCATGAGCTTCCCGCCGTCGAACATGATCGACGTGCCGGCCTCCAGCCCGCTGTCGTAGATCAGCCCGGGTGAGCGGTAGTGGGTGAGTGTGCCGGGCAGGGCGATCTCGCCGACCGGCGCGTCCAGCCCGATGCCGTGCAGCCCGACCAGGGGTGTGCCGGTGGCCTCCACCGCGGCGGCGCGGTAGGTGGTGGTGACCTTGGCCAGATCCCGTTGCCTGGCGTGATACGCGGGATCCTCGGGCAGGCCGCCGGTACGACGGTCCACCAGCGTGTAGACGTCCTTGCTGAGCCAGGTGGTCGTCAGGCTGTAGACCAGGCCGGGCGACGGGGCCGGCACGACGAAGACCTCGGAGTTGAGGTCCGTGCCGCCCATGAATCCCCAGCTGCTCCACTTGCCGTGCTCCAGCCCGAGACCGAAGACGGGCTGGAGCCGGGCGCTCGGATCGTCGAGGGTGGCCTTCACCCCCTTGCCCCGGCGCGCGTCCACGGTGACCCGCTGGTCGCCGCCGTCCACCTTCAGCGGGCTGTCGGCGACCGTCATCGCCATCTTGCCCTCGATCCGCTGCCAGATGAACGTGTACAGATTCCAGTCGCCTTCGGGCAGCCGGATCTTGGCCACGCCGTCCCGGAAGGCGGGCACATGGACGGCCCCGGTCCTGGCGTCGTAGATCTCGCTGGAGAACGGGTCGGTGGGCAGGCCCTGCCTGCCGATGGCGGTGATGGTCACGTCGTAGGACTCCGGCTCGACGTACGCGCCGGCCAGGGTGCGGATCACCGTCTCGCCCGACCTGGCGGTCACCGTTCCCGGGTAGTCGCCCGCGGCCTTTCCATCGGCGTCGATGGTGAGCGTGACCGACGCCTCGCCCCCGGCCGGGACCGTGATCTGGCCGGGCGGCGGCTTCAGCACCTCGCCGTCCGCCGACAGGTCGAGGGTGAGCGGGCTGTCGCCGGAGTTGGCGTAGGTGATCGTCCTGGTCGCCGTCCGGCCGCCGGTGCCGTCCCAGGGGAAGCTCGCCCACAGGTTCGCCTGCCGGGGTACGACCTGCTGCCGCAGCGCGCGTACCAGATCGATCGTCCCCGCTCCCTGCTGGTAGATCGTCGCGCCGGGGACGGCGGCGGCGCTGCCGGTCAGCGCGGCCTTGAGCTGCGCGCCCGTCCACTCCGGATGGCGCTGGGCCAGGATCGCCGCCGCGCCCGCCACGTGCGGGGTGGCCATCGACGTGCCGCTCATCGCCCGGTGGTCGCCCCCGGGAGCGGCGGCCGTGATGTCCACGCCCGGCGCGGTCACGTCGGGTTTGATCGCGTGGTCGTTCACACGTGGTCCGGGGCTGGAGAAGTCGGCCATCCGGCCCTGCCTGTCCACCGCGCCCACGGTGAGGGCCGCTTCGGCGCTGCCCGGACTGGACACCTTGCCATGCGGCCCCGCGTTCCCCGACGCGGCGACGAACAGCGTGCCGGTCCGCTCCGACAGCGTGTCGACCGCCTGCTCCAGCGGATCCAGCTCCGGGCCGTCGGGAGCGCCGAAGCTCATGTTGACGACCTTGGCCTTGACCTCGACCGCCGCCCACTCCATACCGGCGAGGATGGCCGAGTCGGTCGGTCCCGCGGGCCCGCCCACCTTCCCCATGGCCAGGCTCGCCTCGGGCGCCACGCCCCGGTACTTCTCGCCCCTGCCGAGCACGATCGAGGAGACGTGGGTGCCGTGGCCAAGGTTGTCGCGCATGTCGGGTTCGTCGCTGAAGTTCCGCTCCTGCACCACCGCGCCCTTGAAGGCCGGGTGCTCGGCGTCGTAGCCGGAGTCGAGGACCGCGACGGTGACGCCCTTGCCCGTCATGCCCTGCTGCCACGCTTGGGGCGCGCCGATCTGCTTGACGCTCTCGTCCAGCGTGAACGGCCTGCGGCCGTCCAGCCACACTTTGGTACGGCCCGCCGCCAGTGTGCGAGACGCGGTGAGCCGCCGCCAGGCCTGGGCGGCATCCGCCTTGGGCACCCGCGCCGCGGTCATGCCCAGGCCGGGCAGCCGCCGTACCTCCAGGGAGCCCAGGGGCGCGGTGAGGCCCTGCTCGATGACGGGGATGTCGGGGGTGTCGGCGTCGCCGTACCGCCAGGCCAGGAGCTGGGTGATGTCGAACAGCCGCCGGTCCAGCACGCCCTGGGCGACCAGCGGCATGGCGTCGGACGGGATCACGTACAGGTGGCCCCCGCGCACCTGCTTCACGAAGCCGACCTGCCTGCCGGGCCCCGGCTCCACGCGATGCCCCTGCCCGGCGAGTACGACGCGGTCGCCGGTGATCAGGGTCACCGCGTTCGCCCGCGGGGCCGGCGCCTCCGCCGCCGCGGCCGGGGTCGAGCCGATCGTCGCCGCCAGGAGGGCGGCCAGCACTGATCTGCCTAACGTCTTCATGACTGGGTCAATGTCCGGAGAGATCCATTTGTTACACCCTGACTTTCGGCAGGGGTGGCGGTTGACGAACGGCGGATGATCCGCCCGGCCCTGCGTTGCCAGACTCGCCCTCCATGAACACAGACTTTCCCGGGCGGTGGATCGGCGGGGTGACGCTCGTCCTGGGGCCGGTGGTCCTGTGCGCCGGACTGCTGCTGCGCCACCTCGCCACGGTCACCGCCCTCACCCCTCAACAGCGGGAATGGGCCGAGGCACAGCCGTTCGCCGCTTATGGCCAACTGCTGGCGTACACCGTCGAACCCGCCCTGTTCGCCCTCGCCTACGCGGTCTTCGCGCTGGGGGCGCTGCTGCTCCTGCCCGCCTTCATCGCCCTGGCCCAGCGGGTGGGCGGCGGCCTCGCCTTCTGGGGCGCCACGCTGCTGGCCGCCGGCCTCTTCGCCCGCCTGTACTTCGCCGGCGCCGACCAGACCGCCTTCCAGCTCACCGAGGTCATCGGGCTGGACCAGGCCACGAGCGCGATCATGAAGGAGTACGTGGACATCTCCTACGGGCCGTGGCTGGTGCCGGTCTGGGCCTCGGTCGGCCAGTACGCGGGCTCGCTCCTGCTGGCCGTCGCCGCCTGGCGTTCCGGGCTCCTCGGTACGGCCCGCGCGGTGATGCTGCTCCTGGCCGGAGGCACCTGGATGGGCGTGCTGAAGAGCGCCTCGATCCCCGACGCGCTGGTCGCCGGCCTGCTCTGCGTGGCCCTGGTCCCGCTGGGCGTACGGATCCTGGCCGACCGGCCGCTCACCCCACCGGGGCGGTCGAAGGTGCTGAGCTGGTGACCGGGGTCAGCGCTGCTTGATCAGGCCGTTCAGCAGGTCCGTGACCTGGACGGAACCCGGCTCGCTCGCGGGGGCCGGTGTGTGCGACCTGGCCCGGCCGTCCAGGCGCGCGCACCGCTTCCTCGCGTTCTTCATGGTGACCGTCTTGCCGGCCTTCTTGGCCTTCGCCACCAGCCTGGCCGGGTCACAGGCGGCCGTCACCGTCCCGTGCGCCTCGGCGGGCGCGGGCAGTGCGGGCAGCACGCCGATGGCGGCACCGACCAGCCCGATGGACGTCAACCGTGCCGCCGCCCGCATGAAAGTCATGCCTTCTCCCTTGGTGTTGTCCGGGGTGGTACCGATCTGGCGACCACCGCCCACAACCCAAACCCAGATACCGCCCAGTCAACGCCGCGTTTGATACGAACCAGGCCAAACGCCGACCCTTCACTGACCGTCAGCGGCCGGCCGCGTAGCCCTGGGCGCCGCGGGGGTTGGCCGCCGCGCGGAGGAACGTGCCGTCGCGGGACACCGCGCTGAGCCTGCCGAGCGACCACCCGTCGCGGGTTTCCACCTCGTGACCGCGGCGGCGCAGCTCCGCCACGACGCCGGGGCCGATCCTGTCCTCGACGTGCATGACGCCGGGGCGGGACGCGCGCGGGTAGAAGGAGCTGGGGAAGTGTTCCGTGTGGAACATCGGGGCGTCGACGGCCTCCTGCAGGTTCAGCCCGCCGCCGTGGACGAGGGCGAGGAAGAAGTTCACGCTCCACTGGTCCTGCTGGTCGCCGCCCGGGGTGCCGAAGGCCATCCAGGGCTTGCCGTCGCGCAGGGCGAACGACGGGGACAGGGTGGTACGGGGGCGGATGCCGGGACGCAGGGAGTTGGGCAGGCCCTCCTGGAGCCAGAACATCTGCGCGCGCGTGCCCAGGCAGAAGCCCAGGGACGGAATCGTGGGAGAGCTCTGCAGCCAGCCGCCGCTCGGGGTGGCGGAGACCATGTTGCCGTAGCGGTCGACGACGTCCACGTGGCAGGTGTCCCCGCGTACCCGGCCGTCGGCGCCGACCGTCGGCTCGCCCACGCCGCGGGCGCTCAACACGCCTTCCTGGGCCGGGTAGTCGGGGAGTCGTGGCTTGCGGCCGCCCGGCGAGCCCGGGCGTAGGTCGAAGGAGGCCTCCGTGCCGACGAGGCCGCGGCGCTCGGCGTTGTAGGCGTCGCTGAGCAGGTCGCGCATGGGGACGTCCGGCGTGTCGCCGTACCAGGCCTCGCGGTCGGCGAAGGCCAGCTTGGCGCACTCGATCACCGTGTGGACGTAGTCGGCGCTCAGGTGACCCATCGCGGTCAGGTCGTAGCCGGACAGCAACGCGAGCTGCTGGAGGAACGCCGGACCCTGACCCCACGGCCCCGTCTTGCACACCGTGTGGCCGTGATAGTCGAACCTCAGCGGCTCCTCCACGGTCGCCGACCATGAGGCGAGGTCGTCGCCGGTGAGCAACCCGCCGTGTACCTCGCCCGAGCTGTCACGCCACGCGGTCGTGGCGCTGAACTCGGCGATCGCCTCGGCGACGAAGCCGCGGTACCAGGCGTCGCGGGCATTGGCGATCTGGGCCTCCCTGGTGCTGCCGACGGCCTCGGCGACGATGCGGCGATAGGTGGCGGCGAGCACGGGGTTCGTCAGCCGTGACCCGGGCACGGGCGCCTTCCCGCCGGGCAGCCACGTCGCCGCGGAGGTCGGCCAGTCGTCGGTGAACAACCGCTCGACCGTCTCGATGGTGGCCGAGATGCGGTCCAGAACCGGTACGCCGTGCTCGGCGTAGTGGATCGCGGGTTCGAGCACCTCGGCGACCGACCAGGTGCCCCAGCGCTCCAGCATGAGCATCCAGCCGCCGAACGCCCCGGGCACCGTGGCGGCGAGCAGGCCGGTGCCCGGCATGACCTCGACGCCGAGGGCGGTGAGGCGGTCGATGGTCGCCGAGCCGGGAGCGACGCCCTGGCCGCAGACGACGGACACCTTCCGCGCGGACTCGTCCCAGAGCAGGATCGGCACCTCGCCGGCCGGCCCGTTCAGGTGTGGTTCCGCCACCTGCAGGACGAATCCGGCCGCGACCGCCGCGTCGAACGCGTTGCCGCCGCCTTCGAGCACGCTCATGCCTGTCGCGGAGGCCAGCCAGTGGGTGCTGGCGACCATTCCGAAATTTCCCGCCAGTTCGGGCCGGGTGGTGAACACACTGGATCCTTTCGGCTGCGGCGGATCGATGGGGGTTCGTCGAGCCCGCGTCATTGTAGGCGGACGCCTTAAGCGTTATGGTCATCTCATCTGGGAACAGTATCTCATTTGAGAATGGAGTAGCCATCATGTTCATTCATGCGGCGACGGACAGCGTGTTCATCGCTCCGGGCTGGGACCGGGTGCCGGCGGAGGAGACCCGCCGGCTGGGGGAGGTGCCGGCCGCCGACGTCGGCGACGCGCTGCAGCGGATGACCGTCATGGACGGCGGCATCCGGCTGTTCACCGAGCGCGCCGCGCTCCTCGGGAACGCCCTGCCGGTGGAAGTGCGCTCGGGTGACAACCTGGCCATCCACCGGGCGCTCGACGAGGCCAGGCCGGGCGACGTCCTGGTCGTCAACGGGCACGGGGACATGACCCGAGCGCTGATCGGCGGCCTCATCGGCGAGATCATGGTCAACGCCGGGGTCGTCGGCGCGGTGGTCGACGGCGCCGTACGCGACGTCCAGACGCTGTCGGAGATGGGCCTGCCCGTGTACGCGCGGGCGATCACCCCCGCAGGACCGTTCAAGAACGGCCCCGGCGCCATCGGAGCCCCGGTGGCGGTCGGCGGCGTGGTGGTGGCGGCGGGCGACGTGCTCGTCGGTGACGCCGACGGCGTCGTCGTCGTCCCTCGGGACCGGGTGAAGGGGGTCGTGGCCGCGATCGACGGGATCGTCGAGAGGGAGGCGGCGCTCCGGCAGCGCATCCTCGCCGTGCGTACGGCGGCGGCCCGGTGACCGCCTTCCGGATGGAGGAACTGCGCCGCCTCTCGCGGCGTCCGGCCCTGGCCCCGGCCCCGCCGGGAGCCGTCTCCCTCGCCATGGGCGAACCGGACTTCCCGACACCTGCGCCGGTGGTCGAGGCGGCCGTGGCCGCCCTGCGCGAGGGGTACACCCATTACGCCGACCAGAAAGGCCTGCGGGAACTGCGCGCCGCGCTCGCCTCCGGGCTGCCGGCGCGTCCCGGCCGGACCTGGACCGCCGACGACGTCGTGATCACCCACGGCGCCACCGCCGCGCTGGCCGCCGTCGTGCTCGCGACGGTCGGCCCCGGCGACCGCGTGGTCATCCCGGAGCCCGCCTACTCGCTCTACGCCGACCTGGTCGTCCTCGCCGGAGGCACCGTGGACTTCGTTCCACTCGCCCCCGACCTGCACTGGGACCTCGACGCGCTGGCCGCCGCGCTTCCCGGGGCCACGATGATGATCTTCTCGAACCCCTCGAACCCGACCGGCATCGTGCACGGCGAGCGGGAGCTCAAGGCGCTCGGGGAACTCCTCGACGGCTCCGACGTCCTGGTCGTCAGCGATGAGGCCTACCACCGGCTGGTCTATCCGGGGCATGTGTTCACCTCCGCGCTGGAGATCGAATCGTTGCGGGACCGGACGGTCTACGTGCAGACGTTCTCCAAGACGTACGCGATGACCGGCTGGCGGGTGGGGTACCTGGCCGGGCCGCGCGAGGTGGTCGACGCGGCGGCCCACATGCACCGGACCTGCGACGGCTCGTTGAACACGGCGGTCCAGTACGCGGCCCTCGCCGCCCTCGATCTGCCGGACGGCGTGGTCGAGGCCATGGTCGGCACGTACCGGCGGCGCCGCGAGCTCGTGGTCGCGCACCTGTCCGGCATCCCCGGCCTGCACCTGGCTCCGCCCGAGGGGGCGTTCTACGGGTTCCTCCGCTACGACGCCGGCCTGCCGTCCGAGGTGGTCGCCCGCGAGCTCGCCGAGCGGAAGGTGATGGTCCGGGCCGGCGCCGAGTACGGGCCTTCGGGCGAGGGGCACGTACGGATCTCGTTCGCCGCCTCCGAGGACGACCTGCGGACCGGGCTGGCCCGCATCGTCGATCACCTGGGCGGTGCGAGATCCTGACGCGCCCGGTCCGCGCGGGTCCGCGCGGTCGAACGCCCGCCACCCGGACGGGATATCCTTCGCCTGCACTTCGATGAGGGCGGAGGAGGCCTGTGACCGATCAGCGGGACGCCCCACGTGGGGAGGGCAAACTGCGTAGCGACACCCGCCGCAACCGCCGGCGCCTCCTCGAGGCCGTCGGGGAACTCGCCAGGGAAGCGCCCGACCAGCTCACCATGCAGGCCGTCGCGTCCCGAGCGGAGATCGGCCCGGCCACCGCCTACCGCTACTACTCCACCGTGGACGACGTGCTCGCGGCCTATGTGCTCAGCGTCGTCGAGGAACTCCGCGACTTCACCGCGGCCTCGACCGCGGAAGGGCAGCCGCTGTTCGACTCCGTGGTGGACAAATGGGTGGATTTGCTCGCCGAGCACGGCCCGGCGCTGGTGCAGATCCGATCGCGGCGGGGCTACCTGGAGCGGCTCCACGACGGGAACGAGATCATCACCGCCCTGCGTGACGCCTGGGCCGAGCCGGTGCGCGGGCTGCTCGCCGACATCGGCCTCCCGGACGACATAATCGAGTACGCCCTGTTCCTTAACAACATGATGTACGACCCGCGGGAAATCCAGGATCTGCTGCAGCAGACGGACCTGTCCCGCCGGGAGGTCATCACCCGGCTGACCGAGGCCTATCGCGGCGCGTTGCGCGGGTGGGCGCGCGCGGGCTGATCCGCCACGCGGGCATCGTGTTGCCCGGCTTCTTACCTGGCCGCCGTTGGCGGCACCACACTGGGCCGCCGTTGGCGGCAACGCAGTTGGCCGCTGGTGAAGGCGCTGCACTTGGCCGTCGTTGACGGCGCCGCCGTACCAGCGGGTCGGTGTCGGCGAGCGCGCTGATCGCGACCGTGGGCGCCGCCACCGTGCCGCCCGTCACCGACGGGCGGCGAGTGCGGCGTCACGTCACCCAGAACCGCTGCGGTGTCCGCCGCGCCATGCGCGCATCATGAAGTCGGGCAGCTCTAATCGTGTGATGCGGGCCTCCCTAAACAAGCAGTGAAGTGATACGCTCATCTCAAATCAGATAAGTGTCTACGTATCTTGTCGGACGAAGGGGGCCAGCAGTGGCCACTCATCAGGAAAAGCGCGAACCCGCCACCTCCATACGCGCGGGTGAGCTCGAAGTCGGATATATCGATGGCGGCAGTGGTGTGCCGCTCGTGCTCGTTCATGGCGGAGAGAGCGACCGGACCCAGTTCGCGACACTCCGCACGCACCTCGGCGCGGGCATCCGGGCGATCTCCTACGATCAACGCGATTCGGGGATCACCGTGAACCCGCCGCTTCCGTACACGCTGGGCGACCTCGCCGATGACCTCGTCGCCCTGCTGGACGCGCTGGGGCTCCAGCGCGCGCACCTCCTGGGCACTTCCTTCGGCGGCGCCGTCGCGCAGCACGCCGCGCTCCGGCATCCCGGGCGGGTCGCCTCGCTCATCCTGGTCGCCACCACGCCGAGCTACGCGATGTGCGTCGAGGCGGTCGACGAGCTGCTGGGCATGTCCCACGACGACCGGCAGAACGCGCTCTCGGGCTTCTTCCTCACCCCAGAAGGCGAGGCCGATCTGCGCACCCGAGCCGCCCAGACGCTCACCGTCCGCGATCCCGAGCAGAGCGCCCGCCGCCACGCCGTCGCCCGGCAGCACGAGGTCCGCGACCACCTCGGGGAGATCACCGCGCCCACCCTGATCGTGCACGGCACGGCGGACCGGCTGGCCCCCTACGCCGGCGCCGTTCTGATGGAGCAGCGGATCCCGGACGCCGAACTGCGTTCGATCGAGGGCGGGCGGCACGCGATCACGATGGAGTTCGCGGACTCGATCGGCCGCTGGGTGCGCGAGTTCCTCAAGGTGACGGCCCCGTGAACGGCGCCACGCGCGCCCGCGTCCGGGTCACTGGTGACGGCCGCGTGAACGGCACCACGCGCGCCCGCGTCCGGGTCGCTGGTGACGGCGACATGAACGGCGCCACGCGCGCCCGCGTCCGGGTCGCCGCGGCGGGCATCGCCGGGCGGGCTCCGCAGGTGCGCGGCGCGGAGTTCGTGCGGGCACACGTTCAGCGGGGGCAGCGGTGATCGACGCCGCCCGCGAGGTCGCGAGCCGCATGGCCGAGGCGGCCCAGGCTTGGCTGGCCTCCCTGAACGCCGACCAGCTCGCGCTCGCGGCCGGACCGCCGCCGGACGCCGACGGCACGGCCGACGCCGAACGCACCCGCTGGTACTACACGCCCACCGACCACGGCGGCCTCACCTTCCACCAGCAGCGCCCCGCCCAGCACCGGCTGGTGATGCGGCTGGTCGCGAGCGGACTGTCCGAAGCCGGATACACCACCGTCGCCACCGTGCTCGGCCTGGAGAACGTGCTCGACCGCGTCGAGGGCTTCTCGGTGAACTGGGGACGGGAACGTTCCCGCGACCCCGCCATGTACTACCTGAGGGTCTTCGGCGAGCCCGGCGGGCAGCGGCCGTGGGGATGGCGGTTCGGCGGCCACCACGTCTCGCTCAACTACCTCGTCGTGGACGGGCGCGTCGCCGCCACCACCCCGTGCTTCCTGGGCGCTGACCCGGCCGCGTCGCCACTGCTGGGCGGCGCGACGCTGCGCCCGCTGGGAACGGCCGAGGACCTGGCCCGCGAGCTGGTCCGCTCCCTGCGCCCCGAGTCCGCCGCCCGCGCCGTGCTGCTGGGGCGCGCCCCGAACGACATCGTGGCGGGCAACAGCGACCGGATCGGCGACCGCGTGGTGCGGCGCAGCGAACTCTGGCGCCCCGGCCAGCACACCCCGGACGGTGCCGAGAACCCGGCCACCGGCCTCTACGGCACGGACCAGCAGGCCCTGGCCCTCACCCCGGCCCCCAAGGGCGTGCCCGGCGCCGAACTGGACACCACGCAGAGGGAACTGCTGCGCGCCCTGCTCGCCACCTACCTCGACCGCGTCCCCGACGGGCTGTCCCGGCTGCCCCTCTACGACGACCCGGCGGCGCTCGACACCGTGCACCTCGCCTGGGCCGGCTCCACGACCGCGGGCGAGCCGCACTACTACCGACTGCAGGGCCCGCGGCTGCTCGTCGAGTGGACCAACATCCACCGCGGCGTCAACCACGCCCACGCCGTGTGGCGGGACCCGGAGAGTGACTTCGGCGGCGACGTCCTCGCCGCCCACCACGCCGCCCACCACCGGCCATAGGACGAGATGTGAACGACATGTCCGGTCACCAGCCACCCCTAACCGCCGCAAGCCGCCGCCCGCCGCAAGAACCCATCAGCGTGTACGCGCCGAACCGGCCCACACCGGACCAGGGCGCCAACGCGCCCGTAGCGGCGAACCCGCGCGGCGCCCAGGATCACGCGGCAAGACAATGAGCACCACCGCACACGACACCAGCACCAGCGCCACCACCGGCACTGGCACCGGCACCGGTTCCAGCGCCCGCGCCACCACCGGCACGGGCGCCACCACCACCGGCGCTAGCGGTAGCACCCGCGCCAGGGCCAGCACCCGGACCAGCACCCGCGCCCGCGCCTGCGCCCGTGGCCGTGGCCGGTTTGTGGGGTGGCGGGTCACGACGCTGGGGCTGATGCTCGCTCTCACCTTCGCGACGGGCGTCGTCGACGCTGTCGGGTATCTGCGCCTGGACCAGGTGTTCGCGGGCAACATGACGGGCAACGTGGTCATCCTCGGCATGGCGGCCATCGGCGGGACGGGGCTGCCCGTGCTCGGTCCGGTCGTGGCGCTGGTGTCCTTTGTCGCCGGTGCGGCCGTGGCCGGGCGGGTGCTGCGTACCGCGGCCCCGGGCTGGAGCGGCAGGTGCACGAGTCTGCTGGGAGGTGTCGGGCTGGTTCTGGCCGCCACGGCGGTCGGCCTGGCCGTGGTCGGGGCGGGCAGCCCTGCCGCCCGCGCGTCGATGGCGGCGTCGCTCGCCCTCGCCATGGGGGTGCAGGCGGCGACGGCGCGCCACCTGGGGGTGAAGGACGTCACCACCGTGGTCGTCACCTCCACGCTGACCGGCCTCGCGGCGGACTCGCGGCTGGGGGCGGCCCGCGGTCAAGGGGCACGGCGCCGGGTCGCGGCCGTCGCCCTCATGATCGTCGGAGCGGTCGCCGGCGCGGCACTGTGCCAGGTGCACGAAGGCGTGGCGGTGGCGGTGGCAGCGCTCGTCGTGCTGGTGGTGACCGGCCTAGGCCACGCGTACACCCGCCCGGCAATTCACCCTGACCAGCCCATACCCACGCCCGACCCCACACCCTGACCTCCGCACGCACGCCAAGGCACCACACCCCGACCGCCTGCACTCACGACAAGGCACCACACCCTGACCGCCCGCACGCACATCCGGCCCACACCCTGACCTCCGCACGCACGCCAAGGCACCACACCCCGACCGCCCGTACTCACGACAAGGCACCACACCCCGACCGTGTACGCGGCGATCGCCGAGGGAGACCAGTGATGAAGATCCCACGAAGCCCACCGCCAAGCCCGACGACCTGAACCACCGCGCCATCGACGGCCCGCACCCACGCGACCGGCCGTCCCGACCGGCCACCGGCTGCCCGGCGGCTTCGCCCTCGACATCGGCGGCGGCCCGCACGACGCCGGCCGCGGCCGAGGATGCCGCCCCTTCGCGAGACCGATCGTGGCCATCGCGAAGTTCACCCGGCTCCTGAACAACCTTGGGCCCGCACCGGCACGCCCGCCGCGCGGCGGCGGGTGTGCTCGCGGCGGGCTTCGTACTTCGCGCTCGCGGCGTGAGTACTCCCGGCGAGGCGGCGGCGTTACGCACGCCGCCCACCTCCCTACTCGCCCGGAAACGAGGAAAGGACCTTCCATGACCACACCCCTGGCCCCCCCGATCCGCATGGGGAGGGCCGCTGTCGTGGCTCTCGGCATGCTGGCAGCCGTCACCGGTGTCCTGGAGTCGGTGGTGGCGCCGACGCTCCCGCTGCTGCAACGCGAACTGTCCATCAATCCCACCCAGGGGGCACTGCTCAGCACCGCGATGCTCGTCACCGGTGCTCTCGTCGCGCCCATCGCGGGTAATCTCGGCGACCGTTACGGCGGGAAATGGGTCCTGGTCCGGCTGATGGCGGTGGTCTCGGCCGGGGGTCTGGTGTCCTCGCTGGCGCCGAACATGGCGGTGCTGCTGCTCGGTCAGGTACTGCAGGGCGCGATGGTGGGCACGCTGCCACTCTCGATCATCCTGGTACGCAAGTACCTCTCGCCGGGAGAGTCCCAGGTGGCCATCGGGGTGGTCAGCGGGTTGTTCATCGGCGGCGGCATGCTGGGCACGCTGATCGCCGGGCCCATCGCGGAAGGGCTGTCCCGGCACTGGATGTTCGCGATTCCGACGTTCGCCGTCATCGTGACGACCCTGTTCGTCCAGAAGCTGATGCCGCACGATCCGCCCGCCCGGTCGGACGCCAGGATCGACTGGCCGGGACTGGCTCTCCTGAGCGGCGTTCTCCTGACGCTCATGCTCGGGCTCTCGATGGCCCCCGAGATCGGCAGCCGGCCCGTCCTGCTCGGCGCCGTCGTGGTGCTCCTGGTCGTCCTCGTGGCCGGATGGATCTTCGTGGAACGCCGCTCGCCCGCGCCGATGGTCGATCTGCGGCTGCTCACGAGGCCCGCGATCTGGAGTTCCTACGTGATCACGTTCGCGGTCTGCGTGGGTACCGCGGTGTCGATGTTCCTCGTCCCGCAACTGTTCTCGCTGTCCGCCGACGGGTACGGCTTCGCGGCCAGCTCCACCGACATCGGGCGCTACCTGTTGCCCGGCGCCATCGCGGCGGCGGTCAGCGGGCCGGTGGGCGGGGTCCTGGCGCGGCGTTTCGGCTCGCCCGCCGTGGTCGGCGCCGGGGTCGGCGTCATGGCGGCGACGCTGCTCACGCTGGCGTTCCTGCACAGCGAGGTCTGGCACCTCGTCGTCGCCAAGGCGCTGATCGCCCTGGCCAGCGGTATCTGCATCACGGCGATGGTCGTCAAGACCGCCACCTCCGTCGATCACGGCAACACCGGCACCGCGACCAGCCTGGTCCTGGTGACTCGCGTGATCGGCTTCGCCGCGGGCGCACAGGTCAGCGGCGCCTTCCTCACCGCCGGGACCGCCGCCGGTTCGACTGTCCCGGCGGAGTCGGCCTACGTCACCGGCTTCGTCGTCGCCGGCGTCGTCACGGCGCTGTCGCTGCTGGTCGTCCGTACCATGAGCAAAGGAGTCAAGGAATGACATCGAGGCGCACGATTCTCGTCTCGGGGGCGAGCATCGCGGGGCCCGCCCTCGCGTTCTGGCTGAACCGCTACGGATACGCGGTCACGGTGGTGGAGAAGTCGGGCACGCTCCGTGCCGGCGGTTATCCCATCGACGTGCGCGGCACCGCGCTGGAGGTCGTCCGCAGGATGGGAATCCTGCCGCGGCTGCGGGACGTGCACATCGACCTGCGCCGGCTGACTTTCCTCGACGGGGACGGCGGTGAGGTGGCCTCGATCCATCCGCATGCCGTCAGCGGAGGTGTCGAGGGGAAGGACCTGGAGGTGCGGCGCGGGGACCTGACCAACGCTCTGTACGCGGCGGTCCGTGACGACGTGGAGTTCGTGTTCAACGACTCCATCGACGCCCTCGACCAGTCCGGCGACGGGGTCGACGTCACTTTCAGCGGGGGCGGCAGCCGTACGTTCGACATGGTGGTCGGCGCGGAGGGCCTGCACTCGCGCACGCGGGAGATGCTGTTCGGGCCCGAGGAGCAATTTCACCGTTACCTCGGCTACTGCTTCGCGGTGTTCACCATGCGCAACACCTTCGGGCTCTCGCACGAGACCGTCATGTGGAACACCCCTGGCAGGGCCGCGGCCCTGTACGCCGTGGGGGACAACGACGACGTGCACGCCTTCCTGAACTTCGCCCGGCCGCAACCGCCGTTCGACGCGTTCCCGGACCCGGAGGCGCAGCGGAACCTGGTGGCCGAGGTCTTCGCCGACGCGGGATGGGAGGTTCCGGGCATGCTGGCCGCCATGCGCGAGACGGACGACGTGTTCTTCGACGCGGTCAGCCAGATCCGCATGCCCGGCTGGTCCAGCGGCAGGGTCGCGCTGGTGGGCGACGCCGCGTACGCGCCCTCGTTCCTTTCCGGGCAGGGCACCAGCCTCGCGCTCGTCGGCGCGTACATGCTCGCGGGTTCTCTCGTCGGCCGGGACCCCGCGGCGGGCTTCGCCGCCTACGAGCAGAGCACCCGCGAGTTCGTGACCGTGAACCAGGGACTGGTCGGCGAGGGCGGCGCCACGCTCTTTCCGACCACCGCGGAGGCTCTGGAGCAGCGCAACGACAGGCTGCGCAAGCTCAGCGCCATCCCCCCGGCTGAGGGACGACCGGCCCATTCGGCCCTCACCCTGCCCGAATTCACGCCCACGATGACCGGTTGACCCTCACGTGGCGTGAGGCGGCATAGTCGACGCCATGGAGGATCACTGGACCGTGGGGCACGTGGCCGGGCTGGCCGGCGTGAGCGTCCGCACGCTGCATCACTATGACGAGATCGGGCTCGTCCGGCCGTCGGCGCGGACCTCGGCCGGGTACCGGGCCTATTCGGCGGGCGACGTGGAGCGGCTGCGGGAGGTGCTGGCCTACCGGCGGCTGGGCTTCGGGCTGCGGGAGGTCGCGGAACTGGTCGGCGACCCGTCCACCGACGCGGTCGCGCACCTGCGCCGGCTGCGCGGCCTGCTGCTGGAGCGGCGCGATCGCGCCGGCGCCATGGTGGCCGCCATCGACAGGGAACTCGAGGCACGGGCGAAGGGGCTGAAGGTGACACCGGAGGAACAACTGGAGGTGCTCGGCGCACGGCTGTACGACACGATCGGCGGCGCCTACACCGCGACGCGGCGGACCGACCCGCGCATCGCCGCGCAGATCTGGGACGCGCTCGGAGACGCGCGGACGGTGCTGAACGTCGGGGCAGGCACCGGCTCCTACGAGCCCGCCGATCGCGACGTGACCGCGGCGGAGCCGTCGGCGGTCATGCGGGCGCAGCGGCCCGCCGGGTCGGCGCCGTGCGTGGACGCCGCCGCGGAGAACCTGCCGTTCGAGGACCGGTCCTTCGACGCCGCGATGGCCGTCTCCACCGTTCACCACTGGGGTGACCCGATGGCGGGGTTGCGCGAGATGCGGCGCGTGGCCCGTCGCGTGGTGGTGCTCACCTTCGACACCGACGAGCCGGGATGGCAGGACCGGTTCTGGCTGACCCGCGACTACCTGCCGGAGTTCGCCGGCGTGCTCGCGGAGTTTCCCTCGCTGGCCGCGATGGCCGGCGCGATCGGCGCCCGCGCCGAGCCGGTGCCCATCCCGTGGGACTGCGCCGACGGCCTTTTCGAGGCGTACTGGCGCCGGCCGGGCGCGTACCTGGAGGATCGTGTGCGGCGCGCGATGTCGGTGTGGACGAAGGTCGGGCCGCGGGTCGAGCGGCGGGCGGTGCGCAGCCTCGGCGAGGACCTCGACTCGGGCCGGTGGGACGAGCGCAACGGCGACTTCGCCGGCCTCGACGCGGCGGATCTCGGCCTCCGCCTGCTCGTGGCCTGAACCGTCCCGGCGCGTGTGCCGCTCACGTGGTTCTTGCCCGGTTTCGGGGGCGGGTGCGATGCTGCTCCCCGCGTGATCGCGACCGAGGGGAGTACGGGATGGGTGACCTCGGGCCGCCGTCGTGGGGAGTTCTGGACCGGGCAGAACCCTTCAGCGACTGCTTCGGCTACGACCGTGGCACGCCCATCGACCGCCGCCACATCGACGCCTTCCTGACGGCCGCCGCCCACCTGATCGAACCACCGCTCCTGGAGGTCGGGGAGAACGTCTACGCCCGGCGGTTCGCGGGCGACACGGCGCGGACCGACGTCGTGGACATCGACCCGGACAACGAGGACGCGACGCTCATCGCCGACCTGGCCGGGCACGAGTCCCTGCCCGCCGCGCGTTACCGCTGCGTCCTGCTCGTCCAGACCCTCCAGTACGTACGGGACCCCCGCGCGGCGCTGGTCAACGTGCGGCGCAGCCTGGTACCCGGAGGCAGCCTGCTGGTGACGGTGCCGGGGATCAGCCGCACCGACCCGGTGGACGACGCCCTCATGGCCGACCGGTGGAGGTTCACCCCGGCGGGCCTGCGCGACCTGCTGTCGGAGGTGTTCGGGCCCGGTTCCGTCCAGTGCCGCGGTTACGGCGGGCTGCGCAGCGCCACGGCCTTCCTGTACGGCCTGGCCGCCGAGGAGAGCGGCCCGCCGGAAGAGGACGGAGGCGGCGCGGAGTTCCCCATCGTGGTCTGCGGCACCGCGCTGGCCGGTCCGTGAGCGCGGAACCGGCGCCCGGGGCGATCGTCATCGACGGGGCCGACGACGACCTGCTCGCGACCCTGGTGCGCGCCCTGCGGCGGTTGTGCGCGGGGGAGCGGGCTCGTCACCTGCGGGCGCCGCCCGTCCTCGCCGCCGCGGTGGCGGAGCGGGCGGGCTACGCCGCGTCCTTCCCGCATCTGCTCGCCGCGGTCAGCCAGAACGGCGCCGCCACGGACCTGGTGCTGACCCCGGCGGCCTGCCACCACGTGTATCCGCGCTACGAGGGCCGCACCCTCGCCGGCCCGGAGGAGCTGAGCGTGGTCGCCGACTGCTTCCGCCAGGAGGCCACGACGGAGCCCGGCCGCCTCAGATCCTTCCGCATGTACGAGACGGTCCGGCTGGGGACACCCGAGCAGTGCCTGACCTGGCGCGATGACCGCCTCGACCGGCTCACGCGCTGGCTGGAGGCCGTGGGCGTGCGGCCGGAGGCCCGCCCGGCCAACGACCCGTTCTGGGGACGGACGGGTAAGCTGCTCGCCGCCGCGCAGCAGGCCGACGGGCTCAAGTGGGAGCTCACGGCCGACGTCGCCGGAGGCGTCCGTCAGGCGGTGGTGTCGGTGAACTACCACAAGGAGCACTTCGGGGCGGCGTTCGGCATCCGGGCCGCCGGCGGTGCGCCCGCCCACACCGCCTGCGTCGGCGTCGGCCTGGAGCGGCTGCTGCTGGCCCTGCGGCACGCCCACGGCCCCGATCCGGAGCACTGGCCCGCCGGGGTGGCCGCCGCCCTGACGCCGTAGCCGCGCGCCGTAGCCGCGCGCGCCGAGGCCGCGCGCGCCGAGGCCGTGCGCCGAGGCCGTGCGCCGGGGCTTGGTCAGGTCGTCTCGGCCGCCTCGCGCAGTGTCGTGCGGACAGCCTCGCCCAGCTCCGCCAGACGGTGGAGCGGGAGCTCAAGCGCGGTGACCTCGTCGGCCCAGGGAGCGATCCGCAGGACCAGGTCGCGGGCCTGCCGCTTGGTCAGCCCGTCATGCGCCCGGATCAGCCCTTCCCGCCAGGTGTTGATGAGCTTGCCGTGGGCCCGGTCAAGGAGCCGGCGCAGCAGGAGCTCGGCGGGGTCATCGGCGGGCGGACGCCGTACCGCGTCGATGGCGGTGTCCTGGACGGTGATCGTGTAGACCGGCGACAGCAACGCGGCGGTCTCCGTCACGTCGCCCGGGGGCTCGGCGGGGAAGGCGCGGACGTGGCCCGCCCTGGCCGCGAGCAGCAGGCGGGGCAGCGCCGTCTCCAGGCCGGCGGGTACGGCGACGGCCACCCGCTCCGGCGCGGCGGCGTACGGCTTGGCCAGCCAGGTCGCCAGGCGCACCCGCGGCGTCTGCGGCAGGAAGCCGGCGGGCCAGTCGCCCACCAGCAGCTCCGGGGCGAAGCCGGCGGCCTGCTTGAGCAAGCGCTCGTCCCCCGCGCCGGCCTTGCTCTCCACCGACTGCGGCCCGTGCGTGTAGATGGCTGCGGCGAACCGCTCCACCCGGGCGGCCACGGCCGGCTTGGTCTTCGTGGTGGGCCGCAGGATGTAGAGGTCGGCGGCCGACCCGATGGCTTCCGCCCCGAAATAGCGATTGAGGTCGGGATACATGGCCTCGTAGGCAAGGTTGAGGTCGTGCAGGGACGTCTGCACCTTCAGGGCGAGCATCGGCGTGCGCTCGCTGGCCCCGTACGCCAGCATCACCCGCCCCTGCTCCGGATCCCTGAGCCCCTCCACGCACCGGGCGACGAACAGGCCGATGCCCTCCGGGGTGTAGGGCGGGTCCGTCACGGTCACGTCGGCGTACCCGTGGAGAGAGGACGGCAGGCTCAGCCGCAGGTCGGCCCACCGCGTACGCACCGACAGGCCGAGGTCGGCCGCGCACCGGTCGATGTAGGCCAGGATGCGCTCGTCGATGTCGGCCACCGCGATGTCCACCTCGGGGTAGAGGGAGGCGATGGCGAGCGAGGTCAGGTCGTGGTCGCCGACGCACAGCACGCGCGCCCCGGGCGGCCAGGATCGTGCCCCGAGCAGCAGCGCCCGCCGCACCACGGTCTCCGGGGTGGCCGAGACGTGGTCGAGCGACTGCCGTGCCCGCGGCGCCCCCGCGATCAGCTTCCCCATCCGCTCCACCAGGTCCGCGTGGCCGGGCAGGAGATGATCGACGGGCCCGGCGGCGCTGACGGGAGGGTGACCGGCGCCGAGCAGGTCGCGCACCCGATCGGGGGACAGGCGGTAGCGGTCGCCGGAGCGTTCCGGGCTCACCTCGCGGAGCATGGCCTCGATCGAGCGCCTGGAGACGGCCGTCCGCCGCACCAGATCGGGAAGTGCCCACCACGAGCCGTCGCCCAGCACGGTCAGCACCTCGCCGGCGCGTCTCGGGTCCAGGCCGGTCGCCGCCGCCAGGTCGCGTACGTTCTGCTCCTCGTCCACAGCGGAACCCTAACGGGGGTCGCGGGTATCCGCGATCAAGCCGCGGAGCGCCACCAGCGCTCGACCGTCTCGCGGGTGGCGGCGAAGTGCTCGCCGGCGTAGCGGACCGCCGCCTCCGTTCCGTCTCCACGTGCCCCTGTCCCGGCGCGGGGCAGCGCGCGGGCGGCCGCGTTCAGGAAGCCGGAGATGTCGTCGTCCGTCAGCGCCGCCGAGGGCATGAACCGCTGGCCGTACGCCATCGGGTAGCCGCTGTCCCGCAGCGAGGCGAAGAAGCGCCGTCCCAGGTCCGGATCGGCGAAGACGACGTCGAACATGGTCGGCCGGGCACGCGCCCACGCCGCCACGGCCGCCTCGTCGAACAGGCCGTCCAGCCCACGCATGAGCCGCTCGCCCGCCGCCCGCATCGCCTCGACCACGACCCCGCCGGCACTCGCGTCGAGCGTCGCCAGCGCCGCGGCGAAGGGCGTGGTCTCCCTCTGGTAGGTGTTGCCCAGGTGTGTACGGCGGGCCGCCGCCATGACCGCGGAATCCCCGGCGACGGCCGAGAGCGCGAACCCGTTGGCCAGGCCCTTGCTCAGCGTGATCAGGTCGGGGGTCAGCCCCGCCGCGGCGTGGTAGCCGCCCCAGGCGTAGCGGAAGCCGGTCATGACCTCGTCCACGATGACCAGGCCGCCGTGGGCGCGGGCGATGCGCTCGACCTCGCGGGCGAACGCGGGCGGGAAGACGTTCACCTCGGGTGTCACGATCACCGCGGCCAGGTCGCCGCGCCCGCGCGCCAGCCGTTCGAGCAGGTCGAGGTCGTAGCCGAAGTCCGCGGTGTCGGGGTCGCGGTCGGCCAGCCCCATCGCGGGGCGGTACTGCAACTGCCAGTCGTGCCATCCGTGGTAGCCGGAGGTGAGCACGGTACGGGCGCCGGTGTGCAGCCGCGCCAGGCGGACGGCGGCGGTCGTCGCGCAGGACCCGGTCCTGAAGAACTCGACGGCCCGCGCGCACGGGAAGATCTCGACGATCCGGCGGGCCACCTCCTCGCGCAGCGGTGAGGTCGCCTCCGGCAGGATGCCCCCGCGGTGCATCTCCGCGACCGCCGCGTCCACCACCGGCCGGTACCCGGCGCCGAGCGGCGCGGCGCCGCTGCACGACGACAGGTCCACGTGGCAGCGGCCCCGCGTGTCCCACACTCGCGTGCCGGAGGCGCGCTCGAAGGCCGGTCCCGGGCCGGGCGAGGCCAGCGCGCTCGCCCGCCCGTCCTGGGCGATGGACGTGGCAGTCGTTCTGGCCATGGGTTCTCCCTCGAATCAGATGGTGGCCGTCGCGAGGTCCCGGGCGATCCGCCGGGCGATCCGGGAGGCGTTCGCCAGGATGGTGAAGGTCGGATTCACCCCGCCGGGATAGGGGAAGAACCCGCCGTCCACCACGTAGACGTTTTCCTGGTCGTGGATCCTGCCGTCGGCGTCGACCACGGAGGTCCTGGGGTCGTCGCCCGCCCGGCATCCGCCGTGCAGATGGCGGCTGCCGCGTTCGTATCCGGATGCTTCGAGCCGGATATCGGCGGCGCCCGCCTGCGCGAGGAGTTTCTTCGCCTTTTCCGCGAGGTAGCGCAGCCGTGCCGCGTCCAAGGGATGTGTCGCGTATTCCATCATCAGCTGTGGTGCGCCGAGTCCGTTCTTCTTTTTGGACAGGCGTACGCGATTGCGCCACATGGGCTGGTCGGCGGCGAGGTAGTGCACGCGCAGCGGCAGCTTTCCGTCGCGGGGGGCGCGTTCGGCGGGGCTGGCCTCGTACAGGATGCCGCCCAGGCCTTTCGGGCAGGCGTCGTCGAGGTAGTGGTCGGAGAAGGACACGGTCGAGAACGGCCCGCCGGCGTTGTGGGCGCTCCGGGTGGGTGTGGCGACGGTGCCGGCCGCGTACCCGCTGACCTTGAAGCAGAGACCGCGTCCCACGACGTCGTGGCGATTGCCGAGGCCGGCCGGGGACCAGCGTGAGGGCGAGCGCAGGAGAAGGGCCGAGGACTGCACGGCGTTCGCGGCCAGCACCACGCACCTCGCCCGGGTCGTGTGCCGGACCTCGGCGCGCTGGTCGAGCCATTCGACCGCGCTCACCCGGTCGCAGGCGGAGGCGCGCACGCGCAGCGCCCTGCTCCCCGTCGCCACCACGAGCGAGCCCTCCTCGACGGCCGGGTCCAGGAGGGTGGCGACCACGTCCGCCTTCGCGCCGGTGGGGCAGGCGTGTTCGTTGCAGGGCCCGCAGCGATGGCAGGCGGGGCGGCCGCGGTACTCGGCCGAGTTGATGAGCAGGGGCGTCGGAAAGGGGCGCAGGCCCAGGTGGCGGCCGGCGCCGGCGAGCAGGCGGCCGGGCGGGCTGTAGGCGTGCGGCGGCAGCGAGGCGGGCGCGCCGTCGGGTTCGAGTGGGTCGGCGCCGCGGGTCCTGGCCACGCCGAGCAGGCGTTCCATCTCGTCGTAGTGCTCGCGCAGGTCGGCGTACGCGATGGGCCAGCGGGGATCGAGGGCGTCGGCGGCGACGTGCTCGCGGGCGTCGAAGTCGACGTGCCGCAGCCGGAATCCGATGCCGGCGAACAGGCCCATCCCGCCACCCAGGGCCCGCGCGGACCACGGGCGCCCGACGAGGGCCGGCCGGCGTCGTCCGAGCCGGGCGAGCGCGGGCTCCCATCCGGGTTCGAGGGCTTCGAGCGTCGCGCCGGGGCCGACCCTGTCGCCCTCTTCCAGCAGCAGCACCCGCAGGCCGCGCCGGGCCAGTAGGTGAGCCGTGACGGCCCCGCCGGGACCGCTGCCGATGACGCACACGTCGGCCGAGCGATAGACGGCCGAGGCGTCCCGCACAGCGCTCACCCGCCCCCCGGAGTGCGTGATCTTCGCAAGGGTCACAGGTTAGCAACGAACCCGGCGATCACGTCAAACAGCCCATTATTACCATGCGTCACAATTGCTGACAGATTGCGGTAGTTCAAATATGGAGCAATATCCGGGAATTTCCGGGAAACGGATCGACCGCAGTGGGGGTTATGGACTGAGTGCGATCTTGTGTGCTCTTATATGGCCCTCGCAAGCCGTCGTCCACACCGTCGTGGGCTAGCACCGGTGGCCGTCTCACACACCGGGAGTAACGTGGGAGTTGAATCGGAACGCGACAACGACGACACGCGCCAGGTATACGCGCTGCATATCAAGCTTCTGAAAAGGGGAGACTCGCCACGCCTGCTCGGCGTGGACGAGGAACACGTCCGCCGGCTGGCCGCCGTCGAGACCGAGCTCCCGCCCATCCTCGTGCACCGCGAGACCATGCGCGTCATCGACGGGATGCACCGGCTCGGCGCCGCCATACTCAACGGCCGGCAGATGATCGACGCGCGCTTCTTCGAGGGCGGCGAGGAAGCGGTCTTCCTGGCGGCGGTACGGGCCAACGCCACCCACGGCCTGCCGCTGTCGCTGCAGGACCGGCGCGCGGCGGCGCTACGCATCATCGAATCCCACCCCGGCATGTCCGACCGGTCGATCGCCGAGGTCACGGGGCTGTCGGCGAAAACGGTGAGCGGACTGCGCCGGTGCTCGACCGTGGATTTCCCACAGTTGAACGCCCGCGTCGGCAAGGACGGCCGCCGCCGCCCGCTGAACGCCGAGGAGGGCCGGGTGCGCGCGGCCCTCGTGATCGCCGCCAACCCCGACGCCTCCCTGCGGAAGATCGCGCAGGACGCGGCGGTCTCGGTCGGCACCGCGCACGCCGTACGCCAGCGGATCCGGCGTGGTGAGGACCCCCTGGCGGCACAGACCGCGGAACGGCACGCCGACGCCCCCGGCACCGCGAACACCACCAAACGCCGCCGCCCGGAGCACCGGACCACCGATGTGGTCATGCGGCTGCAGTCCATTCAGCGCGACCCGTCGCTACGGCTTTCCGAGGCGGGCAGGCACCTGCTCCGCTGGATGCACATCCACGTGACGGCCAAGGACATGCAGCCGAACCTGCTCGACGCGGTCCCCTCGCACCTGGCTCCCATCGTGGCCGACCTGGCGCTGCAATGCGCGGAGATCTGGATCGACTTCGCCCATGACGTACGGGAACGCCTCGATGACCAGGCGGAGGGCCCGCCGCACTCCCGCTCGCAGGCAAGGGGGCAGTAGTGGAACGACGATCGGCCGAGTTCACCGGGCAGAGCACCGGATCGGGACCCGCCACCTGCGGGCAGGTGTCCATGTGGCTGGACATCACCGGCAAGGACCCGAGCGAGGCGTTCTTCAACCCGTCCGGCGAGGTGGAGATACCGTCCGGGCTCACCGTCGAGGACGTGCTGGACGAGCTGGGCGCGCTGATGTGCCGGCACGAGTCGCTCCGCACCTTCCTGACCGAGGACGCCGGCGGCCGGCTGACGCAGACGGTGACCGGCGCGGGCCGGCTGCCGGTGGACCTGGCCGACCTCGGCGCCGACGGCGAGGGGTTGTGGGCGGCGCTGGCCGGACGCCGCCAGGTGGTGGAGCGGTTGCCGTGGGACCTGTCCGCTGAGCTGCCGTTACGCCCCACGGTGTTCCACCGCGCCGGCGAGCCGCTGGCCGTCCTGCTGAGCGTCGCGCACACGGCCGCCGACGGCACCGGGGTACGCAACCTCGTCGCCGACCTCGCCACGATGATCGAGGCCAGGGCCAAAGGCCTGGACCGGCCCCCGCGGCCCGCCGCCCGGCAGCCGCTGGAGCAGGCCCGCCACGAACGCTCCGGCGAGGGCGCCCGGCGGCTCGCGGGCGCGCTGGACCACTGGCGCGCCAGGCTGGCCACGGTGCCGCCCACGATGTTCCCCGCGGCCGCGGCGCCCGGCCCGCCCTCCTACCACGCGGCGGTCCTCTTCTCCAGGGCCGCCGATCTCGCGCTGAACCTCCAGGCGAAGCGTCACGACGTCAGCGGGACGGCGATCCTGCTCGGGGCCACGGGGCTGGTGCTCGGCGCGTACACCGGGATGCCGGTCTGCGCCGTCCAGCTCATCTGCGCCAACCGCACCCGGGAGCCGGAACGGCGCGCCGTCGCCTGCATGATCCAGGGCGCGCTCGTCACGCTGGACCTGCGCGGGGCGAGTTTCGGCGACGTCGTCACCCGGGCCTGGACGGCCTCGCTGCGCGCCTACCGCAACAGCCTGTACGACAAGCGGGAGCTGCGCCGGATCATCCGGTCGACGGAGGAGGAACGCGGCGTACCGCTCGACCTGTCGTGCGTGTTCAACGACATGCGCGAGGAGACCCGCCCGGACCGGCGGCTGATCGGCTCCGCCGACGAGGCGGCCGTGCGGCACGCGCTGCGCGACAGCCTCATCCGGCCGGAGCCCGCGGTGGAGCAGGAGAAGTTCGCGCTGTACGCCGAGGACACCCCCGAGATGCTGCGGCTGACCCTGCACGCCGACGCCCGCTACCTGGACGCAGGCGCCCTGCGGGACGTGCTGCTCGGCATCGAGCGGCTGCTGGTCGAGTCGGCGTTCGGCGAGGTCCGCCCGGACGAGGTGGGCGCGCTGACCGGCATCGCCCCGCCCCGAGCGGAGGCGACGGCGTGAGCGTGCCCGGCGGGACGCTGCGGTCGCTGCGGCTGATCCCGGACGAGGCCCGCAACCCGGAGGTGCCGTGGAGCTCGGCCGAGCAAGAATACGGCCTGCCCCCCGACGTCCTGCGGGCCATGGTCGCCGCCGGGCTCGGCGGCCCGGACGGCTTCGACCACTTCGACCTGCTCAACGTCTCACTCGACCTGGGCGTGCGTTCCCTGTGGACGTTCGGCCCGCCCTCATGGGCGAAAGGCCTGCGCGCCGGTACGGCCACGCGCGCCGAGATCGAGTATGTGCCGGAGTGCGCGCACGAACCAGGCGAGGACCGGGCCTGCGACTTCCACGTCCTGCTGCCGACCGGATGGGCCCCGTGCCCGGAAGGCTCGGCCGTCGCTCACTTCGACCTGCCCGCCACCTGGCCCAAGCCGGAGCCGCCCGCCGCCGAACTGCTGGAGGAGTTCGGCCGCGTCCGGTTCGTGCGCCTGCCCATGACGGTCGGGCTCGACCCGGACTTCGTCGGGCGCACCGGCATCGCGGACTGCACGGGCGGCTCGCTCTTCCTGGTGCGGGAGGGGCGCCGCCGCGGCCTGCCGATCCGCCTCGCCCAGGGCGTGATCATCTCGCCGCCGTTCTCCGTCCTGCACTACTGGGCGGAGATCGAGAACGACGGGGTGTGGGTGCCGCACGACCCGCTGATCGTGGGGGCGATGCTGCGCTGGGGGCTGCTCGACCCCGCCGAGTGGGGCGTGCTGAGCTCCACCGGCGCCGTCCTCGCCCGCATCTCCGGGGAGATGGGGCCCGTGGGACTCGACGCCGGCCGCCCGGCCGGGGTGTCCTTCGCGACTGTTGTGCAGACCGGACCGAGAGGATGAACGCGGTGCCTGCGAGAGCCGTACACGGTGACGAGCGAACTCACGTGGAGCGCCGCGTGCGCGACCTGCTGGTCAGGAAGGACCTGCTGCCCGGCGTCATCGAGTCCGCCGACGCCGGGGCCGACCTGTGGGAGCTGGGGATGGAGTCGCTCGCCATGGTGGGCGTCATGGTCGCGGTGGAGGACGAGTTCCGCGTCGAGTTCCCCGACGAGATGCTCACCCGGGCGACCTTCCGGTCGCTGGCCGTGATCACGGACGCGGTCATGGGCCTGACGCACGGGGAAGACCGCCCATGACCGGAGATCCGCGGCGGACCTGCCGGGAGCTGGCCGATGGGGTGCTGGCCGAGCACGCGGCGGCGGTCGACAGGGACGCGCGCTTTCCCAAGGAGGCGCTGTCGGCCCTGCGCGCGCACGGCCTGCTCGCCGCCGCGGCCCCGGTGGAGCGCGGGGGTCTCGGCGCGGACGTGCCCGCGCTCGCCGGCATGGCCGCGGCCCTGGCGCGCGGCTGCGGCGCCACCGCCATGATCTGGGCGATGCACCAGGTGCAGCTCGCCTGCCTGCTGGCCGGCGAACAAGCGCCGGAGCTGCGCGAAGCCGTGACCAGGGTGGTACGCGACCAGCTCCTCATCGCCTCCGCGACCAGCGAGGCGGGCATCGGCGGCGCGCTGCGCACCAGCTCCTGCGCGGTCGAGCGCGACGGCGCCGGCGCCCGCCTGGACAAGCGCGCCACCACCGTCTCGTACGGCGTCGAGGCCGACGCCCTGCTCGTCAGCGCCCGCCGGGGCCCCGGCTCACCGCCCAGTGACCAGGTCGCGGTGCTCGCCGACTCCGCGCGTACGCGCCTGGAGGTCCTGGGCGGCTGGAATCCCCTCGGCATGCGCGGCACGTGCAGCCCGGCGCTGCGGGTCCGCGCCGAGTTCGAGGAGTGGCGGATCCTGGCGGTGCCGTTCGGCGACCTCGTCGCCCGGGTCATGACCCCGCTGTCCCACGTGCTGTGGTCCGGGGTCTGGTACGGCCTGGCCGCCGAGGCCGCCGACCGGGCCGTGCGCCACGCGAGGGCACGCGGGGAGGCCGCGGGGCCGCCGAGCGCGAGCCTGGCCGAGACGCGCTGGCGGCTGGCGGGCCTGGAGGCGCAACTCGACGCCGCGGCCAGGGACACGCAGGACGTCATGACCGGGACGGCGGAGCCGACCGTCGCCTTCACGCTCCGGGTCAACGCGCTCAAGCTGGCCGTGTCGCAGGTCGCGGTGGACGTCGCGCTGGCGGCCATGCGGGCGTGCGGTATGGCCGGCTACTCCGAGGAGGGCCCCTTCTCCGTGGCCCGGCTCCTGCGCGACCTGCTGTCCGCGCCCCTGATGATCAACAACGAGCGCCTGGTGGCCATCAGCTCCCAGCTCGCCCTCGTGGCCAGGGAGCGCTGATGGGCGAGACCCGGTCCCATGTGCTCCCGCCCGGCGAGACCTGGGCCCACGTGCTCCCGCCCGGCGAGGCCTACTCGCCGGCCAGCGGCGGGTCGCTCGGCACGGTCGCCGCCGAGCTCACGCGCGAGCACACCAGGCACGGCGGCGCCACGGTGATCGTCGCCGACCGCGGCGAGGAGCACACGGCGCGGGAGGCGCGGCTGCTGGCCTACCACAGCCCCGGCGAGACGCTGGAGGAGCACGAGCGGCGGGAGGACGACGCGTCGGCCGGGCGGGGCGAGCGCCGCGCCCACTACGCCAGGTTCTTCCGGCCGGCGCTGGAGGCGCTGCCGGCCGGCTTCGACGGACCGGTCGTGCTGCACAACGCGGTCGCCGCCGTCCCTGAGCTGCGGCGGACGCGACCGCGGGCGCGGGTGTGCCTGTACCTGCACGCCGACATGTTCCGTTCGTTCCCGGCGGCCGAGCGGGCGCGTGTGGTGGCCGAGGCGGACTTGGTGGTGTGCGTGAGCCGGTTCGTGGCCGAGCGCTTCCTCGACGGGACCGGCCTGCCGCTGTCGGCCGTCGCGGTGGTGCACAACGGGCACGACCCGGCCAGGTTCCACCCCGGCCCGCGGCCGGACGGGGAGGCGCCTGTCGTGCTCTTCACCGGCCGGCTCGCCCCGGAGAAGGGGCCGATGGCGCTGATCAACGCCTGCGTGGAGCTGGCCCGCGCCGGCGCCCGATTCCGGCTGCGGATCGTGGGCAACGCGGAACTGCACGCGTCCTCGGCGCCGGACCGCTACGAGCGGCAGGTGAAGCACCGCGCCTCCTTGCTGGGTGACCGGGTGGAGTTCTCGCCGTTCGTGGACCGCGCCGTCATCGGACAGGTGTACCGCGAGGCCGACGTGCTGTGCGTGCCCTCGCTGTGTGAGGACGCCAGCCCTCTCGTCCTGACCGAGGGCCTGGCCAGCGGCCTGGCCTGCCTGGCGAGCGCGCGCGGGGGAGTGCCGGAGGTGGGGCGGGACGCGGTGCGCTACTTCGACTACCGGCGGCCCGGCGACCTCGCCCGGCAACTCGGGCGCCTGGTCCGCGAGCCGGGCCTGCGGGCCGAGCTGAGGCGGCGGGCGCTGGGCCGCGGGCGCGAGCTGACCTGGGAGAGCCGCTACCGCCTGCTGCGGTCGCGGCTGGCGGGAGTGGTCCGGTGAGCCGCACGGTGCTCGTCGTGTCGGCGCATCTCGACGACGCCGTGCTGTCGCGTGGCGGCACGATCGCCGCGCTGAACGCCCGAGGAGCGCGGGTCGTGGTGGTGACGGTGTTCGCCGGGTGCGCGGGCGATCCGATGCCGCCGTTCGCCGGGCAGTACCACGGCTGGTGGCGTAAGGCCTGCCCCGCGATCGGCGGCACGGCCGCCGACGGCATGCGGCTGCGCCGTGAAGAGGACCGGCGGGCCTGCGCGGTCCTGGGCGCCGAGCCGGTCCACCTGGACTTCCTGGAGGCGCTGTACCGGCGCGGCCCCGGCGGGTCGCCCCGCTGCGCCGTGGGCGACGACCTGTTCTCGCCGCCGGGGCCGGACGACCTCACGCTGGTGAAGGCCGTCGCCGCCGAGCTGGGCGAATGGATCTCCCGGCTGGCTCCGGACGAGGTGCACGCGCCCGCGGCGGTGGGCGGTCACCTCGACCACGTGCTGACGGCACAAGGCTGCGCGGCGGCCCTGCGGGACGTCGCGGACGGGCCGCGGGCCCGCTGGTACGAGGACCTTCCCTACGCGCTCGAACAACCCGCTCACCGCCCGGCGGCCGTCGAGCCCCTGACGGGCGACGACTGGCGGCGCAAGATCGAGGCCGCCGCCGCGTACCGGTCACAGCACCCCATGCTCTGGGACGACGACTGGCCGGACCTGTTGCTCGCACACGCCCGCGCGGCCGGCGGGGACAGCCCGGCCGAACGACACTGGGACGCCGCCCCGCCCCCCGATGGAGATCATTGACATGTCCGCCAAGCCCGTTGATAACATCCTGCCCGACTCCGGAGCCGGAGGTCCTATGGCACCGTCCCCGTCCGTGCGGTCCTTCGACGTCTCGCCCGGCCAGGCCGCGTGGCTGCCCGCCGCGGCCGGGGCCCTCGCCGCCGACGGCGCGGTGCTGCTCACCGGTACGGGCCTGGCCGGCATGGCCCGCGAGGTCGGTGCGCGCATGCTCGCGGAGGTCCCTGTGCTGGTGGACCACCACGACGTGCTCAGGGCCTACGACGACGGCCACATGCGGCACCGGCCACCCGGCGGCGGCGACGGGCACGTGGCGGCGTTCCTCGGCCATCCGGCCGTCCTCGCCCTGTGCCGCGAGCCGCTGGCCGAGCCCCGCGTGCTCAGCTACCACGGGCACACCGTGCTGCCCGGCTCCCGGCCGCAGCCGGTCCACGCCGACTGGGAGCCGCTGTGGCCGCGGAGCGTGGCCGCGCACCCGCCGTTCATGCTGGCCGTCAACATCGCCCTGGTGGACACCGGCGCGGACAACGGCAGCATCGAGGTCTGGCCGGGCACTCACGAACTGGCCTCCCAGGACGTCTACCGTCCCGGCTCGCTGTGCGTACGCGAGGAACTCCTGGAGGAACGGCGGCGGGCACGACCACCCGAGCGCGTCGCGATGCGGGCCGGAGACGTGCTGGTGCGCGACGTGCGCTTGTGGCACCGGGGCACCACGAACACGACCGGCACGGCCCGCCCGATGTTGTGGCTGCTGCTGGCCGCGTCCTGGCTGCGCGCCGAGCCGTCGGTCCTGCTGGAAGCGGAGGTACGCGGCGAGGTGGAGGCGCTGGCCGTCGAGGTGGCCGCCGAGTACGTCGGTCACCCGGTCGGCGCCCTGTCGGAAGGCGGGGCGGAGTGAGCACCACTCAGGGAGGGCATGTGCCGTACGAGGTCCGTCCGATCACCGAGCGGGACGTCGAAGAGGTGCTGGTGCTGTGGGGCCTGAACGCCGGTGAGCATGTGCCCCTGCTCTCCTACGATCGCTGGGGGCCCGGCGTGGCCGTTCCGGCGCGGCCCGAGGTGACGGAGGTGGAGGCGTTCACCCGCGACCCGCTTGAGGGCACCAGGGATCTGCTGCGGGCCGCGCTCACCGACGAGCTGTCGTTCTGCCTGGTGGCCGGCACCGGGCACGAGCTGGAGGGATTCCTGAGCGGGGAGATCCACACCCAGTCCGTCAACGACTTCCGCATCGGCTCCGTCCGCGAGTTCTACGTCCGGCAGGAGAGCAGGCGCCGCGGCATCGGGTCCGCGCTCGTCGAGGCGGCGATCGCGGAGTTTCGCCGGCGCCGGGCGCGGATGTTCCGTGCCGAGGTCAACCCGACCTGGAAGGACGGCATGGCGTTCTGGCGGGCGCGGAGCGCGTGGCTGCAGGACGCCGTGGTGTTCAACCACTACGAGTGAGCATTCATCCGCGAAACGCCTGGGGAGCATGATGAGCCTGCAGAACGACGGCGTCACGGTGGTCGCCGAGGACTCCACCCCGATCGCCGGCGATCCCGGCGCGCTGCGGCGGCGCCTGCGGGAGCACGGCATGCTCCTGTTCAGGGGCCTCCTGCCGCGGACGCGGCTGGCCGAGCTGCGCGCCCGGTTCACCGGGGTGCTTTACCGCCACGAGTGGCTGGCCGAGGACGGCGACGACACCGAGCCGCGCCCGGCGGCCAACCGCCGCGACGGCAGCCCCCGCTGGTGGCGCATGTACCAGGACCTGCAGCGGGTCGAGCTGATGCACGAACTCGCGCACGCGCCGGAGGTCGTCGGGGTGATGCGGGCCATCCTCGGCAAGCATTTGCTGAACCACACGCGGCGCCAGGTCAGCCTCGTGCATCCCGGCTTCTGGGTGCCGCCGCACCAGGAGCACACCTATGTCCAGGGCACCCCGGACGTGCTGACCGCCTGGGTGCCGTTCACCCCGTTCCCGGCCGACGGTGGCACGCTGCGCGTGCTGAGGGAGCGCACCGTGCCCGGGGTGCGGCCGCTGACCGTGCTGGACACCGGAGGGGTCGAAGCCGAGGTCGGGCCGGGCGAGGGTGACTGGTGGCGGGCCCCCGACCTGGGGCCCGGCGACGTGGTCGTGATGCACGCGCTGGCGACCCGGGCGGTGGACGAGAACCGCTCGCCGTACCTGCGCGGTGCCGTGGAGTACCGCTACCAGTCCGCGCGCGAGGCGGTCTGCCTCGCCTCGCTGCGCCCGCACCACTACCCGCGCGTGCCGGGCTGGGAGGAACTGGCGACCGGCTGGGACCAGCGGCGCTGGCTGCGGGTGCCGCTGCGGGTCCGGCAGGTGGAGTTCCTGCTGCCCGACCGGCAGGAGAGCTGGCACGAGCTCCTTCCGCACCCGGCCTCCCGGTTGCTCGACGTGGAGTCCGGTCGGAGGTGACGTCGACCCGCCGGCCCGGGAAAGAGGGCGGGGCCGGCGCGGCCAGGGTGGCGATCCGGCTCTGCTTCGAGGCCTCACCCAGGCTCCTGGTCCTCGTTCTGCTGCTGTCCACGGTCGTGTCCACGTTGCCCGCGGCTCTCCTGCTCATCGTGCGCGAGATCGTCGAGGCGTTCTCGCAGGGCCAGGACGGCCGGGCGACGACGTGGATCCTGGTGCTCGGCGGGCTGACCGCCGCGCGGGTGGCGCTCGGCGCCCTGATGTCCGTGCGCCGTGAGGAGCTGACCGAGCTGGTCGGCATCACCGCCGAGCAACGTCTGCTGCGGGTCACGGGCTTCGCGCCGCTGGAGCGCTTCGACGATCCCGCCTGGTACGACGCGGTCGCGCGGGCACATGACGGAGTGACCTGGCGACCGGCCGCCATCGCCGGGATCCTCATCGAGTTCTGCGGCCAGATCGTCTCGCTGGCCGGCATGGTGGGCGTGCTGGCCGTCCTGGACGTCCGGCTCATCGGCCTGGCCCTGCTGGCGGGCGTGCCGCTGCTGGTGCAGCGGCGGCTTGAGGCCAGGGCCATCTATCTCGCGCGCCGGGGCACCACCGAACTGGAGCGCCGCCGCGACTACCTCACCGAGTTGCTCGTCCGCTACGACCTGGCCAAGGACGTGCGCAGCTACGGGCTGGCCGCGCCGTTCACGCGGATGCACGACGACGTCAGCCGGCGCGCGCTGCGGGCCGTCGTCGCGGCCAGCCGCCACAGCGTGGCGCGCGGGCTGGTCGCGGGGGTGCTGAGCGCCGTCTGCCTGGTCGTGGCCTACTACCTCGCCGCCGGTCAGGCGCGGTCGGGGGCGCTGACGGTGGCCGAGCTGTTCCTGGTCTTCACCGCCTTCAACACCCTCGTGGCCAGCACGGTGGACCTGTTCACCATCGCGGTCGACATCGAGGAGCACGCCGCCTACCTCACCGACTTCGTCGCGCTGGCGTACGGCCCGGCCCTGCCCGCTGATCGGCCGTCCGAGGCCGCGCCCGCGGTCGTGGAGCACGTGCCGGCGGTCGAGTTCCAGGGCGTCGGCTACGCCTACGCGGGCGGGCCGCCGGTGGTGCGCGAGGTGTCGTTCACGCTCCGGCCCGGTGAGTTCACGGTGCTGGTGGGACGCAACGGGGCGGGCAAGTCCACGCTCGTCAAGCTCCTGCTCGGGCTGCTCGGCCCCGTCAGCGGGCGCATCCTGATCGACGGGGCCGACCTGGCGGAGCTCGACCAGGACCGGCTGCGGGAGCTGATCGGCGTGCTCTACCAGGAGTACGGGCGCTACGAGTTCACGGTGGCCGAATCAGTCCGTCTCGGACGGGCGGACCGGCCGCTCGACCAGGACCGGCTCGACTTCGCGCTGCGGGCCGGCGGCCTGGACGGGCTCGTCGCGCGGCTGCCGCACGGAGCCGACAACCTGGTCGGCCGGATGTTCCCCGGCGCCCGCGACCTGTCCGGCGGCCAGTGGCAACGCCTGGCACTGGCGCGGGTCCTCTACCGCGACGCGCCCGTCTGGGTGCTGGACGAGCCCACCGCGGCGCTCGACGTCCAGGCCGAGGCCGCCCTGATCCAGCGGCTGCGCGCCGAGCGCGGCAGGCGGACCGTCCTGCTGATCACCCATCGGCTGGAGACGGCGCAGACCGCGGACCGCGTGCTCGTGCTGGACGACGGGGTCCTGGTCGAGCACGGCTCGCACGAGGAACTGCTCTCCCTCGGCGGCAGTTACGCGCGGCTGTGCGCCGAGTACGCCGACCGGTCCGGCTAGCCGGCGGCCCGGCGGCGGGCCGTACCGGCCAGGAACTCCAGCACGCAGCGGTTGGCCACCAGCGCGGTGACGTCGGCGTGGTCGTACGGCGGCGCGACCTCCACGACGTCCATGCCGGCGACGTCGGTGTTGAGCACCAGGTCACGGATGCCGGCGAGCAGTTCCCTGCTGGTCAGGCCGCCGGGCTCGGGGGTGCCGGTGCCGGGCGCGTAGGAGGGGTCGAGCACGTCGATGTCGATGGAGATGTAGACCTTGCCGGTGATGGTGGAGATCACCTGCTGGATGATGTCCGTGAGCCCGGTCTCCTCCACGTCCATCATGGTCCAGTGCTCGACGCCGTTCTCCCCGGCCCAGGCGAAGGTCTCCCTGGACGGGCCGTAGCCGCGCAGCCCGATCTGGAACACCTGGTTGGTCAGGCCTTCCTCGATGACGCGCCGGACCGCCGTGGCGTGGGTGAGCAGGCGTTCCGGGCCGCCGTCCCAGGTGTCGGCGTGCGCGTCCCAGTGCACGAAGCTCACCGGGCCGTGCTTGGCGGCCACGGCACGCAGGACCGGCAGCAGTACCGAGTGGTCGCCGCCGAGCACCACCACCTGCTCCGTCACGGACATGAGCTCCCGCACCCACTTCTCGGCGGCGTCCAGGTTGCGGTCGTGCTGGCCGGGGGTGACGGGCACGTCGCCCACGTCGACGATCCGCAGGTGCTCGAAGATCTCGGTCTCCAGGCCGACGTGGTAGAGATTGCCGGAGATGAGCGTGGACGCGTCGCGGATGGCCGCGGGGCCGAAGCGCGCGCCCGGCCGTCCGCCGGTGCCGGAGTCGACGGGTATGCCCAGCACGGCCACGTCACTCGGACGACCCTCGAACCTGCCGTCATTTGACGGGGGAATGTCATGAAACGTCCGCGTGGGCACTCATATCCCCAATCGCACACTTGTCTCTTTGGTTATCGGTCGGCAGCATAGATCAAAGATCGCGCGCACAACACCGTCCACCGGGATGCGGCAATAGGGGGAAAACTCATTTCTCATTCCTATGTCAGGGAATTATCCGGCCGCTGGGCCGCCGAATGGGCGCGGCCGATCCGCAAGGAGTACCGCGACGGCACGGATCGAGCGGTGAGCCCGGCCGCGACCCTCGAACGGGTGTCGCCCGCCATGGCCGTCGCCGGAATCACCCGCGTCGCGAACGTGACCGGAATGGACCGGATCGGGATCCCGGTCTGGTGCGCGATCCGCCCCGCCTCGCGGAGCTTGACCGTCTCGCAGGGCAAGGGCGTCACCGCCGAGGCCGCGAAGGTCTCCGCGATCATGGAGTCGCTCGAACTGTGGCACGCCGAGACCCACCACCTCCCGCTCCGCTACGACAGCTTCCGCGCGCTGGCCGCCCGCGGCGAGGCCGTACTCGACCCGATGACCCTCGTCCGCTGCCCCTGCAGCGGGTACGCCCCGGACCGCGCGATGCGCTGGGTCCACGGCTGGGACCTGATGAGCCGGGAGCCGGTCTGGGTGCCGTACGAGGCGGTGCACTGCGACTGGCGGGTGCCGATCGCGCCGGGCGACCACTCCGTGCAGAACGGCTCCAACGGCCTGGCCTCCGGCAACAGCCTCATCGAGGCCGCCGTCCACGCCCTGTGCGAGCTCGTCGAACGTGACGCCATCGTCGCCGCGCAGGACGATGGCGACATGTTCGCCGCACGGCGGATGGTGCGGCCGGAGTCGATCACCGACAGCGGCTGCCAGGCTCTGCTCGGACGTTTCCGCCGGGCCGGGATCGACGTGCTGATCTGGGACCTGACCTCGGAGATCGGGGCGCCCGTCTTCAACTGCCTGGCCGTGGAGACCGACACGCCCTGGTACCACCCGCTGCCCCAGACGCAGGGCTCCGGCTGCCATCCGCGCCGGGCCATCGCGCTGTCGCGCGCCCTCACCGAGGCGGCGCAGGCCAGGGCGACGGTGATCGTGGGGTCGCGCGACGACATCGGCCGCGAGCGGCAGACCTGGTACTTCGACCCCGAGCAGCGGCGCGCCGTCGGCGACGCGACCGGCGACCGGCCCGCGCGCGACTACGCCGAGGCGCCCGACGTCGACCACCCGACGACCAACGAAGACCTGGACTGGCTGGTGGCCAGGCTGGCGGCCACCGGAGCGACCTCGGCCGTGGTGGTCGATCTGACGATCGGCGATCTGGGCGTGCCGGTGGTCAAGGCGGTCGTGCCCGGACTGCGGTGGCGGCCATGGGAAGAGTGAGGGGCGCGGAGCGGCGTCCGCCGGTGGTGTTCCTGGGGCCCACGCTGCCGGTCGAGGAGGCCGCGCGCATCCTGCCCGCCGACTACCGCCCGCCCGCCGAGCTCGGCAGCGTCTACCGCGCGGCCCGCGAGCGCCCGTCCGCCATCGGGATCGTGGACGGGTACTTCGAGCGCGTCCCCGCCGTCTGGCACAAGGAGATCCTCTACGCCCTCTCACTCGGCATCAGGGTGTACGGCGCGGCCAGCATGGGCGCGCTCCGGGCCGCCGAGCTGGCCGCGTTCGGCATGATCCCGGTGGGCGAGGTGGCGGAGCAGTACCGCCTGGGCCTGCTGACCGACGACGACGAGGTGGCGGTGCTGCACGCCCCGGCGCAGGGTGGATACCGCCCGATGTCCGAACCCATGGTCAACATCAGGGCGACGCTGGCGGCGGCCGTACGGGAGGAGATCATCGACGCGGACGCCGCCGCGGCGCTGACCGCACGCGCGAAGGACATGTACTACCCCGACCGGGACTGGCTGGCGCTCCTCGCCGCAGAAGCCGAGGCGGCCGGATCCGAGGCCGCCGCGCGCCTCGACCGGCTGCGCGCGTGGCTGCCCGGCGGCGCGCTGGACCAGAAGCGGCTCGACGCCGAGCGGCTGCTGGCCGAGATGGGACGGTGGCTGGAGACGGGAGCCGGCCCGCCCCCGACGCCGGCGTGGCCGTTCGAGCAGACGGAGAACTGGGGGGAACTCGTCGTGGGCGACGGGCACCCGCCGTCGGGAGCGGCCCACGGTGACAGGCGAAAGGAGTCCGGGGCAGTGAACGGTGACAGCGAGAGGTGGGGGAACGGCTTGCCCGCCGGGAGGACGATCCGCGCGGCCGAGGTGCCCCGGCGCCGGGCCGCGGACATCGGTGACGTGCGAGAACTCGAACGGGCACGCCGGCCGGTCCTCCTCGAAGGCGCCCTGGACGGCTGGCCGGCCCTGGACCGCTGGAACCCCGGCTACTTCCGCGAGCGGGTCGGAGCGACGCGGGTGCCCGTCGAGTTCTACCCGTCCGGGTCCTACTACGGCAGCTGGGTGCACTCCTATCTGCGCATGGACCGCTACCTCGACATCCTCACCTCACCCGGGGAGGCGGAGCGCTGCTACCTCGCCCAGGCGCCGCTGCTGGACCTGCTGCCGGAGCTGGCGGAGGACCTGTCGGTTCCCGGCTGCCTGAACGGGGCGCCGGAGCTGGGGCTGGCGTTCTTCCTGGGCCGCGACACGGTGACCGCGCTGCACTACCACAGCAGCGAACAGGCCCTGCTGTGCCAGGTGAGCGGGGCCAAGGACGTGCTGCTGTATCCGCCGGAGGACCATCGGTTCCTGAACTTCCATCCGTGGTACTCCTACCGGTTCAACTTCAGCCGGATCGACTTCTCCGCCGTGTCGGAGGGGCCGGGCTCGCCGCTGCGGTGCACCGTACGGGCGGGTGAGGCGCTCTACATCCCGCTTTATTGGGGGCACCTCGTCGAAGGGCCGGGCACCACGTCGTCGGTGACGTTCTTCTGGCAGCCCACCACCGGGCGCACCCGGCCCGCGCCCGGCATGCGGCTGCGGTCCGCCCTGGGCGGAGCCGTACGGCGCCGCTTCGTGAGCCCGTTCGGCGAGGCGTTCAACCGCCGTTTCGGCCTGGGCTGACCCGCTCGGCCCCCGACAGCCACTCCTCCAGGACCGTCAGCCTGGTCCTGACGTCCGCCGGCGCCTCCTCTTCCGGAGCCAGCAGCCCGAGCCGGCGGCACAGCGGATACTCGCCGGCCGCGCCGGGGATCGCGCCGGTGGCCGGGGGAGGGGGCGCAGTGGGGAGCGCGTCGTGGGCTGCCCGCGGGACGAGCGAGGTCAGCAACCTGTTGCGTCGCAGGTGGGGCGTCGGCCCGCGGACGTCGTAGCGGGCGCTCTGGGGCAGCCGCAGCGCCCACGAGGAGAAGCCGGGATCGAGGAACGGCGCCGCGCGCGGAACCGGCGCCGCGGCGGCCACCGCGGCCGGGTACGGGCCGGCGAAGCGCGCCATGCGGGCCCGCACGTACGCGCGGACCGGGTCACGCTCGCCGGCCAGCTCCTCGGCCAGCCGGCTGACCCACCCGGCCGTCCAGGCCTCCACGTGGGCGCGCAGTTCCGGCGCCAGCACGCGCGGCGGCCCGCCCAGCACCCGCGCGAACGGCGCCTGCGCCAGATGGAGGCGGGCACGCAGCCGCCGGGCCGCCGGGCCCCGTCCCAGCACGGCGGCGGCGTCCGCGAGCGCCGCGGCGACACCCTCCGCCTGCCACCGGTCGGCCAGCCCGCGGCCCGCCGCCCGCACATCCCGCAAGCCGGAGGGGCCGGCTTGCAGGAGCTCTTCGCCGCCGTCCGGGGTGAGGACCACCGTCGCCCCGAGCTGCGCCGCCCTGGCCTCGGCCGCCCGTACCAGCGGGGTCCGCGCGAGATCGGGCGCGACGGGATTCCACCCGTCGCGACCCTCCTTCCGCGCTGTACGGCCGCGCGGCTCGCTTCCCCGGAACCTGGGGCCGGGCAGCCGGTCGGCTTCGGCCAGAAGGAACCGGTGGCGCCCGCCGAGAAGCGCGACGGCCTGCTGAGCCGGCACCGCCACGCTCGCGCCCCGGGGGTCGGGATGGTCGGCCACCACGACGGTCACCTCGGCCCCCGCCTCCCTCCCGGCCGTGTCCGCCGCCGCCAGCAACGCCGTCGCGCCCAGGCTCCCGTCGTGCAGAACGGCCACCGTCCGGTGGGGCCCGACGGCCCGGCGGACCGCCTCCACGAGCCGCCCGCCCAGCTCACGCGCATCGGCCGAGCCTGGCTGGTCCCAGCCGGTCTCCTCCCGCGGAGAACCGGGATAGACCCCCAGCACCAGCGACGGGCGCGACAGGTACAACGCCAGCGCGGCCACGTCGACCCTGCCCGGAGCACTGACCGGAACGCCAGGAACGCCAGGAACGCCAGGAACGGCCCGGGTCACGCCGTCGCCCCGATCCCGGCCGCGCGTGCCCCGCGCTCCTCCGCGCCGCGCAGCCACAGCTCCACCGCGCTGGCCGTGGCCACCTCGAACGTGTCCCGGCACCGCGTGCGCCAGTCCGGCCGCAGCAGCCCCCGCTCCACGGCCAGCGAAGGTTCCACGCGCGTCAGCCGCCAGTACCGGGAGTACGAGCGCGAGCCCCGCTGCCGGTACGGCGGCAGCACGGAGCCGATCCCGTCCGGCAGCAAGTCCGTGACCAGGTGCTTCCTGCGCAGATATTCGTTCTCGTAGGCCGAGGAGTAGCGGGCGGCCGCCGGCAGGTGCAGGGCGTACTCGGCGAAGGCCGGGTCGTAGAAGGGGGCGGCCTCGGGCAGTTCGGTGGCCGCTACGACGACGTCGTACGGGAAGGTGCGGTGGATCATCAGCGCCTCCGCCCAGGACATGCCCGCCTCGGCGGCGATCCTCGCCGACTCCCGCCGGTAGTCCTGTTCCCAGGCGCAGGCCGCCTCGTGGACCTCCTCGGTCAGCAGGGCCGAGCCGGGTTCGCGGGTCCGCTGCGGCCAGGCCGTCGGCCAGTAGAGGGCGGAGGAGAACCCCCGGTGCAGCCCTCCGGCCAGGACGGCCGTCAGCTCCCGCAGGGGTGGCCCGCCGCCGGCCGCGGCGTCCTTGAGGTAGGCGGCCAGATCGCCGAAGGCGCCCCGGCCGGCCAGCCGCGCGGCCATGTAGCCGGGAGCCTCCAGGAGCTGGTCGGCGCCGCTGCCGTGGAGCAGGATCTGCGCGCCCGCGCCGGCGGAGAGCTCGGCCATCCCGCGGTGCAGCCGGGGGAAGCCGTCGAAGCGGGGGCCGTGCTCGCACCAGTCCGGCTCCGGCCAGCGGCGGGGGGCCGTGTCCACGCGCAGGTGGAGGCAGCGCAGCCCGAGGAAGTCCAGCAGCCGGTCCACGACCACCTTGGGGCGGCGGCCCCGGTCGTCCGGAATGTCCATGGTGACGGTCAGCAGCCGGCGGCCGGTACGCCGGCAGACCCGGGCGGTGACGGCGAGCAGCGCGGCGGAGTCGAGCCCGCCCGAGGTGGCGACCGCCACGTGCTCCCGGTCGCCGATCGCCCGCTCGACCGCGGCTTCGAGCCGGTCGCGCAGCTCGCCGGGGCGGGCGTGGCCACGGGGGCGGGGCGGCGCGTGCCGTACGCGCTCCAGACCGGTCCACGGCGCGGCGGGGAACAGGTCGGTGCTCAGCGCCGGCCAGGTGAACCAGGTGGCCAGCGCGGCCAGGGAGTAGGCGCCGGTGGAGGGGCTCGCGGCCCGTTCCGAGCCGGTCTCCCGGTAGGCCGGGCGGGTCACGAACGGCGCGAGCCGGTCGGGGGCGGCGACGTAGCGGAAGGACGGACGCTCCCCGGCCGCGGCCTGCGCCGGTGTCAGGTGCGTGTCCTGAGGGCTGGTCATGCGGGCCTCCCTGCGAGGTGGTACGCGAGCTGGCGGCCAACCACCCGGGCGAGCCGGATCCGGTTGGCGGGGCTGGTGATGCCGTGGCCCTCGCCGGAGAGCACCAGGCAGTGGTGGGGACGGCGATGCTCGGCGAGCGCGGCGGCCATGGTGGTCGCGTGGGTGAAGGGAACCAGCGGGTCGTCCCTGCCGTGCACCAGCAGCACCGGCGTATGACAGCCGGCGGCGTGGGTGAGGGGCGAGCGGGCGCGCAGGCGGCCGGCGTCGTCGTCCGGGTCGCCCACGCGGCGCAGGAAATGCGCCCGCTCGTGGTGCGAGGACCCCTTCACGTGCCGCAGGAAGGCCACCAGGTCGGTGGGCGCGCAGACGGCCACGGCCAGCGCGAACGCCTTCGGCCGGGCGGTCGCGGCCATGAGCGCCGCGTACCCGCCGTACGACTGTCCCATGATGGCCACCCGGTCCGGGTCGAGGTGCCCTTCCTCGGCCGCCCAGCGCAGTGTGTCCTCCAGGTCGTCGTGCATCGCGCCGCCCCAGCCGGCACGGCCGAGGTCCAGGAAGCGCGTGCCGTACCCCTCCGAGCCGCGGAAGTTGACGCGCAGCGACGCGTATCCCAGCTCGGCCAGCCACTGGGCCTGCGCGGACAGGCCCCACACGTCGCGCGACCACGGGCCGCCGTGCACGAGCAGCACACCGGGGTACGGCGGCGCGCCCCCGGACGGCGTGACCAGGTAGCCGTCGAGCACCAGGCCGTCGCGGGCGGGAACGGCCACGACGGCGGTGGGCGCGAGCGCCCGCCGCTTCGCCCTGCGCGCGATCAGGCCAGGCTTCGGGAGCCCCGGGGTGAAGGGGTACGCGGTGCCGTCGCCGCGATCCCACAGCAGGTGCCTGGGCGCGGACTCGCCGTCGTCGAGCCGTCCGAGCCAGACGGTGTTGTCCCTGGTCAGGCCCACGAGGTCGAGCTCGCCCGGATGGCGGGAGGTGAGGTCGGACAGGTCCGCGGCCAGCTCGGGGCCGAGCGCACGGAGACCCTGGCGGGCTCCCGACACCAGCGCCAGCTGCGGGACGCGCGTCGCCGGATGCAGCACGACGTCCAGGTCGTGCTCGCCGTCCTCCAGGACGGTCCGCGTCTTGCCGGTACGCAGGTCCAGCAGGCGTACGCCGAGAAACCCGTCGCGGCAGGGGCCGGACAGGTAGAGGCCCAGCCCGTCCGCGGTGACGTCGACGGGGTGGGTGACCAGGGAGCCGGGTGGCCGGGATCGCCACACCTCATGCCAGGTGTCCGCCTCCGCCGCGTACACGAGGAGGGAGCCGTCCTCGGTGCGGGCGGTGGCCGCGCACGGCCGGTCACCGGCGTCGCTGAACAGGCGTCCGGCCGGGCCGGGCGCGGGCACGTGACGTGCCTGCCCGCCGGGCGAGGACAGGACGTGCCACGCCGCCCGGCCGTCCGCGCCGGTGCCGCCCAGCAGCAGGCTCCGCCGCCGCGGCTGGTCGCGGTCCACGACGTGGATCCGGCCGAGGCCCTCCGGCGTGACGTCGGAAGTGCGTCCGGTGGCCTCGTCGTGGACGATCACTCGTTCGGTACGGCCGGCCACGACCGCGACCAGCGCGCCGCTCCCGGGCAACCAGGCGTGATCCACGATCCGGGCGCGGCCGGTCCGGAGCGCGCGCACGCCGTGTTCCCGGCGCCAGACGAACAGGCCAGGCTTCCGCTCGCTCTGCCAGCTCACCGCCCGGCCGTCGGGTGACAGGGCGAGGTTGACGGCCGGTTCCGCGCCGAACCACCTGCGTGCCGGGCGGTTCATGCTAGAGGGCCGGCTCGGCGCCGGCTTCCAGCGCGCCCGCCACCCACCGGTCCACGTTGCGCACCACGATGGGCAGCCGTGGATGAACCCGTTCCAGGTCGAGCCGGTCCATAGGCTGGATCAGCCCCAGTTCCTCGATCAGCGGCGGTTCCTCGGGCAGCACGTCGAGCACGTAGCGCCGGAAGGCGTCGGAGTAGCTCTGCTTGTAGCCCGGCAGCATCGGGCGCAGCGCGGCGGGCAGCAGCCGCAGGTGCAGCGCCTTGTACCACTGGTACGGGTACGGCCCCTCGGCCCGGAACCGGGTGGCCGGCGGCAGCCCGAAGGCGTACCGCACGAAGTGCTCGTCCACGAACGGCGAGCGCTGCCGGATCGGAGCGCCGAGCGGATGCGCGTCGTAGGCCCAGGGGAAGATGGAGTCACGCAGGCTGGCCGTCGTCCAGTCGCCGCCCGCTTCCCGGAACGACGCGAACCTGTCGGCCAGCCAGCCCTCGGTCCAGCTCCTGACCGACTCGCGGTAGCCGTCCGTGAGCACCGATGGGCGCCCGCTGTTGACGACGTCGCGCAGCGCGGTCGCCACGTAGAGCTGGAAGGAGAGGTGCGGCGGCAGCCGTCGTGCCGCGATCGCGGCGGCCTCGCCCGCCACCTCCACCAGGGAGTCGGCCTGGCCGAAGCTCGTGAGGTAGCTGCGCAGGTCGCGCCACCTGCGCCCGCGCGCCAGCGAGGCGGACAGGTGGTTCCAGGCGCCGAGCACCTCGTCGCCGCCCTGGCCGCTGAGCAGGACGCTCGCCCCGATGTCCGCGGCGTGATCCACGGTGGCCTGGTGCAGGCGCGTGTAGTAGTCGTGGCGTGGGCCGAGCGGCGACCACCGCGGCTCGGGCAGCGCCTGCCACTCGGCGGGCAGGACGTGCAGGTCGCAGGAGATGTCCACGGCCTGGAGCTGGCGGTGGACGAGGGCGGCGGTGGCCTTGCCGAACTGGTCGCGCAGGTTCCACACGACCGCGCTCAGCCGGCGTCCCTCCCGCCGCGTCTGGCGCCAGGCGTGCGCGAAGACGGCCCACGAGTCCATGCCGCCGGACAGCAGGACCACGGCGGACTCCGCGTCGCCGAGGCAGCGCGAGACGGCCGCGGCGAACTCCTCGCCCAGTGCCGCGTCGTCGGTGGAGCCCAGCGGAGGAAGGTCGAGGGGCGGGCGGTGCCGTACCACGCCCTCCCAGGGGCTCTCCGGCGGGAACTCCGCCTCGAACGGCAGCCCGTCCAGAAGCAGCGCCAGTCGCTCCAGTGAGAACCGCTTCGCCGAGGTCACCAGGCGCAGTGGATCACGGTCGAGGGCGCCGTCCTCCGGCCGCAAGTAGAGGGGCTCGGACAGGGCGTCCGAAACCCCTCCAGTCATGCTGGTTTCTGATCGCAAGGAACAGTTACCGGCTCTTGTTCAGCATCTTGCGGGATGCCCGGAACGTTGACCAGAACTCGGACACCGCCCGGACATTGCGGCGGACGGCCGATTCTTTCGGCTGCACGGCGTTGGCGACGAGAAGATTGCCGCCGCACCGGCGCACGCCACCACAGCTGTCACGTGGTAGATCGCTGTGCCCCATTTCGTACCTCCTATCGGTGCGAATTTCGAGGCTGATTCTTAGAAATAGCGGTAATAGCGTCAATGATGAACATTTATCCCAATTGAGTGGTCTGATCATGGCGACTTCGTGGTGCTTATGGTGAGACGATCGCCCGGTACGCCATGCGCGGGGAGGGACCACTGTTGCCCGGGTTACTGCATGACGTCCTCGCCCGGAGGGCGGCCGCCCACCCGGCGGCGCCGGCGTTCACCGTCGACGGGGTGGGCACACTCGACTACCTGAGCTGGCATCTGGGTGCGCGGCGGGTCGCGGCGGGACTTTCCGCCCGCGGCGCGCGGCCGGGGGAGCGGGTGGTGCTCGCCTTCGAGGACGGCGACTGGCTCCGCTTCGTCACCTGCTTCATGGGCGTGCTGGCCGCGGGCGGGGTGGCCGTTCCGGTACGCGCCCCCGTCCCCCCGGCGCACCTGTCGTCCACCGCCGCCCGGGTGGGCGCGGCCGGCCTGGTCGCCGGGGAAAAGCCCCAGGGGGTGGCGTTCGGCGGATGGGTGGCGGACGCCGCCGACCTGGCAGCCACACCGCCGTCGCCGGAGACGGCGCCTCGCGCGGAAACGGATCCGGCGGCGGTGATCCTCACCTCCGGCACCACCGGCGCGGCCAAGGCCGTGCTGAGCAGCCACAGCTCCCTCACCGACGACTGGCCGCAGGACGGCGACGTCCCGGCGGCCCAGCTCAACGCCCTGTTCACCGCCGTGGCGATCGGCACGAACGCGGCGCAGTCCGTGCTCAAGAGCTGCCTGATCAACGGCGTGCACGTGGTGCTCGGCCAGCCGTTCGCGCCGGAACGGCTGGCCGAGCTGATCGACGAGCATCGGGTGAGCGCCATGAGCCTGGTGCCGACCACCGCGCGGCTCGCCGTGGCCGCGCTGCGCGCGCAGGGCCGCGCACCGGCGCGGATCCGGTCGGTGGTGTCGTCCTCGGCTCCGCTGGACCAGCCCACCGTGGACGGCCTCGCCGAGGTGTTCCCGCGAGCGCGGATCTTCAACGTCTACACGATCGCCGAGGGAGGCGCCGGACTTCAGCACCGGTGCCTGCCCGGCCGCCCGCCCGCGCTCGGCCGGCTGGGCGGGGACGCGCGCGTGGTGGACGGCACGGGCCGCGACGTGGCCCCCGGGCAGGTGGGGGAGCTCTGGCTCCGCGACACCGGCCCGGCGCTGAGCTACCTGGAGCCGGCGGGCACCGCCGAGACGGGCACGCGCTACCTGGCCGACGGCTGGATCGCGACCGGCGACCTGTGCCGGCTCGGCGACGACGCGCTGGTGTACTTCGTGGAACGAGCCGACGACGTCATCGTCTCCGGCGGGCTGAACATCGCCTCGGCGACGGTGGAGGCCGCGCTGCGCACCCATCCGGCCGTCCGGGAGGTGGCCGTGTTCGGGGTGCCGCACACCGCGCTCGGCCGGGCCGTCGCCGCGGCGGTCGTCATGGAGCCGCCCGGCGAACCGGCGGCCGGCCTGCGCGACCACTGCGCACAACGGCTGCCGGGCAGTCACGTGCCGGTGGACATCGTGGTGCTGGACGAGCTGCCCGTCACACCCAACGGCAAGGTCCGCAAGCGGCTGCTGGCCGAGGACTACGTGCGCGCGCAGCGGACCGAGGCGACGCAGAAGCCCGAAGACGAGGTGGAAAGGACGGTCTTCGCCGCCTTCCGCGCCACCCTGGCCGCCGGGCCGATCCAGCGGGACAGCGACTTCTTCCGGCTGGGCGGCCACTCCCTGCTGGCCACGCGGCTCGCCGCCGAACTCGAACGCCGCACCGGGCGGAGCGTCAAACCCGCGCTGGTCCTGCGCCACCCCCGGGCCGGAGACCTGTCCGACGCCCTGCGCCGGTCATGGCGCACGCCGTGATCCGCGCCTTGCACGGCGGCCGGTAGCCGTATCAGAACGATGTCAGGTCCGTGTTAGGCCGCGGAGCCAGACTTCCCGGCATGGATACAGCAAAGCGGCCCCCGGCCGAAACGAAAGGCTTCGTCGCGAAGCTCCTCGCCGACCGTCACTCCGTCCCGTTCTCCATCGCACTGCACCTGGTGCCCGGCGCGTTCATCGTCGCCGTGTACGCGTTCGTCGCCGCCCCCCTGGTCCGGGCGATGGGTTACCCGATCTTCATGGCCTGGGCCATCGCCCTCGCGATCGTGCTCTTCCCGCTCCAGCTGTTCCTGCTGTGGCTGGGCAAGAAGCAGACCGGCCGCTTCACGATGAAGGGCGTCGTCCGAAACCACGACCGGCCGCTCTCCCGCCGCAAGGTCTTCTGGCTCGGGGCCGCGTGCCTCGTGTGGATGACCGTGGTCTCGCTCTCGCTGACCCCGCTGGACAACATCGTCTACGACTGGTTCTTCACCTGGGTGGACTACCAGGGCGCCGGCCCCGACGGCGCCGCCTACCTCCAGGGCTACTCGCCGGACCTCGTGCTCACGACGCTGCTCATCTGCGCGCCGTTCACCGGCTTCACCCTGCCGCTGGTCGAGGAGTACTACTTCCGCGGCTTCCTGCTGCCCCGCCTCCCGCAGCTCGGCAAGTGGGCGCCGTTCTTCAACACCTTCTTCTTCTCCGTCTACCACTTCTGGGCGCCTTGGACGGTCCTGTCGAAGCTCGTCTTCCTGTACCCGGGCGTCTGGCTCGCCTGGAAGGAGAAGGACATCCGCGTCTCGATCGCCATGCACCCCGGCTCGGCGCTCCTGATGACCGTGGTGGGCGTCATCGCCCTCGCCTCCGGTTACACGGTGTGAGCCCGCCCTTCCTCGACGGTGATGGCGGCGGCCGGGCAGACGACGGCCGCCGCCCGGACGGCGGCCCGCCCGGCGGCGGGCGGATGGGGGTCGAGCAGGACGGCGATGCCATCGTCGTCCTGGTCGAAGACGGCGGGAGCGGACAGCACGCACATGCCGCCGCCGATGCACTTGTCCTTGTCCAGAATGATGTCCATGGCTGTTCTCACTTTCCGGGGTCGCGATTGCGGAGCCTCTTGGCCCGCAGGGTCTTGTGGTCGTGCGCAGCGGAGATCAGGTCAGGCATGTTCCGGCCCTTCCGCGGCCACGAGCCGCGGCTCTCTCCTGGCGCCGGTGATCACGGCGGCCCCGGCGGCCAGAGTGGCCAGCACGATCGCGGTGAAGACGCCCGCAGTGACCGCGTCGGGGTGGACGAGCGACTGGCCGCGCGCCGCCTGCCAGGTGACCAGCGCCGTGAGCCCGATGTAGCCGAAGGCGCCGACGCCGACCAGCCGGGCGCGTACCTTCTCGGCGCGCAGCCACGCCACCCTGGCGGCCAGCGCGCCCAGCACGAGGGTCAGGATCAGCAGGGCGTGGATGCCGTGCATGCCGATGAAGTGCGGCACGCGCATGTCGCCGCCGGTGACGCTCCAGTTGGTGAGCGGCATGCCGGTGCCGTCGGGGTCGCCGACGCCGTGGCCGATCACCATCTTGACCCTCTCGCCGTTGGCGTTGAGCACGGTGCGCTCCTTGATGCCGCCGACGAAGGCCATCCAGTACGGCACCGCCGTACCGTGGACGGCCAGGACCAGCCCGGCCCGGATCGCCGTCGTCATCGCCCGGTCGCCCACACGCTGGACGAGCACCAGGACCGCGATGATCAGGTTGGAGACGAAGACGGGCGGCACGCCGTAGATGAGGACCTGGGTGGTGAAGCTCGTGACCGGATCGGTCTCCAGGTTGAAGTGGCTGAAGGTGCCGCGGGCGGCGGCGAAGGTGATGGCGCCGACGTCGACGACCACGCAGACCGCGATCACGGTGCCCAGCCACCACCCGAAGCGCTTGGCCTTGGTCAGCAGCGTGAGCAGCCAGGCGAGCGTCACGGCGTACAGGGCGAAGGCGAAGCCGAACTTCAGGGGCTTGACCCACACCGACTCGCCCAGGAGCGTACGCCCGTCCACCACCATGCCGGCCAGCGACACGAGCATGACCACGGCGAGCAGGCCCGAGGCGATGACCAGCGGCCGGTGCGCGGCCCGCAGGAGGCTCACCATGTCACGGGAAGGCGGTGCACGCCGTAGAAGTCCTGACCGTGGCGCATGGGCACCTGGCCGGCGGGAACCGCCAGTTCGAGCGAGGGGAAGCGGGCGAGCAGCGCGGGAAAGGCCGCCCGCATCTCCACGCGGGCCAGTTGCTGGCCCAGGCACTGGTGGATGCCGTGGCCGAAGCCGAGGTGGCCGGAGGCGTCCCGGCGCAGGTCCAGCACGTGGGGGTTGGGGAAGCGCTCGGGGTCGCGGTTGGCCACCTGCACCGCGACCGTGACCGTCTCGCCGGCCTTGATCAGCTCTCCGCCCAGTTCGACGTCCTCCAGCGCGGTCCTGGCTCCGACGGCGGTGATGGTCAGGAAGCGCATCAGCTCCTCGACCGCGTTGCCGGCCAGCTCCGGCTCCGCGCGCAGCGACGCGAGCTGCTCGGGGTGCTCCAGCAGGACGAACATGCCCAGGCCGATCATGTTCGCGGTGGTGTCGAGCCCCGCCCCCAGCAGGAAGCTGCCGAGCCCGGCCAGTTCCTCGTCCGACAGGTCGCTGGTGGTCAGGTCGCTGAGCAGGTCGTCGGTGGGGTCGTCCCGCTTGGCCCGGACGAGCCCGGCGATGTACTCGCCCAGTGCCACATAGGCCGCGTACTGCTCCTCCGGGCTGGCGTCCAGCCCGCCGATCTTGGCCGCGTTGCTCAGGAACTCCTCCCGGTCGGAGAACGGCACGCCGAGCAGCTCACAGATCACCACGGCGGGCACCGGCTTGGCGAAGGCCTCCACCAGATCGACACCGGGCCCCTGGGCCTCCATCGCGTCCAGGTACTCCTGGACGACCTGCTCGATCCGCTCGGTCAGCAGCCGCATGCGGCGCACGGTGAACTTGCCCGCCAGCAGCTTGCGGTACCGCGTGTGCTGCGGGGCGTCCATTCCGCCCAGGTCACCCGGCTGGGCGGGCGGCAGTTGCCCCGCGTCCGCCGAGGGGTAGTGCATGAGCTCGTAGCGGGAGCTGAACCGCGCGTCGCCGGCGATGAAACGGACCAGCTCGTGGCTGAGGGCGAGCCAGCCCAGGTGCCCGTCGGGGAAGGTCATCCGCCACAGCGGCTTCTCCTCGCGCAGCCGCGTGAGCTCCGTGGGTGGATCCCAGGGACGATCATCGGGTCGGGACATGGGCAGTGTCACCGGAGAGTCGGTCATGGTCGGGGCCTTTCTTCAAGGGCCTGCACGGCGTGCAGTTGATGAGCACACCGTACGCATGATGAACAGTGTACGCAAGCGCTGTACGGCGTGCAGTACAGTGGCGGGGAGCTCAGGAGGAACCATGGCGACAGGCCCGGACCAGCCACCGTCGGTGTGGACACGACCACCGAAGAAGGCGCCCACGCTCACCCGGGAGCTGATCGTCGCGACCGCGATCCGGGTGCTGGACGCCGAAGGGCTGGAGGCGCTCAGCATGCGCCGCCTCGGCGCCGAGCTGAAAACCGCCGCCACCGCCTTCTACTGGCACGTCGGCGGCAAGGACGAGCTCATCGAACTCGTCGTCGACCAGGTCTACGGCGAGATCGACATCCCCGTGCTCGACGACCCCGCCGACTGGCGCACCGCCGCCGCGGCCTGTGCCCGCAGCCTGCGCGCGGCGATCCTGCGCCATCCCTGGTTCGCTTCCCTGACCGCCGAAACCGGCCTGGCCTTCCTCGGGCCCCAGCTCATGGAGAAGACCGACCACATGATCGGCATCCTCGAAGACGCCGGCTTCACGCTGGAGGAGGCCGACCTGGCCCTGAGCACCCTCGTCTCCTGGGTCACCGGCGCGAGCATCGTCGAGGCCGCCTGGAGGAACACGCTGGCCCGCAAGCAGCTTGACGAGCAGGACTGGATGCAGCGCGTGTGGCCGCTCGCCGTACAGGCCGTCCAGCCCTACCCCCGGCTGCGCCGCCTGTACGCGACCCAGTCCGACGCGCACGGCGGCCCCAGGGAGGACGCCTTCGACTACGGCCTGCGCCGCATCCTCGCCGGCATGGAACCCACCCCCGAATCCTGAGGCGACCCACGTCGACAACGCCGCGCCGTTCCCGATGCTCGGGCCTGGATCGATCGGCTTCGCGGACCCCGACGACCCGCGAGCGTCGAACCTGGCCGACGCCGTCCGATCCTGCCTCGGACAAGGGGGTCGCGCCTGTCGGCCCGCCAGGTGTGGGTAAATGTTCGATAGGCGACTGGACAGCTCTCCTCTCTTGACACAGAGCCATGCATGCCAAAAAGTAAATGGTGATTAGTGTCTGGAGGAGAGCGATGCGAGTCAATGTGCTCGGTGTGGGGATGATCCCCTTCACCAAACCCGGAGCGAGCGAGCCGTACGACGTCATGGGGGAGAAGGCGGCCAGGGCCGCGCTCGCCGATGCCGGGATCGGCTACGACCAGGTCCAGCAGGCCTACGTCGGCTACGTCTACGGCGATTCCACCAGCGGGCAGGCCGCCCTCTACGGCCTGGGCCAGAGCGGCATCCCGATCATCAACGTCAACAACAACTGTTCCACCGGCTCCTCCGCGCTCTGGCTGGCCAGGCAGGCGGTGGCCGCCGGCGCGGTCGACTGCGTGCTGGCTCTCGGCTTCGAGCAGATGCGCAAGGGCGCGCTGCGAACGGTGTGGGACGACCGCCCCCAGCCGATGTCGCGCAGCGCGACCACCATGGCCGGCATCCAGGGTGCCGACGAGAAGGCGCCCTTCGCCGCCCAGTACTTCGGCGGCGCCGGCCGTACCTACGCCGAGCGCTACGGCACCCGCCCCGAGACGTTCGCGAAGATCTCCGTCAAGGCCCGCAGGCACGCGGCGCACAACCCCTACGCCGTCTTCCGCGACCCGCTCACCGAGGAGGAGGTGCTGGCCTCCCCGCACATCTACGGACCGCTGACCAGGCTTCAGTGCTGCCCGCCCACCTGCGGGGCCGCGGCGGCCGTCCTGTGCTCCGATGATTTCGCCCGGCGGCACGGACTTGCCCCGGACGTCGCGATCAGGGCGCAGGCGCTGACGACCGACACCTCCAGCACGTTCGACGAGGGCGACATGATGAAGGTCGTCGGCTACGACATGACCGCGAACGCCGCGCGCTCGGTCTACGAGAGCGCCGGCGTCGGTCCCGAGGACATCGGGGTCGTCGAGCTGCACGACTGCTTCACCGCCAACGAACTGATCACCTACGAGGCGCTGGGGCTGACCCCCGAGGGCACCGCCGAGCGGTTCGTCGTGGACGGCGACAACACCTATGGCGGGCGTGTGGTCACCAACCCCAGCGGCGGGTTGCTGTCCAAGGGACATCCCCTGGGCGCGACGGGCCTCGCGCAGTGCGCCGAGCTGGTCTGGCAACTGCGGGGACAGGCCGGCGCGCGCCAGGTCGACGGGGTACGGCTGGCGCTGCAGCACAACCTGGGCCTGGGCGGCGCCTGCGTCGTCTCGCTCTACGAGAAGGTGTCATGAGCACCGTCGAGGTCGAGCGCGGCAGGCTGCGCTTCTTCGCCAAGGCCACCGGCCAGAACGACCCGCTCTACACCGACGTCGAGACGGCCGTGAAGGCCGGGCACCCCGACCTGCCGGTGCCGCCGACGTTCCTGTTCTGCCTGGAGATGGAGTGCCGGGACGACGCCTTCGCCTTCATTTCCGAGCTGGGCATCGACCTGCGCAAGGTACTCCACGGCGAGCAGGGCTTCACCTACCACGCCATGGCCTACGCGGGCGACACGCTGACCTTCGACAGCGCACTCACCGGCGACTACACGAAAAAGGGGGGCGCGCTGCGCTTCCTGGTCAGGACCACCAAGGTGACGCGCGACGGCGAGCCGATCGCCGACCTGACGAACACGATCGTGGTGACCTCATGAGGCTCGAACTGCCGGCGATCAGCCGGACGACGCTGGCGTTGTACGCGGGCGCCTCAGGCGACCACAATCCCATGCACATCGACCTGGACGTCGCCCGTGGCGCGGGTGCGCCCGACGTCTTCGCCCACGGCATGCTCTCGATGGCCTACCTCGGACGGCTGCTGACCGCCCTGGTTCCGCAGGAGCGCATCCGCTCCTACGCGGTGCGCTTCACCGCCATCACCCCCCTGTACGGCAGGCCGGTCTGCGAGGCCACCGTGACCCGTGCCGAAGACGGGCTGACCCACCTCGACCTGACGGTAACCCTGGACGACGGCACCCTCACCCTCAAAGGCCAGGCGATCATCGAAGGAGCACTGTGAAGCTGAACGGCAAAGCCGCCATCGTCACCGGATCGGGCCGGGGCATCGGCCGCGCGATCGCGTTGAAGCTGGCCGCGGAAGGCGCGTCGGTCGTGGTCAACGACCTGGACGCCGAGCCCGCCGAGGAGACGGTGGCGGCGATCAAGGCGGCCGGTGGGGCGGCGGTCGCCTGTCCGGGCAGCGTCACCGAGCCGGGCTTCGGCGGGCGGGTGGTGGACACCTGCGCCGAGTCGTTCGGCGCCCTCGACATCATCGTCAACAACGCCGGGTACACCTGGGACAACGTCGTGCAGAAGATGACCGACGACCAGTGGGACGCCATCCTCGACGTCCATCTGAAGGCGCCGTTCCAGATTCTCCGGGCGGCGCAGCCGTACCTGAAAGCCCATCCTGTCGAGCACCACCGCAAGGTGGTGAACATCTCCTCGATCGCGGGCCTCGGCGGCAACGCCGGTCAGGCCAACTACGCGGCGGCCAAGGCGGGCGTGGTCGGCCTGACCAAGACCATGGCCAAGGAGTGGGGCCGCTACCGGGTCAACGTCAACGCGGTGGCGTTCGGCCTCATCGAGACCAGGCTGACCCAGGAGACCTCGATCGAGGTCGAGGGGCAGGAGATCAAGGTCGGGGTGAACGCGAACCTGATGGCGACGATGAAGCTGATGATCCCGCTCGGCCGCGGCGGCACGCCGGAAGAGGCGGCGGGCTCGGTGTTCCTGCTCTGCCTGCCCGAATCCGACTACGTCAGCGGGCAGGTCCTTGTCTGCGGCGGCGGTTATGAGTAGCGACCTGCTGCGCGATACGGCACGCGCGTTCCTCAAGGCCGAGGCCGTGCCGCACCTGGAACGCTGGGAGGCCCAGCACCACGTCGACCGCGACTTCTGGCGCAAGGCGGGCGAGGTCGGGCTGCTGTGCTGCTCGATCCCCGAGGAGTACGGCGGAGGCGGCGGCACCTTCGCCGACGACCTGGCGGTCCTGCAGGAGCAGGCCAGGATCGGCGACTCGGGCTGGGGCAACGCGGTGCACAGCGGCATCGTCGCGCACTACATCCTGGCCTACGGCACCGAGGAGCAGAAACGGCGCTGGCTGCCGCCCATGGCCACGGGCGAGGTCGTGGGCGCGGTGGCGATGACCGAGCCGGAGGCCGGGTCCGACCTGCGCGGCATCCGGACGAAGGCGGTGCGCGACGGCGACGACTACTTGGTCACCGGGTCCAAGACGTTCATCTCCAACGGCGGCTGCGCCGACCTGGTCATCGTGGTGGCCCAGACCGGCAACGGCATCTCCTTGATCGTCGTGGAGCACGGCTTCCGGCGCGGGCGGGTGCTCGACAAGATCGGCATGCCCGCCGCGGACACCTCCGAGCTGTTCTTCGACGAGGTCAGGGTGCCCGCGGCGAACCTGCTGGGCGTCGAGGGACGGGGTCTCGGCCACCTCATGCAGCAGTTGCCGCAGGAACGGCTGATCATCGGTGTGGTCGCGGTGACCGTCGCCGAGCGGGCGCTGGAGGAGACCGTCGCGTACGTGAAGGAGCGGCAGGCGTTCGGCCAGCCGCTGATGGCCATGCAGAACACCCGCTTCGAGCTGGCCGAATGCGCCACCCTGACCAGGGTGGGACGGGTGTTCGCCGACTCCTGTGTCGAGCTGCACCTGCGCGGCGAGCTCGACGCCACCACCGCCTCCATGGCCAAGTGGTGGCTCACGGAGGTGGAGTGCCAGGTCGTCGACCGATGCCTGCAGCTGTTCGGGGGATACGGCTACATGCGCGAGTACCCGATCGCGCGCATGTACGCCGACGCGCGCGTCCAGAAGATCTACGGCGGCGCGAACGAGGTCATGAAGGAACTCATCGCCAGATCCCTGTAGGAGCACGACATGTACCTGACCCAAGGGCTGCATCGGGCCCTTCAGCAACGCCCCGACGGCCCTTACACCGTCTTCGGCGACAGGACCCGCACCGTGCGCGAGTCGGCGGACCGCGTCGCCAGGCTGGCGGCCGCGTTGCGCGCGCTCGGCGTCGCGGCGGGCGACCGGGTGGCGATGCTCGCGCTCAACTCCGACCGTTTCCACGAATACCTGCTGGCCACGTGGTGGATCGGCGCCGTGGTGAACCCCGTGAACATCCGCTGGGCGCCGCCGGAGATCCGCTACTCGCTGGAGGAGTCGGACTCGCGGGTGCTCCTGGTGGACGACGCGTTCGCCGCCGCGGCGCCCATGTTCGCCGACGTACTCGACGCCGTCATCCACTGCGGGGAGCGGCCCGCCCCGGACGGCATGCTCGCCTACGAGGACCTGCTCGCCGCCCACGAGCCGATCGAGGACTCGCGTACGGGCGGCGACACGCTGGCCGGGATCTTCTACACCGGCGGCACCACCGGTTTCCCCAAGGGCGTCATGCTCAGCCACGGCAACATGATCACTTCGGCGCTGGGCAGCCAGGCGGGCGGCAGCTTCACCGTCCCGGGCGGGCGGCTCCTGCACGCCGCGCCGATGTTCCACCTGGCCGCCCTGTCCGCGTGGACCGCGCAGAACCTCATCGGCGGCACCCACGTCATCATCCCCATGTTCGAGCCCGTGGCCGTCATGAAGGCGATCGCGACCCACCGGGCCGACAGCGGCGTACTGGTTCCGGCGATGATCCAGCTGGTCGTCGACCACCCGGCGCTGGACGATCACGACCTCTCCAGCTTCAAGACCATCCTGTACGGCGCCTCGCCCATCCCCGCGTCCCTGCTCACGCGGGCCATGAACGCCTTCCCCAGCGCCGGGTTCGTCCAGGCCTTCGGCATGACCGAACTGTCGCCGGTGGCCACGCTCCTCACCGCCGCCGACCACCGCGACGGGACCAAGCTGCGCTCCGGCGGCCGGGCGGCCCCGCACGCCGAGGTCCGCATCGTCGACCCCGAGGGCCGGGAGGTGCCCCGCGGTACGGTCGGCGAGGTGGTGGTGCGCGGCGGCCACGTCATGCTCGGCTACTGGGACAAACCTCAAGAGACCGCCCAGGCGCTGCGCGACGGATGGATGCACACCGGCGACGGCGCGTACATGGACGAGGACGGATACGTCTACATCGTCGACCGGCTCAAGGACATGATCGTCTCCGGGGGCGAGAACGTCTACTCCGCCGAGGTGGAGAACGCCCTCGCCCAGCACCCCTCCGTCGCCGCCTGCGCCGTGATCGGCGTGCCCGACCCCGAATGGGGCGAGCGCGTGCACGCCGTCGTGGTACTCAGAGCCGGCCGTACGGCAAGCGCCGAGGATCTCCGGGCGCACGCCAAGACCCTGATCGCCGGGTACAAGGCGCCGCGCAGCGCCGAATTCGTCAGCGAACTGCCCCTCTCCTCGGCCGGAAAGATCCTCAAGCGGGAGCTACGCCGGCCGTACTGGGAAGGCGCCGACAGGGCGGTCACCTGAGACAATCGGCGCGATGACCACGACCAGGCGGCGCCCGCGCGACCGCAAGCAGCAGATCCTCACTGCGGCTCTCGATCACTTCCACCGGTCCGGCTTCCACGCCACCGGCATGGACGAGATCGCCAAAGCCGTCGGCATCACCGCGGGCGCGCTCTACCGCCACTTCAGCGGCAAGCAGGAGCTCCTCGGCCAGGTCATCCTCGACGGGCTGGCCAGGCTCGATGCCGCACTGGCCGAGGCCACACCGGACGAGATCGTGGGCACGCTCGCCCGCTACGTGCTCGACCACCGCCAGCTCGGCGTCTTGTGGCGGCGGGAGGCCAGGCACCTTTCCGCCGCCCAGACCGTCGGGGTGCGCGAGCATCAGCGGGCGATCCACCAGCGCGTCGCCGGGCTGCTCGACCGGCCGCGGGACGAGGCGGACCTGCTGGCCTGGGCGGTGCTGAGCGCGCTGTCAAGTCCCTCGTACCACGCCGTCGAGCTGCCGAGGGCACGCTTCGAGAGCCTGATGGTGGAGATCGGGCAGGCACTGCGCCACACCTCCCGGCTGAGCCCGGCGGGGCCGGGCGAGGTGAGGCAGAACGCGGGGCTGGCCCGCACCTCGCGCAGGGAGACGCTGCTCGCCGCGGCGATCACGCTGTTCCACGAGCGCGGTTACCAGGCGGTCGGCATGGAGGACATCGGCGCGGCGGCGGGGATCGCGGGGCCCAGCGTGTACAACCACTTCGGCAGCAAGGCCGAGATCCTCATCACCGCGCTCAACCGGGCCAACGACGGGCTGCAACTGGCGCTGGCCCAGGCGCTGACATCCAGCTCCGGCCCGCGCGAGGCTCTGGAGGCGGTGCTGCGTTCCTACGTCGACAACACCCTGGCGCACAGCGAGCTGAACGCGATGCTGGTCACCGAGGTCATGCACCTGCCCGGCGAACAGCTCCGCGCCATGCGCCGAGCCCAGCACGACTACATCCTCGAATGGGTCGGCCTGCTGTCCGCCCAACGCCCCGAGCTGACCCAGGACGAGGCCAGGGTGCTCGTCCAGAGCGCGATGACCCTGGTCAACGATCTGTCCTTGAGTACCAGGGCCCGTTCCCGCGCGCACCTGGCCGGCGAGCTGACGGGGCTGTCACTCGACGTCCTGGGCGGGTGAACGGTCAGCCGGGCCGGTGCCGCGGCAGCAGCAGTCCGGCCACCGCGATGGCCAGGCCGAGCCCGGCGGCCATGAGGAAGACCAGGTTGTAGCCGGCGGCCGTCGTGAGCACCGCCAGGCCGATCGCCCCGCCCACCTGACTGGCGGTCTGGGCCAGGCCGCCGATGATGCCCGCGTCTTCCTCCGGACCGTCGGCGGTCGCCACCGCCATGAGGGTGGGGAAGGTCAGCCCGATGCCGACCGCGACGAGCAGCGTGGGCCCGAGCACGCCGGTGACGTAGCCGCTGCCGGCGTGGGCCAGGGAGAGCCAGCCGAACCCGGCCAGGAAGAGGGCGCTGCCGGCCAGCACCGGAGCGCGCGGACCCGTACGTGGCAGCAGCGGCGCGGCCCATCGCGCGGTCACCATGAACATCACCGCCGCGGGTGTCTGCCCGAGCCCGGCCTGCAGCGCGCTGAAGCCGAGGACGTTCTGCTGGAACAGCGAGGTGAAGTACCACATCGCGATGGCGATTCCGCCGAACAGCAGCAGCATGCCGTTGCCGACCGCGACCGCCCGGATCCTGAACAGCCGCAGGGGCATCATCGGCCGGGTGGCGAAACGCGCCTCCACCGCGGCGAAGACGACGAGCAGGAGCAGGCCCGCCGCCACCGGCCCCAGAACCAGCCAGGACGACCAGCCGTGATCGGCGCTCTCCATCACACCGTAGACGAGCGCGGCCAGCCCAGCGGTCCCGGTGACCGCGCCGGTGAGGTCGAGCGACTGCCGCCGGATTCGCGTGGCGGCCAGGGAGATCAGGGCCACGACGATCAGTAGCGCGCCGATCGGCATGTTGACGAGGAAGACCCACCGCCACGACAGGCCGGTGGTGATGGCGCCGCCCGCGAGCGCGCCGACCATCCCGCCGACACCACCGGCGGCGGACCAGGCGCCGAACGCCTTGGCACGCGCGCCCGGCCCGGTGAAGGAGGTGTTGATCACGGCCAGCGTCGCCGGAGCCATCATGGCGGCTCCGGCGCCCTGTACGAGGCGGGCCGCCACCAGGACCTCAGGAGCCGTTGCCAGGCCGGCGGCCAGGCTGGAGGCGGAGAACACGAACAGCCCGGCGACCAGCGTACGGCGCGGGCCGAACAGGTCGGCGGCGCGGCCGCCCGGCAGCATGAGCCCGGCGAAGGTGAGCAGGTAGCCGTTCACCACCCAGGCCAGGCCGGTGGGCGTGAAGCCGAGGTCCTCACGGACGGCGGGCAGGGCGACGTTGACGATGGACGCGTCCAGGATGACCATGAACTGGCAGGCGCACGCCAGCGACAGGATCATCCAGGCGCGGCCGGTCTGCCGTGTCGCGGTGCCGGTCACGCGGTCTGCGAGGTTGTCGCGGCCAGGGCTTCGCCGGCATCGGCGGTGCGGAGCCGGATCGTGATCTGGGCCAGCCGCCGTCCCTGGTACCTGGCCGCTTCCAGCGCCGCGGTGTCCGGGCCGTCCCCGCTCGGGCCGCTCACGAACGATGTGCCGTACGGATTGCCCCCGGCGGCGTACACGGCCGGATCGGTGTATCCGGGCGGCACGATCAGCGACCCCCAATGGTAGAAGACGTTGCCCAGCGACAAGATCGTGGCCTCGCTGCCGCCGTGCCGGTGGAACGCCGAGGTGAAGGCGGTCACCGGCTTGCCGGCCAGCTCGCCTCCGTGCCACAGCCCGACGGCTTGGTCGATGAACAGCTTGAGCTGCGCGGCCGGTGCGCCGAACCGGGTCGGCGTGCCGAACGCGAACGCGTCGGCCCACGCCAGATCCTCCACCGCGGCCTCGGCGATCGGCCCGTCCTGCCGTCCTTGGTCGACGGCGCCGTCGGGCGCCAGTTCGGCGACCCGTCGCAGCCGCACCTCGGCCCCGGCCGAGACGGCCCCCTCGGCGACCGCCCGCGCGAGCGCGCACCATGCCCGTCGCGCTGTAGTAGATGACGGCGACCTTTGCGGTCATGCCCTGCTCCTCATTGTCGGCTAGGATTAGTTATGCGCATAATAGTTATGCGGATAACTAAACTGTCAAGGAGGGCTCATGGACTTCGAGCAAGCCGACGCACTCAACCAGGCCATCCGGTTGCTGAGCCTGCGCCACCGGGCCAGAGCCGCGGCGCTGCTGGATCCGCTCGGCCTGCACCCCGGACAGGAGGCGCTCCTGCTCGAACTCGACCGGACAGGCCCGATGATCCAGGCCCAGCTCAGCGAGGCGCTCGGTTGTGAGCCGCCCAGTGTCACGCTCATGAGCCGCAAGCTCGAAGCGGGCGGCCACATCCGCCGTACGCCCGCCCCCACCGACAAACGCGCCAGCGTGGTCGAGCTCACCGACAGCGGCAAGGCTCTGGTCGGTCAGATCAAGCGACTCTGGGTCGCATTGGCGGAGGAGACCGTGTACGGCCTGCCCGCCGGCACGGTGGCGGGCCTACCCGGCATCCTCACCACCTTGACCGCCAACGTGGACACCAGGCGCTCCCGCCACCGGCCCGTCGATCAAGCCGATGACTACGAGCCGAGCGCGTCGGCGTGGGTCCGCGAGCACGTCGAGCAGATCATGCGCACCGGCACGACCGACGGCGTCACGATCCGTGACCTGCCCACCGTTTTGCTGACCTACCGGGGCGCCAAGACCGGCAAGGTGCGCAAGACTCCGCTGATGCGGGTCGAGCACGATGGGTATTACGCGGCCGTCGCGTCCCTGGGTGGCGCGCCGGTCAACCCGCAGTGGTATTCCAGCCTGGTCGCCGAGCCGGACGTCTCGCTTCAGGACGGCACGGTGACCGGGCGGTACCGGGCCCGCGAGGTGTCCGGGGGCGAAAAGGCCCTCTGGTGGCGCCGGGCGGTGGCCGCGTACCCGGACTATGCCGAATACCAGCGCAAGACCGACCGTCAGATCCCGGTCTTCGTCCTCGAACCGGGTGACCTCGATTGATGGGGAGTCGTTTCACATCCGGGTGAAAAGCCCGTCGAGATGAGCTCCCAGCAGGTCGGTGGCCTCCTGAGGTGTGTGCTGTCCGGCGAGTACGGCCGACTGGAGGCCGGTGACCAGTGCCAGGCAGATGGGCGCCGCCCTGCCCGGATCCACGTCTGGCCGGAGTTCGCCCGCCTGGGCGGCCTCGCGGAACTTGGCGGCGATCAGATCGTGCAGGGTTCCCGCGTGGGCGAGGCCGGTCGGAGCCAGGTGGGGCTCGGTGAGCGTGAGGGTGTAGTGGGCGGTGTAGGCGAGCACGATACGGCGGCTCTCCTCGTCGGTGGGCAGGAGGGACGTCATCGCGTCGCGGAGATGGGAACGGGGAGTGGCCGAGCCGGCGACGGCGTGGGCCATCCGGCTGCCCAACTGGGTGCCGAGGCGATGGAGGACGGCGCGCAGCAGTTCCTCCTTGGTCTGGAAGTAGTACTGCACGAGGCGCAGTGAGACGCCGGCCTCGGCGGCCACCTCCCGCATGCTGGCCGCGTGCAGGCCGCGGGTGGCGGCGATGGTGACCATCGCTTCGGCGATCTGGCGGCGGCGCTCTTCATGGCTGACCTTGCTCGACACCCATCCATGATACACATGTATCAAGAATGGTGTTCGGAGAAAGGATGAAGCATGGAGCGCATCGGTCGTTTCCGCAGCGATTCGGCGAGGCGGAAGTATCTCGCGGACTACGACGCGGAGATCCGTACCTGGCCGGAGCCGCTGGAGGCGCTCGACGTGGCCACCGGTTACGGCACCACGCGCCTGTACCGCACGGGCGCGGCGGAGGGACTGCCGGTGGTGTTCCTGCCGGGTATGGGCGGCAATTCGCTGGGGTGGCGTTACAGCAGCGGCCCTGTCGGCGCGGCCCATCCGGTCTACCTCGTCGACCCTCTCGGTGCCGTCGGCCGCAGTGCGCAGACCCGGGCCCTCGCCGGACGAAACGACATCGTGCGCTGGCTGACCGAGACGCTCGACGGGATCGGGGCGCCCGCCGTCTACCTGGTCGGCTTCTCCTATGGCGGCTGGCAGTCGCTGCTGACCGCGATCCACGCCCCGGAGCGGGTGGCGGGAATGACGCTGCTGGACCCCGCGGCCTTTCGCGTGGCCGACCTCCGGCACTACGCCTGGGCCATCGCCTGCGGCCTCGGCCTGTACCTGCCGTCGCCGCTGCGGCGCGCATTGGCCGGCATGTTGTACACCGACTCGGTGAACCGGCCAGGAGACATGCGCACCGCGGTCTTCGGCTCGTACGTGTACGAGACGGCGCTACCGGCCATGGTTCCGCTCACCGACGCGGAACTCGCCGCCGTTTCCGTGCCGACGCACATCCTGTTCGGCGCGCACAGCACCATGCAGGACTCCGCGCACGAGGCCCGCCGCCTGGCCAGGGTCCTGCCGTCGGCCGAGGTGGAGCTGGTGCCGGGCACCGGGCACTCGATCGCGCTGGACGTGCCCGAGTTGTGCAATTCCAGGATCCTGCGCCACGCGGCTCGCGTCTCCGCCGACCCTTCCTTCTCAAAAACTAATTCGCAAAATGGTTAGATTTCGAGACGGCGATAGACGGTGGCGCGGGAGACGCCGAAGCGGGCCGCTATCTCCTCGACGGCGCGACCGTCGGCGTACAGGGAACGGGCCTGCTCCAGCTGCTCCTGGGTGAGCGCGGCGGGGCGCCCGCCGTTCCGTCCCCGGGCGCGGCCGCGCCGCCTGGGCGGGCCCGGTTCGCCGAG